>JAHHHH010000015.1 GCA_019359415.1 Iphinoe sp. HA4291-MV1 | reverse complement strand
ACGAGCAGAAATACAACGAGCAAGTCCTAAAAAATCTCAGGAACAAAGCTCATGCTCTTGGTCTTGAACTTGTTCCAATTTCTCCAGATACGCAAAATACTCCATCTTCTCCAACCCTGACTACATACATCGGTGAGAGGTTAAGGTAATTGCACTTTTGTCAAGAAGGTGCAGGAAAAGGGGATAAATCCAGCTTGGAGACTGGCTTTCGCAGGGTTTTGACTACTCCTAAATCTTGATTCTCTTTTGCAGCAAAGTACTTAATGGGGTCATCCGCGTTACCTTTGTCGTAAGCAACGCTGAAATGGTACAATCCTCGATAAATCATCTCCAAAGAAATGCGGTCAAAAGGTAAAGATAATTCGTCTGCAACTGCGTCTCCCAAGTCTACTAATACTCAGTAGACCGAAAAGTTTTCCAGAAGCCTTACCAGTCTTCATTTTTCCATGGGAATGCAAGAGGGCGAAATCAGCTTCTAATCTACCTTTCAAGCAGCACAATCAACTGAAAAAGGAATTCCAGTGGATGAGAAACAACAGGATTACGTCAAGGTTTTGGCACGGCGATGTCTGACGACAAGCCGCTTCCCTGCGGGACGCTGCGCGAACGCGTCTACGCTCCTTATTGCCATTACCTTACACTTATTTTCAGCTGTTGCTCTTTACGTCCTCGCTACCGCTGGTATTAGTGCAGTCGGCTATGTCAGTTCTGGTCCGGCTTTGTTATTAACAGGACTACGTCCAGCCATCAGTGCCTATGAATACTTGTATGCACGATTGGTTATGATTCGCCAAGAATGGAAGTATCCACGTGAAGATGTTGTTGAACTTCGCTCCCGTTTTGACACTTTAGAAGTAACCGTTAAGCGCTTAGAAGAACAACTTAACCCAGAACAGCCCTTCTCCTTAGCAGCCAACCAACAAATTTATTTAGAAGAAACGCGCAAAGAATTAGCTCGAATTGCCGCTTCTTTTGAAGAACTACGTGCCACAAATCAAATCGAACATGAACGTCTGGCAAGAGAAGCGCGAGTGGCGATCGCTCAACTTTCTACAGATGGGCAATTTTTGGATCATGTGCGCGAGATTATCAGGTTTTTTAAGACTGCATAGTTCCGAACCCTCCTGTGAGGATAGTGCGATCGCTCTTTGGGCGATCGCTTTTTTAGTTTCGAGATGATAAGTGCTAACACTGAACCCCCAAATGATTAAAAGTATAAAATATACTATAGCGTCTGAAGCCGTATAACATTTCATCGCTGCTGATGTACGCAGTTCATATCGGCTACTTAATCGAAAGAAGATTTATGTTTCCATGAAAAAGCAAAAAAATCAATTCAGCCACCTCACAGCAATAGAAAGAACTTACCTATCAGTACCTGCACAGTTTTTGTTAGATAAGAATCTGCTTCAAGGTAAAATCTTAGACTTTGGTTGTGGCTTGGGCAATGATGTTAAATTATTACGACAAAAAGGATTTGATATTACAGGTTATGACCCTTATTATTTCCCAGAATACCCTAATGAGAAATTTGACACAATAATTTGCTTTTATGTTTTAAACGTTTTGTTTCTTGAAGAACAAGCGGATGTTATCATGAGAGTGTCGAACCTATTGAAGCCAGGAGGAAAAGCGTATTATGCAGTGAGAAGGGATATAAAAAGAGAAGGTTTTCGAGAACATTATATCCACAAAAAAACTACATATCAGTGTATTGTCAAACTTCCTTTTAAATCAATTCACTTAGATGATTATTGCGAAATTTACGAGTATATACATTATAATTTACAGAGAAATTCATCTAATAATTGCATATTTTGCAATCCTCATAAAAACCTAACTATCTTAACCGAATCAGCAACTGCGTATGCTATTTTTGATGGTTATCCCGTGAGTAAAGGTCATGTTTTGGTCGTTCCAAAACGTCACGTTAGTAATTATTTTGAACTACCGTTTAAAGAGCAATCTGCTTGTTGGTTTATGGTTAACAGAGTGCAAGAAATTCTCAGTCAAGAATTTGAACCAGATGGTTTCAATGTGGGAATGAACATCAATCGAGATGCAGGTCAAAATATGATGCACGCCAGTATTCATATTATCCCTCGTTACAAAGGTGATACTGTTGGTGCTAAAGGTGGAATAAGATATGTGATTCCTAAAAGAAAAAGTTTGTAGTTTGTTGGATGGGCAGAAGCACAAGGATGTTATCATTTGTTTCGCGCCAAAAGAAAGAAAGAATGAATGAATGAATGAGTGCAAGAAGTCTAGTATTTTGGTTATGAGTTGGCTTGGAAATTAAATGCGTGATATTAGCATGATGAAATATATTGCTTTCGTACTGCTATTGATACTTTTTTTCTTAGTAACTTTCCCTGCTGAGGCATCTGTATGTCGGGATTATCAAGGTTATCAAATTTGCATTCTCAGCATCAAACGCAGTGCCAAAAATTATTGGGAATATAGGGCTGCTGTGAGTGTAGATGGAGTCAAAAGACCCATCGAAGTCTACAACTGTTTTAAGCAAATTAAAGTTGAAAAAGATGGGACGCTCGTGCCATTTGAGGACAATGCTCCAGGTAAGTTGATATGCAGTTATTTTCACTAAGTAAATAGTAGTGAATTTTTTTAACGAACCACAAAGAACACATTCGCGCAGCGTCTCCGCCAGGAGAAGGACACGAAGGAAAGACACAAAAAGAGATTCTCATGAATCATTTAGGATTGCTATAGTAGTATCGCAGAGCGATCGCATGAGTATAGTTTCGACGTTTGGAAAAGATATTTCGACCTCAACTTGATGGCCAATTCTATTATGCAACCAATCGAGCGTTATCGTGGATGTCTTCTTGGTTTAGCTACTGGCGATGCACTGGGAACCACTTTAGAGTTCAAGCCACCAGGCACGTTTACACCCATTAAGGATATGGTCGGCGGCGGTCCTTTTGGACTGCTATCGGGACAGTGGACGGATGACACTTCAATGGCACTGTGTTTGGCAGAAAGCCTGATCGAGCACAACGGGTTTGCCCCAACCGATCAATTGAAACGATATTTGCAATGGTATCAAACAGGACACCTGAGCTGCACAGGATACTGCTTTGATATCGGCAACACTGTTCTATCAGCGCTGTTTCGGTTTCAAAGGACAGGCGAGCATTACTGTGGTTCCACAGATCCCTACAGTGCTGGGAATGGCTCTATCATGCGCTTGGCACCTGTACCTCTGTTTTTCGCCCGAAACCCGGAACAAGCGATTGAAACCTCAGGTGAGAGTTCTCGCACGACGCACGGTGCAGCAACGGCTGTCGATGCTTGCCGATCTTTAGGTGCATTGCTCGTGGGAGCCGTCAATGGAGCTAGTCGAGAGGAATTACTCTCTCCTCACTACAGCCCAATTCCCAACTATTGGGAAGAAAACCCCTTAGTTGACGAAATCGAAACAATTGCAGCGGGGTCGTTCAAACATCGTCAACCCCCAGAAATTAAAGGAACAGGTTATGTGGTCGAATCCTTAGAAGCTGCGTTGTGGGCGTTTTATCACAGTCAGTCTTTTGAGTCAGGCTGTCTTTTAGCCGTCAACTTAGGCGATGATGCCGATACAACGGGTGCCGTTTACGGACAATTAGCTGGAGCCTTTTATGGAGAACTGGGGATACCGCAATGGTGGCGCGCTCAGCTAGCACACCGCGATTTGATTGAATACTTTGCTGAGCAACTTTTTTCCTTAGCGCAATTGAATTGAAATCGAGACTAAGCACTTATATTAGTCCTGCCGACTCATAGAGCCGTTTGAGCATCGCCATAATTTTGTTACCATATTCCAAATCTGCAGCCCAACGTCCTGATAGTTGGTTGACTGATGGGGCAATACCACGCGCCACAAAGCGAAATCTCGGATCTTCGACTTCCTGCACCAATGGTTCCAAACTGGCGTAAGCTTTTAGGTGTTGGATGTGTGCCCGGACGCCAATTCTAGCACTTTCAAACGACGCCGCTTCTGCACCACCACCAATAGCCCCTAAGCCTGCAAAGTTATTTTGCTCTGGTTTGACATCGCCGCCAAAGCGTAAAAATCCAGTTTCTAGGCACATTTGGCAAAAGGCAATGTCATGGTTTACCCCTTCTATTGTTGCTTCTTCCCGATAGAGTTTGGACAAGTCAGGAAACTGCACGATCGCACTTTCATTGTTGTTCCTCAGAAATAGCTGCAACTGCACTTCTGATGTATAACCTACTAACATAATCTTGTCAATTTGACCAGAGGGAATTTGCACAATCGAGCGCAAATTGAGAGTGCGACTTGCACTATCCCATGAGACAGAAACATGAAAGTCCCGCAGTTCAATAGCTTTGACGTAAACAACTCGACGATAAGTCACACGGCTGACATTAGGCGCTTTGGACAAATCAATCCGCAAGCGATCCGCTAAGTCAATGGGAATATAAGCATTACCATTAATGAGTATCCCTTTCTCTGGGTAAAGTTGCCCGTTAATATTGATACTGAATACCGGATATGTTGGGTCTGCTTCTCCTCCTGAACCAGGATCAATAGTACGACTCCAAGATGCGAGTCCATCAGCAATTCCTAGCGCAAAGTCGCGGCGGCGAGTTTGCAGCAAAGCGCGATCGTCTGGGCTAGTGAGAAAGCCAACTTGCAATAACAAAGAAGCAATTGCTGTCTGACGACAAAATGCTAAACTTCCCAAACCTGATGCTGAGTCTGGCTTAACTCCTCGGTTTGGTAACTGAGGAACGCGGCGCAATAGCCCCACGAGTAGCAGTTCGGCATTGCTTCTGCGCTCATCATTGTTAACAATGTAGAAAATACTTGCTCCACGCACAGAAGGATTGCTCGCAGCATCAGCATGAATTTCTATGGCAACATCTTTTTGACGAGCGCGAGAATTTATCCAAGCGATAGTTTGTTGAGCACTCAAATCATCTGGAACTGCTAAGATTTCAAAATTACGCGCTCTGAGTTCAGTGACTATCAAATCCCGCAACAAAATCATTTCCTTAGCTTCGGTTGTCCCACCGGCGATTGAGCCTGGATCTGTTCCTCTTGCTTCTTTACCTCCGTGATCTGCTGAAATAAAAATACGTCCCATTTTCAGTATTTCCTCTTATACAATTAAGTGATTAGTAATTTTAGAGCGTCATTCTTAGATTTGCATCAAGAATATAATATTCATCAGAACCATTAGTCCATAGTCAATGATCAATGGGCAATGGGCAATGGGCAAGGGGCAATGCTCGATTCCTGGTTCCTAGTTCCCAGTTCTGGGTTCCCAATTCCCTATGCCCTATGCCCTATGCCCAATTCCCATTTGTATCAACCTTAAAGTGAAACAGTATAACTCTTAATCAGTATGCACATTCCTCGCTTGCATCCAGACACAATTGACGAAGTGAAACAACGAACTGACATTGTCGATGTCATCTCAGAATATGTTGTCTTACGCAAGCGCGGGAAAGACTATGTAGGTTTGTGTCCCTTCCACTCAGAAAAAACTCCTAGTTTCACTGTCAGCCAGAATAAGCAAATGTACTATTGCTTTGGCTGTCAAGCTGGAGGCAATGCTATTAAGTTTCTCATGGACTTGGAAAAGCGCTCTTTTGGTGAAGTGGTATTGGATTTAGCGCGGCGTTACCAAGTATCTGTGAAAACACTGGAACCTGAACAAAGGCAAGAGTTGCAACGTCAGTTGTCTTTGCGCGAACAACTGTATGAAGTTCTAGCTGCAGCGGCACAGTTTTATCAACACGCTCTCAGGTACAGTGGAGAGAAGCGCCGTGCGGGGGTTCCCCCCGTTGTTGCAAGAGCGTCTCCCTTAGGAGAGGCGACTTCGGGAGAGAAGGCATTGGAGTATTTGCAATCCAAGCGCCAACTGAAGGAAGAAACAATAGAGCAGTTCAGTCTCGGATATGCACCCGCAGGTTGGGAAACACTCTACCGCTACTTGGTTAAGGATAAACGCTACCCAGTGCAACTGGTGGAAAAAGCGGGTTTGATTAAACCACGTAAGGAAGCAAGTGGTTATTATGATGTGTTCCGCGATCGCGTGATGATTCCTATCCACGATGTTCTTGGGCGTGTCATTGGCTTTGGTGGTAGAAGTTTAGGTGATGAACAACCTAAATATTTGAATTCACCCGAAACAGAAGTTTTTATCAAGGGGAAAACTTTGTTTGCTCTTGACAAAGCAAAAGCAGCTATTTCTCAACTCGATCAAGCTGTGGTGGTGGAAGGATATTTTGATGCGATCGCTCTCCACGCAGCTGGGATTAATAATGCGATCGCCTCTCTCGGTACTGCCCTAAGTTTAGAACAAATACGGCAGGTATTACGCTACACCGACTCCAAACAGTTAGTCCTCAACTTTGATGCTGATAAAGCTGGAACAAATGCTACAGACAGGGCGATCAGGGAAATTGCCGAACTCGCATACAACGGTGAAGTCCAGCTCAAGATTCTCAACTTACCCGATGGTAAAGATGCTGACGAATATTTGCAAGGACGCAAGCCAGAAGATTATAGAGAACTATTAGCAAATGCTCCACTTTGGCTAGATTGGCAAATTCAGCAAATGACAAAAGACCGCGACTTGAAACAGGCTGCTGATTTCCAACAAGTCTCTGGGCAGATAGTGAAATTATTGAAAAATATTGCTAATGGTGATACACGTAACTATTACATTTCCCACTGTGCTCAAATTCTCAGTTTAGGAGATACCAGACTGATACCCTTAAGGGTAGAAAATCTTCTCACTCAGATTGCTCCTGCTACTACTTACCGCAAGCCAATACCAGTCATCAAG
Source organism: Iphinoe sp. HA4291-MV1 (assembly GCA_019359415.1). Lineage (GTDB taxonomy): Bacteria > Cyanobacteriota > Cyanobacteriia > Cyanobacteriales > Nostocaceae > Brasilonema. The sequence continues at coordinate 103,371 of JAHHHH010000015.1, read as the reverse complement.
CAGCAACCTGTAGCAGCACAGCAAAGTCTTGCACCTCAAGAAAGCAGTCTTTTAGAAGTCGCAGAGGCTTTATTACTGCAAATTTACTTGCACTATCCAGAATATCGTCAGGCTATAGTTGATGTTTTAGAAGAGCGAGATTTGCAATTTAGTCTTTCTCATCACCGCTTTTTCTGGCGGCAAATTTTAGAGGTTTCTTCTGGAATGGAACATGATTTGGTATCAATTGTGCAAGACAGATGTCTAGAGTTTCCTGAAGAGATGGAATTGGTATCTCACTTATTTCATTTAAATGAGAAAACCCAAAAAGAAATTATCTCACGCCACGATAAATCGATCCAGGCAGCGACTGCTTGTATGGAACAGGTGCTGCGTGAAAAGCGCTGTCGTCACTTCTGGGAACTATTTGAGCAAACCAATCCAGAAACTGAACCGGAAAAATCGGAGTCTTATTGTAAGGCTTTCTATGCAGAAAAACACCGACTTCAGGAATTAGAACGCCAACGGCAATTCTCTCTCTGGGAATTGCTTTGACACAAGCGCAAACTAGTCGAGGGAAAAACCTGCACAAAACGCGCAACCCTTTATGGGTAATCGTTGTGCGCTCCACGATTAATCGTGAAGTGCCCCAAATTAAGCCATTTATTAGAATAAATTCTCAATTAATACTAAAAATCCTGCTTGATTTGGTGAGTCCAGTCCTTGATGAGGGTTTCCCTCTCCTAAGGGAGACGCTACGCGTTGGCGCAGCCTGTCCGCAGGACTTACCGTAGGGAACTGGCGTTCGCCCTTGGCGTGCCGTTCACGCAGTGTCTCCGTCAGGAGAAGGCATACCCGAAGGGGGAGGGTTGCGCGTTTTGTGTCGATTAATGCGTCGTCTAAACTCCAGATGGAAGAAGGAAGTCGTGGAAGCTTTCTGGGAAGTTCGACGTTCTGTTGAAGATGCATAAAGCCAGTCTGGCTCTGGATTCGGCAAGCTTTTACTTGAAATTTCGGCAATCTTTCCTTTAAGTCACAGACATTTAGGCAAAGTTAGTCAAACGCGTATGTTTCTTTACCTGTAGCGGGTCTACTACGCCTCCTAGATTCAGGCGAACTGGGAACTTGATCGACTTATCCCTAACCGAATTATGGTAGCACTAACCCAATCGTGACTTGCAAAGGATGTAGAGGAATCAACTTTGACGTGTAAATGAAAACCTCTTTACCTTAGTCTGTCAAGAAATGTATCAGATATTAAAGAGAAACACCTGGCTCAAAAGATAATTGCTCACTGTAGTGCCTATGCTTCAGGTATTACAGCTACCAACGGAACTAAGTTGCTGAGTTGAATATAAAATATTGTAAATAAATGTAACGTTTCGTGATAATTTAATGACTGGGGGAGCAAAACTGTATCACCAGAGATCTATTGCTTCACCTTTAGTCAGTTACAAACTTAGTGAGGTAACCCTCTACATGGCAATTACTATCGATTCCGCTCGTGGTATTTTTCCCGGCACATTATCGGCTGATGCAGTACCGGCTTTGACTGCACGATTCAACCAACTCAGTGCCGAAGATCAACTGGCATGGACGTGGTTCGCTTTTCTGGAGATGGGCAAAACCATCACAGTTGCAGCTCCCGGTGCAGCCAGTATGCAATTTGCCGAACGAATCCTGAACCAAATCAAGCAAATGACCTTTGAGGAGCAAACTCAGGTTATGTGTGATCTGGCAAACCACGCAGATACGCCCATTTGCCGTACCTATGCTACTTGGTCGCCTAATATTAAGCTAGGTTTTTGGAATCAGCTTGGGGAATGGATGGAGCAAGGCACTGTCGCGCCAATTCCGGCTGGCTATAAGCTTTCAGCCAACGCTACTGCTGTATTGGAAGCCCTCAAAAACATGGATCAAGGACAACAGATCACTGTCCTGCGAAACTCGGTTGTAGACATGGGGTTTGATGCAAGTAAACTAGGCGACTATGCCAGAATTTCTGAACCTGTGGTCCCGCCCAAAGAAACGTCTCAGCGTACTAAAGTCACCATTCAAGGTCTCGACAACCCAACAGTGTTGAGCTACATGAACAACTTGAATGCAAATGACTTTGATGAACTAATTAAGCTGTTCGTGGCGGACGGTGCTTTGCAACCTCCCTTTCAAAAACCGATCGTTGGCAAAGATGCAATCCTGCGGTTCTTCCGAGAAGAGTGTCAGAACCTCAACTTGGTGCCAGAGCGCGGTGTCGCTGAACCTGGAGACGATGGCTACACTCAAGTGAAAGTTACAGGCAAGGTTCAGACTCCCTGGTTTGGCGCAGCAGTGGGCATGAACATGGCTTGGCGGTTCTTGATCAACCCTGAAGGCAAGATCTTTTTCGTAGCCATTGACTTGTTAGCCTCTCCCAAAGAGCTTCTGAACCTGGTTCGATAGGAAAACTCACACGCGGAGAGTAAATCACTAACTATTGTGGGGAGCGCTCTGTTAACCAAGAGCGCTCAATTACTCTTCCGCAAACGGAACAATCCTAACCAACTAACTACCGCACAAATTTCAGATTGAGTTATGCAAGTGAGTGAAGCTGAGTGGACTGACACTGAGAAGAAGATAGCTCGAACTGCCTTTGATCAAGCCTACAAGCGAGAAGTTGAGGCTTTGCTGAAACAAGTTCGAGAAGAAGCAAGCACACTCGTGGAATTGAGTGATCTCTGGCGGTTACACGATTTCTTGAGTGCTAGAAGGCATGAAGTCGAGGGTAAGTACGACTACCAATATTCTGTTCTGCTCTTTGTCTTTGCTAGATTGGTCAAGGAAGGCTGGCTCCACCTAAACGAACTGGAAGGGCTAAATAAAGATAAGCTATCCAAGGTCGCTGCTTTGGCACGGATGTAGCCTGGTATAGTCATTAACTAAGCAGAGTGCTTTCATACAAGCAGAGAAAAAACTTTATCAAGCTGGTTTGATAAAATACGTTGTGCTTGGGGAATAGTTCGATAACCCAAGAATCGAGCGAAGATATTGATTTTCAAAAGTTATATTTTGTGTAGTATAATAAACTACACAAAATATAGGTACTAAATATAACATGAAAGCACTTGAAGCTTACAACCTCAAGAAAACATATCACCAAAGTAACCAAATAGTGGAAGCAGTCAAGAACGTTTCCTTAACTATTTTCCCTGGTGAGGTTTTGGCATTTCTTGGTCCGAATGGAGCAGGCAAAACAACGAGTATTAAAATGATGACAGGATTGATTCAGCCGGATGCTGGTTGGATCAGAATTGCTGGAAGTGACCCCCATCGCAACCCAGCAGCGTTGCAAAAGATGGGTGCCGTCCTAGAAGGAAATCGTAATGTCTACTGGCGACTAACTCCAGAAGAGAATTTGGAATACTTTGGGGTGTTAAAAGGACTTTCCCATCGCGAAGCCCGTAAGTCAGGAATTGCACTTTTAGAAAGATTTGGTTTGCTCCACAAACGCCGTACACCAGTGCAGCAACTTTCACGGGGGATGCAGCAGAAACTTGCATTTGCAGTTGCCTTAGTTCATCAACCCTTGCTTTTATTATTAGATGAACCGACTTTAGGATTAGATGTAGAAGCAACTGAAGATGTGAAAATTCTGGTGCGAGAAATTGCTGCTTCTGGTTGTGCTATCTTGTTAACAACTCATCAATTGGCAATAGCTGAAGAACTTTCTGATAAAATTGCTATCCTCCAAAAAGGGAAAATTTTAGCAGAAGCACCAACACAAGAACTCATCCGGCAGTTTTCTAGTACAGCTTACAAAATCGAAATGGAAGTTCCACTAGATAAGGCAAGAATTGCAGAGTTGGAAAAAGTTGGTGCTGATATTGAAGATGGAAAAATTATCTATGTAAGTCAACTAGAATTACTTTATAAAGTATTCGATATAGTCAAAAAATTACCTCTGAACTATGTGAGAAAAGAGCAATTTGACCTCACAGAAATCTTTTTACAAATAATCAGAGAAGGAAGAATGAGCAATGTTTGAATTATTTCTTGCTGAATTGCGTCGCTGTTGGATTCAATTTCGCCGTTATCCAATTGAGGCAATTGCTGGTATTGTTGTCTACGCTTCTGTGTTTTATGGACTTTTCTTGAGTGCTCGTTACATTGCTGGTTCTGCTTTTCAATTAAGCGATCGCCTCGACTCAATCATTATTGGTTATGTGCTTTGGACTTTGGTGACATTCACTCTGCAAAACCTCGCAGGAGAGTTGCAACAAGAGACTCAAACTGGCACTTTAGAACAAGTATTCCTTTCACGGTATGGCGCGATCAAGGTCTTCTTAATGCGGACATTGGCTAATTTGATCTTGCAGACGGTGGAAATCCTCGGTATTCTCTTTATCATAATGGTAATTACTGGAAGTCGTTTTAACTTTCCCCCAACGTTACTTTTACCCTTTGTAACAGTCGTCTTGGGAGCCAATGGCTTTGCTTTTGCAATGGGGTCTTTAGCCTTATTGTTTAAGCGTATCCAGCAACTGATAGCCCTCTCTCAGTTTCCATTTTTATTTTTATTGACAACTCCTACAGAAACTTGGACAGGACCAGCAAAAATTTTGGCAGAATTATTGCCCATGGCTCCTGGTGCAGGATTATTGCGTGACTTAATGGCAAGAGGTGAGAGTTTAGATTTCACAAAATTGGGTATAGCTATTATCAATGGGGTAGGATATTTTGCTATAGGCTTACTACTTTTTCATCTTGCTGAACGTGAGGCTAAGCGGCGAGGAATGCTGAGTGGATATTGATCAAAGTATGGTACATGAAACATGCAACCGTGCGTAAGTAGATGGACATAAATAAATGCAATATGCCAGTAGGGTGGGCATTGCTTAAAACAATTGCTCTGCAAAGGTTACAATCTTTTGATATGCAATGCCCACCATGAATTTAATTTTGTCCACCCACTTAGTTGTCTCAATACGGTTCGGATAACCAGGGAAAGCTCTTGATTAAACATCTGGGTGTTGACTTAGTGCTGTTTGTTGGGGATTTTGGCAATGAGTCGGTGAATATGGTCAGAGCGATCGCATCCCTCGACATTCCCAAAGCAGCGGTGATGGGAAACCAATTCTATTCTGAGGGCATCAAACAAAGATCGATTCATAAATATGGTTCTGAACTCTCAAAGTTCCCTGTTGCTTGACTACTAACCCGGACAAAAGCAATTCTTTTTCCTCTGCACTATCAACTGCAACAATCTCTCCTTGATGCAGAATTTGTCGATAGAGTTCTAGTAGCCGAACGGATTGTTTGCTGTTGAGGAGGCGATCGCGGATAGTTCTCAAATGCTCTGGTTCATCCTGTGATTCCCAATTTTCTATTACCTTTGTTCGCACCAAATTTTCAATCCATTCGGCTTCTCTGTTTGTAGGAATAGGAGATGAAGAATTGCGGATGAGTTTACAGAGCTTTTGGGTCAAAAAAGGCTGACCGCTAGTCCAGGCTAACACTTCTTTTAAGAGTGTTTGAGGATTGCTCACTTTCTCGGTCAATCCCTGAAGTAAAGGTTGGGCTTCATGCTCTTTAAAACCTTCCAATTGAATGGTCTGACCAATGTTAAAGGGCGTTCTTTGATGGTCAGTAATTAAGTCGCCAGGGGTGACGACCCCAAAAAGAGCAAAGGTTAAACGTCGATACTCTGGATTAATACTGCGCTGATTATAGCAAGAGCGAATCAGAGCAAAAAAGTCATTAACTGGGAAATTCAAGCCTAAGACGTTATCAATTTCATCGATAAAAATTATCAGATTTTTAGAGATAGTATCATCATTTTGAGCAACTTCAACTAGCAAAACTTCTTCAATAAATTGACTCAATCTCTGAACCGGAGAAATATCTCCTTGCTCTTGCCACCAAGTTTTTAGATTAACCTTTCTTAACAAACCAAAACTTCGCCATAGCTCTACTGTCAAGCCTTTGTACCATTGGTCAGGTGTGACGTTTTCGCTACCAATGCGCGTCAGATCGATCGCTCCGCAGCTAAATCCCTCATGCTGGAGATGGTTGATCATGCGTACCATCAGGCTTGACTTGCCCATCTGCCGAGGGTTGAGAATGTAACAAAACTCCCCGCGCTTCAACGCCTGGTAGAGATAACGGTCTGCTGAACGTACAACATAAGTGGGACAACCCATCGGCAAACTTCCTCCCACTTGATAATCAAAGGTAGAAGGTTGTTCAGCACTTTTAAGTAACTCGTTTTCAAACAGCAGTTCGGCTTGGGTGGCTTTGAGAATTTCTAGGGTTTGTGAGAGTTGTTGAGTGCGTTCTTCTACTCTTAGCTCTAGATTTCGGTTGTAATCTTCTAACTGTCCGTAGAGACGAGCATTTTCAATGGAGATAGCAGCTTGAGCAGAAAGAATTCTTAAAACTTCAATGCGATCGCTAGTAAATGCACCTGTGGTCAAATCATTTTCCAGGTATAAAATACCACTTACTTTACTTTGATGTAACAAAGGAGTACAGAGAATCGATTTTGGTTGAGTGGCGACGATGTAGGGATCGCGGATAAACTGTTCTTCTTCGGTAGCGTTATTAAGAACTACATTTTCTTGAGTACGGACAACATAGTTAACGATCGCAACTGGTAGGATAGGTGTCTGCTTGTCGTCATCTACAGAGTCAATGGGAAGCGATCGCAGTAGAGTCACGTCATCAGAATCTACCGTCCCTTCAGCTGCGATCGCCCATTTCTGATCTTTTTTTAATATCAGAAAGCCTTTTTGAGCACCGCCATTTTCAATTACAGTTTTCATTAACTTAGCCAGCAGTTGGTCTAGTTTAATTTCGCTAGCTAATACTTGAGAGGCTTTGGTAACTGTGACGATATCGAGTGCTTGGGGATTTGTACTAGCGGTAGATTCCGTTGTATTAATGCTTTGGTTTTCTTTTCGGTCGTTTATATCCATTAGAAACTGTGGATACTCCAATTCTAAGGCTTGAACTTTGGCTAAAGCGCCCCAACGACTATAACAATGATGAGCATTTTTCAGATAAAGTCGTCCTATCTCTTCTCTACCCAGAGAGAGATAAAATTCTGCTGCGCGTTCGTAAGCTATGGCTTCTTCGTGGATGTAGTCCTGTTCTTTAGCCCCCTGAATTGCACGATCATAATACTCCATAGCTGTAGGAATTTGTCCTAAAACACGGGCTTTTTCTGCCTCTACCAATTCGTACTTATGCTGATAATTCATGGGGCAATGGTCTGCCCAATATTTCATTTGTTCCTGATTTTGGGTCACTTGGCTCAAATACTGATGTTCCTCACTCTCGTTATTTAGATTTGCTGGCAAATGAGCATAGTGATATTGAGCCAAAACAGCCAGAGAATAGTAGAAATTATGTTGAGTAAATATAATTTCGGCTCGCACAAAACCTGAATAGTTTGACCCTATTTGAGCAGACTCTAGAGACTTTTTATAATCTTTAAAAAAATAGCAAATTAGACATTTTGCAAAAAACAGGCTAAACATAGCCAGTAAATTGTTTCTTTCTTGTAAAGAGAATAAAAATCCTTCATCAATAAGATGATTATTTAAAACATTTTTTTGAGCGGAATTTTGAAATAATCTTTTTACTATCTCATCAAATATTTTTGCTAAAAAAAACTGATGTTTTTGTTTATATTTTTGAATTGATACGATATATTTTTGTTGATTATTTTGCAGTATTTCTAAATTAGTTCCATTAAAAAATAAATGCAAACAGTAGTAATGAGCAGCATAACAAGCAAATTCCAAGTCTCCAACTTCTAAACCGCTTTGAATTGCTTGAAACAGTGGTTCAATTGTTTTTTTAGTGTGCTTTTTCCAGTGAGTAATATTAATTGAAATTGCCACAAATGATTTAGATTTTAATTCTGGAGCGTTCAGTTGAGATAATAAGAATAAAGCCAATTGACCAAGTTGGTATGAGAAATCTATATTTGGTACTAGCCAAGTTCTAATATTGCCATAAACAGCATAGGCATAAATAGAGGGTGACGAATTTCCGTATTGCCTAGAAAGTTCAAGCATTGTATATAAAATAGGCAGAGCAAGCAAACTTTCGGAAAAACAGGCTGGTGGATGTATTAGCATTAAAGTCTCAATTGCTTCCAGCTTGTAGAGATTGGTCATTCTTGGCAGTTTAGCTAACTCTTCAAGAATTAGATCTTGAGGAGGTGATTGACAAAGTCTCACTTCCAGTATTTCAAGAATTTTTAGTCCTATTTCTACTGCTAATTGAATCTGATTTTTCGCTAATGTGACTCTAATCTGAATTCTATAGAATTTAACTTTTTGAATAATATTTTTAACTTGTTTAATAGCGATGTCACATACTTTTGAAGCTTGTTCAAAATTAGTATTAAGATACTGAGTTTCTGATGTTTCTAGATAAAGAGTAACAGTTAAGTCATATTGACGATTCCAGCTATCTGTTCCTAAAAGTTCTAGGCTCAAATTTAAATAATTAATAGCGGCTTCATAAGCTGTAGCTATCTTCGCTTTCTGTCCAGCAATGAGATTTAATTTTGCTAAATCATCTTTTTCTAACTGTGTATGGAGTAAATCAATGCCAAAATTGAGTTGGTTAACAATGGTAAAAATATTATCTTTTTTCTCTGGTAAATTACTATTTTTTAGTAGTAATTTACCAATTTGGTAATGGGTTGATTGTTTCTCAGAATCCGAAATCAAAGAATAAGCAGCTTGCTGTACGCGGTCATGCAAAAATCTGTAGTCAGCTTGGACATCATAGACATCTAAATTTTGTACTTCTGACTCAGCAAAAACCAGAGGAATCTTATAACTATCGGATTGGGGTAAAATCAAACCAGCTTGAAGTGCTGGTAACAGTTCTTTAGCTGTAGATAATTTAGATTTCTTATTAAGAAGCGCCAGAATTTCCAAATTAAAATAATTTCCAATACAAGCAGCTATTTTTAAAATTTCTTGAGTTTCTGGCGGCAGTTTAAAAATATTTACTGCGATCAGTTCAACAATGTTACGATCAATAATACCAATTGCTTGAATATGTTCGATATTCCAGTGCCATCTGTCAATATTTGCTTGATAAACTAGCAAGTTTTCTGCGTATATACTGGTGACTAATTGAATCAAGAATAAGGGATTGCCTTGGGTTTTATTGAAAATTAGTTGTACAAAAGGTTTTATTTTCTTTGTATCTACATTTCTCCCTAAGCTCTCCTCAATTAATTGACTAACATAAATATAATCTAAAGATTTAATATTAATGTTATTAATAACAGTACCCTTTAATTTAATTTTCTCTATAGTTTGAATCAATGGATGATTGGGACTGACTTCGTTATCTCTATACGCCCCGATCACAAACAGATATTGGCTACGATCTTTAGTCATCAAAAGTTGAATTAAATTTAGAGATGCGGCATCTGCCCACTGTAAATCGTCGAGAAAAATGACTAGCGGATGTTCTGGTTGACAAAAAACATTAAGAAATTGTTGAAATACCAGATTAAATCTATTTTGGGATTTTGAGAATTCCAACTGTGGTACTTCCGGCTGCTCCCCAAGAATCAATTCAACTTCGGGAATTATATTAATAATTACCTGTGCGTTGGGAGCTAGAGCATTTAATAGTTTCTCTTTCCAAATAGCAATCTTTTCTTCACTTTCTGTTAATAGCTGACGAATCAAATTTTGAAAAGCCTGAATCAGAGCAAGATAAGGAATATTTAGCTTAAACTGGTCAAATTTACCACAAATAAAATATCCCCTTGCTTCTACTATAGGCTTATGAACTTCATTAACTATTGAAGTTTTGCCAACTCCTGAGTAACCAGAAACAAGCATTATCTCCGTTGCTCCTTGGGTGACTCTTGCAAAGGCATCCAAGAGGGTTTGCACTTCTCGCTCTCGTCCATAAAGTTTTTGCGGGATAATTAGTTTGTTGCCGCGATCGCGCTGACCTAGTGGAAAGTGCTCTATTTTCCCTGTGCTTTGCAGTTGCAGCAGACAGCTTTCCAAGTCAAATTTTAATCCAGCAGCACTTTGATATCTGTCTTCAGCATTTTTGGCTAAAAGTTTCATGACAATATTCGATATTGCTTTGGGAATCTGCCTTTTCTTCGATGGTGGCACAGGTTGTTTTGCGATATGATAGTGAACTAACTCAATTGGATCGGTGCTAGTAAAAGGTACAGTGCCAGTTAATATTTCATAAAAAGTAACGCCCAAGGAATAAAAATCGGTACGATAATCAAGAGAACGATTCATTCTCCCGGTTTGCTCTGGTGATATATAGGCAAGACAATTTTGTGGTATATTGGAAATAGTAATTATCTGTTGCTCTTGAGTAAAGGTAATAGCATTACTAAATCCAGTCAGTTTTATCTCTTTGTTTTTAGGATCGATCAGAATATTGCTAGTGTTAATATTTTTATGAACAATAGAAACTTTATGTATTTGGATTAAAGTTTCTGTCAAAGCAATAGCAATAATCAAAAAATCTTTAAGTGAAAGTTGAGTATATTGAAGTAATAAGGATAGAGCTTGACCTGCAAAATCTTCTAAAACTAGAGCTAAACTGTTTTGATATTTTTCTAACTTATAGGGTTTGATAATTCCTTGGCACTCTACTGTTTGTATCAGTTTATACTCTTGTTCTAAGCTCGTAATCTCTTCGATACTAGGATAATCATTTTTAAGAGTTTTAATGATAACTGGTTTTTTTTCTAGATTATTTATTCCTCGATAAATAACTATTTTTGCGTCTTCATAAATCTTTTCGGTTATTGTGTATCCTGTCAGTATAATCATAGTTGTCTTTTCTTTGAATAAAAGTAATAAACACAGATATCATATCTGTGTTTATCTGTGATAAAAAAAAGAGATACTATTCACACTGTGGGTAAATCTTCTTGTCAAATAGGTCGCGAATAGCTTTTTTGAGTTTCTCTGTCTCTGTGCCTGTAAAGGAAGAAAAATCCTCCTCCACAAACTTAAGTAAATTCTCCACTGAATCCCGATAATCTTCCTCTACCGAATACTCATAGATAGGCTTTTGGGAACTGATATTTTGTAACCATGTTGCGTGCAATGAAAACCCGAAGTTAAGTTCGGGATGATGTAATTTACATTGCGGTCCTTTACATTGCGGTCCCTTGTTCAAATCCCCAGCATCAAAAATCCATATTCCATCCCCTTCTAGATTAAAAACAAAACATATAATGTAGCCATTGGTCGAACTTTCTTGATTATTCTTGCGCGGGATAAACTGGGGCGAAAGCGCTATATGACTTGGAGGGAACTTGTAGTAATCGGCGATCGCCATCGATTCGTTTGACGATGTATGCAATCGGAACAAAGTAGCTGGAATTCCATCTTTTCCCAGTTTGAGAATTTCTTCCAGTGACTTGATTCTGTATTTGTAATCTTTGTAGAGTTCTAACATAGAATCCGTCATTAGCTCCTCCCAGAGTCCAAAAGAAATCCAGTAGATATTATCTAGCCGTTCTGGAGTCAAACCCGAAGACGGTAGCCGATCAAGGTAGGTAAATAGCCCTGGTCCCCAAGTACAACGCTCATCAGCTATAACTTTCTTAGATGCAATTGTTGGTTTTTGGCTACTAACGTCTATGACATAACGTCCCATTCGGCTGATATCCATTTCACACTGTTGCATTCCATACAAATCTTCGTTTAAAGGCTGTTCGGGGTAAGCGGATTTATCGTAATTACGAAGCCATTCGGCAACATGCCAAGCACAAATATGAGCGACGTGGAGTGTAATTTTGCGATCAGGATTTTTATAATCTACTAGAAAGTGAGAAGCTTCAAGAGGAATTTCTATTTTCTGGGCTACAACTGAATCTTTTCCCTCTTTTAGATCTTCACGGTGCACAATATAAAAAGTTGAATCTGGTGAAGGCTTAAGCGTGGATTGGAATAATTTTCTCAACCATTTTGAAAAATCTTGGTAACTTGAGAACTCTCCTAGTGGGAATAATTCGGGAAAAGGTAAGCAGTTGCTCATTATTTGCTCAATGCCAACAGTAAAAGATGTATCCAGCAGCACCACATAATCTTCAGTCACTCCAATCTGATGTATACTTTGCTTAATCTTGATTGGCAATCCATCAGGATTAATCAAGTTCCATTTTGTTAGACTACCTGTGTCATCCCAGCAAATTAAATTGACAAAATCATTAACAAAATCATCTATAATTTTTAACAATAATTTTACAAATTCTCCTCGCAACAGCAGTTTTTTCCTTTCGCTCTCGTTTAAAAGTTTTAGTTCTTGCTCTTCGCTCTTTTTTAAAAGTTCTTGATAAAGATTGTTTAGAACTTCTCGATACTGTTTACCTTCTTCTGTTCCTAAAAAATTGCTTAGAGATCTGCCGTAATTTACTGTAAACATTTGATGGGTGTAGGTATCAAAGGCAGGATGTGCGGTACTTAAAATCGGGTTAAAAGGAAGATACGGTAATGGAATTGCCGATTTCCATTCTTTTGTCTGTCCAACTGGATTTCCTATTGATAGTTTTTCCGTGTTAATTTCGTAGGGACGACCTGCGTCATATGTTACCAATAGACGCTCACTTGATTCTTGAGGAAATTTTATAGGTAAAAAAGCTGTATTTAATAGGTTACGAGAGCCGAGGATATAAGAAAATCTGACGATGCCATGATTGTGAAACTTAAGCAGATCGGCGAATGGGAGCGACTCAATATTCTGATCTGCCACATAATCTGGTGGTTTAACAATTCGCGTCTTTAATGTAGCTTGACCTGGTTGAGTAAAATCGAGTCGATAAATCATGCCATCCCCACTCAAGAATGTGTTTCCGTCTTTGTAGGGGAGACCTTGAGAGTCAATATTACCAACGGGTGCAACGATAAAAACGTGACCTTGCAAATCATTAGGCAATGTTCCATCAATAATCTGCATATTTATTTGATTATTAATGAATTCATGCCGTAAAGCATTCATAATTGACTCTGGAACTGGCGGAAATTGGTTGTTTAATTCTTGAACCATTGCTTCCTCGTAATTACTCGATATACAACTTTTTAGGATCAACGCTTTTAATGTGGCGTTACTAAACTAAGGTATGATTAACTGTAATTGCCTTTTTGAAACCGCGATCGCTACCTTGAGAAATGATACTCTAATTTAGCAACGCCATATCTTTGTGAATAATATTGGCAGCGTGAATAGCAGCCAAACTTTTAGTAGTTTTGATGGCATAGAGAGAAATTCTTCGAGAGTAAATTGGATTTTGTGCAGCCATTGTCCTTGCCTCCTATATAATCTGCAATTCAAGACAAATTGTAAAAACGACGAGGATTATCCCAAAGAATCTTTTGCGATATACATGATGATGTCGGATTTGGCAATAAATTCAACTTAACAATTTATACGAAAGAGGATTGATTTCTCAGAAAAATATCATCTTAAATTGTGATTAATACATCATTTTTACTCAGATACTTATGTCATTAATTCTGTCTGACTACTTATGACGTACTGAAAATTCTCCGTATTCAACATTAACGAGATAAAGTTTAGCTTCCTCAAAACCAATAAGGATCAACAGAGCAACATTTTCCCTGAGCAAGAACTTCTGTAGCAGTGCATTACCTTTGATATTAGTTTTTTCTTAGTGCGTGAAACTCATAAAACTCATCCCAGAACTCATAGAAAAACTCATGAAAAAAACATTACTAAGTAGGGAGAAACTTACTGGGAATCGGAGAGTGGTTGATAAAGCAGCAGCAGCAACTTTCCTCAATACAACGGCAGTTAAAGGAAAAACAGCACGAAATCGAGGCACTCAAGAACGAGAACGAGCAACTAAAGGACTCGCTACAAAAACTGAAAAATCGTGCTACTGCTCAACAGTAGCTACTGTTGAATGGTATCAATAATTTCGTCAATATTGCAAGTGCCATCGATTCGATTCTGTTCGCGTAGCGTATCCGTAGGACATATTCTGAATTTTGTCTTCGTGACTCCTTCTTCAGTAGAAATCTCAGCATAAAAGGTACTAAATAACCTCAATTGATACATTTATTGATTTTTTTGTATTTTTTCATGAGTTTTTATATGAGATTATTAATGAGTTATGAAATAAGTTTTATGAGATTAAGAGACTAAGAGCAAAGCTAATATCAAAACGTAAGTCAAAAAAGTGAAAAGTGAAAACATATTTGGGATGCTCTCAGAATTAACCCTTTTATCAATCTTAGCTGTATTTTCAACACTGTAACTTGGTTTGAGAATTAAAAACATTAAGCCAACCTTAGATTCAATACACAAGAATGAGTGGATACTAATTATGGCTAAAGATAGGAAAAATAAAACTCAAAACTATGGACAGCAATACACAGATCAAATAGAAAGAGGTTTTGATACATCTTGTCTAACTCAAAAAGATCCAAATACTAAATTTCCACAAAGGCTATCGCCAATACATCCATTCTCTAGATATGGAAATATGTGGCAAATTCATTTTGCTAGTGAAGGACTCGGATACAAACTTCATCCTGTAAAAACTGCACAAAATTTCCTCACTCAGCAACTTGGTGCTTCTTCCGGTGACAGCTTACAAGTTACTCTATTGAATTGCTTTTATAGCGAAAATTCTGTTGATAACCTAGTGAAAGCTTATGCTGGACTTTGTTTGCGATGCTATGTTAGCGAAGCAATATTAAAAGCTTGTAAAAAAATTACCCATCTTTTTGGTGGTAAAAGTTTTAGATATCAAGATTTATTAGGGTTTGTTTTGAATGATGATGGTAAAAGATTGATAATTTTAGATAGAGAGCGTAAAAAACAGCTTGTTGTCAATCACGATGCTCAGACAACGGAGGCAGCGTATCAATACTTTACAGTGAGAGTGCTGCAAACATTTAAACCAGAATTAATGAGTTTGGAGAACTGGGCATATTTACAAACTAAGCAGCATCCAGAACTCAGAAAATTTTTATCAGAGTTTGGATTTAAACATTTCAGCGATTGGGCATTATTGAACCGCACTCGACGCAACCAAATTAAACAGTTATCAACACGCGATAGTAATTTAGTCGAAGTATTTCATGCAGTTTACCGTCGCGACCGATTAAAACAACGACAAACAGCAAAGCGATGTCCCGATCCTACCAATGCTCAACTGCAAGAAATGCTGGCGCTACTTCTGGAACGGGGTATCGCTATCAACAACACTACTAAGTTGATGAAAGCTCTCAAATACGTAGCAGAACAACTGAGACAATACGACATTTGGAGTTGTCGCGGATCTCTAGAATTTCAAGACTCAGAGATTGGAGAGTATTCATTGAGAAGTGATTTACTCTCTAAATCTATGAGCGAAGTTGATGTCGAAGAAAGTGAACTCTTGGAATTTTTACACTTCCAATTTCAGCTTACTTTTAATCAAGTTATCGAACAAGAACTTCAAAATCATATCAGCAAATTAAAAACGAGCAGGAGGTATGCACCTTTAGCAATAAAATTTATTCCTGCATTGCAACTTTACTACGAGCAAGGAAAATCTTTGAGAGAAATCACGGAAATTTTCAAAATGTCCAGTTGGGACCAAGCTCGAAGGGTGTTAGATCCGGGGAAACTCCTGGCAAAAGTCCGCCAACAGACCGTGCAAAACTTACTAGAACGTATTTTAAGCAAAGCACAAAAAGAAGATTTAATTAAAATACCTCTTGAACCAAATTATCTCAAAAATCTTGTTGAACAAATCGAAGTATTTGTAGATGATGAGGTTTTTCAAGCAGCAAGCAATGAAATTCAAGCAGGCAAAAATCGTTTGATGACCAGTCCCTATGCACAAATAGTTCGCCAAAAATTAAACGAGATGGGAGAAGTCATCCAACACGCGTTTTGAGAACCGTTGAGAAGGTATCGATACAACAGTGCATTGTGTGCGGCTCCGTGCCCAGATATGCGTAGATTTTTACAAGCGGTCAGTGACCTCTACTATTTTAACGAATATCTCTGTGCAAAGCCGTCCTAGAAAAACGGGGTTTCAGACCCAAAATTTCCGATGAAATGTTCAGTAGACCGAAAACTTTTGTCAGTCAACGCAAGAATGAGGGTTTGGGGCGATGTTTTGGGCACAGGGTCGAGCGATCGCTTACCTTAGCAGGAGAACTCATCTACAACCCTATTGCTCAAAACGCAGATGATACGGGCATTCTGGCGGATTGTATACAATCCGCCAGAATGCCCCAATGGTAAGCCTTCTAGAAATCTTTTCGGTCTACTGAATGTTGCTCTCCCTTTTTCGTAAAAAATCGTCGATACAATTCACAACCTGCGATCGCTTGAGCTCCAGAAAGTTTAATCAGCCCCATACTGCTTAACTTGTGATTTAGGATGGGATCTAAGGGAACAGCTTCATTGGCATTCAGAACGGTATCAAAAGCTTGTGCTAACTCAGGCTGTTTTTGCAAGGTTGCCCAGTGACGCTGCAAATGATGAGAATAAATTCCGCTAGTAGTAGGAGCAGTTTCTAGCAGTTGCGACAGCGTTATCTCCTTTCGACCCAGATGATAGAGTGCTAAGTGTACTAGTGCCGGATGTCCCCCGACCATTGCCATTAATTGTCTGGCTCCTTCCCCATCTGTCCAATTGAGTCCATAGCGTTGGGCTAACTGCTGCACCTCTTCTTGGCTGAAGCTGTCTAACTGAATCGGTAACCCTACATTGAAAGGAGACTGATTAAGTTCGAGAGGAACATAAATATCTGTTGAGTGAACCACGAGCAGACGAAGCTTTTGCCAAATGGGCAGTCTTTTCGCTTCTTCGTACCAAGAACGCAACAGAGGTAGAAAATCCTTCGCTATTTGGGGATGCTCGAAAATATAGTTCACTTCATCCAGTGCCAAGACCAGAGGAGTATTAATTGACTCTAGTAGATATTCTTGGAAGTAGAGGGTGCAGCTAATTTTACTTCCCAAATCTTCATCCCAATACTCGTCTAACATCGGTTGACGCTGAAGCTGGCGAGCGATATTGGCACAAAACCAACGCAAAAGTTGATTCAAGTCGCTCAGAATTGCCCGCTCGACTTGTTCTAGATTCAAGCTGATAGTGTGGTAGCTCTGGCGGTTCGCATAGTCAAGAATCCTCAGCAGCAGTGAAGTTTTGCCCATTTCTCTGGGAGCTTTAATCCTGATTAGCGCTCCTGGTTTCCCAATTTCTTGATAAACTTGCTTCTCAAGGAAAGAACGTTCGAGGTAAAAGGGAGAGTCGAGAGGAACTGAGCCACTGGGGTAGCAAGGTGATGTATCCTGGTGAACTGTGGAGGGAAATCGTGTCAGATCTTGTCTCAAAAGTTTTGTCTTTGGGGCTGCTTTGGTGATGGCATAAGACTCCAGCAGCACCCGACAGTTTTTTTTGGTCACGCGCTGACCAATGACCTCGGAGAGTCGCCCAAACAACTCTGGGGCAACGACATTGGTAAAGTAGCCGGGACTATAACCTGCCTCTATCGCCATTTGGTTATAAGTTTTATACTGCCAAATGCCACGCAGAATCAGGTTTTCTGTGGAATTAAGGGGGCGATTATGGCTCTCAATTAGCAGGCGGTCAACAATCTCAAAGAGACAATCAAGGTTCATAGAGATTATAGTCAAATGTCACTAAAATAAGACAGAAGGCAGACCACTGTTATGCTGAAGGAAGTAAAGGAAGAAGTTTTTTAACACTCTACCATCACGAGCAAATTAGCGCTCGTAGACAGCTTCCATCACTCTGCTAAAAGAAAAATTAAGTCCAATTTTCTAACTTTAGATATGTCCAAGGGGTTGAGAGTTTATTTTCTAGCCAAATAGCTGAAATTAATATTTTTGTAAAAGTCTTGTGCTACGCTACAATGATTATGATTATTCTCTCATGAGATTAATATAAAAATGTTAAGTCATTAATTAAAATTAATGTAAAGATTCAGGTCAGGGGGTTAGCCTGCGCTTTGCGCATACGGGCGATCGCTCTGCCAATACCGCGTGAACTTCCTGTAATCAATGCATATTTCCCATCAAGCAACATCTCAAAACCTCTGGTTCGATACTTTTAAATAAGCGTAGGTAATTGATACATACTGTATGTTCACTGATTTTGAGAGTAAAAATTAATTCTCAAGAGAATTAATTTTTACTTATCGTACATCAAAGGGTGTAAGACCCCTACGTCTATACGTAGTTTCAGTTTGAGTTGGGGTTTAAATCCCCAACTCAAACTGTCTTTAATTTTGAATTTTGTTAGCGTAGCTCCTCCGGAGGAGGCATTTTGAATTTTGAATTGTTATTCGCTTACCACCATACGCACACCCTTCTGCAGAACATGTCTTACAGACTACCGGAAAATGGTGCTAATATTGCTCTTTTGCCTATTTCTTTGCGCTCATGACCAGGCGAATATAATTATATTCGCCCAGAACTTCTCAGACATTCTCTTAGTCTCACGCACTCATCTCTAGCATTCTTTGAATTGGTCGCAATGCTGCCATGCGAATATTCTCTGGTAAGGTGATTTCTGGGGTACGATTTTTCATCGCCCAGTAGAGCTTCTCCAAGGTATTTAATCGCATAAAAGGACATTCGTTACACGCGCAGTTATTCAATGGCGGTGCGGGTATAAAGCGCTTGTGAGGCGCTCGTTTTTGCATTTGGTGAATGATTCCAGATTCTGTAGCAACGATAAATTCTTGAGAGGGACTTTGTTCACAATACTTGAGTAAAGCCGCTGTAGAGCCGATGAAACTTGCATGGCGCAATACACCAGTTTCACATTCTGGATGAGCGATCGCCTCCGCTTGTGGGTGTGCTATTTTGAGATGCACAATTTTCTTTTCAGAAAAGGTTTCATGGACAACACAGCTCCCTTCCCACAAAACCAAATCTCGCCCAGTTTTTTCCATCACATACCTTCCTAAATTCCGGTCTGGGGCAAAAATAATTGGCTGGTCTTTGGGAATCTGCTGTACAATTTTGACGGCGTTGGAACTGGTACAGATAATATCGCTCATTGCCTTAATATCAGCAGAGCAGTTGATGTAAGAAACTACCAAATGGTTTGGGTGTGCAGCTTTAAACGCTGCAAACGCCTCTGGTGGACAACTGTCGGCTAAAGAACAACCAGCATTCAAATCAGGTAAAAGTACGACTTTGTCAGGATTAAGAATCTTTGCCGTTTCTGCCATGAAATGAACACCAGCAAAGACAATAACATCTGCATTTGTATCAGCTGCTGCTTTAGCAAGCTGTAGCGAATCCCCAATAAAGTCCGCAATATCTTGAATGTCCGGTTCTTGATAATAATGTGCCAGGATAACCGCATTGAGTTCTTTTTTTAAATTCTCAATGGCTGCAAATAAATCCAATGGTAGATTACCCTGTTCGGTTTTTTCGTTTAAAGCAAGCGCAGTCGTAAACACGGTTAATGTTGCTGAATGTTACAAGTTTTTATCTAGTGGATTCAATTATAGTAGTTTTTACCAAAAGTGTTTGACAAATGGGCATTGGGCATTGGGCATTGCCCCTTCTACTTCTTTGGTCAAAATCCTGTAATTTTCCTATGCTGGAAACAGATGGCAAGGAAAGTGGCATGACCAGTCAGAAACCAAACTCAAAAAATTTGAAAATTGCTGTAGTAGGAGATATTCACGACCAATGGGAAGAAGATGATGGCATTGCACTTAAACATCTGGGTGTTGACTTAGTGCTGTTTGTTGGGGATTTTGGCAATGAGTCGGTGAATATGGTCAGAGCGATCGCATCCCTCGACATTCCCAAAGCAGCGGTGATGGGAAACCACGATGCTTGGTACACTGCCACAGAATGGGGACGTAAGAAGTGTCCCTACGATCGCACCAAGGAAGACTGGGTACAACAGCAACTCGATTTATTCGGTGAAGCCGAAGTTGGTTACAGTAAGCTAGATTTTCCGGCTTTTACCTTAACGGTTGTTGGAGGTCGTCCTTTTAGCTGGGGTGGACCAGAATGGAAATATACTGATTTCTACCAACAATGGTATGGTGTGACCAGTTTTGAAGAGTCCACAGCCCGTATTGTAAGAGCAGTAAAGAGTGCAGCTTACCAGACGATTATTTTTCTGGGTCACAATGGTCCAACTGGGTTGGGCGATCGCCCAGAAGATCCTTGTGGCAAAGATTGGCATCCCATAGGTGGTGATTTTGGCGATCCAGATTTAGCCGAGGCAATATCTGCGACTATTACAGATGGGAAAACCATACCTCTTGTGACATTTGGTCATATGCACCACACCCTACGACACACTAAGAAAGAGCCGCGAAAGCGGGTCTTTAGAAGTCCAGAGGGGATAGTTTACTTGAACGCTGCAAGTGTACCCAGGATTATAGAACATGGCAACCACAAGCAGCGTAACTTCTCCATTGTTCTGCTAGAAGGTGGTATCGTCTCCCAAGTCTCTCTCGTCTGGGTTGGAAAGGATTTCAGCGTTATATCTGAGGAAATTCTTTATCAAAAACCTAGTCCAGTAGTGCAACCTGCATAAGTATGAGGTATAATACACATTTGGTCAGCTTTGTTTTTGGTTGACCGCTGACAGCTAAACGCTGACAGCTTTACTGGAGAGGTGGCAGAGTGGTCGAATGCGCTCGACTTGAAATCGAGTGATGTGAAAGCATCCGTGGGTTCGAATCCCACCCTCTCCGTTGAACACCAAATCCGAACTGGTACTCGACCAACCCAAAATTGACGACGGGTTGGGGCAACCAGGGGGAGAAAGAGATTTTTCTTGCTGTTGTTAACTAAGCATTGTTGGCTTGCCAGACCACTAGTCTCAAAAGAAGAAATGTATATTTTTCAAAAAATGATACAAATCTTAAATATTCTCTCACAAAGGTTAGAGCATCTGCTTTAAGGCTTGATAAGTCAAGGCTATAGTTTCTACACACTTCTTAATAAAGCACCAGAGAAATCCCAAAACGTTCTAATCTAAAAGCTGACTGGGTTAATTTTTTTTGGCAATCCTGAAGGCGGCAGTCTAAATGCATAACTGCACCAATGTGTCAAGCCTAAAAGCAACCCAGACTTAACACAAAGAAAATATGATAGGAGTTTTAGAAATCCGATGAGTGTTAAGGCAAGTGGTGGAAGCTCAGTTGCACGCCCGCAACTATATCAAACCGTAGCAGTGTCAACAATTTCCCAAGCAGAGCAGCAAGACCGCTTTCTGGGAACTGGCGAATTAAGTGAACTGGCAAGGTATTTTGCATCTGGTGCCAAGCGTCTAGAAATCGCCCAGACGCTCACGGAAAATTCGGAGATTATTGTCTCTCGTGCTGCCAACCGGATTTTTGTTGGTGGTTCGCCAATGTCTTTTCTAGAAAAGCCCAGAGAACCAGAAGTGGTGATGGCTGGCGCATCCACTGATGTTAGAGATACCATGAAACTAGGAACTGTCACCTACGTAGAAAGTCGTGGTGGTTTCTTAGCAAATTTGGGATCAATCTTTAACTCTTCACCCAGTGGTCCGACTCCTCCTGGTTTCCGACCAATCAACGTCGCCCGTTATGGTCCGGCTAATATGGCTAAGAGCCTGCGGGACTTATCGTGGTTTTTGCGCTACGCTACCTACGCGATCGTGGCTGGTGACCCCAGCATCATCGCTGTCAACACGCGCGGTTTAAGAGAAATTATTGAAAACGCCTGTTCCGGTGAAGCCACAATTGTTGCTTTGCAGGAAATCAAAGCCGCAGCGATTTCCTATTTCCGTAAGGATGCGGAGGCAGTAGACATTGTGTCTCAGTACATGGATGTTTTGATTACAGAATTCAAAGCAGCTACTCCTTCCAATAAACTGCGCCAACGTCCCTCAAGCGACCAACAAGGTCTGCAACTGCCTCAGATTTACTTCAATGCTGCAGAACGGCGTCCCAAGTTTGTGATGAAGCCTGGGTTATCAGCAATCGAAAAAAACGAGGTTGTAAAAGCGGCATATAGACAAATTTTTGAGCGCGATATTACCCGTGCTTACAGTCAGTCAGTTTCTTACCTGGAATCCCAGGTGAAGAACGGCTCCATCTCCATGAAAGAATTTGTTCGCCGCTTGGGCAAATCTCCGCTTTACCAAAAACAGTTTTTTCTGCCGTTTATCAATAGCCGTGCTCTAGAACTTGCTTTCCGTCACTTCTTGGGACGGGGACCAAGTAGCCGAGAAGAAGTGCAAAAGTACTTTGACATTGTTTCTCGAGGTGGTCTGTCAGCATTAATTGATGCTTTGGTAGATTCTCAAGAATACTCTGATTACTTTGGTGAAGAAACAGTACCCTATCTTCGGGGTCTGGGGCAAGAAGCTCAAGAATGCCGTAACTGGGGACCACAGCAAGACCTGTTCAACTACAGTGCTCCTTTCCGCAAAGTTCCACAGTTTATCACAACTTTTGCTGCTTATACCCAACCGCTACCAGACCAGCACCCCTACGGTTCTGGTAACGACCCCTTAGAAATTCAGTTTGGGGCAATCTTCCCGAAAGAAACCAGGAACCCCAGCACCAGTCCGGCTCCTTTTGGCAAGGATACCAAGCGCATCCTCATTCACCAAGGACCAGGAATTAACAACCAAAATAGCAATCCTAGGGCGCGGGGTGAGTTCCCTGGTACTCTGGGTGCCAAGGTGTTCCGGTTGGATCAATTGCCTGGTACAAGAGGTAGAAGAGCACCAACAGGAACCAGTGTTAAGTACTCGGAAAGCTCAGCTCAAGCAGTTATTCGGGCAGCTTACCTGCAAGTTTTCGGTCGCGACGTTTACGAAGGTCAGCGCCTGAAAGTTCAAGAAATTAAGCTGGAAAACGGCGACATTTCTGTGCGGGAGTTTGTCCGTGCTTTGGCGAAGTCTGATGTGTTCCGCAAGATGTACTGGACTCCCCTTTATGTCATGAAGGCGATCGAGTACATCCACCGCCGCTTGTTAGGTCGTCCTACTTACGGTCGTCAAGAAAACAACAAGTATTTTGACATCGCTTCTAAAAAGGGCTTGTACGCGGTAGTTGACGCTATCATTGATAGCCAAGAGTACAGTGAAGCTTTTGGTGAGGATACAGTTCCATATGAACGGTATCTGACTCCTCAAGGTTTGGCATTGCGACAGCTGCGCGTGGGTAGTATCGGCGAGGGTATTGGCGCGAAAGTTGACAAGGAAGAAACTCCGCTGTTTGTCGAATTGGGTACTGTCAAGCAAACTCGGACAGTACCAGACATTCAATTCCGCGTCAGCCAAGGTGTTTCCAAAAAGCGTGAACAGACAAAAGTTTTCAAGCTGGTTGCAGATATCACTGACAAAGTGGCAGTGAAAACCGTTATCAGCGCTGCTTACCGTCAAATTTTCGAGCGCGATATAGCACCCTACATTACTACTAACGAATTCACAGCGTTAGAAAGCAAACTGGGGAATGGCGAAATCACGGTTAAGGAATTCATTGAAGGTCTAGGTTGTTCTAGTCTTTACCTGAAAGAGTTCTACACACCTTACCCCAACACCAAAGTCATTGAACTCGGAACCAAGCACTTCCTAGGTCGTGCTCCGCTTGATCAAATGGAGATACGTAAGTATAATCAGATACTTGCAGGTCAGGGTATTCGCGCGTTTATCCGCTCAATGGTGAGCAGTGCCGAATACTTGCAAGCCTTTGGTGAAGATACTGTACCGTATAACCGCTTCCTAACCCTGCCAGCGGCGAACTTCCCCAATACTCAAAGGCTCTACAACCAGCTCACTAAGCAGAACAAAGACATTGTTGTTCCCAGCTTTGAGCCTGCGCAATCGTCCAAGGATCTTGCAGACGTTAGAGCACAAGAAAGTGAAATCGACAACAGCCAATCGTTGGTTACTGAACTTGGTCGTTCTTACAATGATAGTCGCGGACAGTCACCTGAAGTTAGTGTAAGTACAAGCGATCGCAAACCAGCACGTATCTACCGCATGACTGTAGGCGCAAATCAAGCTCAGATGCAACTGGTTATGAACGCTATCTACTGTCAGGTGATGGATGTATCTAACATTCATGTGCCTGACAACTTCCGTCATACTGACTTGGAAAGTAAACTGCAAAATGGAGAAATTTCCGTACGGGAGTTCGTCTGCGAACTTGCTAGTTCGGAAATCTATCGCCAGCGCTTCTTAACCCCCTACCCCAGCACAAAGGTGATTGAATTCCTCTTCCGTCACCTGTTGGGACGCGCCCCAGCAACTCAAGCAGAAATTTACCAGTACAATAAACTGCTAGCTGATGGCGGTCTAAAAGCTGCTGTGGAGGCAATGGTTAACAGCTTAGAGTATGCTCAGTACTTTGGTGAAGACGTGGTACCATACCAGCGCTTCCCATCCTTGCCTGTAGGTAACTACCTCGGTAGCGTTCACAGCAGCTGCTGACTTAGTCAAGCAGTCTTAGTCTGTCCCGTCTCCTGCTATACTGACGGAAGGTTATAGCTCGCGTTAAGCCTAGGACATGGGGACATGGGGAAGAATTTTCCCCTTGCCCCCATCTGTGCCTATACTTGTCCTTTATGAGGCTTAACTGTTCTTAACGTTGCATTCATGTACGGCTTAACATAAGCAAACATGAAAAGCTATATTACAAAGTGTTAAGAGCAGTCATATAAGCTCAACATAATGCCCGAAAATAATTCCGGAAGGTAGATGAGTTTTAAAGCTTTGTGTACTTGTGTTTACTCAAGCAGACTCGGAATGCACGCTATTACAGCGGTTATTCAACTGTTGTTTCGTCATACGAGAAAAAAGCTCAGTTTACCAATGAAGTCATACCAGTTTAGTTAAACCCTGGTTTTATTCGTACTGGAGGAATCCATTCATGAGTATCGTCACGAAGTCCATCGTGAATGCTGATGCAGAAGCCCGCTACCTCAGTCCTGGCGAACTAGATGGGATTAAGGGCTTTGTTACTAGTGGTGAAAAGCGTCTTCGTATTGCTCAAGTTCTCACCGACAACCGCGATCGCATTGTGAAGCAAGCTGGTGATCAGCTGTTCCAAAAGCGCCCTGACGTTGTTTCTCCTGGTGGTAACGCTTACGGTCAAGAAATGACCGCTACCTGTTTGCGTGATCTGGATTATTACCTCCGCCTCGTCACCTACGGCGTTGTAGCTGGTGATGCTACCCCCATCGAAGAAATTGGGCTTGTGGGTGTTCGCGAAATGTACAAGTCCCTTGGTACTCCTATTGATGCCGTTGCTGCTGGTGTCAACGGGATGAAGAGCGTTGCTGCCTCACTGTTGTCTGCTGAAGACGCTGCTGAAGCTGGCTCTTACTTCGATGCCGTAGTCGGTGGCTTGCAGTAGGGTGAAGTTATTTCCCTGCTGAAACTGAAGGAATGCAATAAGGTTCGAAATAAGGAAATAACAACATGCAAGACGCAATTACCGCTGTTATTAACTCTTCTGACGTTCAAGGTAAGTACTTGGATAGTTCTGCTCTGCAAAAGCTAAGAGCTTACTTCTCAACTGGTGAGTTGCGCGTACGTGCTGCTACTACCATCGCAGCTAACGCATCTGCAATCATCAAAGAAGCTGTGGCTAAGTCCCTGCTATACTCTGACATTACCCGTCCTGGCGGTAATATGTACACCACCCGTCGCTATGCTGCTTGCATCCGCGACTTGGATTACTACCTCCGCTATGCTACCTATGCTATGTTGGCTGGTGATCCATCTATCCTAGATGAGCGTGTGTTGAATGGTTTGAAAGAAACCTACAACTCCTTAGGTGTACCTGTTGGTTCCACCGTACAAGCTATCCAAGCAGTCAAGGAAGTTACCGCTAGCTTGGTAGGTTCTGACGCTGGTAAGGAAATTGGCGTTTACTTGGACTATACCTCCTCTGGCTTAAGCTAAGAGCTAAGTTGCGCTTAATAGTTTAGGTGCGGCATCCTTAAGGTCTGGAAATCAATCGTGAGTGCTAGAGCATTTAATCGCTTATCTTGCTAAATATTATGTGTGATGAGTGTTAGAGGTCTAGTATTGATGCTTGATTTCCAGCCTTTGAGTGATTAGATAAAGATATGCACTCACAATTTTGAAATAAAAAAGTTTCCACATCACTATAGGAGCTATAGAACAATGTCACGTCTGTTTAAAATTACTGCTTGTGTACCCAGCCAAACTCGGATTCGCACTCAGCGCGAACTGCAAAACACCTACTTCACCAAGCTTGTTCCCTACGAAAATTGGTTCAGCGAACAACAACGGATTCAAAAAATGGGAGGCAAAATTGTCAAAGTAGAGTTGGCTACTGGTAGACAAGGCACAAATACTGGGTTGTTGTAATTCCTCTAGACCGAATACGAATTGTAGGGAGTTGTGAAGAGGTCACGTAGACCTCTTTTTTGTTTATTATGAGGTTTTCACTCTAAACCACTAGGATTCTAAATTTACCTGGAGTTGGATTTCGTTGTTTTTTCTTGACGAAATAAGTGAAAAAAGGTCAAACTCTTGGCGAATATCTAACAGGGAGCACTCAAGTAGTGGTTCAAAGTCAAAAAACGGATAGTACTTCCGTGAACCACGAGTCTTGAACCACATCACCACGAGTTCTGGCAATAATCGCGGCAATACTGCCAATATCGAACCATACAACCATAGTAGACCTTGGCGCTTCACCAAGTCATCATACATCACATCTACTGCTGGATTCTTGCGATCGCGTAACCAGTATCGAAACTTGTAATCGCTTGCAAGAAAGGTCAAAGGCAGCAGTTTTAATTCATCATACATATCAGTATCGCAGCCAAATACGACATGGCTGGCATCATGAGCATACATGATTCTGGCGAAATCCGGCGGCATCTGATTTGGATGGGTAAAATCTGGATTTGCAGCGTAATACTCCTCCAATCCCTGCCTTAGGGTTTGAGTGCTGTTTTTATAAGTATATTGAGGACGAGTACGTTGAATCATAATTTGCACCAATAATTTACGACACAAAATAGTATCGTAAGTTTGAGATACCAGGATCAAGTCTGTTCATAATTCTTTAAAGAAAGAGTTTTCTTTGGTCATTGCATGAATGAATCTGCTAAAAAACAACCTGGAAGACCGCGCAGTGTTCAGTCTCATCAAGCCATCCTCAAGTCAACCCTTGACTTGTTAGCTCAAGTGGGTTACGAACGTATAACCATTGATGCGATCGCTCTTGGTGCTGGTGTCGGTAAAACCACAATCTATCGATGGTATCGCTCCAAAGAAGAACTAGTCGCAGATGCCATTGAAAGTCTTCGAGAAGAGATAGAGATTCCTGACAAAGGTACGGTTTGGGGAGACTTAGATTGTATTATTGAGAGTGCTGTGAAAACGAGCCTCACACCTCTGGGTCGTCAAATTCTTGCTATGATTATCGGTGCTGCTTCCAGCAGTCCCCAATTTGCTCAAGTCTACTGGACAAAATATCTCAAGCCACGACGTCAAGCTTTTCATGTTGTGATTGAACGTGCTCAAGCAAGAAATGAAATCCCAGCAGATATGGACAGTGATATCGTTTTTGACCTTATAAGCGGAATCATGCTTTATGCACTGGTTGTCAAGCCTAGTGATGAGCCAATGGAAGCGTATATACGCCGCGCCATTGCTCTTATCCTGAAACAGGAATCAACCGCTTAATCTCCAATTCTGTATAACCATTAGCACAGTATCTTTGAAACTGATCTCTTCTTGCGTGTGGTCAAAATCTGTTGGTGAAGGAATGGACAAGGAGACATTGCCCATTGCCCATTGCCCATTGCCCATTGCCCATTGCTAATCAACTACTTATGACCACACCCTCTCTTCTTTGAATGCAACTTGGTATTATTAACTTCAACTCCGAACGATGACACTTAGTTTTATTAATCGTGAATGTACGCCGCCTGATTCCATTATTTGATGACTCCGTGTCCAGCTGGGCATTAGAAGCGCGTTTATTGCGCTGGTTAACACTGGTTTGGCTGTTTGTGGGGTTAGTCATGCTATTTTCGGCATCCTATGCCGTAGCTGATGTCCGTCATCATGACGGATTGTACTACTTCAAGCGTCAAATTCTATGGGTGTTAGTAGGTTTAATAGTATTCAATATTGTTGTTCATGTGCCTTTGCGTAGGATTTTAAGCATATCTCATTGGTTTGTGATACTGCTTTTGGGGTTGATTTTCGTTACTTTGATACCAGGATTGGGAAAAAAGGCTTTTGATGCATCCCGCTGGATAGCTTTAGGACCAATTCCAATTCAACCTTCTGAACTCATTAAACCTTTTTTGGTGTTGCAGAGTGCGCGACTTTTTGGTCACTGGGAAAAGCTGAGTTGGCGTGTGCGCTTTTTTTGGCTAGGTATTTTTGGTCTAGTTATCTTAGGTATTTTGGCACAGCCCAACTTGAGCACAACAGCATTGTGTGGTATGACGATTTGGTTGATTGCCCTTGCAGCTGGATTACCTTACAAGTACTTAGGAGGAACAGCATTGGGGGGAGTGTTGTTAGCAGGACTCAGTATCAGTATCAAGGAATATCAACGTAAGCGGGTGTTATCATTCCTCAATCCTTGGGCTGATCCAACCGGGGATGGCTATCAACTGGTACAAAGTTTGCTAGCAGTGGGTTCTGGTAGACAATGGGGAGCGGGATTTGGGCTTTCTCAACAAAAGCAGTTTTATCTACCAATTCAGGATACTGATTTTATTTTTGCAGTATTTGCTGAGGAGTTTGGCTTTGTTGGTAGTATGGTACTGTTATCACTCCTTGCTTTCTACGCCATTTTAGGATTAATTGTTGCTCTCAAGGCAAAGCATCCAGTGTATCGACTAGTGGCGATCGGCGTAACAATTCTGATGGTAGGACAATCATTACTCCACATTGGTGTTACCACTGGTGCCCTACCAACAACTGGTTTGCCATTGCCTATGTTTAGTTATGGCGGGAATTCGATGATTGCCAGTTTGATAGCAGCTGGGTTGCTCATTCGGGCGGCACGCCAGAGTAGCGAAGCTGAAGTGGTGCCGTTGCGAGAGGAGAGTGAGAAGAGGCGGAAACGGCGTCTTTTTCAGAAGAAATAAAAGGGAACAGGGAACTCTTAACAGGGAATAGGGAACAGTGTGTTTCTTCACTAGAAAGCAAGTAGTGTAGGGTGGGCACTGCCACTAAAACTCTCATATAGTGAGCAGGATCTAATTAGCAGTGCCCACCTACGTGTGTTTCTTCACTAGTGGGTTCACTTCAATTGTGCATAAGTTAATTTTGGTTTCATCTATAGAATGATATATAAGTATCAGCAAAAATTTTTACTGTGCTGACTTTGTGCATTCACCACAAATCATTCAATTTGTCAATCATAAAGGTATAATACTCTCACCGTACTCCCGCTATGAGTGAAAACACGCGTGTCAAAACAATTTTGCTCTTGGCGGCGAATCCAAGAAAGACTTCTCAGTTACGACTGGATGAAGAGGTACGGGAAATTGATGAGGGATTGCGACGCGCAAATAAGCGAGAACTGTTCAAGCTAGAGCAAAAATGGGCAGTGCGATCGCGCGACTTTTATCGAGCAATTCTCGACAGCCAGCCCCAGATTGTTCACTTTTGCGGACACGGTACTGGAGAAGATGGAATTATTCTGGAGGATGAAACAGGGCAGATAGCGTTTGTGCAAGCGGACGCACTCTCCGGTATGTTTAAGCTATTCGCCAGAAAGGGAGTTGAGTGTGTTCTGCTGAACGCTTGTTACTCAAAAGTGCAAGCATAAATCGTTTTTCCTGTTGTGTAAAAAAAGGCAACATTAGCAGCACAAGTATAGAATGTTATCAGAAAATAAAAAAGCTATTCATCAGCCTTGAGGGAGCATCATGAGTAATACAGGGGGAGCAAGGGGGAGGTAAAAAGAGTGAAGGAATTGCCCCAACCTGGGAAGTTCGTGAAACGGTGTTAGGAGCACTTAACGAGCGTGCCATTCGGTTGTAGCTTTATATTAAATTGATGACTTAAAAATAACAGGGAGAGCCTTTAGCCTGCGAGAACCAACCTTGTTGCGCCACTCAAGCTTATCTTGTGATAGCTTCAGGTCAGGTAATTGTTGCACAAGTGTATTAATGGCAATTTCAGCTTCAATCCGCGCCAATACTGCACCCAAACAATAGTGGATACCATCAACAAAAGCTAAGTGACTATTATTAGTTCGTGTAATATCGAAGCGATCTGGATCAGGAAACTGTGCAGGATCGCGATTTGCAGCGCCTAAAATCACAAGAACTTTCTCACCAAATCGAATAGTGATACCATCTATATCAACATCTTCAGTCGCTACTCGTGTAATGATTTGGATTGGGCTATCATAACGTAGCATTTCTTCCACAGCACTTTGGATGAGTGTTGGTTGTGTCTTGAGTTGCTGCATCTGCTGTGGGTGACGCAATAGAGCAAGCATACCGTTACTTATGAGATTCACTGTGGTTTCTTCACCAGCAAAGAACAATAACATACAGACAGATATAATTTCTTCTTCACTTAGCTTGTTATCTTCTTCTTTAACTGTAATCAACGCACTTAACAAATCTTGTTGCGGGCTTTTTTGACGTTGTGCAATCAAGCTTTTAAAGTAATCTGTAAATTCTAGTGCCACTTTATTCATCTGCTCATAGTCTTCCAGAGACTTGAGCGGATCTAAAATATTACCCACTTTCCGCACTTCATCGTGTAATACGCGTAGATTTCCAAAATCTGGCTAACAATGGTTAAATAAAGAGCACGAATTATCAATGATTTTCAATATTAATACTTAATAATTTGAGCATTATTAGAAATTATTCTTGAAAAGTAAGATAATACATTTTGAAGTGCGGAATATGGGATATTAGACAGTTCATCTGACCAATGATATAGCTTAAACCAATCTTCAAGAGGTACCCCTAGTATTGCAGCAATGACATTGCAAGGTAATGGGCAAGCAAAATCGGATATAACATCCATGAAACCTTTGTGCCGAACTTTGCTAATCAATTCATCGGTGATTTGTTGAATTTGGGGACGCAGAAATTTGATGCTTGTAGAAGAAAAAGCTTTACTAATTAGCCCTCGCAACCTAGTATGTTCAGGTGGGTCTAAATATATTAACCATTTATCAATCGCTTGTGCAAGTGTATTGAAATCTCGCTGCTCTAGAGAATGGCTCTTATGTTTAACATTTTTTTGCATTTTATTAACACAAAAGCGAGAGTCGCGCAAAACTGCCTTAGCATCAGCATAGCGAGTCACTACCCACATACCCGTGAAGCTCTGATGTATTGGTTCTACAGAGCGGAGTTGGTGGTAGACGGGATAGGGATTTGCCTGAAACTTTGGGTCATAAGGATTGAATTTAAGAGCTTTTGCAATCCCTAATTTTTGAGCCTTATTTGTATTAGCAATTTGCTCCATTGCACACATCTCCTGTAAATATCTAAAATTGATATAAATTACTTAGCCAGTAAAACTTACAGGTAGAGCTTTTAAGCCACGTATGACTATACTCTTTTTCCACTCAAGCTTGTTTGAAGCTAACTTTAAATCAGGAAATTGTTGAATTAGTGTGTTAATAGCAATTTGAGCTTCCACGCGTGCTAGTGCAGCTCCCAAGCAATAATGAATACTATCAGCAAAAGCAACGTGCTGATTCTGTTCTCGATTAATATTTAACTCGTCGGGTTCTGGAAACTGTTTTGGATCTCGGTTCGCTGCTCCTAAGCAAAGAACTATCTTTTCACCTGCTTTTATTGTTCGGTTGCCTATTTCTAAATTATCAGTAGCAATACGGGTTAACATTTGAATTGCACTATCGTAGCGAATTATTTCTTCTACAGCACTTTGGATCTTTGTTGGTTCTCTTTTGAGTTGTTCTATTTGGTTAGGGTGTTGTAGCAATGCCAGCATTCCATTGCCTATTGTATTTCCTGTGGTTTCTTCACCTGCCCCAAATAACAATGTGCAAATTGCCAATAGTTCCTTTTGACTTAACCTATCATTTTGCTCTTTAGCTGCAATCAAATTACTAATCAAGTCTGCTTGTGGATCTTTTTCTCGTTCGGCAATCAGAGTACGTAAATATTCCTGAATCTCTTCTGTAGCTTTATTCATCGCTTTATATTCTTCTAGTGACACCAGTGGATCTAAAATTCGGGACAAAACATTAGTCCACTGATGAAGCTGCTGTTGAGCTTCTTTTGGTATTCCCAACAGCCTACTAATCACATTCACAGAAAGTGGACTGGCAAGATCGGCAACAATGTCCATACTCCCCTTGTGTCGAACTTTGTCAAGCAATTCATCCACAATTTCCTGAATATGGGGACGCATACGCTCAACAACTACAGAAGAAAAGCCTTTACCCACCAACCCACGTAATCTGGTATGGTCTGGTGGGTTCATATAAAATAAAAATCGGCTGGTGGTAAAAGCAAGAGTATTTAGATTTTTTTCCTTGTCTTGGAGATATTTGTTTCTTTCTTGTATTGATTTTGGTCTATCATCAGTGCGAACACAACCACTTTTTAAAACTGCTTTGACATCGGCATAGCGGGTAACGATCCAATCACCTCCAACAAAGTATCGATGTACCGGATCTTCTGAGCGGAGGCGATGGTAAGTTGGATAAGGATTAGCGTTAAAATTAGGATCGAAAAGATTGAAGTTGACTCCTTTTGTTGAGTTTATGGTTTGGTCGTTTTTCGGACTAATTGCTTCTTCTTTCATATAAAAAGTTAGACTTTTTTAAAGTCGATCAATAAAATTATTCTGGGGGTATTGCTGCGATTCCAAACTTCATGCTCAAAGGTATCATCAAAAACTAAGCACTTACCTTCTTCCCAGGTTTTCGTTTTATGCCCCACCCGTATCCAACAGTCATCAGGCACAATTAAACCCAAATGACAACGAAGTACAGTGTTTATATATCCCTTATGAGGAACAATGTGAGTTCCTGGTGCAAGGGAAGAAAAAGTCGCCGTGGTCATTCCAGGAATAGATTCTACTAATTTTGTTGTTTCTGGACACAAGCGGCAGTTATGCTCTATTTTTTTACCAAAAGAATACAAACTAAGAATATCCCAGCCTTTGTTATAAAGAAACTCTTTTTGCCAAGGCATAGAATTACCTTGTTGCAGTCTATTTAACTCATCTTTGATGAGCAGCCAGTTTAATTCTAGGCTCTCTGTAAATTTGAAATCAGTAGGTTGGTAAAACATTTTGGTTTGTTTGCTTGAAGGTAATCGGGAAATTATTGAGGCTGCGAACAGAAACCTTGTCTTTTGTTACTAAATATTATCAAGTAATTCATCCACAATCTCATTGATATAGCAATCCCAAGTTAGTTACAAACACATTTTCCTTATCATCCTTGTCCCCTGTGTTCGGGTCTCAAATAGGATTGCTATATTCCTCTACTAAATACTGCGCTAGGGTTTCGATGGTGGGGTACTCCCACAAAAGAGTCAGTCCCAGTTCACAGCCAATCAATTGAGCTAATTCACCTGTCATACTGACCGCCACTGCTGAATCTAGACCATATGCAGTAAAAGGTTCTTGAATATCTATCTCATCAGGAGGTATTTTCAAGTACATGGCGAGATGAGAAATCAGCCAGGTTTGGATTTCTTTTTCTGTCAAAGTTGGCTTGAATGATTCCTGATCTGCCTCAAATTTATTAATATCTGAATTAACATCTGAAGAATGTACTTGTTCCCAAAGGTCGTCTACTTCTGCTTGAAGTTGTTGTAAGTCTGTTTGCTCAAGATTTGCAGTCCAATCTCCGACAACATCCAAACTTTTATCCAGAAACCCAACTCGACAAGCGTGACGCTGAACTTTACCACTAGAAGTTTTCGGGATACTCGCTGTCTTCAGTAGCACAATGGCATATACTTGTAACTGGTGCTGCTCTGACACTGCCTGACGAATAGTCTTAACGACCTCATCAACATCCAATTGACGTAAGTAAGTACGTTCTATCTCTTGAGTAATAACTAACTGCTCAACACCTTCTATCTCTACAGAAAATGCTGCCCCACAATTTGCTCGCAGTGCGGGATGACTATTGTGGACTGTTAATTCAATATCCTGGGGATAATGATTTTGCCCTCGAATAATCATCATATCTTTGAGGCGACCTGTGATAAATAGTTCGCCATTGAGTAAAAATCCTAAATCTCCGCTGCGTAGAAACGGTTCTTCTTTTGTGTCTTGCAATTGGGTATTAAATGTCTGTTGAGTCTCTTCGGGTTTCTTCCAGTAGCCACCAGCCACACTCTGCCCTGCAACCCAAATTTCTCCAATTTTTCCATCTGGACAGCGAGTTAATGATTCTGGGTTAACAATGACAATTTTTTGGTCTAAGCTACTATGACCAACACCGACAATCGCCCTAGCATCTTCTGACTCGCTAGTAGTAGTCACAATCAGATTCTGCTTAAACGCTTTATCTTGCACAAAGCGAATCACTGGTGGCTCTTTTTTCAAACCTCCAGACACAATCAAAGTTGTTTCTGCCATTCCATAGCAGGGGTAAAAAGCACTTCTTCTAAAGCCACAATCTGCAAAGGTTACTGAAAACTTCTCAATAGTTTCCGCTCTTACAGGTTCAGCACCATTGAAAGCAACCTCCCAACTGCTCAAATCAAGCTGTTTGCGTTGTTCGGGAGTAATCTTATCAACACACAGCTCATAAGCAAAATTAGGTCCACCACTGGTAGTTGCTTGATAGTCGGAAATAGTTTTTAGCCAGCGAAAAGGTTTTTGTAGGAAAGACTCTGGCGACATCAGTGTAACTGAGCAATTACCATATACAGGCTGCAGGACTCCACCAATCAACCCCATATCGTGGTAAGGAGGAAGCCAAATAACACCTCGACTGTCAGGTGTATGCTCAAAAGCCTGATAAATTAAAGCAGAATTATAGAGTAGATTGTCATGATTCACCATCACCCCTTTCGGGTTTCCTGTCGTACCAGATGTGTACTGGAGAAGTGCTAGTGAGTTGTTAGTAATCTCAGGAAAAGACCAATCATATGCTAAATTCTCGGCAATGTCATCAGTCATTATACATTTCAAAGCTGCTAATTCTGGTTCTTCTTTGAATCTTTCTCCCAATTTAGTCATTACAGATGAGGTGGTGAGTGCAAAAGTTGCTTGTGCGTCTTTTGCAATAGTTTGTACGCGTGTTATCCGCTGTTTACCTCGTGGTGGATACACGGGTACAACAGTTACACCCGCATACAAACCCCCAAAAAAAGCAGCAATGAATTCCAGTCCGGGCGGGTAGAGAAGCAGCACTCTTTCTTCAAAAGCTTTCATGCTCTGAAGCAATGCCGCAATGGCGCGTGCTTTTTGGTCTAATTTTTCATAAGTGAAGCTAACTTTTTCTGTTTCTCCATCTACTAAAAAGGTATATGGGACATGGTTTGGTTGTTGTTGCGCCCTATAACGTAACAAATCAACTAAAGTTGCTTCTTGTGGAGAATGTGCTGAAAATAAATTGTGATAGATCACTGTATTTGTACTTGAAAGAGTTAAAGTAGTTGTTTTGTGATAATTGGCATACTATAGAATCGCTTTAACCGTAGCGTTGCTGGAAGTCATGCATAAATCCAGCTAAAGCCTCTACTCCAGACTGAGTAACTGCATTGTAAAGTGATGCCCGCAAACCTCCGATTGAACGGTGTCCGTCCAACCCATAAAATCCGTTTTCCACTGCGGTTTTGAGAAATAAACGCTCTAGATCGCGGTTAGCTAATCGGAAAGCAACATTCATAACTGAGCGATACTCTCGAACAGCATGACCTTGATAAAACCCTCCGCTTTCATCAAGCACTTTGTAGAGAGTCGCTGCTTTTGTTGCGTTAATCTTCGCCATTGCAGCAAGTCCACCAATGTCTTTCCGTAGCCAACGGGTAACTAACATTATTACGTATAGTGCAAATACTGGCGGCGTATTGTAAATTGACTTACCCACAATATGGGTACGGTAATCTAACATACTGTGTAGACCAGACGGAATTGTGTGAACAAGATCATCTCGAAGTAATACCACTGTTACACCTGCTGGTCCAAGATTTTTTTGTGCATGGGCGTATATCAATGCGTAACGCTCAACTGGTACAGGTTGAGATAAAAAATCTGAAGACATGTCGCAAATCAACGGTATACCAGCTATGCCTGGTAGATAGGAAAATTGTAGTCCCTCTACCGTTTCGTTCGAGACATAATGTAGATAAGCTGCATCTGATGAAAGTACAAGTTCCTCAGCTGTCGGCAATCGTTTATAACTGCTATCTCCTCCATCCCACACTACCTGCACTTGCCCTTCTTTTCTGGCTTCAGGTACGGACTTAATACTCCAATAACCAGATACAATATACTCTGCAACTTTTCTGTTCCCACGTAAGAAATTCATGGGTATCATTGAAAACTGTAGACTACTACCCCCTTGTAAAAAAAGAACATGATAATTCTTCGGAATCGAGAGTAAATTCCGCAAGTTTTCTTCAGTTTCATCTAGTACATTGCGTAACCAATCAGAGCGATGACTGATGCCTAGCAATGACAAGCCGACTTCTGGCACATTTATAATCGCAGTTTGAGTAGCATTTAGCACTGATTCAGGTAATGCTCCAGGTCCTCCAGAAAAGTTTAAATGATTGTTGGGATTGTTCAAATTTTGCAAATCCATTTATGTTTTGTGGATTAGAAATTGGCAATTGTTGGTACGACGTAATTATTGTTTAATTTACAGCTATTAGTTACGAGAATTGCTCTTTATCGATACCTTTAATAAACGGAGCTTGTATCTGTTTCAAAAAACTCATCGGGTAATTGCGATTTAAAAGACCTAGTTGGGATACTTTTCGCTCCTTCGGAAGGAAGTAAGTGCCGAAAAGAATGTCCCAAATTATTGTAAAATTTCCATAATTATTGTTTGATTCATGAATCTTTATGGAGTGATGCCAGCGATGTAGCTCAGGTCCACTGATGATGTAATTCAACCAACCAAGTTTTACGTCTACATTACAGTGCTGAAAAAAGCCTTTAATTGAGTAAATAACAGTGTAAAGTACCACTACTTCCTTGGATACACTAAGAAAAATGAAGGGCAAGCTATCGCAAAAAAGTTGCAGCGCTCTATCTAAGGGATGAAATCTCCCCAGATTAAGCCAATATAAATTGTGGACGGAGTGATGTACGGCATGAAATCTCCATAACCAAATCCATGTATGAGCTGCACGATGTAACCAGTATCTGAAAAAATCACCAGACAATATCATAATCAAGATTTGTATCCAGATGGGATAGTTATGCGGCCAGAAAGCACTTAAGTTCCAATGATTCTTGTTGATAAAGCCGATCAAAAAACTCACTGATAAAATGGAAAGAAGGTATGGGAGTAGTACCTGTACCAATATCATAAAAAGTAAATCAGTTCCAACATCGCTTCTACTTGGCAACCACTCTTTACGGTAAGGAAGTACAAGTTCAAAAAAAGTTATTAGACCTACTCCTGCAATAATTGTTGCTACGTAACTACTAAGGAAGACGTTTATGCCATGACTTTTCAGCCCAAAATAAATCATCAGACCGATCGCCATAACACCTGGGTAAACTGTCCAGGTCAAAATTTCACTAAATCTTACATTCACGAGGCTATTTTTCTCCATTTTTGAAGTATAAATATTCAACAATTACCCTGTTTCGTAATGGAAGGTTTAGACGAGTAGGAATTGTCATTGAGCTATATCGATATCTTGAATAAATGGAGCTTGCATCTGTTTTAAAAAACTCATTGGATAATTGCGATTTAAAAGACCCAGCTCGGATACGTTTTTATCCTTAGGAAGAAAGTAGGTGCCGAAAATAATGTCCCAAATTATTACATGATTTCCGTAATTATTGTTTGATTCATGAATAGTTCTAGAGTGATGCCAGCGGTGTAGCTCAGGTCCATTTATGATGTAATTCAACCAACCAAGTTTTACATCTACATTGCTGTGGTGGAAAAATGCTTTAATTGAGTAGACAACAGAATAAAGTGCCAGTACTTCCTTGGATACGCTAAGAAGAATGAAAGGCAAGGTATCGGTAAAAAGTTGCAGCGTTTTTTCTAAGGGATGAAATCTCCCAACATTAAGCCAATATAATTTTTGAACGGAGTGATGTACAGCATGAAATCTCCACAAAAAACTCCATGTATGAGCTGCACGATGTAACCAATATCTCAAGAAATCACTAGAAAACATTATAATCAAGATTTGTATCCAGATAGGATAGTTGTGCGGCCAGAAATTACCTAAGTCCCAGTTGTTGTTTTTGATAAATCCTAGTAACCAACTCATTGATAAAATGGAAAGAAGGTTCGGGAGTAATACCTGTACCAACATCAGAAAAATAAAATCAGTTCCAACGTCGCTTCTACTTGGCAACCACTCTTTCCGATAAGGAAGTACAAGTTCAAAAAAAGTTATCAGACCGACTCCAGCAATGACTGTAGCTACGTAACTACTAAGGAATACGTTTATGCCATGACTTTTCAGCCCAAAATAAATCATCAGACCGATCAACATGACACCAGGGTAGACTGTCCAGGTCAGAATGTTACGAAATCTTACAGTCATGAGGCTATTTTTATCCCCCCCAGTGAGTGGATGTCCAGTTATCAATTTTATTTCTTGCTTCAAATTCATGTAGATATTAACCTATCGCGAATGTGTATTGATAAATTGGCAGTAACACTTTTAGTGAATGCTGTACCATCGACCTTAATATTAAACCATTTTCGTTCTG
The DNA here is from genome assembly GCA_019359415.1 of Iphinoe sp. HA4291-MV1. Taxonomy (GTDB): domain Bacteria; phylum Cyanobacteriota; class Cyanobacteriia; order Cyanobacteriales; family Nostocaceae; genus Brasilonema. The sequence continues at coordinate 64,551 of JAHHHH010000015.1, read as the reverse complement.
CAAAAGTAGGATTCAGTTATTCATCAAAGAACTTTTTTAAACTGAGTATTCAGTACTTAATACTATCTAAATTTTCTTTGAATCATTTGCTATTTAGCCATAATTGTTTTCCTAAACCTTCGGAAATATGAGTATCTGGAGTGTTTGCAATTCCTTGTAACAAGCAGATCAAATCTTCCAGAATTGTTTTAATTGTACTTTCAAAAAACAGATCAACATCGTATTCCATCTCTCCCCAAATACCTTTTTGAGCTTCTACCATATGCAGAGTTAAATCACGTCTTGCTCCCCTGAATTTTCTATTTTCTCCTTGAAGAGAAAGACGTTCTGATAGTTTGACATTCTCAGTCAGTAAAGGAATTTCATTGTGGAAAAGTAGAAGCAGTGGTAAACCAGATGAGTGAACATTATCTGTTTTAAACAGAGGTACAGTTTCCAGAATCTGTTTCAAGGGAAGAGCACTGTAACTATGTGCTTCTAAAGTGGTTTTGCGAACAACAGCGAGTACCTGCCGGAATGTGGGATTGCCTTCCAAATTGGCTTTAATTGGAATCTGGTTAATAAAGCAACCAATCAAGGCTTCAAACTCCGCTCGATTGCGATTGGCAACGGTAGTGCCAATACAGAAGTTACGCTGACCTGTATAATGGTGTACTAGTATCTGTAAAGCTGCTAATAAAAGCATGAATAAAGTACACCCTTCCTGTTTGCTGAGTGCTTTGAGTTGTGCTGATAACGCTTCAGATATTTGGAAGGGGTAGATTGCTGCTTTCCATCTTGGTACAGCAGGACGAGGTAGATCTGTTTTGATTTCAGGAACAACCAAATGTGGTGCAAGTTTTTGCTGCCAGTAGCTTTGTAATTTTGTGAGTACATCTTTTTGCAGCCACTGACGCTGCCAGACAACAAAGTCTGCATACTGCATCGGTAATTCTGGAAGGGGCGAGGGTTGTCCTTGGGAAAATGCTTGGTAGATTGCTGTAAATTCCTGAACAAAGATCACCATAGAGGTGCCATCTGTAATCAGGTGATGCACAGTAATGAGCAGAATGTGTTGATTTTCCGCGAGCTTGAGCAGTGTGATTCGCACAAGTGGTCCCTGGACGATATTGAACGATTCTTGAGCTTCCTGTTGGGATAACTGTTGCACTGTTATTTGCTGTTCTGCTTCAGAGCTTGATCGCAAATCCACCACCGACAAAGGCAGATTCATCGTCGGATGAATGATTTGAGTAGGTTGTTCTGCGGCAATATCAAAAGTGGTTCGCAAAGCTGCGTGACGATGCACCAACTCATTAAAACTGCGTTCTAATGCTGGAATGTCAAGTTCTCCGGTAAATCGCAAGGTGAAGGGTAGATTAGCAAAGGGATTACTTGGGTCTAGTTTTACTTGCGACCAAAATGACTCCTGAGCAAAGGATAAAGGCAAAGCAACAGCCCCTGTGTTCGTAGCCATTATGGGAGCATCGTCAGATTCACTTTTAAACAAGGTCAATTGGGTTTGTAATTGTTGAGCCAGATCAATCAGGCTCATGTCTTCAAATAACGCCTCGATTGACAACTCTAAAGCAAAGTCTTTTTTAATGCGGTTGACCAGTTGAACTAACATCAACGAGTCCAACCCCAAGGTATTGAACGGTTCTTCAACATCTAGCTGGGATGGAGTCAATCCCAACACTTTAGCAATCTGTTCTATCAAATATTCTTCAAGCAGTTGCTGTTGTTCTTCTGGGGATGTTGCAAGTTGTACTCGCCTTAACTCAATATTCGAGTCAGGGGCAATAACTTCAGGGACGGGTACATCTACATTTGTGGTTGGGTTGGTCAAAAAAGATTCATGTTCATCGGTGGAGAATCCAGTTTCCTGGTGATGTCGATCTTGACGGGTGATTTGTTTTGGTAAGAGTTGCACTTGCTCTAGTAAAAATGATTCGGCTTGGGCAAGAAGCTGAACAATCTGTTCCGCCGAATCTCCCCGGTCAAGTAAGCTAGAAATCAAAGAACGTTGAGGTAGCGGGGATAGATTGCGATGTGGAGACGAACGACTACTGCTGAACCAATAGTGTTGTCGCTCGAAAGGATAAGTGGGTAGTCGTAGGCGATCGCGCCGATAATCGCGATCAAATCCTGACCAATTGACAGGTACTCCTAAAACATAAAGTTGTGCCAAACTGGACAACAACTGCTGAGCGCCCGATTGCCCCGGACGTAAGCTGGGCAGCCAAGTCCCGTCTCCTTCCGGTAGACAACGCATACCCATCGACAATAAACTGGATTTTGGCCCAATCTCGACAAATACTGTAACTCCAAGCGAATGCATAGTTTGCATACCCGTTGCAAATCTCATCGGTTCACGGATCAGACTTACCCAGTAGTCTATTTTGGTCATGGCATCAGAAGATAGCTGCCCTGTAACACCAGAAATTAAAGGAATTTGCGGGGGAGAGGGAGTATAATCTGATTTATATTGGGCAAAATCAATCTCCAGCGATTTCATCAGCGGGGAATGATATGCGTAAGATGTGTCCCAGCGAACAGTTTTGACTTTTTGTGCTTTGAGATCGGCCACAACTGCATCAACTACCTCTTGCTGACCGGAAATTACAATTTGCGACCCGCCATAGAAACCGATGGCAACCTTATCACCATACGGTTGAATTGCAGCCGCTACTCGCTGTTCATCTGCAAGCACGCCGACCATTGTCCCCTTTGAGTTTTCAGATTGCAGATGCTGCTGTCCAGAGATTACCATCTTGAGTGCGTCTTCCAGACTGAACAAGCCAGCAACATAGGCAGCCGCATACTCTCCTATGCTTGTTCCCATAACGACTGTGGGTGTAATTCCCCAAGCTTTCCACAATTCGCAAAGTGCTACTTGCAGCGCAAATGTTGCCGTAAATAATTCTGAATCAGTATATATTTTATTGGTAGAATTTACCGAGGTATTCGGGGAATAGAGAATATCAAGCAAAGACTTTCCGAGCAATGGTTGAGCGATCGCATTACAGCGATCCATAACTTGGCGGAAGGTGGGGGAAAGTTCGTACAGTTGACGGTCTAGTCCTAGTGTGCCGTTCATCAAGCCACTAAACAAAAATCCAATCTTGGGAATTTTCTTGGGCTTGACAAAACCACTCACTAATCCCGCTGACTTTCCAGACGATGCAAACGCTTCCAGGCGTTCTGCAATTTGTGCTGTGGAGTCCCCAGTCACAGCCAGCCGATGGTTAAAGTGAGTTCTGCCAGTATTGGCACTAAAACAAACATCGGCAATTGATACATTAGGATGATTAACTAAAAACTCGTGATAACGGTGGGCTAGCTCGCGCAATGCCGTTTCTGTTTTGGCAGATAGAGTCAGCACATGTAGGGTACGCTCAATCTCAGAGGACTCCTTGACCAAATCGGGTGCAGCTTCCATCACTATATGAACGTTTGTACCGCCAAAGCCGAACGTACTCACACCTGCAATACAGGGGCTATTGCTCTTGTAAGGCTCCAAGTTTTGCTGCACTTGCAATGGCAGTTTATCTAATGCCACATTCGGATTTGGCTGCTGAAAATGTAAATTTGGCGGTATCTGTCTATATTTAAGTGACAACGCCACTTTAATCAATCCGGCAATGCCACTGGCTGCTTCTAAATGTCCAATGTTAGTTTTGACGGAACCGATTCGACATTTATCTCCTGGAAGACGATTTTTTCCTAAAACAGTTGCCAGGGCTTTAAGTTCGATCGCATCCCCTAACAAACTTCCACTACCTTGCGCTTCGACATACTGTACTAAACTTGGTGAAATTCCAGCATTTTGATAAGCTTGCCGCAGTACTGCCTGTTGTGCTTGCAGATTAGGAGCACCTAGTCCATGACTGCGCCCATCTTGGTTGACTGCACTACCCCGGATGACTGCATAGATGGGATCAGAGTCTGTCAATGCTTGAGATAGCGGCTTCAGCACCACAACACCAACTCCCTCACCACGAACGAAGCCATCGGCTTGAGCATCAAATGCTCTGCAACGTCCTGTAGCCGAGATCATTCCTGCATTTGTTAGGCTTGCTGTCAACTCAGGTAACAGCATGACATTTACGCCTGCAGCTATTGCTAAACTAGATTCTTTCCGATACAAACTCTGACAGGCAAGATGAACCGCCACTAGAGAGGAAGAACAAGCTGTGTTAATTGACAAACTTGGTCCTGTCAAGTTAAGCACATAGGAAATACGGTTAGCAACAACACTGCTGAGATTGCCAGCAACTGCATAGCCATTTGTCGTGCGCTCTGTTGCCATCATTTCGTAGTAATCAGAGCCAGCAACACCAACAAAAACTCCCGTTGCGCTTCCTGCGAGTTTTTGAGGAATTAGCCCTGCATCTTCAAGAGCTTCCCAGGTGACTTCCAGTAACAGCCGTTGTTGAGGATCTATGCTGACAGCTTCTTGAGGGGCGATATTAAAGAATTGCGGGTCAAATTGATCAATTTGCTCTAGAAAACCACCTTGTATAAGTTGCGACTGTGATGAAGTGGGGTCAGGGAGAAAGCAAGAATGTAGATGCTGGCGTTCGGAGGGAATAGGAGCGATCGCGTCAAGCTGATTGCAGAGTAGATGCCAAAAAGCTTCAGGATTCATTGCACCTGGAAAACGGCATCCAATACCAATTATTGCAATAGGTTCAATATCCATTTTCAGTAAAGTAAAAATATCGGTTATGTTCGTTTAACGTACAACTTCAAACATTCTTGTTTAACTTCATCAGAATATCTTTTTGGCGGATTATAAACATCCATGAATTGGCGTTAGCAAAGCGGCACGTTAGCGCTTCGCAGTTTACACAAATGTAATTTTCCTACCTCGTCGCTTACCATTCTTCCTCACTCCAATACAGTTACAGTAGAAAAATTGCATAGTATAAACACGGAATTCATCCCTTTATTATGCAACGCCTAAATTGGCGTACTTTTGATATGGATGCGGTAAGTAGTTAAGACCCTGAAACCCTTATCCAGCCTATAAAGTAATGTGTAAATATTTCTGTCCAATTACTTAATATAACATACTATGTAGACCATACCGAATTGTGTGCATAAGATCATCTCGAAGCAACACCACTATTACATCTGCTGAGCCTAGGCTTTTTTGTGTATGGCGTACATCAACTATCAATGTATAACGATCCTTTGGTATCGGTTGAGATAAAAAATCTGAAGACATATCATCACAAATCAACGGTACATCAGCTATGACTAGGCATAAAAGTATGCAAAATTAATTGAATTGACATTTTAGTCAAACAGTATAAAAACAATATAATATTATATGGTAAATTATAATTTGATAAATTACAAATTGAAGAATAACTTACCGAATCAAAACTCAAAATCAATGAGTTGACAGTAAGACCTTCAGGTGATTGCAGACCACCAAATTGAAAATTTGGTCTGGTGTTTCTCCCATTTACGGGCTTGCGCCCTGCACTTTATACACCATCCACAATGTACAAAATTATACTTATTTACTTTTATCATACTTATTTCTTCTCCTGCCGGTTCGGCTTTGCCGTCTCCCCTTGAGAGAAGTTTCCAGCCAACATTCTGTTAGCGCAGCGGGGCGCAGCCCATTCTGACAACGGCTTGGTGAGTTCTTTTTTGTTCAAAAAATTTTTCTAAACTTCTGCTGTATCATGACTCTGAATTCGGAATACCCTAGTTTGAAGACCTTCAAAAATCAAACTTCCCAGGTTGACTTAAAAGCGGAAACTGAAACAGAACCTATTGCCATCATCGGCATCGGCTGCCGCTTTCCGGGCGGTGCCAACAGTCCCGAAGCCTTTTGGAAACTGCTACAAGAGGGTGTAGATGCCATTACAGAGGTGCCAGCAGACCGCTGGAATGTAAACACTTTCTATGACCCTGATACAACAAAACCGGGCAAAATGCAAACCCGCTGGGGCGGCTTCATAGATAAAATAGACTCTGCAGAAGCGCCGCCACCCAATCCCCAATCTACAACTCCAAGTCACCAATCGCTACTATTGCCGCTGTCGGCTAGGAGTGAGGAAGCGCTCAAGGCGTTTGCAGTGGCTTACAAAGATTTTTTAACAGAGGAAGATGATTCCTCATTATCCGACATCTGCTATACTGCAAGCCTGCGCCGAAGCCATCATAACCACCGATTGGCAGTGGTGGCTGATTCCAAACAAGAACTGGCAGAACACCTGGAAGCGTTTTTAGCAGGAGAAACTCGCCATAGAATGTCTTGCGATCGCACATCGGAAGACTCCTCACCCAAACTCGCTTTCGTGTTCTCCGGCATGGGACAGCAATGGTGGGCGATGGGGCGGACTTTGTTGTCAGAAGAACCCGTATTTGAAAAAACTATTCAACAGTGCGATGAATTGCTACGGCAATATACTGATTGGTCGCTGCTCGAAGAACTGAGTGCATCGGAGGAGACTTCGCGCATCAACTCTACCGAAATCGCTCAGTGTGCCATCTTTTCAGTGCAAGTCGCTCTCGCTGCTTTATGGCGCAGCTGGGGGATCATCCCTGAAGCGATTGTCGGTCACAGTGTCGGCGAAGTGGCAGCCGCTCATGTTGCTGGGGTTTTGAGCTTAAAAGACGCCGTTCGGATCATCTTCCATCGCAGCCGCTTGCAAGCAAAAGCTGCAGGACTTGGGAAAATGTTAGCGATTGGGCTGTCGTCAGAGGAAGCAGAACGGTTTCTAGTCGGATACGAAGAGCGCGTTTCTGTAGCAGCTGTTAACAGCCCCAAATCCGTAACTCTATCCGGAGATAGCAAAGCTTTAGAAGAAATTGCCCAATCTTTAGAGCAAAAACAGATTTTCTGCCGGTTCCTGCGGGTGGAGGTGCCTTATCACAGTCCCTTGATGGAGCCAATTAAGGCAGAATTAGCAGAGTCTTTGCAAGGAATAACTCCTCAAAAAGCCGTCATTCCCTTATTTTCCACTGTCACCGGTTTGCAGGTTGCAGGACCAGAAGTGGATGGTGCCTACTGGGGGCAAAACATGAGGAATCCAGTGCTGTTTGCACTAGCTGTGGACGGACTTTTGCAGGCAGGGTATAATCTATTCCTAGAAATTGGCGCTCATCCTGTGCTAGCAAGCTATATTTCAGAGTGCTCTGCCCTCGCCAATAAAACAGCAACTGTGTTGCCTTCCTTGCGACGCTTTGAACTAGAAAGAACTGTAATGTTGGGGTCTTTCGGTAAGCTCTACACGCTGGGATATCCGGTTGACTGGCACCAGCTTTATCCGCAAGGTCAGTTCGTCCGCCTGCCGTCCTATCCTTGGCAGCGAGAGCGTTATTGGAACGAGTCTCCTGAATCGCAGCAAGCTCGGTTGGGACAAACGTACCAGATCTCCGTGCTGGGAGTGCCGGTTCATCCCTTGCTGGGAAGCCGTCTGGAATTAGCCCAGCCGGTGTGGAATGGGGCGATTGACAAAGACCGCCTCTGTTATCTGCAAGATCATCGCATCCAGGGAACTGTGGTGTATCCGGGAGCAGCTTATGTGGAAATGGCTCTGGCTGCTGCAAAGGAAATTTTTGGCTCGGAGTCTTATGTTTTGGAAGACATCGAACTTCAAAAAGCGCTGTTCTTGACTGATGAACCCGTAAGAATTCAGTTAAGTGTTGATCGCTCAGGTCAAACTTCTTTCGACATCCACAGTCAAGCCAAAGGTGAGAAAGCGTCGTGGGTGCGACACGCCTCGGGCAACTTGTTGGGCAATAAAAATAACAATGTCCCCAAGCAAGTTGTATTGGACGAGATTCGCGATCGCTGTACTGAGGAAATTTCCAAGAGCACTCTCTATGAGCAGTTCCAAGAAATGGGATTGGAATATGGACCAAATTTCCAGGGGATCGAACAACTCTGGTGTGCTGGCTCAGAAGCGATCGCACGACTCTTACTTCCTGAAGCTTTAGAGAAACAAGTCAAAGACTACCAGTTGCATCCGGCTCTCTTGGATGCTTGCTTTCAGGTTATTATTGGCACTGTATCACAAAAGCAAACTTACCTGCCGGTTGGGATAAAACGACTTCGAGTTTGGGGGCGTCCCGGACTTCAAGTGTGGAGCCACGCCCGTCTAGTGGAGCAAAACGCGAAACAGATTAAAGGGGATATCCGACTGCTGGATAAAACAGGCAACGTGCTAGTTGAAATTCAAGGATTCTGCTGCAAGTCCCTGAGAAATGCGCAAGAAGGTGTTGCAGAAAAAGAGGACTATCTTTACGAATACCAATGGGAGTTGAAAGCACGCCCCGGTCAAGCCTTAGTTTACCAGCCCGCTGATTATCTGCCCTCGTCTCAACAAATTGCCGACAGCTTGTCTAGCGTTGCGGCTCACTTGAGCGAGCAATTAGGACGGAAACATTACTACTTAACGCTAGAGCCGCTCTTAGACCTTTTGTCTGCTGCTTACGTCCTCAAAGCCCTGAAGCAGCTCGGCTTTGAGCCTCAATTGCACCAGCCCATAAGTGCGTCCACTCTTGCCGAGGAATTGGGCGTGGTAGACCAGCACTGCCGTCTGTTGGGTCGGATGCTAGAAATCCTTGAGGAAGATGGCGTGCTGCGCCGCATATATGATGGGTGGGAGGTTTCCCAGATACCAGAATTGAAAGAACCACATCAGACTTGGAAAGAACTTTTGGTCCGCTTTCCTGCCTATCAAGCAGAACTGGTGCTGCTGGGACGATGCGGTGAGAAATTGGCTCAAGTGTTGTGCGGTGAAGTCGATCCGCTGCAACTGATTTTCCCGGAAGGTTCGATGACAATATCGGAGCATATGTACCAAGACGCGCCAAGTTCTCGCATCTATAACCTGCTTGTTCAGAAGGCGATAGGGGCGGCACTGGAGCGCTTACCGTCAGGACGAAAAGTGCGGATATTGGAAATCGGTGCAGGGACGGGTTCAATGACATCCTACGTACTGCCAAAGCTCCCAGCAAAGCGGACAGAATATGTGTTCACAGACGTTACTCAACAGTTTACCACCTCTGCCCAACAGAAATTCAGCGATTATCCTTTCATTGAGTACCGGGTTTTGGATATTGAAACCGACCCAGTTTCCCAAGGATTTGACGCTCATTCATTCGATTTGATTCTGGCAGCGAATGTACTGCACGCCACCCGCGATTTGCGCTCCACCTTGGAGAATGTCAAACAGCTTCTAGCATCGCAGGGGTTGCTAATTCTACTAGAGCTGACAAACGCTCCTCGCTTTATAGATCTAGTTTTCGGATTGCTCAAGGGCTGGTGGCTATTTTCCGATCTGGACTTACGACTGGCACACCCGCTCCTTTGTTCGCAAAAATGGCGAGATTTGCTGGCTGATGTCGGGTTTGTTGAAGTTACTGGCATTTCAGATACAGATAGCGCTTCTGAGTCTCTGCAAACCGTGATTCTGGCTACTGGTCCTCAAGTTCAGCGAAAAACTCAACTCTCGTCAATAGTGACTCCCAAACCCGAACAGCAGGGAAGCTGGTTGATTTTTGCCGACAGATGTGGGGTTGGACAGCAATTAGCACAACGACTGCAAAAACGCTCAGAAATTCCCATTCTTATCGAGCCTGGAGATGCCTTCAAGTGCCTCGCTCCCCACCAGTTCCAGCTCCGCCCGTCCCATCCAGAAGATATGCAGCAACTCCTGGAAGTTGTGAGTACCAGTCTGCCAGCTTGTCGTGGGATAGTTCACCTCTGGAGTCTGGACATAACTCCAACGGAGGAAACCACAGTTGCTTCTCTTGAAGAGGCGCAAACACTGGGAACCTTGAGCGTTTTGCACTTGGTTCAAGCGTTGGAGCGAGTGGGAAGTTCTCCTCGTCTTGTACTGGTAACCCAAGGAGCACAGCCCATAGGAGAATCAGTCAACTCAGTTGAAGTCGCTCAGTCTCCCTTGTGGGGTCTGGGTCGGGTGATAAATAATGAATTTCCCAAACTTCAGTGTACAAGAGTGGATATCAGCAACGCCATCTCTCCTGAAGAAATTCAGTCTCTAGAAGCAGAGTTATGGTCAGATGAGGGGGAAGATGAAATCGCCTTGCGGGGTGAAGCGCGCTACGTCCACAAGTTAATGCCGGTGTCGCTAAAAGATGTTGCAACAGTTCAGAAAAAGCAGGCATCTTCTCAACCCTTCCGTTTGGAAATTTCCAAACCAGGAATTTTAGACAACTTGACGCTGCGGGCGATCTCCCGCTCCAAACCTGGATCGGGAGAGGTTGAGATCCAAGTTTGTGCGGCGGGTCTCAACTTCAAGGATGTCGCCAAGGCAATGAACTTGCTGGCTGATGTTAACTTAGAGGGCAATTTTTCCGGGCGATCGCTTGGTTTAGAGTGTGCTGGCATTATTACTGCAATTGGCTCTGGCGTTGAAGAGTTTGAGATAGGTGACCAAGTTATTGCCAGCGCCCCTCACAGTTTTAGCAGTCATATGATCGCAGATGCCCGCTTGGTGGTAAAAAAACCCGCACATATTAGTTTTGAAGAAGCTGCTACGATTCCTGCCGTTTTCCTCACGGCTTACTATGCCTTGCACGACTTGGGGCGAATCCGTAAGGGCGAGCGCTTTCTCATTCATGCAGCAGCAGGAGGTGTGGGTCTAGCCGCCATCCAACTGGCTCAAAAAGCAGGCGCAGAGATTTTTGCCACTGCAGGCAATCCAGAAAAACGGGAATTTCTCAAAGCGCTGGGCGTCCATCATATCATGGATTCTCGCTCCACCGCGTTTGCAGAGGAAGTGATGGAACTCACCAACGGCAAAGGAGTCGATATCGTCCTCAACTCTTTGGCAGGAGATGCCATACTTTTGAGTATCTCTGTGCTGGCAAGATTCGGACGTTTTATCGAAATCGGCAAGCGGGATATCGACCAGAACACTAAATTAGGTCTGCGACCTTTTCGCAATAACTTGTCTTTCTTTGCTGTGGACTTAGACCAACTGTGGCATGATCGCCCTGATTTTGCCGGGGATTTATTTCGGGAATTAATGAAACACTTTTCGGAGCAAACTCTTCACCCACTGCCCCATCGGGTCTTCCCTATAAGCAAGGTGCAAACCGCTTTCCGGTATATGGCACAAGCAAAGCACATCGGCAAGATAGTAGTCTCCTTGCAAGACCCAGATATGGTGGTGGCTCCCGCTGTTGAGGAAAAAGTGACATTTCATAGTTATGGAACCTACCTTATTACTGGCGGACTGGGTGGGTTTAGTTTAGCAGTGGCGAAGTGGTTGGTCAAAAACGGTGCTAAACACCTAGTATTGATGGGACGCAGCGGTGCTGCTTCACCAGCCGCATCTGAAGCTGTAAAAACTCTGGAGTCAGCAGGCGCAAGGGTGGTAGTTGCCAAAGCAGACGTGAGCAATGCAAACCAGGTGGCTGGCGTCCTGGCTGATATTCGTCACTCAATGCCACCGTTGCGCGGTGTTATCCACGCTGCTTTAGTTTTGGACGATGGTGTCCTGCTGCAACTCAACCGTGAACGCTTGTTTAAAGTGATGGCTCCCAAGGTCATGGGTGCGTGGAACTTACACGTGCAGACCCAGAATACGCAGCTGGATTTCTTCATCAATTTCTCCTCGTTGACTTCAATTGTGGGAAACCCAGGACAGGGGAATTATGTGGCTGCCAGTGTTTTTCTGGATGCGCTGGCTCACCACCGCCGCGCTATGGGACTTCCAGCCCTAACCGTCAACTGGGGCGTGATTGCCGATGTTGGTTACGTTGCTCGGGACGCGGAAGTAGGCGAGCGTCTAAGGCGGATTGGAGTTAAACCACTTTTGTCGCAACAAGCGCTTTCTATGCTGGGAGAATTGCTTCTCCTTGAGGCAGTTCAGACGACGGTGGCATCGATGGACTGGCAGCGGTGGTCCCAGCTTCACGCGGCTGGCGTATCACCACGATTTTCTCACTTGGCAGGGGAAAAAGCAGTATCACAAGAAGCAGGCGATGCTCCAGAAGGAGATTCATTCTCCAATGCCCTCATGGCTGCCCAACCAGCAGAGCGCCTGCAGTTGCTGGAATCTCGCCTGCTTGAACAAGTTGCACGGGTATTGGGAACTTCTGCTGCCAAGCTGGACAGATCAAAACCGCTGACCAATTTGGGACTTGACTCCTTAATGGCAGTGGAGCTAAGTAACCGGCTCGAGAAAGATCTGGGTGTGAGCATACCCACAATGAAACTCATGGGGGGTCCAAGTATTTCCCAACTGGCAAAAGAGTTAGTTGAGCAACTAGCCCAGCCAGTTCTACTACCGTAGCAACTTTCTAGACATAATCCTGCTCCAAGGTTACGGTAGCAGCAACCGATTGGCTCGTCTTCCCCAAACCAAATCCGGATGCCTAAGTCCAGTGGTTTGAATAGCAGAAAAATGCACGAAAACATCTGGTCCGTTATCTTGCGCTATAAAACCAAACCCTTTCCCTGGATCAAACCATTTTACTGTACCTGTTGCGGCGTATGATGGTGCGCTGAAACTTATAGCAAGCACAACAACAAGAGCCAATACAGTTCATTAACACCGGACAATTCTCGCAACGCTTGGTTTGTAACTGCTAGCCGGTCATTGTCACCCGTGGCAACTGTGGCGTTGTATTCCGCGATCGCTAAAATGAATATGTTTTTGCAGGATTTTACTGATACTCAAATTGAGGAAGAAAACAGCCGAGAAAGAAGATTAGTGCTGGCGATGATAGTAGCGCGAATTATCGACCCATGCTCTAAGCTTGCAACGGCAAGAGGACTTCATGATGAAACCAGTTTTTCGAGTCTGGGTGAAATGTTAGGACTTGATGGCTGCGGATTCTGACGAATTATATCAAGCAATGGATTGGCTATTATCCAAGCAAGACAGAATCGAAAATAGCTTGGCAGCCAAACATTTACGTGAAGGAACTTTATAACGTTGGTAAACATTTTAAAGTTGATATTACCGATAAGAGTTTTTCTTATGATTACGGTGGAAGAGTTGCAAATAAGTAAAAATGCTGTTAAGGTTGTCCCTATATTTGCTTAAAAAATTGGTTTAGCTTCACCAAGCGCACTCTCCACAAAACTTCCACAAGCCATGCTGACTGAAATATTGCCTTTCAGCTTTGAGTTAGACACAACCGCGATCGCCGGAGCAAGTTTGTGGTCTTTGGCGCTATATCTTGGTTTTTCCCCAGTCAGGGAATGGGTTATCCAGCAATTGAACCGTTGGTTTAACTTTGCCGAGCGATCGCTCTACACTAGCCAGTCAGAATTTGAAAAAACAAAGCAAGCGAGAGAGTCACAAAATGCTTTTTACGCCTCACTTTTTAGCATTGTGCCCTTTCTGGTCATTGGTACGTTACTAAATTGGGGAGTGGAAATCAGTTTGGGTCGCAGCTGGGCAATAAGCATGGGGATACTTGCTTGTATGGGTTGTGGCGTTTATGAACTGGGACGAAGAGACGGGAAGTCTTCTGAGTAAAATAAAGATGCCTGTGTCTTGATGTTTGCTATAACAATAGGAGAGTCTAAAGATGCATCACCAATTTGATAAATCAACTCGTACTTGGGGGATTGGGGGATGGCTTGTCATCTTAGTGCACTAGCGGGATTAATTATACCATTTGGCTCGATTCTAATTCCACTAATCATTTGGCTCACTCAAAAGGATAAGCATCCATTTATTAATGAGCAAGGGAAAGAATCAGTTAACTTTCAGATTTCAATGATCATTTATGGATTTGTATTTGGTTTGATCACAGCTATTCTGAGTATATTCTTAGTTCTTTCGTATTCATCAGCGTATTCCTCAGGAGTCAATTCTCTCAATCTTCTATTTTTATCTTTATCTTATCTGGTACTCTTTATCTGGATTCTGGTATTGATTTTTCAGTTATTCGTGATTATTATTGCATCGGTTCGAGCTTACAATGGTCAATCTTACCACTATCCTTTTAATTTACGACTTTTAAAATAATCGCTTCTACAACTGCTTTTCTATCTCTTCGTAAACTAACTGTGCCAGCTTATTAGCTGCACCAGCTTCACCCCTAATTCTTCTTAGTTTTGCTCGTATTTGGTCTAACTTTTCTGGATGATCTAGAAAATCTAATACCATTTCTCCGACTTCTGACGGCTGAAGTTTTCCGACTAATTCCGGTACAACCATTTCTTGTGCCCAAATATTGGGCCATGCTAGCAAACCCAATCGTCTCAATACAAGAGCGTTAATCAACTTGGCAAAACCAGAACCAACCAAAGGCAAATTCGCCAACAGTCCTGGCAAACCATCCCAAGACCTCATAGCATCTAGTTGTTGAGTGGGTAACAAAACTATCATCGGCACAGCTAATGCACCCAGTTCAGCCGTGTTTGCACCCACTGTCGTTAAGCACAGACAGCACTGGGATAATAAATCGTATGCTGGCGTCTGAGTCCACAGTTGGACACATAAACCTGTTCCTGTCTTGAGGATAGGATGGTCGTAGGGGCACGGCAAGCCCCTACCAGTGTCATCTGGAAGAATTAAAGAAGCACCACTAAAACCAAAGGTTTGAACAAAAGAATTTTTCTGCGGATCAGCAAAACTAGCTAAAGTTTGTAAATCCAAAGTCGGGGCGACAGGAATGACAAACTTAGTTTGCGGTCTTTTTGCATGGACATATTCCGCAATCGCCAACGTCAAGGGCACCCCTTGCATCAACTTTGACGGCTTTGAACCAGGAAGTACGCCAATTAGTTCAGTAGGAAATGAAGAGGATGAGGAGAATGAGGAAGATGAGGAAGATGAGGGGGATGAGGGAGATGAGGGAGAAATTACTTGCTCCCCTGCTCCCAAATCCTGGGCTTCTTGCATCAAATCTCCGACAACGCTAAACTTGTGGGCAAATTTCTGAGGAACACGAGCAGCAACTACTGGTTTCATCACTCCAAAACGGTCAATCATGCTATGCCAACGTGCATCCCATTCAGCGTAGACAACGGTGCGATAGCCTAGCCTTTTGCCGATGACAACAGGGAAAAACTGATCCCCACCCAGGAAAACAACGACACCGTGCTTACGCCAGTCCCACTTCTCAAATGTCTTTCCCCACAGTAAAAACTGCCAAAAATGTTCTGCTGCTTGCACTCGGTCTACTTCGGGATAAGATTGGGCAATATCTGCTTCTTTGCCACTGGAGTTTGGACAAGGGGACAAAACTACAGAAATTCTTATTTTGTTTCGGTCATTTCCTAGTTGTTGGCGCAATTGCCTAACAACTGGACGCACCCAAGTTGTTACCTCCCCAGGACCGTTTGAGAGAATCAGAATATCAGCAGTCATTAGTTATTAGTCATGAGTCATTAGTCATTAGTCATTAGTCACTAGTCAATATTTAGCAGTTATTGGTTCCCAGCCCCTACTAAGCCAAAGTATTAATTTTTGAACTTACCAAACGTGCCGATTCCAAAGCACCAGCCATCCATGATGTCAAGTAGCTCACATGCTCCCCACATAGATAAATATTGCCATCGGGTTCGTTGAGTCTGGGATAGTACCTCTGTCGAGCCTCATCTGTGTACTCTGCCCAGCCACCTAAGTTGTATGGGATTGTTGGCCAATAAACTGTGACACCGTTCTCAAACTCGTTTCTGTATTGAGGGTGGATGTTGCTGCCTTGTTCCAGCGCTAAGGAGAGGCGTTGAGCTGGAGACAGAGTTCCTACTTTGGTGTCATCAAATTGGTAGTAGCCGAGGAGAATTCCTTTGTTAGACAGGTAACCTTCTGACGGATACCAAATCTGACTAATGTCCTGATCGGTCCGAGTAATCCCACCGAAGATTTTCTCGTCTTCTTCCCAAAAACGGCGTCGGAACTGCAAGCCACCTTTACCTGCTCGCACGTAGAGAGCACTGGCAATTGCCTCCTTCATATCGGGAGAAAAGTCTGACGGGATATCCTTGAGTACTGGCAGCGGAATGGTGCAGATGCAGTAGTCGCCTTTGATTTGTTGGTTTGTGCCTGAGCTATTGGTGTACACGATGCTAACACCGTTGGGTGTCTTGCGAATCTCTTTGACCTCTGATTGGAAAGCAATCTTCTGACCGACTCTACGTTCAAAAGCTTTAGCTATTTGATCCATCCCACCAATCGGCTGTAGCATCGTCATCTGGTACTGCCAATTCCATTCCAAAGCTTCGTAGTTGGCGAATCCTAACTGAATTAACGCACTCAGATCGTAGGGATCTGATTGTGTGCCTGGTTGCTCAGCACTCGGATAATTAATGAAGCCACGTCGGCTTGAACCTTTGTAGAACAAGTCTGGAGATAAACCCCCATAAGTTTTGAGAAACTCAACGAGTTTTTCTTTGTCTGCGGTTGTCAACGGCGCATTAATTGCATCCTGGCTAATGGCTTTAGCCAGTAGTTCTGATATGTAGCCACGTATATCAGTTATGGCTTCGCGTGCACGGACTTTTTGACCCGACAAGGAACCTGCATTCTGAGTGTTGTAGTAATATTCTCGTCGGTTAAGGTTTTCTTTCACCTCAACAGCAACGCCAAATTCCCTACAGTAGTCTAGTGTGACATGTTCTTGGGGAATGCGAGCTGGACCGGGATTAAAGTACAAGCCTGAATCAAATTGAACTGTCTGGGTTTGACCTAAAGTATCAGTAAACTGATCTCCACCTCGAAGCGTCCAGCACCGACCACCAGCACGTGAACGTGCCTCAAGGATAATACAGTCATAACCAACTTTGCCTAACTCATAAGCACAAGCCATTCCTGCCAAGCCTGCACCAAGAATAATGACGCGATCGCCTCTTTTGCTGGGCTGTAGCCGAAATGAACCTCTTTGTGATGGACTTTGTGCAGTTGCTGGTTTTTCTAGCAAGCCCAAAGCCTTCATTGCCGCATAGGCTGAACCACCAGACACAGCAACAGTTGTTATAAAATCTCTTCTCTTCATAGCTACTCCTCACGAGAAAACCCTGGTATTAACTATTTCTTTCTGTTGATTAACCTTTGGGAAGGATATCAACGTCTGATTAATCACTTGTGGCTAAAGAAACCTAAAGGTTATAAACTGATTGAGATTGGGACTGACAGATTGACAAAAGTATAATTATGTGAATTTTCTAAATAGAAAGTAAGCTTAGAAAGTTTTCCTTCTACATTCCTAATAGGTGTCAGCAAAATCAAGTTATGCACCTTTTCATATACAAAGCAAAAGTGAATAAGTGTAAGTAGTCATTAGTTATAAAATACCATTCAATAACTACGTAATATAACGTAACAAATAGAGAAATGCCCTAGCCAAAGACACTGAGCTTTGGGCGAACGCGAATGCTGAAAGCGTTTGGTTTGTCTATTTTGTCCAAAATACCAGTATTGTTACTTTTTGCTCACGCAAAAGTTCTGCAGAGGTATAAGTTAATTTTGACTAACAGTTGCCCACCTTTTGTCTACAGACACTCCTCTGATGCACAGAGTGGTGAAACTAAAGCAGCTAATTTATCAAAGTTATATAAATTTGTATTACTTATATCTGAGTATTTACTTTGCTAATGTGTCAACAATTTTTACAAAATGTTTCGCTTTTTATATCGTTTTGTGTCAGATAGACGACAAAATCCCCACTGAGCAAGCTTTTTCTGATAGAAATCTCATATTGCCGAACGAAGTAAAGTCACCTTTAGGCAGGTTTTGCCTACATCGTAACTTTGCAAAACGAGAACACGCATCAAAGGAGCCGAGGAAGCATGTTCACTCACGTCAAGTCCACCATTAGACATATTGCGCCTGATAATCTGCGGGGGCGTCATTTAATTAAGGTGGTCTATGTCGTGTTAGAGTCCCAGTACCAGAGTGCATTGTCACAAGCGGTTCGGGAAATTAACCAAAATCATCCCAACTTGGCGATTGAAATCAGTGGTTACTTGATTGAAGAACTCCGAGACCAAGAGAACTATGAGGAGTTCCAAAAGGATATGGCAAGTGCCAATATCTTTATAGCCTCGCTGATTTTTATAGAAGACTTAGCCCAAAAGTTAGTCGCAGCAGTAGCACCATACCGCGATCGCCTAGATGTTGCCGTTGTGTTCCCCTCAATGCCCGAAGTCATGCGCCTAAACAAAATGGGCAGCTTCTCCCTGGCACAGTTGGGGCAATCTAAGAGTGCAATAGCACAGTTCATGCGAAAACGCAAGGAAAAATCAGGCTCTGGGTTCCAAGATGGAATGCTAAAGCTGCTGCGGACACTACCGCAAGTGCTCAAGTACCTGCCAATGGACAAAGCACAGGACGCCCGAAATTTCATGCTCAGCTTTCAGTATTGGTTAGGGGGTTCTCCAGATAACTTGGAAAACTTTTTGCTGATGCTCGCTGATAAGTACGTCTTAAAAAATAATGTAGAAACGCGAAATTTCGCGTCTTTGCAATACAAAGAACCAGTTGTTTATCCCGATATGGGAATTTGGCATCCTCTTGCTCCTACAATGTTTGAAGATGTCAAAGAATACCTTAACTGGTACAACAGTCGTAAGGATATTCTCAATGATTTGAAAGACCCGCTAGCGCCTTGTGTTGGGTTGGTGTTGCAGCGCACACACCTTGTGACCGGCGATGATGCCCATTATGTAGCAATGGTGCAGGAACTCGAAGCTATGGGCGCACGGGTTATTCCGGTTTTTGCTGGCGGTTTGGATTTTTCCAAACCTGTGGATGCACACTTCTTTGAACCGACAACGAAAACGCCCCTCGTTGATGCAGTTGTATCCTTGACGGGTTTTGCCCTAGTAGGTGGACCAGCACGCCAAGACCATCCTAAGGCAATTGAGGCACTCAAGCGATTGAACCGTCCTTATATGGTCGTGCTGCCTTTGGTCTTCCAAACAACAGAAGAATGGCAGAATAGCGATTTGGGGTTACACCCAATTCAAGTCGCATTGCAAATTGCGATTCCTGAATTAGATGGCGCAATTGAGCCGATAATTGTATCAGGACGCGATGGAACAACAGGAAAAGCGATCGCACTGCAAGACCGCATCGAAGCAGTCGCACAACGCGCTCTCAAATGGGCTAACCTGCGCCGTAAGCCGAAGCTAGGCAAGAAAGTTGCCATCACCGTTTTCAGCTTCCCACCAGATAAGGGTAATGTGGGAACCGCCGCATATCTAGATGTGTTCGGTTCAATTTACGAGGTGATGAAAGCACTTAAAAACAACGGGTATGATGTGCAGGACTTACCTGAGTCTGCCAAAGACTTGATGGAAGAAGTCATCCACGACGCACAGGCGCAGTACCGCAGCCCCGAACTCAACATTGCCTATCGGATGTCGGTTCCTGAGTATGAAAAACTCACACCCTACTCGCAACGCCTTGAGGAAAACTGGGGAGCACCTCCTGGACATCTCAACAGCGATGGGCAAAACCTGCTGATTTATGGTAAGCAATTCGGTAATGTCTTCATCGGTGTTCAGCCTACCTTTGGTTACGAAGGCGATCCCATGCGGTTACTGTTCTCGCGTTCTGCAAGTCCACACCACGGTTTTGCGGCTTACTACACCTACTTAGAACAAATTTGGCAAGCTGACGCTGTGCTGCATTTCGGGACTCACGGTTCCTTGGAATTTATGCCAGGAAAGCAGATGGGGATGTCTGGAGAATGTTATCCAGATAACTTGATTGGTATGATTCCCAATCTTTACTACTACGCCGCCAATAACCCCAGTGAAGCGACAATTGCCAAGCGTCGCAGCTATGCGGAGACAATTTCCTACCTCACTCCTCCAGCAGAAAATGCTGGGTTGTACAAAGGTCTGAAAGAACTCAGCGAATTGATTGGTTCTTACCAAACCTTGAAAGATACTGGACGTGGTGTTCCCATCGTCAACACCATAATGGATAAATGCCGGATGGTGAACCTGGATAAGGACATCGCCTTAAGCGAGCACGATGCCAAGGATATGACCGCCGAAGAGCGCGATAATATCGTTGGTATAGTCTACCGCAAGTTGATGGAGATTGAATCGCGACTGTTACCTTGTGGATTGCACGTTATTGGGAAACCACCTTCAGCAGAAGAAGCGATCGCAACTCTGGTCAACATTGCTAACTTAGACCGTCCAGAGGAAGACGTTCAAAGTTTGCCCCGTATTATCGCCAACAGCATCGGGCGTAACATTGACGAGGTCTACCAAAACAGCGACAAAGGTATTTTAGATGATGTCCAACTGCTGCAAGACATCACAATGGCAAGCCGCGCCGCAGTTTCCGCCCTTGTCAAAGAGCAAACCGACGCAGAAGGACGAGTTTCTCTCGTTTCCAAGCTCAACTTCTTCAACATGGGCAAAAAAGAACCTTGGGTAGAAGCACTGCATAAAGCAGGTTACACCAAGGTGGATGTTACAGCACTCAAACCACTGTTTGAGTATCTGGAATTCTGCTTGCAGCAAGTTTGTGCTGACAATGAATTGGGAGCATTACTCAAAGGGTTAGGAGGCGAGTACGTTCTTCCTGGTCCTGGTGGCGACCCCATTCGGAACCCAGATGTCTTGCCCACGGGTAAAAATATCCACGCCCTCGACCCTCAAGCCATACCCACAACAGCTGCTGTACAATCAGCGAAAATCGTTGTAGACAGACTGCTGGCGCGTAACAAAGCAGAAAACGGCGGTCAGTATCCCGAAACGATCGCTTGTGTGTTATGGGGAACCGATAACATCAAAACCTACGGAGAATCACTGGCACAAATCATGTGGATGGTGGGAGTGCGTCCGGTTCCCGATGCTTTGGGACGGGTAAACAAGTTAGAACTGATACCTCTAGAAGAGTTGGGACGTCCACGCATTGATGTAGTCGTCAACTGTTCTGGCGTCTTCCGCGACTTGTTCATCAACCAGATGAACCTGCTAGATCAAGCGGTGAAAATGGCAGCGGAAGCAGATGAGCCACCATCAATGAACTATGTCCGCAAACACGCCTTTGAACAAGCAGAGGAAATGGGAATCAACCTGCGCCAAGCGGCAACTCGTGTGTTCTCTAATGCTTCTGGTTCCTACTCCTCCAATATCAACTTAGCAGTAGAAAACAGCACTTGGGAGAGCGAAGCCGAGTTGCAGGAAATGTACCTCACGCGCAAATCCTTCGCCTTCAGTGCCGATAACCCCGGTACGATGGAAGAATCCCGAAAGATTTTTGAACGCACCCTGAAAACTGCTGAAGTCACTTTCCAAAATCTCGACTCATCCGAGATTAGCCTGACAGATGTTTCCCATTACTTCGATTCTGATCCCACTAAGGTTGTCGCTAGCTTGCGGGGTGATGGCAAAACACCAGCATCCTACATCGCCGACACCACCACAGCTCATGCTCAAGTGCGTACTTTATCAGAAACCGTGCGTTTGGATACCCGTACCAAATTGTTAAATCCCAAGTGGTATGAAGGAATGCTGTCTCACGGTTATGAAGGTGTGCGGGAACTCTCCAAGCGCTTAGTGAATACAATGGGTTGGAGTGCAACCGCTGGTGCTGTGGATAACTGGGTTTATGAGGACACCAATGAAACCTTCATCAAAGATGAAGCAATGCGGAACCGTTTGCTGAACCTCAACCCTCATTCTTTCCGCAAGGTTGTTTCCACCTTATTGGAAGTCAATGGGCGCGGTTATTGGGAGACAAGCGAGAGCAATTTAGAATTGCTGCGCGAGTTATATCAGGAGGTTGAGGATCGGATTGAGGGAGTTGAGTAAGTTATAACCCCCTGCATTTATGCATGGGGTTCACTGAAGGAAAGGATTGGGTAGTACTCGTTGAAAAGAAAGAGGATTTAGAGCAGGAAACATTGACTCGTCGGATTATCACCTTTCGGAAGGTGGGTGAACATTACAGACGAGCAGAAGAAGTACACCATCAACGATTATACAAAGCGACGGATGTTGCAAGAGAACTCCGTCAAGTGGGCTTCCAAGTTCAAATGATGAGTAGCTATGTGGTCAATACTGTTTACCTCAAGCTCATGTGGCGTTCATTGCACATAAACCAGCATGAAGTGGTAACTTAACAGTAATGTTTCTTTCAGTTTTTGGAAATTCTTATCAGTCAATCACGAGAAAATCTCACAAGCCTTGCTATGAAAATCCCTCTTCCCCATTGCCCATTGCCCATTGCCCATTGCCCATTTTCAAGTTAGAAATTGCAACAAAATTATTAGCTTAAAGTAAAAGGGAAAAGGCATAAAGTAAAAGGATTTACTTTTCCTTTTTTCTTTTTCCTTTTCCTTATTTTACACCTGATGCTTATTTTATATTAGCTCTAGCATCCCTAACTGCAGCAACGAAAAACAATCCTGTCAGTGGAATGCTTAGTGCTAGGATAATTGCAGTTGTTTGAGTACCCAAATCTGGTTGTCCAGAACCGAGTTCAAACATTGAACCGACTGCGGCTATAGCTGCAATACAAGAACCAGCTAGAAATAAACCGCTTTTTGGAGTCATTATATTCACTACCTAACCACCCTATGCTACTGGTTTTACAGCCTGATGTGAAAAGCCATGTTTAGATAGCTCTTGCGCCAAAGCCAAAGAATTATCTACACGATCTACAAATACCACACCGTTGAGGTGATCCATCTCGTGCTGAATGCAGCGTCCGAGCAAATCTCCAGCTTTTAAAGTCCGGGGACGTCCATGTTCGTCTTTGTAAGAAATTTCTACAACTTGCGGACGTTTCACATCCAAGTAGACGCCTGGAATACTCAAACATCCTTCTTGCGCCACGCAGATTTCACGGCTGACTTGTTTGATATTAGGGTTGATTAATACCAGTGGTGGATTAGCTGGGTTATCTGGTTCGCAGTCGATAACAATGAGTTGTTTGTGAACTCCCACTTGAGGTGCAGCTAAACCAATACCATCCTTGCTGTACATGGTTTGCAGCATTTCACGTATCAGTAGACGAATTTCCTCGTCTACTTTAGATATGCGCTTAGCTCCTTGACGGAGAACGCGATCGCCCAAGTAATGAAGTTCTAATGGCGGGTTTTGTAACTTTTTCTTCTCAACAGCGATTTCTACAGGCATGATCTTGTAACTCGGTCTTTTGGGCTAGTTTTTATATAGTGTCAGTTCTTTAATCTTAACAATTCTGGGCAATGGGCAATGGGCAATGGTATCTTTAGTTAGTCTCAATGCAAACTTTATCACCTCAACTGCTGTTTTACCCCGCCTTCAAGAGGCTAAAAACAAGTTTTGTAATACTAATCCCTGGTCATGATATCGAGATATCTCTCTGGCTATCTACCAGTTCCTGCGAGTATAAAAGGTACTGTTGTTTTCTACAGAAACATTGGGGTATCAAATGCCGAAGTTGGTCACTAAACTTGACTATCTGCTCAAAGAAACTTTCTTGGGTTTGCAACGTGGTGGATGGATGAACTGGGCAGCTGTCAGTACTGTGACTGTTTTACTATTCTTATTTGGCATAAGTCTGCAAACTTCTTGGCAATTAGAAAAACTGCTCAATCAATTTGGTAGCCAGTTGGAAGTATCAGTTTATCTTAAGCCAAATACGAGGGTAGAAACTATTATACCACAAGTGGTAACAATGTCAGAGGTAGAAAATGTTAAAACAATTACAAAAGAGCAAGCTTGGAAAAAGTTAGTTCAAGAACTAGGTATTTCTGATATTGAAGGTGCTACACAGCAACTTGGTCATAATCCTTTGGTAGATGAATTGAAAGTCAAAGCACGTAACTCTTCTGCTGTGCCAACTTTAGCAAAGCAACTGGCAAAGTTACAGGGAGTTGATGTTGTGCAGTATGCAGATGAAGCTGTCAAAAAAGTCGCCCAATTACATAAAGCTTTGACCTGGGTGTCACTGACGATGACAATCATCTTCACCTTCATTGCAGTTGCTGTAACCTCAACAACCATTCGTCTCATTGTGGTAGCGCGTCGTCGGGAAATTGAAGTTATGCAACTCGTGGGAGCGACTTCAGCATGGATTTATCTACCATTTATCTTACAAGGAATTACCTTTGGCTTTCTTGGCGGTACCACTGCTTGGAGCTTCATCAATTGCATTCAACAGCTTCTGAGCAAGTGGTTAGTCCATCAACCTGAATTTATTCGATTTCTTGGCAACGGTATGCAGCTTAGTGCATTACAAACTGTACTCTTACCTCTCATTCTCCTCAGTTTTGGTACAACAATGGGACTATTAGGGAGTCTTTTTGCTGTATGGCGATTTGCTAAAAGCTCAGATTTATGAAATATGAATGATCACAAAATTTACTTATAATTTATAAATTATCATTCATAACTCAAAATTAATAACCATGCGATCGCAGTGGGAAGCTTTGCTGAAAAACCTAGGTGAATGGCAAGGTTCATTTACCCGAATCTCACCTCAAGGTGGAATTCTAGAGGATATTCCTAGCGTAGTTTCTTTGGAAGGGTTGAACAACAACCAAACAATCCGCCTGACTCTCCGCTTGGCGGAAAATGAAGAGGTTTTTGAATACTCTTCCTTTGGACGCGGTATGCTATTTTTTGAAAATGGGGCGTTTTCTCAAGGCTCTATCCAGCTTGGTCCATTTTCTGAATTTGGGGCAGAACTTGGTTTAATTTACGAAAATCGTCGCTTACGCCTCGTTCAGTTGTTTGACAAAAACCTCCAGCTAAACAAACTTACCGTCATTCGAGAACATCTGGCTGGAACTCAACCAGTACAACGTTCTCCTTTAAGAGTGGATGACCTTTTGGGAGAATGGCAGGGTGAAGCAGTGACAATATATCCAGATTGGCGTCCTTCCCAAAGTGACTCCACCAAAATGCAGCTGCAACTTGATAATGCAGGGCGATTAACCCAAAGCTTAACCTTTGGCGAGCGCACAATCACTTCAACAGCGATTGTTAAAGATTCTATCATCCACTTCAACCAAGATCCGCACAAGCAGATACAAGTCCTACTCTTTCCTGATGGTGCTTCTGCGACGTCTCCACTTAAACTACAATTACGTCAACCATTTTTTCTTGAGGTTGGTTGGCTCATTCAAGCGGATTTACGCCAGCGGATGATTCGTAGCTACAACGATAAAGGCGAATGGGTTAGCCTAACTTTGGTAACGGAACGTAGGGTGAAATCTTTTCTCTAAAATTTTGAGAATTTTGACGATAGTATAGAAAAATTTAGAGATATCAATGATAGTAGATATCAATATAGAAATGTTAACTTTTACTAAAATCAGGGAAAGCAGGATAATTTTGTGTATTGACTTTTTTCACTAATCTCTGTTTTAAACAAGAAATATTATCTTTAAAAGTGCCAGCAACCTAAAGAAAGCTCACGAGTTTTATACTAATCCCAGAACATTCCTTCAGAAATACATTTCAAAAGAGAGCTAGTTATGACAACTGTAGAGTTTGAAAAAACTGTGCTCAGTGAGCAGCAAGTAGAAAAGCTATGGGAAGCGTTCAAAGTGTTTGATGAGGATGGTAGTGGAGCCATCTCAACCGAGGAACTAGGACAGATCATGCGTTCATTGGGACAGAGTCCTAGCGACACCGAACTGCGTGACATGATTAAGGAAGTCGATGTTGACTTATCAGGTAGTATCGACTTTGAGGAATTCAAAGCACTGATGGTGTCCAAGCAAGGCGATCGCAACAGTCGCCTCAAGCTGGCATTTAGTGTGTTTGATGAGAACAGCAGTGGTGAGATCACCGCAGACGAGATGCGAACTGTGATGAGCAAGTTTGGGTTGACGGATGAAGAACTTGATGAGATGGTGAAAGAGGTAGATCACGATGGCGATGCTTCGATTGACTTTAAGGAGTTTTGTCAACTAATGCCCGACGAGTCAGAGATAACAACGGGCTATCAAGACTCACCAATTGCAAGCGCCAGTTCATTGGAAACAACCGCAGATTTAAATGACACAGCTACCATCAGCCCAGATTCCGCAACCACTGAATTCACTTCACAGGAAACATCTACTGATGTAGATTCAGAAGTAGCGCAGCTAAAACAACTACTTTCTCAACACCCACAAAGTGAACAGCAGCGTGGTACGTCCCGCTTACAGATGCAAATTGGTTTGTTTCGTCTGCTTCAGGGAGCAGCCTACCGTTGCTTCCGCGAGAGTTTCTCCGCCAACCACGAAACTCATCTGCGCGTGAGAAATCTACCATACAAAATCACTGACTTTGTGCAGTTTGTAAAGACGGCGATTGAGCTGTACAAAGGGTTGGGTGTGGTAGAAGCGGCTTGCAATCCCGTACTGGATGCCGTAGTTGAATCAATTGAGGCTGAGTATGTTCGACTAGAGGAGCGCATTCAGAACTGGAAGACGGTGGAAAAGACACCAGAGATGTTAGCAGAAGAGAAATCGATGCTAGAGGCACGTAATAAGTCTACCACTGTCAAACAGAAATTTGCTGCGGGAGTCGAATTCGCGATTACATTGAAGAAGAAAAGTTTCAGCTTGCGTGATATTGCTGAGGGTGTGCTTGCCATCAACGAACTCAACCGACTGAGGAACATGGAGCTGAATGCGGAGTTGGCTCCACCACCAGCCAAATCAGAAGAAAATCCAAAGGAGTACCTGAAGAAGTGGAATCGTGTCATCCTGACAAGTGCATCAGAGGAAGTAGATGGTGCGATGATGCCAGTATCATATTGGTATGAGGATTTCATGCCGAAGCTTCTAGCTGCTTTCAGTGTGAGCACAAAAGCAGACATCCAGAGCAACACGGTACCTGATGAGCTAGCTTTGAACAAGTGGTACGAGTCCACCAAGACATTGGGAGAGTTTAACCGCTATGGGGCAGACGTTGCAGAGGGCTTTGCAAACTGCACCCTAAAACAGAAACTGATGCTCAAACAAGCATGGCGTCTCACACACCATTACCTCAATGGTGTACAGAAACGGCGCGAGCGCTCAGAGTTTGGGCGTGAGTCAGGTGCACTATCACAGTATGTAGCATTCATTGATGTGTATATGGGGCGGAGTGATATCAAAGATGCACAGATGCGCGTCAGCTTCCCATACTACATTGGTCCTGCAGTGTGGCGCTTCTTCCACACGACTGCTGAAATGGTGTGTACTAAGACACCTGAGCAACAGAAAGTGCTAGTGCGAGTCTTCAAGGAATTCTTCCAACTGTTTGCCACCATGTACCCTTGCCCTTACTGTCGTCATCACCTCAATATGTATGTGGTGCAGAATAAGGAGGTGGAAATGTACCCAGTAGAGTACCTTGTGCTCGGACGTGACATAAACTTGACTAACTTTGAAGTGTCACTGGATGCAAAGCTGTCCACTGTGATGGATGGTTCGTCTCTTCGCCTATTCCTTTGGAAACTCCACAACACCGTCTCCTCCTCCATTGCTCGCTCGGAGGAGTGGTATCATAAGGATGAGAAAGCATTCTATACCACCCGCTATTGGCCTAGCATTGACTCTGAACTGGCACGAGCCAAAGCACTTCAACATATTAGCATTACAACTGACTGCATCTACCGCCTCTATGGCATACTCAGACCAGCATCACGGTTAGCAGGGGTAAGAACAACATTACAAAAGCTATTGGACAAGGGTGATGAGGAAGGCATTAAGGAGGCGTGCATGGTTGCGCAAGATTACATCAAGGATTTAGAGGAGGCTGCTATCAGCGGAAACTTTCTGCAAGAGACATACTACTTCAATCCTGATCTTATGGATAAAGCTCCATACTTCACTCCTGAGGAGGAGGAATTTGCACGCAGTGGTGTGTTCGTAGAGATTACCTGACATCTTGCACCAGTCTCAATAAGACTTAAAAAACCCGGTTTCTTACAAAACGTACAATCTGTAACCCTTGATTTCTCGTCCAGAAACCGGGTTTTTGGCATTGGTGCAAGATCTCTCAGATCTAAGGGCGCGATCGCGCGATCGCCTTGCGAGTCGATGAGCATCAAACACTCATTCACGAGTATCAAACACTCATTCACGAGTATCAAACATTCATTCGCGAGCATCAAACACTCATTCACGAGTATCAAACATTCATTCGCGAGCATCAAACATTCATCCGCGAGCATCAAACATTCACCCACGAGTATCAAACATTCACCCACGAGTATCAAACATTCACCCACGAGTATCAAACATTCACCCACGAGTATCAAACATTCATCCGCGAGCATCAAACATTCATTCGCGAGTATCAAACATTCACCCACGAGTATCAAACATTCATCCACGAGCATCAAACGTTCATCCGCGAGTATCAAACATTCATCCGCGAGTATCAAACATTCATCCGCGAGTATCAAACATTCATCCGCGAGTATCAATCAAAGTTCAAAAACAATTTTGAATGAATAATTTTGAATGAGAGCGCAACGAAAGTTAGACAAGCAGCACAAAATCAATCTGCTTTGTAATCTTAGCTTGCCTCCAAAACTTAATTGTCTGCAAGGAATTGACTACCAATAATTTCCAGTTAAATTTTGTTAAGATTGGACTCGATACTACCACTTCTGCCTTTCCTATTCATCCCCTACCTTGGAGACAACCCATGCTGCGACTGGAACATATCAGTAAAATCTACCCCACAGGCGAAGTCCTCAAGGATATCAACTGGGAAGTCAAAACTGGCGATCGCATTGGTTTAGTTGGTGTCAATGGTGCTGGAAAATCCACTCAACTCAAAATTATCACAAGGGAAGTTGAACCGACATCTGGCGAAGTCATTCGTCCTGCAAGCTTACACATAGCTTACCTTAATCAAGAGTTTGAAGTTGATCCCACTCACACCGTTAGAGAAGAATTTTGGACAGTTTTTCAGGAAGCTAACGCTGTGCAGCAGTCTTTGGCACAGGTGCAACGAGAAATGGAAAGCGCCACTCCAGAGGAACTCGAAAGACTGATTCATAAGTTGGATCGCCTACAACGGCAGTTTGAAGCCCTGGATGGCTATATCTTGGATGCACGGATTGGGAAAATTTTACCAGAGATGGGGTTTGAGCCAGAAGATGGCGATCGCTTGGTGAGTTCCTTTAGTGGCGGTTGGCAAATGCGAATGGGTTTGGGCAAAATTCTCTTGCAAGAACCTGACTTATTGCTGCTAGACGAGCCAACTAACCACTTAGACTTAGAAACGATTGAGTGGTTGGAAAATTATCTCAAGGGGCTGAATACCCCAATGGTAATAGTCTCCCATGACCGCGAGTTCCTTGACCGCCTCTGTACTCAAATTGTGGAAACCGAACACGGTATTTCCACCACTTACCTCGGTAACTACTCGGCATACTTGCAACAAAAAGCTGAAAATAAAACAGCACAACTTGCAGCTTACGAACGCCAGCAAAAAGAATTAGAAAAACAACAAGCTTTTGTTGACAGGTTCCGCGCCAGTGCGACTCGCAGTACCCAAGCAAAAAGCCGGGAAAAACAACTGGAAAAAATCGAACGCATTGAAGCACCTATAGATGGGTTAAGAACGCTGCACTTCCGTTTTCCTCCTACACCCCGTAGCGGACGTGAGGTGGTGAATATCAAAGATTTGACTCACATCTATGATGATAAGATATTATTCTTGGGCGCAAACCTTTTGATTGAAAGAGGCGATCGCATTGCTTTTATTGCTCCCAA
The DNA here is from genome assembly GCA_019359415.1 of Iphinoe sp. HA4291-MV1. Lineage (GTDB taxonomy): Bacteria > Cyanobacteriota > Cyanobacteriia > Cyanobacteriales > Nostocaceae > Brasilonema. The sequence goes on along the minus strand of JAHHHH010000015.1, from coordinate 34,944 downwards.
TGGTGCAGGCAAATCCACTTTGTTACGCCTAATTGTGGGTATTGAGCAACCCACAGAAGGACTAGTGAAATTGGGCGAACACAATGTGCTTCCCGGATACTTTGAGCAAAACCAAGCAGAAGCTTTGGATTTGAAAAAAACTGTTATGGAAACTATCCATGACGAAGTTCCTGATTGGAAAAATGAAGAAGTACGCACCCTTCTGGGAAGGTTTTTGTTCAGTGGTGATACTGTCTTTAAACCAGTCGCAGCATTGAGTGGAGGTGAAAAAGCACGTCTTGCTTTAGCAAAAATGCTCTTGCAACCAGCAAATTTATTGATACTCGATGAGCCAACCAACCATTTAGACATTCCAGCAAAAGAAATGCTAGAAGAAGCCATCCAAAACTATGATGGCACAGTGCTTGTTGTTTCCCATGATCGTTATTTCATCTCCAAGGTAGCAAACAAAATTGTAGAAATCCGCGAAGGGGAGTTCCGCGTCTATTTAGGGGACTATCATTATTACTTGGCGAAAATAGCAGAGGAAAAAGAACAAGCAAGATTAGCGGCAATTGCTGCCGAAAAAGCCGCAAAGAAAGCCGCAAAAGCTTCTAAATCCGCTATGAAAAAGAAATGATAGACTATTTTCAAAAGTCAAAAGTCAAAAGTCAAAAGAAAGACACCCATGCCATAAGTTAGAGGGATTGAAAGGCTGGATGTTGTACTCTAACTTTTTTCTATAGGACTCCTCCAAAGATTTTTGCTAAGCTAGGTACACTTTTATTCCTTCTTCCCAATTCCCATTGCCCATTGCCCATTTTCAAGACAGAACTCTTTATCTTTGCTTTTAACTTTTAACTTTTAACTTTTGACTTTATTCGGTGAACAGTGGTTATTTCTGTTATTATCACAAAAAGCTCCCAAAAATAAATATAGTTTAAGAAAAATAGTTTAAAAAATGTTTAAAAAACTGCAAATCTACAAAAAAAGAGGTTAGTAGGCAGAAATTCACTTGCGGCTATAATCAGCAATGGTATCATTCGGGTATTACAAGAAGTAAAAGGCAGTTTTACTATGACCAAAGCACCTGTTGCTCCCGTGGTGCTAGTCATTTTGGACGGATGGGGCTACTGCGAGGAGAGTCATGGAAATGCTATTGCCGTTGCTAACACTCCGGTAATGGATAGCTTATGGGCGGCTTATCCCCACACCCTTATCCGAACATCAGGGAAGGCGGTGGGGTTACCAGAAGGTCAAATGGGCAACTCAGAAGTTGGTCATTTGAACATAGGCGCTGGTAGAGTTGTACCCCAAGAATTAGTACGCATCTCAGATGCGGTAGAGGATGGTTCCATTCTCACAAACCCAGCACTTGTAAAACTTTGCCAGGAAGTGTATCGTCGAAATGGCAAGCTGCATCTCGTAGGGCTAACTTCTGAGGGTGGGGTACACTCCCACATCAGTCATCTATTCGGACTACTTGACTTAGCAAAGATTCAGGGAATATCCCAAGTTTGCATCCATGCTATTACTGATGGGCGTGATACCAGCCCAACTGAAGGTGTAAAAGCACTCTTGCTTCTTCAAGAGTACATCGACCGTATAGGAGTTGGGCGCATAGTCACAATGAGCGGTCGTTACTATGCGATGGATCGCGATCACCGTTGGGATCGGGTGAAACGCGCCTATGATGTGATGACGCAGGATGGCTCTGGAGATGGTCGAAAGGCTGTGGAAGTCCTACAAGCATCGTATGCAGAAGGTGTAACAGACGAATTCGTCATCCCAGTCAGAATTGCACCCGGAGCTGTAGAATCAGGCGATGGAGTCATATTTTTTAACTTCCGACCCGACAGAGCAAGACAACTTACCCACGCTTTCGTCAATCCAAAATTTAACGGTTTTGAAAGAGAGCAAATCACGGCGTTGTCCTTTGTGACTTTTACACAGTATGACCCAGAATTATCAGTTGGGGTTGCTTTTGAGCCTCAAAATTTGAGTAACATTCTTGGGGAAGTCATTTCCAAGCATGGTTTAAAGCAGCTTCGCACTGCAGAAACAGAAAAATACGCTCACGTCACCTACTTCTTCAATGGCGGCTTGGAAGAACCCTTTGAAGGGGAAGACCGAGAACTGATAAACTCTCCGATGGTGGCGACTTATGATAGCGTTCCAGCAATGTCGGCTCAAGCAGTGACAGAAGTGGCGATCGCAGCAATAAAAAAGCACATATACTCACTTGTTGTGATCAACTATGCCAACCCAGACATGGTGGGACACACAGGTAACATAGAAGCGACTGTGAAAGCCGTTGAGACTGTTGACCAATGTTTGGGTCACTTACTCTGCAGCATTGGTAAAGTTGGGGGTACAGCAATGATTACTGCTGACCATGGTAACGCCGAGTATATGCTAGATAGTAACGGGAATCCCTGGACAGCGCACACGACCAACTCAGTTCCTCTCATCATAGTAGAAGGCGAAAAAGTGAAGATCCCAGGACATGGGACAAATGTCGCTATGCGAAGTGATGGTAAGCTATCCGACATTGCACCCACAATTCTAAATATCTTACAACTACCTCAGCCACCGGAAATGACAGGGCGATCGCTCTTGCAAAACGCCGAGTATGAAGTGCAACTTTCTCGCACTCCTGTACAACTGGGATTGTGAAATAGTTAAGAATGATGAATTATTTTAAGCAAGCACAATTTACAATTCATCATTCTTAATTGATAAAATTATTATTAGAATTTATAATTAAAAATTGCTCTATCTTAAAATTCATTATCAACTGTATTAGCTGCTATGACAATTACTAACGTCGTACAACTCATTTGGTCACTTTCCGCTGTTGGTCTAATTATTTTAGTTTTGCTGCATAGTCCTAAAGGTGATGGCATTGGAGCTATTGGTGGACAAGCCCAATTGTTCAGCAGCACAAAGAGTGCAGAAAATACATTAAACCGAGTAACTTGGGCACTCACAGTTATTTTTCTCGGTTTAACAGTGGTTTTGAGTGCTGGTTGGCTCCCTGGTTAGACATTGAATAATACCATTACAAAAACAACTGTAGTTTGGCGGCGCTTAATCACCTCTTTAGCCTTGGCTATGAGTACGGCGCTGCTTATAGTTTTGACAAACCTCCCATCCAACGCCATCCCTGTTACCTCTCCCAGCCTACGGCTCGCTAAGTCCCAAGAGGGACAACACGCGCAAGGGACGCTAACATCTCCCCCGAAACCTCATCCCTTACCACCAACACTGTTGCAATGGCAAGATAGCACCAACAATGGTGACTACTTTTCTCAAGTGACTTCAACCCAAGTTGGATATCTAGTTTGGTCACAGTTTCCCGTTCGGGTTTATGTAGAACCATTGAAAGCAGTAAACAGTAAACAAGCAGAAGAATGGGTTAATACCGTGTTACAAGCAGTTCAGGAGTGGAGTGTTTATTTGCCTTTAACGGTAGTTAAACAGCCAGAGGACGCAGATATTACCATTGTGCGGAAAGCTCCACCACTGCAAATTTTTCCTAATAGTACTCCCAATAGTGAAATACCACGTGCGCGTTCTGCTCAAACCACTTACGAAGTGTACGTTAGCAAAAATAATCTTTTATTTCACCGCTTCACAATTCTGTTGAGTCCCAGCCAAACAAGTCAGTATCTCCTTGCGGCGACTCGACATGAACTTGGTCATGCACTAGGAATTTGGGGACATAGTTCGCTACCAACTGATGCTCTATACTTTTCCCAAGTTCGCAACCCGCCGCCAATTTCTCCTAGAGATGTGAATACCCTAAAGCGGGTTTATGAACAGCCAACGAGTTTGGGATGGTCTGTAGACAGCCGGAGGAGCGGTTTTTGAGGATTTTTGAGGTTGACTCAATAGGTATCTGTAACAACTAAACTAAATCCTTGCCTAAGATAGATGTTTACTCTGTTCTGAAAGAGCTATATCAAGCTATATAAAGAATTCTTTGTAGTAATTCTCTTTTCATATTATGAAAAGTATATTGCTGCATTCTTTTCCGCATTTTTAGCTGATTAATGCCTATAGGAGTCCGGTTTGAGTCTTGCTAGGTATACTGACGCTCTATTTTGTGTCAACCAAGGTTTGGAATTTGGACTTTTCTAGCTTTTCAAAAATCAAATACGAATCCTACGGGAATCCTATTTTTGATGATTGAAAAGTTTTTGAGCTAGGAGTCTTACTCTATGAGCCTTTTAGTCTCAGTATGCTTTCAAAATTCAAGTCGGAACGCTATATGTGTGTTTCAAAACATTTTGAATCTTCCCTGAGTTGTCCTATTGAGGTTTAAGTTCCAGCGCTAGCCTGTTCAGTCGTTGATTCAAGTGCAATCTATCAACTGAGTTTCGTGACTTCTCAGGATTTTTCGGTAAGCAAGATGACTGTACTTTTTTGTTTGAGGGGTGAAAAACTTATGTATAACTTAAGACGTTTGTCAACAGTAAGTACCGCATTGGTAGCGCTAGGAATAATAACTGCTACAGTTAGTCCTACATTAATTTCTGGTCCAGCTTCATCTCAAGTAACGGCTCCAACAACAACTCCAACGACAGCTCCAGCGACTAACTTTCCGGATGTTGGAGCAGATTACTGGGCACAACCATTTATTCAAGCTCTAGCCGGAAAAAACATAATTACTGGCTTTCCTGATGGCACTTATAGACCAGATCAACCTGTAACTCGTGCTGAATTTGCAGCAATGATTCAAAAAGCTTTCAACCAAAATCGAGTTCGGCAATTAAGTCCTGGTGGATTTAAAGATGTTCCTTCTGACTTTTGGGCAGCTGCTGCAATTACTCAAGCCTACGAAACTGGATTTCTCTCAGGCTATCCAGGGAACTTGTTTATGCCAAATCAGCAGATTCCCAAGGTGCAGGCGATCGTTGCTTTAACAAGTGGTTTAGGTTTGACTGCTAGCGGTGATGCAACCAATAGTCTTGGTACCTACTATACAGATGCCAGTGCTATCCCAAGCTACGCTGTGAATAATGTGGCAGGTGCAACAGGTGCTAATCTTGTGGTTAACTATCCAAACGTGAACGTGCTCAATCCTCTTGTGCCTCTGACTCGTGCAGAAGCTGCAGCACATTTCTATCAAGCTTTGGTTAAACTGGGACAGTTGCCACCTCTTCCTAAGAATGTTGCAGCTGCTAGTTATATTGTAGGTGGAACCACTGCTAGTACTCCAACCAACCAAGACATTGTATCAGTTGCTGCCTCTAGTAATTCTTTTACAACCTTGACTTCTTTATTGAAGACAGCAGGTCTAGCAGATATTCTACAACAACCAGGTCCGTACACTGTTTTCGCTCCAACCGATGAGGCATTTGCTGCTTTGCCTCAACAAACCTTACAGCGGTTACAGCAACCAGAAAACAGAGAAACACTGATTAAAATTTTGAGATACCACGTGGTGTCTGGTGGTCTTAGTGCTGATCAACTTGTAGCTGGCAATCTTAAAACCGTTGAGGGCTTACCCCTAAACGTTAAAGTCAATAGTGGTAGTAATCAAATTGCAGTGAACAATGCAAGTGTGATTCAGCCGAATATCCAAGCAAGCAACGGTGTGATTCATGTGATTAATCAAGTCCTCATACCGTCTGATGTGAGTCTTAAGACGCTGAATGGTGGAAACGCCATTACACCAGGTAGAGCCACTCGTGGTGTCTCCAGCTATCTTGGGGTCGGTGGCAATATTGGTATAGGCGGTGATTCCGCTCTCGGTGAAGGAAACTTTGCAGTTTTTAGTAAAATTGGGCTGACACGAAACATATCAGTGCGACCTTCAGCAGTGATTGGGGATGATCCTATCGTTCTAGTTCCCATTACCTTCGACCTTTCCCAACGAGGGACAGGACAAGGATTTAACATCGCTCCTTACATAGGTGCTGGCGTCGCTATTGAAACTAGCGATGATGCTGATGTTGCCTTCCTTCTCTCTGGTGGTGTTGATGTGCCATTAACTCGTAGATTTACATTAACAGGTTCTGTAAACGCAGCTTTTCTAGATGATACTGATGTCGGGGTGATGGTAGGAATTGGCTACAATTTCTAACCAAGTTATTTGGTGATAGGTTAAGCGAATTGCGGTTAGTCAACAGGAAACGACTGACTGATGGCAAGGGGATAAGAGTAAGTGCGGGAAGAATACATCTCCCCGCACACTGTTGTGTAGAATATGAGAGATATGACCCTATTTAGGGGCAGGGGCAGGGGAGTGTCAATCTTGGATAGACCTACAAAATTAGATTCAAATCTCCAAATTCATGCCATAGATAATTTCGCTGCACAGCGTCCTCATAGGCTTGCTTAATTTTATCTGCTGGAAGAAACGCAGTCAGCAAGTCGAGGTGGCTGGCTTCTGGTTCGTGCAAGCCAGTTAGCAAACCATCCACTGTTTTGAGTTTATGTTCAGCAGTAATATGCAATCGAGTGTAGCCATGCTGAGGTTGCACCTTCCCATCCGCATCTGCAACAGATTCTAAAGCGCGGACTACAGTCGTCCCAACAGCAATGACTCGTCCTCCTTCCTCATGGGTGTGGTTAATCTTCTGAGCAGCAACTTCACTAATGAAGTATTCTTCTTCTGAGGCAAGATGCTGGGCATCCAGTTCATCATCCATGTAAGAAGATAAACCTGTGTGCAGTACAATGTGTGCGGTTTCTACCCCACGACGCTTTAATTCAAACAGTAGCTTCCACGTAAAAGCGCGTCCTGCTGATGGCATCTCTGCAGAACCCGGTTCTTTGGCATAGACGGTTTGATAGTAGTCTAAATCCCAAGGTGCGGAAACATATTCATAACGAATGGGACGCCCTAGGCGATAGAGTATGTCCATCAACTCAGTCCCTGATTTTGAGAAGCTGATTTTCCAAAGTGAGGGAATATGGGTGTCATGATTCTCAACAGTCGCAGTTAAGCCCTGACCAAAGTCAATCTGCGTTCCTGTTTGTAAACTACAGGTAGGTTGTTGCTGACACAAAGGTAAAGCAAGCCAAGAATCATCCGGAAGATGCTGTGCTAAGCGGATTTCCATACATTGTCCCGCTAATATCTCACAGCCATCAAGAGAAGCCGGAAGGGTACGACTGGTATTAAAGACCAATAAATCACCAGGACGCAAAAACTCACCTATGCTACTGAAATAATTATGTTCGACTTGAAAGTGATTGCGCTTAATGACCATCAATTGCACTTGGTCACGGGCAATTCCTCTGCGCTCTGGTGGTTCTTTTGCGGAAAGTTCCGCCGGAAGTGTAAAAGTAAAGGGTATTGTCAACATACTATATAGTAATCCTATATCCAGCGTTAACGTAGTCATTTTCCATCGTCTGACGTAAAGTGTCCACTTTGGCATCAAACACGCTGTTTCCATCAGCTTGAGAATCAATGTATATGGCTGCGTTATTGACTAAGACATCGAGTTTGCCAAACTCCTGATGAATGAATTCAGCTAATTTTTGACTGCTTTCATTGTTGGTGACATCAAGGAGATGAAAAATGACGTTCAACCCTTCAGCTTGTAACTGTTCAGCAGCGGCTTTGCCTTTGGCTTCATCACGACTAGTAAGAACTACCAAAAATCCTTTTTTAGCCAATTGCCGAGAAGCTTCAAATCCCAATCCACGATTGGCACCTGTGATAACTGCAACTTTTTGTGTTGTACTCATGGTTCCTTATGCTGTTACAAATTCATGAAGCTGCATTTCTTTTTCTTAATCATTAGTTATGACTATTTCAATGCATACTCAAGGTTATATTCAACTAACTCAATCTCATTTCCATCTGGATCGTTGACGTAAATTCTATGCTTTGTTTCAGGCGCTGTCATTGTGTAATATTCAATGTTCTCGGTATCGAGCAATTTTTTCATGGCTTCGCCGTTTTTAATCACAAAGCCCACATGGTTTATGCCAATGCTTTCGTAGGGCGTATGTACACGCTCTTGATCACTTTCATCATTGAGGGCAAGATAAAATTGATTATCTCCAATATGCATCCAGTGTCTACCGTCGAATACACCTTTAGCACGTACATACCAATCAGGAAATAGGGTTTGATAAAACTTCTTGGTTGCTTCAATATCTTTGCAAGAAACGTTGATATGTTCAAAACGAATAAAGTTCATATTTTTCTCCTTTGTGTCGAACCTCAGCATGATTCCTTGCAGCGCTGTGCTTTGCGCGATCGCTCTTTGAGTGGCTTCCTCCGAGAGCATCGCTGCGTAAGATTAATTGGTAGTCAAATCGGCAAGGTACCGCACACTGTAGCACTGCACCAATAACAAGGCTTTGCATACCTGAGGTTCTTAATTTAATCTATCTAAATAAATCATAATCGTTATGAGTATGAGTTACCACTATTCAGCAAAAAAATCGCTGATATTTTGTCCATCTGTGATCTGGTGAGTGTTGAACTGCTATATGGCATCATAAATTAGTACATATGTATTAAATAGGTGTTTAGTTCAAAGTAGAGATATGGCAACTCAAAAAGCATTGCCTCATCAGATGGATAGCAACTTAGAAAAGACTTTACAAGCTCAGCTCAACCAATCCCTTCACTTCACAGGCTCCATGGGTGTGAATGTCGCCATCAATGATGAGAAACATGGAGTCTGGTTAGGAAGCAGTGGTTTCTTGGATCTTGATACCGAGGAGCTTCTTGATGTTAATCGCTCATTTTACATTTACAGCATCACCAAAACTTTTGTTTCTGCTTGCTTGTTGTGTTTAGCTCAGGATGAGTTGTTAAATTTAGATGATCCATTGACGAAATGGTTACCCCAAATGCCATTTCAGGAATCTGTTACATTGCGTCGGTTGCTCAATCACACAAGTGGAATCCCGAATTACACGAACCTCGAAAATTATTTACCTGCTATTTGTGAAAATCCTTCCATTCCTTGGACACATGAGAAAGTTGCAGAATTAACCTGTACAGGAAAACTCGATTTTGAACCAGGAGAAAAATGGAGTTATTCAAATACAGGTTATATGTTGCTCTATGAGGTGATTGAAGCTGTTAGCGGTAAAAGTTTTGCTCAAGCATTAGAAGAGAATGTCTTTTCAGTACTGGATTTACAAAATACTTTTGTTGCCCATCATATTGACACAGAAGGCATTCTAACACCTGGTTATTGCCGATATCTAAATTCGGAACGAATCATGGAGAATGTCATTCCGCATTATCATCCAGACTGGTGTGCAACAGGACTCATTGTTTCTACACCTGAAGAAGTTGTGGAATTTTTTGACGGTATCTTTTCAGGCAAATTACTAAATTCTAAGCAGCTAGAGCAAATGCTAACTCTTCTACCCACTGGTACTCACGAACCTTGGTATAAAAAACCTTGTTATGGGTTAGGAATTATGGCAGATCCTGAATCTAGGCATGGTGAAAAATATGGTCATGGTGGAGATGGTCCTGGCTATAATCTGTGGGCTATGCATCTACCCGATTTTCACGGACGCAAACTAACGTTAGCTGTTTTTTGTAATACCTCTATTGGTCATCATCCTTATGGAATGGTCAATGATTTATTGCGTGTTCTTAAAGCTGCATAGCAAATGGGTGGAGAGAATACCTTCCACCCGTAGAATTTCCTCATTCTAATTTCGCCGATTCACCAGGATTGTGCTCGCTTGGTCAACTGGCATGAGTACAACTTCGTTAATATTTACATGACTTGGTCGCGTAACACAGAAAAAGATGACATCAGCAACATCATCTGGAGTCAGTGGCTTTAGTCCTTGGTAAACCTTATTAGCGCGATCGCTGTCGCCATGAAAGCGTACCTCGCTAAATTCCGTTTCCACCATACCAGGATCAACAGAACTGACGCGGATAGGAGTTCCTAACAGGTCTTGTTTCAAGCCTTCGGAAATAGCTCTGACAGCAGCTTTTGTGCCACAATAGACGTTACCACCAGGATATATTTGATGTCCGGCGATGGAACCAATGTTGACGACATGACCACGATCGCGTTTCACCATTCCAGGGACGACATAGCGGGTGAGGTAGAGCAAACCTTTGATGTTGGTATCAATCATTTCTTCCCAGTCCTGAAAGTCGCCTTCATGGAGTTTATCTAAACCACGACTCAAACCAGCGTTGTTGATGAGGATATCAATTTCAGACCAGGAGGGAGGTAGGCTAGAGATAGCAGATTCTACAGCAGTGCGATCGCGCACGTCTAGTTGCAACAAATAAATGTCAGCTGCAAGGTTTTTGCTCACCTCGTCTGCTAACTCCTGCAAACGCTTCAACCGTCGTGCAACTAAAATGAGTTTTGCACCTGCATTTGCAAATACTTTGGCACAAGCAGCACCGATACCGCTGCTTGCACCAGTAATCAAAACAATTTGATTTTGAACAGAAAGCATTTTAGTCATTAGTCATTGGTCATTAGTCATTAGTCATGAGTAAATGACTAATGACTAACAACTAGTTTTTCACGACTTGCATCCGCTGAGTTATCATGACCATGCCATCTCCCCGCATGATGACTGCAGAAACCCATTGACTACCAGGAACAGCTGATGCGCGTCCAACTTTAAAAATCCCACCGGATGAAAGTAATTCCAAGTCCACAGGTGTGGGTGTCAAAAATTTACTTGGTTTAACGGGTTCTTCCAATGCTGCTCCTAATAGATAGTCATCACCAAGAGGCTCTTGAACAATTGCGTCCAAACTATACTGCTGACCAACTTTCACCTGCTGTGGTAACTTGACATCTACTTGAGGTGGCTTGGTACCGGAGGTTATTTGAGTGCGTTCAGACAAAATGTCTTGACGGATAATTTTGCCTCCAGTAACGCGTTGGCGCGATTTAATTGTAGCATTGAGAACCGAGTTATCACTGCTAGTAGAGGGCACGCCAGTTATATTCGTTACTGTTTCGGCAACAATGGCATTACCTTCAGATTTCCAAGATTGTACCTGGGTGCTGTACTTCAATTGGGGGTATCGCTGCCAAAGTGCTGTTAAAGCTTTTTCCATATTTTGACGGGTTAAGCCATCTCCGTGAACGAAATTGGGACTGTAGAACTGCATCACCCCTTTGATATCACCCCGGCTTGCTGCAGTATCAATTTGCGCCAATAAGTTTTTTAGTGCAGGGGGTACGTTTTGAGAGACACTGCTTTTAACGGGTTCTCCGGCTTGTACCAAGTGTTGTGGTGTACTGGCTTGAGCGCCTTTCCAACTTGTTAATAAACCTAATGTCAGCAGGGAACAAACCAGCAAGTGACTAGCTTGCGACATTGTTTGACGTTTGTGTAAAAAGGAAGCAAGATTTGGCATGAGTAATAATTGACAACTTGACGATAGAAGAGATAGAAATTGTTTTATTTTAGGTTAAGCTAGGCGCTAACAAGGTGGAGAGTGAATGGTACAAACTCCTATACGGTTACTGATTGCTGCTAGTGGAACTGGCGGACACGTGTTTCCCGCGATCGCACTAGCTGAACACTTGAGCGATTATCACATCGAATGGCTTGGTGTCCCCAATCGATTAGAAACTCAGCTTGTTCCTAAACACTATCGATTGAATACTATTGCAGTTGAAGGTTTTCAGCAAGGTTTTGGAATTTCTTCGCTTCGTACTTTAGGAAAACTGATTGGTTCAATTTTAAAAGTCAGGAAACTTTTACAACAAGGACAATTTCAGGGAGTGTTTACAACAGGGGGTTACATTGCTGGACCTGTTGTTATTGCAGCACGTTCCTTGGGTTTACCTGTCATTCTCCACGAAGCCAACGCCTTACCTGGCAAAGTCACTCGCTTTTTTGGACCTTGGTGTAGTATAGTGGCGGTGGGTTTTGAAGTCGCTTCTGGGTACTTGCCTCGCGTCAAAACAATTTACACCAGTACTCCGGTGCGTTCTCAATTTTTGGAACAAGACATTGAAGCATCCTTGGATCTCCCTATTCCTGAGGACGTTCCCGTAATTGTTGTCTTTGGTGGTAGCCAAGGGGCAGTTGGCATCAATAAGCTGGTGCGACAGTGTGCCAATGCTTGGTTTGATGCTGGTGCTTGGGTTGTGCATTTGACAGGTGATCAAGATCCTGAAGCTGACACTTTGAAACATCAGCAGTATATTTGTTTACCATTTTATAATAATATGGCTGCATTACTGCGACGGGCGAATTTAGCAATTACTCGTTCTGGAGCAGGTAGTTTAACGGAAATGGCGGTGTGCGGAACACCAGCGATTTTGATTCCATACCCATTTGCAGCAGAAGACCATCAAACTTATAATGCAAAAGTTTTTACCTCAGTTGGTGCAGCAAGTCTATTTCAACAATCAGAACTGACGGCTGAGGTGTTGCAAAGTAAGGTGTTGTACTTGTTACAGCATCCGGAAGAATTGCAAAAAATGGGAGAGGCTGCGAAGGCGATCGCAACTCCTGAGAGTGCGGAGAAATTAGCGCAGTTGGTGCGCGAGGTGGTGGAGAGGTAAGAGAACGAGCTACAGAGGCGCAAAAGACGCAGAGAACAGGGTAGAGAGAGGCGATGCTCACTCATGAGCCGCTTTGCGATGGCACGAAGTGCCCGTCAAGAGCGATCGCACTATGATAGACAAATGAGAAATTATGAGTTACTAACTCAGGATGAACTACGTAGACAAGATAAATCATGTACTAAAACCTGCATTTTCCCCCAGTCTACTGGTAGTAGATTTGTTTGCTGGCTGCGGCGGTTTATCTGTTGGGTTTGAGGCACAGGGTTTTGTAACTCACGGGTTTGAAATGGATACTCATTTCTGTGTTACTTATAGAAAAAACTTAAAGGTAAACTGTACTCAGGTTTATAGCGGTTCTCATCCGGATGAAGTACATTTTTATCTGCGTTTATCCGCGCCCTTGGGTGCGGTTCCTTAGCTCTTTGATGTATTGTCAGTAGACCGAAAACTTTTGTCAGTCAACGCAAGAATGAGGGTTTGGGGCGATGTTTTTGGCACAGGGTCGAGCGATCGCTTACCTTAGCAGGAGAACTCATCTACAACCCTATTGCTCAAAACGCAGATGATACGGGCATTCTGGCGGATTGTATACAATCCGCCAGAATGCCCCAATGGTAAGCCTTCTAGAAATCTTTTCGGTCTACTGATTGTACTCAATTGAAAAGCGCTATATTTACAATCTAGTTGCAGATTGTCTTCAAGCAAAAAAATTGGTTATATCTGATAGCAGATTCTCAACAAACAAATGTCTAAACAAAAACCTGTCAGTCCTTGGAAATACAAACCGTGGTGGTGTCAGCCTTGGTCTATTCTTCTCACAGGTGTGACGCTGATGAGTGGTAGCTGGGTCATATTTAGGACAGTTTGGTTAACTATTCTTGTCTCTGTCCCTGTACTGACATGGATGGGTTTGTTTTTAATAATCTGGCCTCAACTTATTGTCCGTAGTGGGATTTTGGAGTCGTATGAGGATGAGGTTCAGATATAAATACAGTTGAGCGTCTTTTTTTGTACCTTTTTCAACCCATCAAACTCCTAGGAAACTAGATTGTTTCTTTTAGAGGATGTTTTAAAAGGTCAAGTCAATCGTAAGAACCTGTCCTTTCAGCTTGAGAAACCTTCCTAGAGTGACAAAAGAAAGATCAAAGACAGGGAATGCCCATCGGAAGGGCTGCTCTGCCTCTCTTACTTGCTCAAGAGCCGCTGGAACTGCATTTCCTGGAACCTGAAATGTTATTTATTTACCGAAAAATAGCTGTAAGGTCGCTTATCATTGCTGGATTGTTCAATGCGCGAACTCTCCTTTTTTTCTAAATTCATGTCAGAGGTCTATGGGCGATACTACTCACAAACATCTGATTATCGGAGCTGGTTTTTTCGGATTGGGTATGGCTCAGGCACTTAAGGATGCTGCTATTCCCTACGATCAGATCGATGCTAGTAATGATATCGGCGGAAATTGGTATCACGGTGTTTACGAAACAGCACATATCATCTCATCTCGCAGGATTACCCAATTTACTCATTTCCCTATGCCAGATAATTATCCCGACTTCCCCAGCGCTCAAAACATGCGGGATTATCTGAATGCTTTTGCCAATCATTTTGATTTACGTCAGCATATCGAACTTAATCGTACCGTCAATTATGTGCGACCCATTGAAAACAATCTCTGGGAAGTCACTTTCACTGATGGAGAACAACGAATTTACAAAGGGGTGTTAGTGTGCAACGGGCATCACTGGTGCAAACGTTTGCCCGAATTTAAGGGAGGATTTAACGGAGAGATTATCCATTCCAAAGATTACAAACAACCCGAAATGCTTCGTGGTAAACGAGTTCTGGTTATTGGTAGTGGAAACTCAGCTTGTGACATTGCAGCAGAAGCAGCTCGGGTAGGAGCTAAGTGTGTCTTGAGTATGCGCGAATCGGTATGGTTTATCCCTAAGACATTTGCCGGAGTTCCTAGCGCTGATCTGATCCAGTGGTGGGTGCCAGAATGGTTTCAGCGACTGACGGTATACGGAATAATGCGTTTGACCTTCGGTAAGCATGAAGACTATGGTCTATCCAAACCAAACCATCGAGTTTTCGATAAACACCCCACTGTAAACAATGAAGTGCCTTACTACATCAAACATGGTCGTATTATTCCCAAGCCTGCTGTGCGTCAGCTTAATGGTTGGGAAGTCGAGTTTATTGATGGCACTTGTGAGGAATTTGACTTGATTATTTGTGCAACCGGCTATTATGTTGCCTATCCCTTCTTACCTCACCAACTCCAGCGCGTCGAAGGATCAGTCGTCAAATGTTATGGTGGAGCGTTTCTTGATGACTACAAAGGACTGTATTACATCGGATGGGGACAAGTTCGGGGAGGTGTTGGATCGGTGATTGCTGCTAGCAGTCCATTCTTCGTCCGTTGTCTCAAACTCCAGGATGAAATCAATGTGCCGATTGGTCTGGTTTTAAAAAAAATGGGGCAACACTTACCAACAACCCATCTTTCTGATCCACAGAAGACTTTTAGGCAACTAAAGCTCGCTAACTTTTTCTTTAACTGGATTGTCAAAAAAGCTCATCAGGTTGATGCCCAATATCCCATCTTTCGTAACAGTCCACTCCCTCCCCCATACTGCTCGGTTAACGGAGAAAGGGGTTAAGATTCCCCTTTAACCCTATTGTTTGTTCCTTACTGATAGCGACTGCTTATCCGGTTCCAGGTATTGACTATTAGCCGTAAATCATCAGATAAGCTATTTTGAGAAATATCGTTGTATTTAACAGTACCATCGCGACTGGTAAGAGTGTATGTGATGTAATCAGCAGCGCCCCGAGGTGCTGGATAACTCACATTGTTGAATTCATCACTTTGCCGTTCAAGTAATTGCTGAAATCTTTCCACTTGTTCTAGAGGAATGCGACGAACGCTACGCTCAGAATCATTTGTATCACCAATCCGAACACGAATGAGACGCCCATCATCAAGCAAAACGGTTTGGTATGTTCTCCCAGCAAAGCCACCACTGGAGATTTGCCGAAAAATGACGCCGCTATCTAAAGGTCGTGGTAACTCACTTCTAGGAATGGAAATTGGTTTGAGCCATCTATCACCGTCACCAATTGGACTAGCTTTTTCATCAAGAATAACACTACCTGATTCGCCAACACGATAAACCAAGCGTTGTTGCCCATCGCTCACAATGACCTCCCAACCTGGTACAATGACTGCAGCGCATGAAGTTAGCGAATCTGCTATACCTAAACAGCTATCAGGCCATCGTCTGGGTTCCACCTTAACTATCCGTACTTGCGAAATAGGTGCTCCTAAACGCTTAGATGCTCGTACCAAAACTCTCTCAGCAATATCTTTGGGTAAGTTGACATTAGATGTTTCACTATACCGACGAGAAAGCTGAATTCGAGAACCACGCTCATCAGTGAGAAACACCCAACGATTTAGCCCAGCAGCTACGGTCACTTCCCAACCAGAAACGGCGGAGTCGCAAGGATAAGCATAAGTCTGACGCTCACACCCATTCCATCGAGTTGGTTGAGATGCAACAACGCTTAACGACCTTTCTGGTAAACCCGACTCTTCAGTTGCCCGACGCAACACAGCATCTCTGACTTTTCCGGGTAACCTGCTTTCACTAAATTCGCTTTCCTTTGTATTAAACCTGATTTTGGAACCTGTTGTATTGGTATGATAAACCAAGGTTTGGTCAGCTGCTTTGACAACGACTCGCCAACCCTTTTCTAGAGCCTCAGTACAACCTTCATCTGACCTTGGTAAGTTCAAACAGCCATTACGCCAAGTCCGCTGTTGAGCTTGAATGATAGTTAGCCGAGACGTGGGTAAATTCAAACGTTGGGATGCGGCTTGCAGGACAGCACCCTCTATATAACTTGGAAAGTTTTGTGGTAAATTTCTGGTCAGAATATATGGATTTGCCAAGCGAATGGAACGCCCATTGCTATTAGTATGATAAATCCATGTTTGCTCACCATTCGAGAGGACAACTCGCCAACCAGGAACTAATGCTTGAGTGCAAAGTTCATCCAGATGAGGCAAATCCATACATCCATCACGCCAAGTCCGTTGACTATAGTCAGTAATTTCCAGTTTTTTGTGGGAAATTGGCTCTCTGTTAGACAAATCTCGTAGTATAGCAGAAGCAACTGGACGCGGTAAGGTGTTTGTTTTAATGTTTTCTTTTAGGACTTGGTTTGCCGTGTCTGCAAAATAGTTTGCAGGGGCAGCTGTAGCGCTCTTTATCGCTGATAAACTGCTACCAATAGACAAAATACCAGATAAAACTAACGCTGTGACAATTTGCGTTTGTTTAGTAGTACAATGAATTTTTAGAGTATTTTTCATAGCAATATGACAAGGTTACTTATAGTGAAGATAGTAAATTGAACGTCTGTATATTAGTCAATAGATATTAGTATGCGTCAAAAGACAAAAACTAATAACTAGTAACTCTGTGCAGAACAAAAAAGTTTATTATCCCTAATAATAAGAAGGACTTGGGATAATGAAAGCGCCTGTCTTTCGAGGCAGATGTGAAGATAGACGCTACTATGATTGTCTATTGTTCCTTAATGTTTATACTAGATTTAAGCTGGGTGAAAATACCTCACCCTAGTGAATTACCTGATTGGGTGATTTGGATGGAGAAAAACTTAGAAGGACTATTCAATAAATTCTGGAGATTCATAAGGGAAAAGCATTTTGCCTGTCCTCCATCAAAACATTGATGGTTACGTAGTTGTATATATTTAGTATATATTATTACATATAATCAATATTTCCGCAAAAACTAGAAATCTTTAAAAAAGATAAATAATATATGTTACTACTATCGCTAAGTAAGAATGCTATGTACAGGTGGAAGAGCAACTTCTGCCCATTGCTCTAAGTCATTGTTGATAGTTTTCTCATACAAAATTTAACTTTTCTCACAAGTAAATGATGAAAAAATTGGTGAAATGGTGCAATAAGCTTCTGTCTCAGAAAGTTCTCGCAATTAATAAACAATCGTTTTTCGCACTTTTGGTAGCTTTAAGTATGGTAGCTGCAATTCTGCTCTCACTTCCTTTATATGCTCAAAATACTCCTTCCCGTCCGCAGAGATCTGAGTTACGGGGAGTGTGGTTAACTAACATAGATAGTGATGTGCTGTTTGAGCGCGATCGCCTTCAAGGTTCTTTACAAAGCCTCAAAAACTTAAACTTCAACACAGTATATCCTACTGTTTGGAATTGGGGTTGGACACTCTACCCCAGCAAAGTAGCACAAAAAGTTATCGGGCGATCGCTTGACCCAGCCCCTGGACTGCAAGGGCGAGATATACTCAAAGAAATTGCCACAGTTGGGCATCAAAAAGGCTTAACAGTCATTCCCTGGTTCGAGTTTGGCTTTATGGCACCTGCTGACTCACAATTAGCCAAAAATCGTCCGCAATGGCTAACCAGTCGCCGTGACGGTAGTAAAATTTGGAAAGAAGGTACCCATGACCGGGTTTGGCTAAATCCCTTTCATCCTGAAGTCCAACAATTTATACAAGATTTAATTGTTGAAATCGTCAAAAACTACGACATTGATGGTATTCAGTTTGATGACCATTTTGGCTTACCTGCTGAATTGGGATACGATGCATACACAGTTGCATTGTACAAAAAAGAACATCGTGGTCAAGCTCCTTCAACAAATCCTCAAGACGCAGAATGGGTACGCTGGAGAGCTAATAAAATAACTGACTACATGAAACGAGTATTCCAGGCAATTAAAGCAACTAAAAGAAACTGTCTTGTCTCTGTAGCACCCAATCCTCAGCGCTTTTCTTACGAATCCTTCTTAGCAGACTGGGAAAGGTGGGAACGACTGGGACTTATTGAAGAACTGATTATACAAATATACCGTGATGACCTGAATGTCTTTGTTCAAGAACTGGAGTACCCAGAAGTCAAAGCAGCGCGGAGTCATATACCAGTGAGCATCGGTATTATGACTGGGTTAAAAGATAAATCTATATCCATGCAACAAATACAGACGCAAGTACAACAAGTGCGAGAACGCAAGTTTGCGGGAGTCTCGTTCTTTTTCTACGAAACCCTTTGGAATATCACTGGTGAAACACCACAACAACGCCAAGCTGGTTTCCAGAAAATTTTCCCCACACCAGTTGCTTATCCAAATCTACTGGCTGGTTGGAAACCTTGATAAGTGAAGTAGGGTGGACTATGTAGCGTCGCCTTGAGTTTGCGTCCAAAGTTCAGGTATTCCGGGGATGGTGATAAGGTCGGGCATTGGCGATTCTAGTTAAATGCTCAGTCGAAAATGTATTTTATGTGAATTGGTTTACTCTCAAGGATAAGATTTATAACTAGTGGTTCAGAACCCCGGTTTCTTGAAGAAACCGGGGTTTTCAGATTTCATTCCGGCTGTATCATCCATTTGCGCCTCAAAAAATAGGTAAATCTATTTCTGCTGTATCATCCATACCAAAAACGCTAATATTTGCTCTACTGGTGGGATGGGGTAAACTGTCAAATCAATCGTGACTGTGGTTGCTTCCAGTTTGATAAATTGCCATTGGTTGCCGTTGGTAACAGCACCATATATAGTTTGCAGAGGCTTTTCCTTAGCAATATTATATTTTTGGGCAGCAACCATTTCAGCAACGCACTGACCAATACCTGATTTGAGGTCGGCTTGTTTTGCTTCTACAATGATAACTGCTGGTGCTTCAATGGCTAAAAGTTCGGGGGAGCAACTGATGAGGAAGTCACAACGTCCGTTCAGTCCCAGCGATTCATCTACGTTGAAATCTTCTCCAGAAAATAAACTGATTTGACGGTTCAAAATGCGCCGGACTTCGACTAAAACTGGGCTAATAATTAATTCAGATCTAGCTTTTTCACTGCCTGTAGCAACTGCTAGGGGGAGATTTTCTTCAAGAACTGCTGTTAAGATAGAACTGGGTTGAATGGGGTCAATTTCAGGTAAAAATCTGATGCCCTCTGCTGTATTGAGGTTGAAGGCTTCTTTAACTTTGGCGATCGTAGTGAATTGACTATAAGGCATTTTTGTTCTAATCTCATCAGATAAGTTTGCGCCTCAAAAAATAGGTAAATCTAAAACAAATCCTGGTAAGACATCTTCTCCTGATAAACTTGCGGGTAAGTGGACAATTTCAACGGTTTGATTCGGACGAGAGATTTCTACTTGTTGTGCTTGGGGATTAATTAACCAACCTAACCGCAAACCACTGTTGAGATATTCCGGCATTTTTTCTTGAAGTTGGGTTAGGGAATCAGTGCGAGAACGCAATTCGATGACAAAATCAGGACATAATGGGGGAAACTTTTCTTGTTCTTCTGGTGTTAATGATTGCCAGCGATCGCTAGCAACCCAAGCGACATCGGGAGAACGATAAGCCTGACGGCATGCTTCGCTAACGCCACCATTGGGTAAGCGAAATATAGTAGAAGAACTAAAGACTCTTCCCAGTTGAGTTTGACGGTTCCAAATTACTACTTCCGCATTCAAATCTGCTTCTCGATTTCCACTGACTCCACCGACGGGAGGCATAATTATTAATTCTCCTTTAGTCGTTCGTTCCAATTGCCAATTTTGATTGTCTTGGCAGAGTTGGTAAAATTGCTCGTCGCTAAAGTCTACATTTTTTAAATTTAAAATTACCGTAGCTGAAGTAATCATTGCTGAAAAATTCCCATGCCAAGGAAACGCCGTAATTTAAAAACTGGATACTCTTACCATATCACCACCCGTTGCAACAACCGGGAGTTTAGATTAGCACGGCGGGAGTGTCGAGAAGTGTTTCTTTATGCCGTTAAGAAGGCGTTGGATAAATACAAGTTCAAACTCTACGCTCTTTGTATCATGTCCAATCACGTCCATTATCTCATCGAGCCTGCCCAACCGGATGATTTACCCAAAATTATGCACTTCCTCAATTGGTATACTGCGATGTGTTTTAACCGAATGTTAAAGCGAACGGGGCATTTTTGGGAAAAGCGATATTTTTGCAATGGATTTTCGCCATCAGATAAGGAAAGAGCGTTAAATACCATTAGCTACATTCATGGCAACCCGAAAGCAGCAAAAATGCGAAAAGGCTTTTTCTACGATTTCAGTAACTATGGTAGTTATGTTAGCGGAGCGGCGCGTTAGCGCTACGCTTAACGGACGATGGATTAACTCACTGGCATCCGGCTTTTTTGCGATTGGGTAACAGCTTAGAGGAATGTGCCAGGAAATACAAAGGTTTTTGCCAGAAATATAAACCAAAACAGAAGACCCCAACCAAATGCCATTGGGGTAGTAGGCTACTTGCTGGGGTTCATCTCACAAACAATGGTTCAACCACTCAGCCCAAAAATAAGTCCCGTTTTTCCAACCCCCCGCCGTGCCAGGTATCGGAAAACCCCGAATTGACCTCTGTTGTACGTCAATTTATCGAGGCTAAAGGCTAATAGAGCGGTAAACGAAGTAGCGTCGCCAGTCGCCGGAACAGATGGGTGGACAGGCTTTTACTGACAAAGATGCTTTGGGAGGATTCGCGGAAATCCTCACCCAAATTATTTGTGTTTCCAGCGATTCGAGGGTAGAGGAAACGGGACAGTTGATTCCTGTCGTGCTATATTTCGCAGCGATCGCTGGCGGGGCACTTGTCGCCCAATCAACGCAGATGTCAACGGTTAAACCTACGGCTCCAACTGCTTCACTGGCTAGTCCTGGAGGATTATTTTCTTTAGCAGCAGCTAATTTAGTGGCCGCCCCCCAAAGCAGTATCTCAACGGCAGCAGTGAATATGCCCTGCTTGAAAGCATCACAAGCATCATTACACGCCTCTTGTCGTTGATGTCCTGGCAGATTCACCCAGTCTGGCTTATTTTCCAGCGCTTGCAACATCTTGTCCCGATGAAGAAAGAAGTAAATGTCTAGACTTGTCTAGGTTTTATATAGCAGATTGCGTTTAGATGGCACTGCAATACAAAGACTAAACCGCAAGACGCCCACACATTACCCGCCAATTCCCAAACGCCCAGCTAAACCAGGAGTGAGTGGAAGGAGAGTTACAATCATCAAGAACAAAGCCAAAAGACCTAAAGCAGCACGTGCATCATCGGGTTCGCTAATTTCATTCAAGCTAGGACGTTCCAAATCTCGTTGTAAAAATACAATCACAATTGCCCAGTACATAGCTAAAGGAGTACCGAGAGACACTAACGCGAGTAAAATAAGGGTAGCTACTGTTGCTCGTCCTGCAGTTTTTCGTCCATAAATCGCTTGGACAATACGACCACCATCTAGTTGACCTGCTGGCATCAAATTTAAAGCAGTAACGACCAACCCTAACCAACCAATCACCACGAGTGGATGTATATCCACCAAAGGTGATTGTAATGCAGAACCAAGAATAACCCGCGCCAAAGTTCCTACCAAAATAGAACCAGAGAAAAATTCATGTGGCAATTGAAATAGACTACCTTTATGAGAAAGGAGCAATCCAGATACTAACATTAATAAAGATACAATTCCCCCAGCCGCTGGTCCTGCTAGGGCAATATCGAATAGTATCTTGCGGTTAGGTAGCAAAGATTCAAAACGGGTAATAGCACCGAAAGAACCAATTTGTACAGCAGGAAGAAAGTAAGGTAAGCTCAGGCGGATCTGATGACGGCGAGCAAGTAACCAATGACCGATTTCGTGAGCTATCAAAACTGTTAAGATACCAGCACCGATGGGTATAACTTCTCCGATGCGTTCTGGGCTGGCAAAGAAATCAAAATTCAGGAGTAACCCCCCAGTCTCCAAGCTCGTGGCGATTGTTCCCACCAGCAAGATAACAGCAAAGACTTTCTGTGGTAGTGTCATTGGACGGGGGTCATTGCGACTGGGAAGCACAATGACTACGGGTTTACCATCTGTGTTTTCCACTAAGAATAGACGATATTTATCACCTAAACGTTCTTGCAAACTCGCAGACAGGCGGTTGTGAACCGCTTCTGGATCTCCTCGCAGATTTCCTTTAAAAATGGCTCCTTCCTGGTAAGCAATGGTTTCTGTGGTAAAAAAGGTATCAATACCGAAAATACTTTTAATGATGTTCAAGTCTTCTTCTGGAATCGGTAAGACTTCAAGTTTTAACTGTGCAGTTCCTTCTGGAGGATTGGAATTATCTGTGGGACTAGCTTGCTGGGGGGTATCAGCTTCAAGCCTTTGAGTTGCCCGTTGCCTAAGTATTGCATCCTGTCCGGCTGCTCGCAACTGTCTTCCTAAATAGATGTACACTCCGGCGGAGACTACCAACAAGAACAATATACCTACTATATTGATGTAAATCCCTGCTGCAAACAAACCAAAAAACAGCAACCAAGGAGTCATCAATACCACCGACTGCAACCAGGCTAAGATTCCCAGTTTGCCATAAGATCTGGCGCGATAAAAGCCCCAACCTAGGATTCCAAAAGCGACGAGCACAATTGTGCCAATAATAGGCGTTTCTGAAGAAGTCAACATCTTTTAACCTTTTTAAACTTTTGCTTGTGAAACCAAGCCTGAGTAAGTCAGTGGTTCATGGATATTTATAATTTATAACGCGGCTGTCGCAGATTAGAGATTGATGTAGCGAATGGAATATTCTGACAGTGTTCCGTTGTCGATAGTGTCAGCAAAAAATGAGGTGTGGATACTATCAGTAGTCCACACCATTGCAACGATTTATAACTATCGTTTGACAACTTCGACAAATCAAACGTTAATAGGACTTACGCACCATCTGTCAGAAACCCGGTTTCTTCGTTCGTATTTTGTTGCGAAACAGACGATTTTTGGTAGAAACCGGGTTTCTTTGCGTAAGCCCTGCTTAAAATGATCTTGACCAAGGTATTGGTTTGAACTGAAGTGGCATCCGACTGAAATTTATCAAAAAAATTTATCAAAAAAAATTAATACCTATGATACACATACATAGCGTGAATTGTCATCCCGTCGTCTTCATGTCTAAGTCCGTTAAAACGAACTGGGTAAGTTTTTCAGTCCGTTTTAACGGACTTGGGTTATTATAGCAGTTCTCAATTGGGTGCGACATAGATTGATCTGTAGGGGCACGGCATGCCGTGCCCCTACGGTATGCGTGTATTCTATGCAAATGAGAATCGCTATAGCCTTGAACTTCACCTCAAGGCGTACTCAGCCGGAGGTGCAAGATCTTCGATATCAACTTTTAAGTGTTCCATTGTCGATGGTGTCACTAAGAAATTAGGTGTGGACTACTGAGAGTATCCACTCTAAATGTTTTCCACTTATTTGAGATCAACAAATCACACACAGATACAGGAGTTAAACAAATGACGACGATTGACTTTAAAACTAACGGCACGTTCTCCGGTCCTATCTACAACGTGAATGGCGTAACCATCACTGGCTCGGCTGATGTCGTTGACGGAATCTCCCTAGGGATTGAAGGGGGGGGGAAATAATTTTTTCAATAGCCCGGGTGAAACACTTAATAGAGGAGAGACAATTATCTTTTCGTTTAATAGCGGTGCGGCAATTGATGTTTCCTATACTTTGTCGCGTATTGGCTTCGCACCTGGCGATACCGATGGCGATAATATTTTGGGTGAAGCAACGCTTGAGGCGTTTGGGGTGGGTGGCGTTAGCCTGGGAACAGTAGAGGTTGGCGACGAAACTTTTAACATAAATGTTTCCCAGTTGTTTAACGGGAAGTCCATTTCTAAGTTTCAGCTGACTGCGATCGATTACTTGGCAATTGAGAGTCTCAGTTTTACGCCTAACCAACTCCCAGTCGCTGTTGACGACAGCGCTACCACTCGCCCAAATACTGCTAAGACTCTTCCTGTCACCACTCTGCTTGCTAACGACACTGACCCCGATGGCAACCCTTTAAGCATCACTGCTGTCGGCAATCCAACTAACGGCACTGTCACCTTAAATAACAACAACACTCCTGGTGACACCAGTGATGACACAGTTATCTTTACTCCCAACAACAACTTCACTGGCAATGCCACCTTTGAGTATACCCTTAGCGATGGCAAAGATGGCAGTGATACTGGTTTAGTTACAGTTGCTGTTGGTAAAAACATCAACGGTACTATCTTTAATGATAACCTCACTGGTACTCCTGGTAACGATGTCATTCTCGGTTTGAGTGGCGACGATATTATCAAAGCCTTGGCAGGAGATGACTTTATTGACGGTGGTAGAGGTTTTGACACTATCACTGGTGGACCTGGTGCTGATACCTTCGTACTCAATCCCAACTACTTTTTGTCCAAGGACACAATTACCGATTTCAAAGTTGTTGAGGAAGATAAAATCGGTTTGGCTGGTGGTTTAACTTACAATAATTTGACATTTTCTGGCAGTAATATCAATGTCAAACCAGTAGTGTTAGCGAATTTAGGCATACCCGGTATCAATATTGGCATTGGTAGTTACACTTTGGCGACTTTAACCGGAGTTGATACGACGACTCTGACTGCTAATAATTTCACGACTGTGCAGTGAAACATAGTAGTGGCTATGCACCTGGCGATACCGATGGCGATAATATTACATGTGAAGCAACCCTTGAGGCGTTTGGAGTGGGTGGCGTTAGCCTGGGGACAGTAGAAGTTGGCAATACTTCTAGGATATGTCATCTTCCAATAGGCGGAGCAAGAGCAACACGCGGAGTTCCACCACCACCAATGCTCTTTGCTCCATTGTTATCAACAATGTAAAGTGCTTGGAATAGTTTCATAAAGTCTTCATAAAACTTACCACTTGACCCCTCAAAATCATAGCCAAAGGCGTTGCGAAATTCTTCTGTCACTCCTTTCTCTACCGCAAAGTAGTGAGCATCCCAGCCTGCATCGTCAACGACGTAAGCACCATAATCTTGCAAGGCATGAAATAACTTTTTAGCAGGAGGTGTTTGCAAGTGAAGATTTTTTTCGGTGACCTTTGGAGGAATCGCTAGTAGTGTCCCCTGTACCAGAGAAGGGTTTTTACCATGGTATTGGTTAGCTGCATTGGCATCTGCTCTATCTGCAGGCCAACGATGCCCAGGATTAGACTGAGAGTAGTAGAGGTATTTTTCTCCCCAAATGATAACTTTTAAGGCGTGACGAATGGGTTGATTCCTACTCAGTTCACCTTTGCGAATAGAGCCACCAATCGAAGAAAGACCAGAACCAAAATGTGCTCCGCCTATTCCATCGCCGTAAATATCAACATTTGGATAACGCCAACCGTAGATTGAGCCTGCTTTTTGACAGCGAGCGAGAGGTTCAAGTTGCACTAGGGTTTTCCCGTCAGACATCAGAAAAGCTGATGCATTGTTAGGGGTATGATATGGCTTGCTCGTGGCGTCTGGAACGATGAAGTCGTCCGGAATTGGCAGCGAAATGTCCATAGATTTCGTACCTGTACAGCGTCCTTCACCCCAAGCGCCAGGAGCATAAACTGGACGCAACGGATCTCCATTCTTGAGTTTGAGGAAATATTCGTTATCTGCTCCCGCATAACCCGCTTTTCCAATTTTTGCGGGAATGTAACGTGCTTTTGAGCCAATTGGCATATTCCAAGGCGATGTGGATGCAAATGGCCAAATAAATTTGTCGCGTGTAGAGGTCATGCTCGGACTAGGGGTTGCAAAACAGCCAATAAGTAGAGCAGCAATGACACTAGCGACAAATATAACTGCGTAGAATAGCCGCTTACGGTTTGTCAAAGGTTGAGTCATGCTCATGAAAAAGCTACTCCTCAATTATTTACTGCAATAGTGCTAACTCACAGAAATGACACAAATCAAGCCCCTCTCTACGTAGACTCAACTTTCCTAAACCTGTTCCGGCAGATTTTGTTTGTAGAGACGTGATTCCTCAAGTTCAGATAAAAAACTTAAAATTATGATTTAATTTATCTAAATAGTTTTAGATTTTTTTATAAAGGTTAATAATTAATCATTGGCAAAAAAAACGATGGCAGCAGACTATACAGATATTGATATTGCGCCATTTATAGATCATACCCTGCTAATACCAACGGCTACCTCACAGCAGGTTGAACAATGGTGTGAAGAAGCAGACAGATTTCATTTTGCGGCGGTTTGTGTTTACCCAACCTATGTAAGGCAAGCAGCAGAATTTCTCCACGGGAAAAAGCCCAAAGTTTGTACAGTGATTGGCTTTCCTACTGGAGCAACAACTTCGGCAACAAAGCTGTATGAAGCTCAAGAAGCAGTGGAAAATGGTGCCACTGAGTTAGATGTGGTTATAAATTTGGGCTGGTTGAAAGCAGGCAATACTGACAACGTACACCAGGAAATTGCTGAAATATGTGAAGAAACTGGGCAAACGGTGAAGGTCATTTTAGAAACTAACATGCTGACGGATGAGGAAAAAAGACTGGCAGCAGAAGTATGTATGGATGCTGGAGCAGCATTTCTCAAAACCAGTACAGGTTGGAATGGCGGTGCAACAGTAGAAGATGTAAGACTTTTGAAAGAAGTTGCACAACAGAGAGTTGGAATTAAAGCCTCAGGAGGTATTCGCAGCATCGACCAAGCTCTAGAGTTGATTCTAGCGGGTGCTACTAGATTAGGCACTTCTCGCAGTATCGATTTGCTTCATCAACGCGATAGGCTGGAGAAGAGTGAGTAGTCATTTGTTCTACCCTACGGGAAGCCGCCCTCCGGGCGTCTATGTCTTTTGTCTAAAGCTAATGACTCATGAACGCCACTTGCACGCCCCTCGGAGGAACCTCCAAGAGCGCAGTGGCTCCTAATGACTAATGACTAATGACTAATGACTAATGACTAATGACTAATGACTAATGACTAATGACTAATGACTAATGACTAATGACTAATGACTAAAACGTATAAAGCAACTGGAATTAATCTTAAAACCCAAGCTCTGGGAGAATCAGATAGACTAGTGACAATTTTGACGCGAGAGTTTGGTTTAATTCGAGCAGTTGCCCCAGGCTCACGCAAACACAACTCCAGTCTTGGTGGTAGAAGTGGAGTATTTGTGGTAAATGAGTTATTGATTGCTAAAGGGCGATCGCTCGATAAAATCACTCAAGCACAAACTATAAAATCTTATCCAGGTCTTGCTAAAGACTTGGGAAAGCTGGCTGCTAGCCAGTATTTAGCAGAAATAGTACTATATCAGGCGTTAAGCGAGCAACCCCAAGAAGAACTCTATGAATTATTAAACGAACATCTTAGTCGTGTAGAGGCTTTACCAAAGGCAGAAGCATTTCATGTTCTGGCACATCTGGCTCATGGGGTATTTCACCTTTTGGCTTTGGCTGGATTAACTCCTCAAGTACAAGTTTGTTGCCTAAGTGGACGCTCTCTTATACCAGATTTTACAGATCCAACTTGGCAAGTGGGATTTAGTATACCTACTGGTGGAACAGTTTGCTTAAGTGCTTGGGAACGCCTGAAGGGGGAGATGAGGAGCCAGCGCCGTGCGGGGGTTCCCCCCGTTGTTGCAAGAGCGTCTCCCTTAGGAAAGGCGACTGGCGTGGAGATGAGGGAGCAAAATCCTCCTCATCCTTCCCACACCCCTGCTACTGTAAAAGAGAAGCCTGTCAATTACCAAACAGTTATTCATCGGCAAGAAATACCAGTCATATCGAGCCGCTTGAATGCGACAGAACTTGCTATACTCCAGCATCTATCTCAAAGCGAGATGATGCAAGACGCAACCAAAAATAATAGCTGGTTTTCTGTAGAGCAAGTTTTGCGTCAGTATGCTCAATATCACTTCGGTCGCCCTATTCGCTCTGCTGCTTTAATAGATTCTTATTTTGCTGCTAACCATGATGCAACCCTCTGATTTGGATACAACAAAAGTCCTGCCGTTGTCACAAAGTTACGCTAGAAAACAGAATAGGGCATCAATGCCTAAAGTTACTAATCATCCAAATGTTTCAAGGTCTTTACCCAGTTATGTTAACTTCCACGAGCCGGTAAAAGACTTTTCTGGAAATCATAAAAATTGCAAATCGCAAATTCCAAAAACTGATGCAACTAACCACGAAAAAAAATCAGAAAATAAATTAATCTGTAGTGAGGCCAATGGCAAAAATGATGCCTCAGAGCACAGCATGCAAACAGCTACCGCCACTGTAGCGAAAACAACAGATGTAACAGGAGCTTCTGTTTCAAGTGAAGAAACTGCATCAGGTAATGAACAAGAGCAAGGGTTTTTGCCAATACTAAAAAATCCCAACTTCTTAGCTCTTTGGG
The DNA here is from genome assembly GCA_019359415.1 of Iphinoe sp. HA4291-MV1. Taxonomy (GTDB): domain Bacteria; phylum Cyanobacteriota; class Cyanobacteriia; order Cyanobacteriales; family Nostocaceae; genus Brasilonema. The sequence goes on along the minus strand of JAHHHH010000015.1, from coordinate 6,152 downwards.
GTGGTCAAGTCTTCTGTCAACTGGCAGATAAAGTGTATCTGGTTTTAATGATTGCCATCATTAACAGTCAGTTTCAAACAAGCAATCAGACCATTAGTGGTTGGGTCTCAACGCTAATGATGGCTTTTACCATTCCTGCAATACTTTTCGGTTCCGTTGCAGGTGTGTTTATAGATCGCTGGTCGAAAAAAGCAGTGCTGGTAGCAACAAATATTTTGCGCGGTATACTGGTTCTGGCAATTCCGCCAATGCTTTGGCTCACTTATGATTGGCAACCAGTGCTGGGAGTGTTGCCAGTGGGTTTTGGTATTCTTCTAGGAGTGACTTTCTTAGTTTCTACGCTGACGCAGTTTTTTGCACCAGCAGAACAAGCAGCAATTCCTTTAGTAGTCAAAGAGCAGCATTTACTTTCGGCAAACTCACTTTACACGACAACAATGATGGCGTCAGTGATAGTCGGGTTTGCTGTTGGGGAACCATTATTAGCCGTAGCAGACCAAGTGTGGTCGCAATTAGGCGGTAGTCATGGACTAGGTAAAGAACTTGTTGTGGGTTGCAGTTATGCGATCGCTGGACTCATTTTGTTGCTACTTGTGACTCATGAAAAACCTCAACAACTAGAAGAACAATCTCCGCACATTTTTGCTGACCTACGAGATGGTTTCCGTTATCTTGGAGAAAATCATCGCCTTCGTAATGCGCTAGTCCAACTCATAATTTTGTTCTCTACTTTTGCGGCGTTAACTGTTTTAGCCGTTCGCATGGCAGAGTTAATTCCTGGCTTGAAAGCTTCCCAATTTGGCTTTTTACTAGCAGCTGGAGGCGTTGGTATTGCTATTGGGGCAACGATTTTAGGTTTGTTTTGTCAGCGCTTCTCTTATACTCAGTTAAGTTTGTGTGGATGTGTAGGTATGGCAGCATCTCTTATCGGTCTGTCGATATTTACTCAACAGCTATGGGTCGTTCTACTTTTAGTAACACTGTTAGGTATCTTTGGGGCGTTAGTAGGTATTCCTATGCAGACTGCTATCCAAACAGAAACGTCTCCTGAAATGCGTGGCAAAGTTTTTGGTCTGCAAAACAACGTGATCAATATTGCTCTGTCCTTACCCTTAGCGCTAACAGGCGTAGCAGAAACCTTTGTCGGATTACAGACAGTGTTTTTGGCATTAGCTACGATTGTCTTTTCAGGTGGTATATTGACCTGGTATACCTCTTCTAGGTAGCTTTTAAATAGAAGGAGTTAATATTCAACTTTGGTGCAACCGCTTATTTACTGAAACCTTCTGTTTTTATGGTAAACTTACCCCAGTACGGAATTCTCACAGACTTGCTGTGGACCAATCTGAACTTTAACTAGACGTTATACGTACCGCCTAGTTAAGTTGCTATAAAACTATATAAATTAACAATTGAAAAATGAAGTCAGTAAAGCCAAAACTGTACTGCTTGTGGAAATGTACAAAACTTTTCTAAAAGGTGAAGATTGGCTTGATTTTGCGCTCTTGTGAAAAACCAGCAAGTCAAGCGAGACAAAGGATTGATAAACAAGAACAAAAAGCTAATATAATAATTTCGCTTTCTGTGATAGCTAACAAAGAATGCGTATAGCTTGGATTGGAAAAAAATCACCCTTTTGTGGCAATGTCACCTACAGTAGAGAGATTACAAATGCTTTGCTAGACCGGGGACACCAAGTTAGCTTTCTTCATTTTGCCCAAGAAGAATCAGAACTAGATAACTGGCCCAATTGCCCAGAGGTTACTCTACCTTTCATTTATAAGTCCCAGGTTTACACAATTCCCACTTTCAAAGCGACTAAGGTTTTAACTCAGTCACTACGAGGTATCAAACCTGATATAGTCCATGCTTCTCTTACCCTATCTCCCCTTGACTTTGTTCTACCAGAAATTTGTGAGCGACTGAATTTGCCTCTAGTTGCTACTTTCCACACACCGTTTGCCGGAAAGGGCGCAAAACTGGTATCAGGAACACAACTTTTGGCTTATCAACTCTACGCACCCTTTTTGGGTAACTACAATCGTGTGATTGTATTTTCCCAAATTCAACGAGAATTATTGGTTCGTATGAGTGTGCCAGAACAAAATATCGCTGTTATTCCCAACGGTGTGAACGTTGAGAAATATTCTCCCGGTCCTTCTAGAGTTAAAGAGGAATTTCGAGCCGAACGTTTGTTTGTTTACCAAGGTCGTATAGCTCCAGAAAAAAATGTTGAGGCTCTGCTACGTGCTTGGAAACAGGCAGAGATGGGACCAGATAGCAAATTGCTCATCGTTGGCGATGGTCCTTTGAAGCCCTCTTTAGAACCATTTTACGGTTGCGAGTACAACATAATCTGGCTGGGATTTGTTGCCGATGAGCAACGACGAATCGAAATTTTACGGGGAGCAGATGTATTTGTTTTACCATCTCTAGTAGAGGGATTGTCGTTGTCTCTATTAGAAGCAATGGCTTGTGGGCTTGCTTGCATAGCAACAGATGTAGGTGCAGATGGAGAAGTCATGGAGAAAGGAGCAGGTGTTATTCTTAACACGAAAACGACACGCGCTCAATTAAGAACTCTCTTGCCACTATTCCAAGACCATCCCGAATTAACAACTTTGTTAGGGCAGAAAGCCAGAAAGCGGGTGTTAGAACTGTATACTCTGAGTGGCAACATGACTCGACTCGAAGAACTTTACACCAAAGTTTTGGAACAGCGACGACGCGTACCGCTGAGTTGGGGAGCGTAGTACTCTGTCAACTTTGAATTGACGAGTTTAGGTGGGACAAGGGGACAAGGGGACAAGGAGGATAAGGAGGATAAGGAGGATAAGGAAGAAATTATTAAAAATTTACCCCTCAAGTCAACCTTGACGCTCTAGTAGAGAGAACAGGGTACAGGAATGGGAAAAACCTGTAACCTTTAACCTACGTGTCTAAATGTACGTGAGTTCGGCGGATTGAAAAAGGTACAAAAAAAGGCGCTCGACTGAAATTAGAAGAAAAATACGCATGGTGTCTCAGCATATGGAATCCATTGTAGTCGGCTTGATGTGACCCCAATTTTTTGTGCTGTTGATAATTTACATGAATTAGATAGCAGGTGTTAGAGTTGCACAAGGTTGTTAACTTTGTGATGCTTAAAGATAATACATATTACGTGAGTCACCACAAGGTTAAACAATTCTTTTTATACTAAAAAATCATATTCACTTAGGCAGAACCATGCCAACTAACCTCATTATTTTCATTGCTGCACTCATTGTCGCATGGTTAGTCTTTCGAGCTTTGCTCAGTCTACTGAAAACAGCCATCAGTACAGCGATCGCTATTTTTGTCATCGTCGTCATCTTAACGGTTTTTGGTTTCAGTCCCCAAGACCTTATGCGAGAAGTCACCAACCTTCCTCAAATTCTGAAACAATTCATAACGGAGGTGAGGAAAATATTAGGCTTGTAATTTACTTCCTGTTGTTATAAGCATCTGTGGAAAGCGCAGACAGTAATCCTGCTAAGGGACACATTTTGCGAACGTGCAATCATCTATGATTGGACTTTGCACCATCGCATTTGATTCTGACTGAAATCAAGCAATGAGTTAAGTATCAGCAAAATATCAGTTGGCATTTTGGCAACTATGCCAATTTTGCGGGCAGTATCGTAGGTGTTAATACGTTCTTGCACAAAAAATCACACAGCACAAGGCTCAAACCTCCTCTGATTGATTAGCTACTGGTTCTTGTACTGCACGACGTAACATGAGTGCCGAACCATATACTGTCGTGGTTTTCCCCCTAAGTGATAGCCTAGGGGGTTTTCTTTTTTATCATTATACCTAACAGAAATTAACTAGCGCTGATGTTAAATTTTTGATAACCTACTCTATTATCCTGTTCTTCTTTTTAAAGGATGTAGATGGGAATAAGAAAATCTGGATTATCAGGGAGCATCGTGTGAGTATTAGCGACGAACGTGGCAGCGGTAGATGCTGCTAAGGGAGGATCATGTTAGTCAATACCCCTCCATCTCTACTGCTAGGTAGAATTTATTGTTTTGTGGAGCGTAGCTCCCTCCTGCACAGACGCAAAGTGAACGCACTCGCGTGTGCTTTGCGTCTCCTGTACCTCCTCTTGGAGGAGCTTTTGAATTTTGTGCGTATCTCCACCAGACGCTGCGCTTCGCAGAGCGTGCCTGCAAGGCATACGCGAGTGCGACGAGCGCGTGTCCGTTGAGATAGTGATGTTGTTGGCGAATTCACACAATCCTTAATTCTTCGTTGCCATGAGCTACGGTAGAGTCAGGATTTGAGAGTTTTAAAATCGATTCGCCAACAGTATCAGATAGTGAATGTACCCCAACTTAGCGTGTCTGCGACACACAATGCGCGTTCGCCTCTGGCGTCGCCCCTTGGGCGAACGCTTAAAGTTGGGGCTTCTTGTTTGGACTTGCAAACAGAATTACATCTGCCGAACGATGTAAAAATTATAATTAAATTATATTTCTTGAATTCCTGAACTCTTAATTTAAAAGGTGATTGCCATGTCTCAAAGCACTTTAACACCAACAAAAACAATTCCACCTCTTGAAAACGGAGATCAACTAACGCGCATTGAATTTGAACAACGTTTGGTGTTTGGCTGATAGAATTACTCAATACAATCAGCAATTCAACGGGGGTGATTACTGTAATATTAGAACCAAGGCTCTTGCTTGCCCATTAACGTGTTTTGTTAGCAAGAACGGTGCTACTGGTGAACCTTGGAAAGATTCTAAAACCGATAAGGAAGGAAATCTAAAAAATCCTCGTCGTAGCGCTGGTGATATTCAAATAACAACGTTACCAGAATTTAAAAAAGCTAGACCTTGGTATGCCGATATTGACTCTACGGTATTACAGCAGAACGTTAAGCGCTTAGATACTGCTTACAAAAACTTCTTTGTTCGCGTAGCGTCTCCGCTACTGAGAGGGTAGAGGTTTTCCAAAGTTAAAAAATCGTTCAACTTTCTCGTCGTTTACTTACACGATGGGAATCAAGATTCAAGGCAATAAGATTTACTTGCCTAAAATTGGTTGGATGAGATTTTTTAACTCTAGACCAATACCATCTGGATTCACTATCAAGGCTGCAACCATTCGCAAACGTCAAGACGGGTGGTACGTGTCCATCAGAATCGAGGATAAGACAGTACCCGATTACAACACTCACCCAATAACCTCGATTAAATCTGTGTTGGGCTGTGATATGGGAATTGTTAAACTCGTTCACTTGTCAGATGGTCATCAAATTAAAAATCCCAAATTTGCAACCAACAAAAAAATTAAGTGTAGACTGAAAATTAGACAGCGTAGGGTTAACCGCAAAGTTAAGGGAAGCAAAAATCATAAAAAAGCGGCTATTAAAGTTGGTAAGTTACACAAGAAAATAGCTGATAAACGTCAAGCTTACCAATGGAAGGTAGCTAACTTAATTGCTTCTAGAAGTGTTGATGCTATTGCGGTTGAAGATTTAAACGTATTTGGAATGCTCAAGCGTTGTCGTCCAAAAATTGACGAGAAAGGACGTTTCTTAAACAACGGTCAAAGCAGAAAGAAAGGGTTAAATCGCAGTATTTCTGATGCTAGCTGGAATGAATTAACCCAAAAAATCGAGTATATGGCTGCGAAGTCAAGAAAGATTTTAATCAAAGTCAACCCTAAACATACAAGCCAAAAATGTAATGTTTGTGGTCACGTTGATGCTAGTAGTAGAGATAAAGAAAAGTTCATTTGTATCTCTTGTGGTCACATGGCTCATGCTGATATAAATGCTGCTAAAAACATAAAAGAACTAGCTATGTTAAACATAGCTAGTACAGTACTCAGGGACTCTGAGGAACTTGAACCGAAAGGCTCTAAACGCCTGAAACAACGTAAGGAGATATCAGTACGCTCTATGAGCAAACGTACCGAGCCTAGGAACTTTAGCGATAAGGATATTAAGCTAGCAATATCTTAAGAATCTCCGTGGCTTTAGCCCGGAGAGTGTGTGCGATTCGTTTAATCGAAACCGAGCAATCGGGGGATGATTAGCATCTACTGAGTAATCCGTCGGGATAGAGTTCGCACTTTAATCCCCAGTAGATGACAACTTGATAACCGTGAAGGTGAAA
>JAHHHH010000014.1 GCA_019359415.1 Iphinoe sp. HA4291-MV1 | reverse complement strand
TATCATTGAACGCTTTGTTAATTAGCGTACTATCTAACACATTTCATGCTCAAATTCGATACACCGCTCTATACTTTAGCAAATTAGTCTGTATTCTTAAGCACAAAATTAGATGCGCTTACCCTGACTACATTTGAGCAGAAGGATTATTTCTTTAAGCAAAAAACTGTTGAGGTATACATCGCTGACTTCATCCGCAACTTACGTGATGCTCATACTAAGGTAAAGGAATTAGAACTAGACAGTGAAGCTGTTTTGAAGTCGATTGAAGCACAACATGGGTTACTAGTGCAACGAGCAAAGGGTATCTATTCCTTTTCACATCTGACGTTTCAGGAGTATTTTGCTGCTAGGGAAATTGTTGCGAATTCTGCGTGGGAAAGTTTGGTGAAGCATATTACGGAGAAACGCTGGCGAGAGGTGTTTTTGCTCACTGCTGGGATGATGAGGAAGGCTGATGACTTGGTGCTGTTGATGAAGCAGAAGGTTGATGGGCTATTGGCAGAGGATGAGAAGTTACAAGAGTTTTTGACATGGGTTAGTCAGAAATCTTTTTCAGTTGAAATCTCTGAGAAAACAGCAGTAGATCGAGCCTTTTACTTTGACCTTGAGTGTGCTATATGCCCTACAAACTTCACAAAATACCAAGATTTCCGAAACAAAACTCTCGTCTCAATTCTAACTTTAAACCCCGATTGTAACTATAAAGAAATTGCTCATATATTCTATCTAGCTTTTGCTCTAGATAATAATAGAGCTACGACTCTCGACGACGTTGAACTAGATATAAACCTAGCTAGCACCCTTATGCTTGCAACTGTCTGTGAGTTCTATTATGAGGTAAACGTAAACGATGATGTAAGTTATTCTTTTGCGTGTGCCCTATATACATCTGAAACAAATTTAGAATTGCAAAAACTTAAGGAACAACTACCTGACCAATGTGAGGACAAATAGACGTATAAGACATGGTGGAAGACTCATGGTAAGACTTGGGCTCAGCAATTAAAAAGTACAATTGTTCAATATCGTAATATTGGGCATGATTGGCAGTTCAGCGATGTACAAGACGAGTTGTTGGAACAGTATTACGATGCCAATCTACTAATAGTTTCTTGTCTGAATTGTGATTGTTATGTCAGCCGGGAGGTCAGACAGGAAATTGAGGATACGTTGCTTTTACCTATGGTGGAGATTGAGAAACGACAGAGATGAAGCAAGCCTCTTGCGGAGAAGGTTTGCTAACGTATTGTACTGCGGAGAAGTTGGACGATTGGGCAAAACAAGCCCTCTGCAAGCAGTGATGCTCCGAAGAAGCCGCTTCTCCTGACGGAGACGCTACGCGAACGCGAACGCTAAAAATCAGAGCGTCTACGTTCCTGCTTAGTCTTTTGAACTCTCTCAAGAAGTTCCGAAAAACGAGCAGAGTCTTCGAGATCACCCAGAGTTCCATTTGCTAAAACAGGTTCACTTTTCAACTTGTCCATGTAAGCATGAAAAGCTTGTTCATCATCTCGATGTTCAAGTATATAGGCACGAAGTTCTGCTCTACTCATCTGCTGAAAATTTAGCTGTGTCATAATAAATCCCACCTACCATCACGGTTAATCACAATTTCTGTTTCATTTCCTGCCAAAATGAATATTTGTCCTGTACGTTCATCTAGACGCACCAGGAAAATAGGTCGATACATATTTGTTAATCTTTGACAGAGAGTAAAGCAAACTAATGCCTGTTCAGAAGTTGGAAGAATGGTTACACCTTTTTCAAGAGTTAATATATTCTCTATTTATACTATCAGATGACAACAACTAACGATAAGAACAAACAAAAGCAAGTTCGCCTTAAGAAAAGAAATAAAGATGAGAATCTCATCTTTTACGATTCTCTCTCAGATGTTCATTCGTTGAGAAGCTGCTGGAATTCTTCTATAGAACCAATTGTAATCGCTCTTGTAAAAAGCGTTTGCAGTACAGATAAATCCTCAATTCCATTAATGACTTCCACAACTGGTTCAGGTACTACTCCAAACCGCGTCTGTAGGATTTTAATTACGTTTTCTCGATTTGTTTCGATAATTCCTTCTTCTTTCGCTAGTCTTTCAATACTAGTTACATACCGCATCTTCTGTACCTCCTCGTAACTTCTAACTTCTTGTATAAAACTGTGTGCTAATTCTTTTGGTAATACCATCACCCAGTCAATAAATCGAAACAACCCCAGAATATCTTCTCGGTTATATCCCTGTTCAAATAGTCTTCTGGTTAAACTCAATTTCCAATGTAACCGACTTTTGGGGTTTCGGTGCGTCGCCTTGGTTTTCAGATGTGCCATGACTACTACACTGAAAGGATTGGTGCTTTGTTCTAGAGTTTCCCACTGTGCTTCATAATCCAACAGTTTTGCCACGGGAAACTCTAAATTAACGCGACATCCTCCTAGTGAATACCCGTAACTTGAAGGTCGCCAAGAAGCTTCTTCGTCCGCTAAAACTGCTAAACTAATAACTTGTTTTTTGTGGCGGTCAAACAATCGATAATTGTATGTGTACATTCGTTGAGCAAATTCACTATCGTACTGTCCTTGAACTTCCACATGAACCAATACCCAAGCTTCGTCACCATTGAGTAGCCAAACTTTTGCCACTTTATCGACGAGTCGCTTACCAATTTCTGCATCAGGTTCTAGTTGTTGCAGTTCTGTATCGAGAAATTCATAGCCTTGTTCCCAATCAATGACAGCGTAAGCCAAAGGGAAAAAGAATTCCAAAAAGCGAGGAAAAAATTCTTCAATAATGTCCTTCCAAGGACTATCGTAATTAGCGCGTTGCTCGGTCATTAAATTTTTTTATTGTAGTTGTTTGGAGGCGATGCTGTTACATATCACCTGTCATCTCCTTAACTGGCTATTTTGGCAAGAATTAGTTAAACTCACATGATTAAATTTGAGACTCAAGGCTACAATCTAGCAACACTCACCAAGATTAGGGTACTGATGTGGGAAACAAAATTCAACTGATAAACAGGATACGACTGGCTTTTGCTGTGTCAGTCGCAAAAAGCGTCACTTTAGGAGTGCGATCGCTCCGCTTGGGTGCGGCGAGTGTTTTACCAGGTTCTCTGGCGCGTCGCATTGAACCCCGACTGTTGCAGTTATTAACTCAGCAAGTCAAGAACGGAGTCATTTTGATTGCTGGTACTAATGGCAAAACAACCACATCGCTGCTTCTGTGCTCAATTCTAGAACGCAAAGGGTATCGCGTTGCTCACAACTCAACAGGCGCAAATCTAGAAAACGGCTTGATGACTGCGCTGTTGGAAAGCACTAACCTAGTAGGCAGATTAGATGTTGATTACGCCATTTTAGAAGTCGATGAAAATATCCTACCGAAGATTCTCGCACCAATTCAGCCTCGGCTCATCCTCTGTTTAAACCTGTTTCGCGATCAACTCGATAGGTATGGGGAAGTTGATACAATTAGCAAGCGTTGGACAAAAGTCATTTCCGAGCTTCCACAAGAAACAGTCGTCATTCCTAATGCTGATGACCCAACCTTATCTTATCTTGGTCAGCAGTTACCGCAGCGGGTGTTATTCTTTGGCTTGAATGAGCCAGAAAATTATTTAGATGAAATTCCTCACGCTGTCGATTCTATATTTTGTCCTAGTTGCGGACACTCACTTGATTACAAAGGAGTTTACTTGTCCCATTTAGGAGATTTTCACTGTCCTAAGTGTGGCTTTCGTAGAAGTCAACCCGCGCTTGATAGCAGCGAATTTCCACAAATACTTGTAGGCTTATACAACAAATATAATACTTTGGCAGCCGCTAGTGCTGCGATAGAATTAGGAGTTGATGAAGCAACTATCCTAGATACTATTAATAACTTCCAAGCTGCATTTGGTCGTGCTGAAGAGTTAGAAGTTGACGGTAAACGAGTACGAATTTTATTATCAAAAAATCCTGTGGGGACGAATGAAACAATTCGCGTGGTCACTCAAAGTCTTGACAAAACAACACTGCTTGTGCTTAACGACAGGACACCCGATGGAACGGATGTATCTTGGATTTGGGATGTCGATACAGAGAAGTTGGTAGAACGGGGAGGGACTTTAGTTGTGAGTGGCGATCGCGTTTATGACATGGCGCTACGTCTACGTTACAGTGAAAAGACCTCTCAAAGTCATTTCAATTTAATTGTTGAAGAAGATTTGCGACAAGCAATTGCAACCGCACTGGAACACACACCAGATAATGAAACTTTGCACATATTACCTACCTATTCTGCCATGCTCGAAGTGCGAGAAGTGCTGACTGGTAGGAAGATTCTATGAATGACCTCGGCTTACTTCGTTGAAGCCGGGGTCGTTCATTTATTTCCTTTCAAAGCCGCTACCAAAATTCGCATGACTTGCTCCAAATCTTCAGGAACCCGATAGCTATTAATCCCCTGTTCAAAATGTTTTGTATTGCGATAAAGCCTACCAAATTGCCATATTGTACCTGTAGAAACAACGCCAATTAAAATTGGCTGTTGGTCAACTGTGGTCGAGCCAGACCACTGGTCGAGTGCCACCAATTCAGCGACTAACTGCGTAAACCCTCGCGTCAAATCTTCGTATTTTGCCTCAATGACTAATAGTTGATTGACGGAATTTAGCCGCAGTAGATAATCTAAATTGCCTTGAAGCCAATTAGAAACCTTCAAACTATATTCAATTCGTAATTCTGCCTGTGTGTAATGAATTAACTCTGTTATCACCCGCGAGATGAGAATTTCTCGTCTTGCAAGTTCGTTAGTCAACGGTACAAATGGTAGTACTTCTTCAATGCGATCGCGTAATTCTTCCAAACGGTCAAGTTCATCAGGAAACTGGGGTAAATTGAGCGTTTTTCGAGTTAAACTATAGCCAAATTCTTGAGCGAGTTCGCTAGCTTCAAAGCCAAGCTCAAAGTATTGGCTGAAAGTATAACTTTGATTGGAGTCAAGAATTGACATAGTTAAAGCTGCACATGACATTTTTCTTATATCACGGATGTATGAGCAGTGCTTTCGCTAAAATATCATCACTCGATACTCCAATCTACGGAATGTCGAGTGTAGCGAATGAAAGAGATTGATTATGCTCATCCAGCACTTTCAAATGCTTGCAAACTACAACACCTTGGCAAATCGAAAACTCTATGAAGTTTGTTCCCAACTTTCGCATGTAGAACGCAAGCGCATTAGACCAGCTTTTTTCAAAAGTATTCATGGGACACTGAATCATATTATGGTGGGCGATCGCATTTGGATGGGACGGTTTGAAGGTAAACAAATGCCATCTACCAACCTTGATGCTATCCTCTATGATGACTTTAACGAGTTGCGCTCAGCTCGTGTCTTAGAAGATGAACGCATAGCAGCCTTCATCTCAGGGTTACATCAAGATTTCTTGACTAAAACAATAAGCTACGTGAATAATCAGGGTAAGCTTTATACTGACCCGGCTAATCTATTGCTAGCACACTTTTTTAACCACCAAACACACCATCGCGGTCAAATTCACGATATGCTCACCCAAACCGAAATTGCTCCACCAGTTTTGGATATGCACCGGATTATCCGACCATAGTTAGGGAACATTATACATTCTAAAGACGCTTCAGACAGTGCGTCTGTAAATGAGTTAGGAATTATCAGATATGAGTTATCAACAGTATGAGTTAACAATTGGTTGGCTGTATCCAAAGCTGATGAGTACTTACGGTGATAGGGGTAATGTCATCTGTATAGAACGCCGCAGTCAATGGCGAGGATACAGTGTCAAAATCTTACCTTTAGACCAAAGCGCGACAGCAGCTGATATTCGTTCAGTGGATTTGATTGTTGGTGGTGGCGCACAAGATCGTCAGCAAGAAATCGTGATGCGCGATTTGCAAGGTGCAAAAGCAGAAGCAATACGTGAAAAAATTGAAAATGGAACTCCTGGAGTGTTTACCTGTGGTTCACCTCAGTTGCTGGGACACTATTATGAACCTGGTTTTGGACAGCGCATTGAAGGCTTGGGGATATTAGATATGGTGTCTGTGCATCCTGGGGAAAATGTTCGCCGTTGTATTGGTAATTTGGTCATAGAAGTGACAGCAACTCGTCTAGCGCGGGACTTGGGAGAGATGACGGGTAGTAAAGCTTATTTGATTGGTTTTGAAAATCATGGCGGACGCACCAAGCTAGGAAAAGTAGAAGCACTAGGGCGTGTGGTGTACGGTTTGGGTAACAATGGCGAAGATGGGACAGAGGGAGCATTTTATCAGAATGCCATAGCGACCTATTCCCATGGTCCCTTGTTACCGAAGAATCCCTTTGTTGCTGACTGGCTGATTCAAACAGCGCTGCGGCTGAAGTATAAAGCGCCTATCACTTTGCCACCGCTGGATGATACCCTTGCCTTGCAAGCGCGGGAAGCTATGTTTAAGCGGTTGAAGGTTAATATTCCAAGCGTTGCGGCTGCTAAAGTTTGAATTTGAAGTCAAGAAGAATCGCCTGCACCTTATCCGAACCGTATTGCGAGTGGATGAGTATTAAACACTCGTCCGCGAGTATCAAACACTCGTCCACGAACATCAAACACTCGTCCGCGAGTACCAAACCCTCGTCCGCGAGTACCAAACCCTCGTCCGCGAGTACCAAACACTCGTCCGCGAGTATCAAACAATCGTCCGCGAGTACCAAACACTCGTCCGTGAGTACCAAACACTCGTCCGCGAGTACCAAACACTCGTCCGTGAGTACCAAACACTCGTCCGCGAATATCAAACACTCGTCCGCGAATATCAAACACTCGTCCGTGAGTACCAAACACTCGTCCGTGAGTACCAAACACTCGTCCGCGAATATCAAACACTCGTCTGCGAGTATCAAGAGCTTCAAGAGCTTATCCGAACCCTATTGGCTCCACTCTTTATCTTCTCGACTTGCTAGAAGTTCCCAAGCCTGCTTATCAAGTGCAGTGTCTACATGAATAACTTCAACATAAGAGGAAGTTTTTAAAGCATGGATAAATTCAATCGTCTTGGCTCTTGGAATCCGCAATGGACTTGTGAGTAAAGCCACTAAGCCCCGCCTTTCCTGCGGAACGCACTCGCGAACGGCGATGCTCCAAAGGAGCCGCCCAAAGGGCGATGGCGCGGAGCGCAGCGCCAGAGGCGATTGCCCTTCGCCCTTGGCGTCTCCGTCAGGAGAAGGGGCACCAGCAAAGCTGATCGCAGCACAGATATCTAGACCAACACTATTTAATATGACGCTATGTCGCTTTTTGGTAGAAAGCTTTCATCTGAGCCAACCAGGAAGAGCGCGATTCATCCCAAGTGAAGAACATATGCCCACCTTGAAAATGTTTTACAGTCAGATTAGGGCGAATTTCTGCATTTAATTTCATCAAATCTGCCAGATGTTTTGAGGCAAAATAATGAGTAACCAAATCAAACAATCCATGAGCGATGTACACTTGCATATAAGGGTTTAAAGCCATCCCTACGCGCAGATCGTCCACCGACGCTAGAAACACCGACCCTAGAAAGCCCTGGTTGAACTCGCCTTTAACATCGAATTTCCAAGCTTTGAATATTTCCAAGTTCTGGAGATGGTAAGACAAGTCGGTTTCAACGCCTAACGTGTCCCGCAAGTGACTGTTGATCGCCCCCGTAAACAGGCGATCCAATCCATCAAGCGTGGGATCAGTGCCCTCATAAGTCGCGCGATCGGGAAAAGGATCGATCGCCGTGATCGAAGCGTCGTACAGTCCCACAATCCGCTCTTCGTCTCGCAGCAGTTCCCTCGCAAAATCTTCAATGCTTATCCTTCCTGCTTTTCTCTCAACAAATGTGACAGGTAAGCCAATCAACCCTGCCAGCTGCTGATAGGCAATCTGGCGCTCATCGGATGTCATGGCATCTCCCATTGCCAAAAGTGGAATCACTGTTTTGCGGGCAAATTTTTCTGCTGCTGCTATGTGAGCTTGTAAATTCCCAGGTTCCCCTGCCCATTGGACACGATTGTGATGAGCAGCAACAGCCGCAAAGGAAGGAATCAGGGTTGCCCAAAATGTGAGGCTGTAATCACTACCCACCAGCAGACTGTACTCTAAAGCAGGAGAGATTAGAATAGCACCGGAAAGACCAACACCAAATTCCTGTTGCAGCTTGCGGGCTAACCTGGCAACTCGAAAGCCGCCGTAACTTTCTCCCGCAATAAAGATGGGGGACAGCCACCGCTTATGACGAGAGAGAAATCGTTGGATGAATTCTCCCAATGCTTTCAAGTCTCGCTCAACTTCCCAGAATTCTATCTCTTTGGGTTTGTCAGCGTCCGGAGTCTTGGCTTTCTCGCTCTCTTGATCCCGGTTATCCTTGTCTTGAGGTAAACTACGGCTAAAACCTGTGCCGATTGGATCGATGAACACCAGATCCGTAAAGCTTAGCCAACTTTCGACATTGTCCACCACCCGAACAGGTGGTTTGGGCAAGCTACCACAAGCTCCGAAATAAACGCGCTTCGGACCCAATGCTCCCATATGCAGATAAGCGGAAGCCGCTCCAGGTCCACCATTGAAGACGAAAGTAAGCGGTCGTTGCGATGCTTCTTTAACATCGGCTAGATAAGCCACATGAAACATTTCAGCAACGGGTTTTTCATGCTCAAACAGGGTTTGCCATTCAGCGATCGCAGTGTAGCGGATTTGCTGCTCGCCAAGTGATAGCGTCTGCTGAGTTATACTGGACTTGCGAGTTACGGGTGAGTCAGGAGTATCGGGCATCTTGTAGTCGTTCGGTAACGGGCAGTGCAAACTGGCAGTAGTGCACAACCTTTTTTGGATAAGCTATGTATGCAGCAAAGGTAATAAAGCTTAACTCCTTTTACTGTGTAATGTAAACTCGTGAGCGTTATTTAAATCTTTGTTCAGCTTTGTTATATTTAACCATGTTAGTCAGTAATTTTCCCATACTCCCGCTCCAAAAAACTCAATAATCCTTCTTGCAACGTGATACAATCTCGACATTGGCGAAAGCTACCTCTGGCTAAACTGAGTGGAGCGCAAGTCTTCGAGGCATTATTTCTCAAAACCAGTAATGATGTAGCAAGGGTGCAAGATTGTTCCCATCAGCGTATTGCAACCCTCTTAGAAAGCCCAGTCACTCCAAACTGCACGCATCTTGCTCGATATTCCATTTGTGCGGGTTCTCCGTGCTGGATTGAGGGAAGACCTCAATTATGGACACCGCCTGTAGGAGAAATTCTTCCGTTTCTGCGCCGTTTGCTCAACTCTCATCAAGATGAAGATGCGAGTACAAAAGCGGAATCAATTGTACCTCCTGAACTTCCTTTTACAGGTGGTTGGTTAGGATGGCTAGGATATGATTTAGCATGGGAAATTGAGCAACTGCCCTATTTCAAAGCCGATTCGCTTCCTTTCCCGATCGCCTACTGGTACGAACCAGAATCTTTTGCAGTTTTGGATCATCAACAGCAAATTCTGTGGTTAGCTGCTACTGACTCTGCTCAACTCTATATCATGCAAAGTCAATTAGAGCAAGCAGATAGGGAGAGGGGAACGCAAAATTCATACCAGGCATACAAAATTAATCATATCACTCCCCTTTTCCAAATGTCTCAGGATGATTATGAAGCGGCGGTGCGGCGAGTTCAGAAATATATTCAGGTTGGCGATATATTTCAGGCTAATTTGTCCTTGCGGTTTGAAGCGCATACCCCTTGCGATAGTTGGTCAATTTATCGAGCTTTGCAGCAGATTAATCCTTCCCCCTTTGCCAGTTATTGGCAGACTCCTTGGGGAGCAATGATTAGCTGTTCTCCCGAACGGTTGATACAATTATCAGGAAGGCAAGTTCAGACTCGACCGATTGCAGGAACGCGATCGCGTGGTGCTACGCCCGCAGCTGATGAGTTCTTAGCGCAAGAGTTAATCAGCAACATCAAAGAAAGAGCCGAACACATCATGCTTGTTGACTTAGAGCGTAATGACATCGGGAGAGTGTGCGAGTGGGGATCTGTCAAAGTCGATGAACTCCTCACCATTGAACGCTACAGCCATGTCATGCATCTTGTCAGCAATATTATGGGTACGCTACATCCAAACTATGACGCCGTAGACTTAATTCGAGCTGTGTTTCCTGGAGGTACAATTACAGGTTGTCCTAAAGTTCGTTGTATGGAAATTATTGAAGAACTCGAACCCGTAAAGCGCAACTTATTTTACGGTTCCTGTGGTTATTTAGATTGGCGGGGGAACCTCGACTTAAATATTTTGATTCGCACGCTTTTATATACTAATATGAACGAATCTACACCAGGTGCAATTGTTTGGGGACAAGTTGGTGCAGGCATTGTTGCAGATAGCGATCCCCAAAAAGAATGGTATGAGTCTTTAAATAAAGCACAAGCTCAACTCAATGCTCTGAAGCTAGCTGAGATATTTCTGCAAAATCGTCAGTAAGTCGGTTGTGTATATTAGATTACTTCTGCTCAACCTGACTTCTCATCAACCTTTGCACACTCACCAACGCACGATTCAACTCATAACCCCGCCTCTGGGGATTCTCCAAATACGCCTGCTGTTCCTCCTCAATCATCTGCACATCTTGACGCACTAAACCATCGAGAAACTTTTGCGCCGCACCAAACAAACTATCTTTCACAAAACGCCGAAACCATATAGGTAATTTGTGTAATCGCCAAAAGGCATTTAAAGATGTGAAATGAATCAAATAAGCTTTGGAACGCGTTTCATTCACGGGACACAGTAAACAGTAAATTTTGAAATCTTTACCCAAGATTGAAATCCAGTGAGGATAAACATAGCTGACATCCAAAGGTTCAGGATGAAGACGACGCAAAGCAGGAAAAAACAATTGTGAAATCGACCAAATTTTGTCTATCTTATAATAGCTTTGTGCTGTATAATGAGCATCAACACGATGAGCATCTTCATCAATATCTTCCAGTAATGCTTCTGCCCATGCTTGATAATCCTGATGTAAATGTCCGTGGTACATATCCATCAGGTTTTCAATTAAATATGAATAATGGGCATTACAATTAATAATTGAAACTGTGGCAATGTAATTGAGATGATCCCACTCTGGAACACCCATTGGTTGTAGAGAATTTGCAGACAACATCTCTACATCTCCAGGGAAAAGCCAAATAAATCCATCTTGTTCCTTGACTGGATAACGGCGGATTTTGCAACTTGGGAGTTTCTGATTGTTTGCTAGATAGGGAACTGCTGCACATTCACCCTGATCGTTAAAACGCCAACCGTGATAAGCACATTCCAATTCATCACCAATAACTTGCCCGTGACTCAGTTTAACTAACCGATGAGGACATCTATCCTCCAAGGCGTGGACTTGTCCCTTGCTGTCGCGGTAGAGTGCGATAGCCGAAGGCTTAAGCTCCGCTTATCGCCTGTTTCCACAATGTCACACCCACAGGCTGAGTTTTCACTTCACTTGAGCGAGCAACAACATACCAGTGATTATGGTTAATACCCAACTGACGAATATCATGACTTTGGGCATGAGTTTGGGCAGTTTGGGAAACAAGAGACATAAATTTACATATCCTCGCTACTGGTTAGAATTTACCGCAAATCTTCATAAATGTTTCCCTTCACTCCTAGCCTGATAAGCAGCCTCCTACTTAAGAATCTAAAAATAACCAGACACACAAGCTATAAAGTAGTTTAGGTGCAACAATTATGCTGTTGAGGCAAAAATCTGTATGACAAGCTACCAATCCAATCAAGAAACAGTTGCGACCGAATCCCCATCAACTGATGAACTCATCGATGAGATTATTGAAGAAACAAATGACATCAACCACGTGGAGATAATCGAAAACGTTATCGACACGCTAGAACAAGATGACAGCGCAATGGTGAGTCATCCTTCAGAAGGTGGTTACCGCTGGAAGTTCAAGTACGGTACTGTGGAAGTGTTTGTCCAACTCACTGGAACAACTGATGAAGATACCTTAACAGTTTGGTCTGCAGTACTAAAGCTACCGGCAAAAGATGAACCTAAGTTGATGCGACAGTTGTTGGAAATGAGTGCATATAGCACATTTGAAGCGCGTTTTGCCATCATTGAAAACCAAGTCGTCGTACTCGCAACACGAACTCTCGCAGATTTGTCTGCTGGCGAAGCTTCCCGCTTAATTACTATTGTGGCAACGATCGCTGATAACAACGACGAAGCATTACAATCTGAATTTGGTGTGGCTTGACTTTAGTGTGGCGATTCATTCCGTTGTTAGAAGCCTCTGGTGATGTGCAGATGGCGATCGACCGTTGGTTGTTAGAACAGCACCAGTCGGGACATCCTCCAGCTTTGCGATTTTACACTTGGTCGCCACCTGCCATTTCCTTAGGTTACCATCAACATAGATATCCCGAACATTGGCAGCATCTGGTTTGGCAAGGTGAGAAACTAGATTTAGTGCGGCGTCCTACAGGGGGACGAGCAGTGTTACATCAAGGTGATTTAACCTACGCTGTTGTGACATCTGGACTCATCGGGACTCGCATTCAGGTGTACGAAAAAATATGTGAGTTTTTGATTCAAGGGTGGCGATCGCTTGGCATAGAATTGCACTACGGTACGGCTGGGCGCGGTTACATCCACAACCCCAACTGTTTCGGTACAGCAACTGGTGCAGATTTAATTTTGCCAGATGGTACCAAACTCATTGGTAGCGCCCAACTGCGACGAGGTGGAGCAATTTTACAACATGGTTCAATGCGTTTGCAGCCTGATGCTGAGTTATTTACTCAAGTATTTGGTACAGAATCTTTTACTTGTGTGCAGCTTCCCCAGAACTTAGATGTTGAGAAGATTATGACAGCGTTAATGAGGGCTGCTGAAGATTGTTTTGACGTGCAGTTAGAGGTGCAACCACTTTCTGTGTCTGAGTGGGAGGCAATTTTGGCGCAACCTCAGTTGTGAAATCCAATTTTCTAGTGAGATGGGCGGCTCGTCCGTCCTTAATTTAAAACGGACAAGATGTCCACCCCACAAGAATTGTATTGAATGGCAGACCCCAAATATGCTAACAACTGTTTACGATTGAAGCGATTTTGCAATCAGTCCCAATTGCAAACCAGGCGGATAACTCCCTTCATCTTTTATGCGCTTAATCTCGGCTTCGGTTATCCGCATATTTAACTTTTGTGCTAATTCTCGTATAATATCTCCTCGGTCAATGACACCAGCGATAGCACCAGCGGGAGATAGCACGGTTATGCGAGGCAATTGTTCATTTTCCAGCTTGTTAATCACCTCTACCAAAGCAGTTGATTCGGCAACAGTAGGAATTTCTGTCAGCGGATGCACTATACTTTGCACTGTTAGGGTTTCCCATTGACTTCTTTCCACAAGGCGCAAATCGTCAATGGAAACCATGCCCCGGTAACGTCCATCAGACTCAGCAAAATAAACTTCAGGGGTGCTGGTATCTAAAAGGTAGGAGTCGGCAAAAGAACGCAAAGTCGCTTTAGCATCGACTACGCGAAAGTCACGGGTCATAGCATTGGCGGCAACTAAATTGAGCAAGGTTTCTTGTAAGATTGTTATGCGGTCATAGCTGCCAGCATTGCGGACGCCAAACCAACCTAATAAAGCTATCCACAAACCAGTGACTAATTCGCCGGTAAAGTAATCCACTGCTATACCCAAAGCAATAGCACCGTAACCTAAAATTTGTCCTGCTTTTGCTGCCAACCGTACCGCTTGAAAGCGGTTCCCTGTTGCTTTCCAAAGTGCTGCTTTTAAAACTTGTCCGCCATCTAAGGGCAAACCAGGAATAAGATTGAACAGTGCCAAAACTAAGTTGATTCTCGCTAAATCTTCAACCATAAGGCTGGCAGGGCTGTTATAAGGCAAAATGTTTGTTAGCAGTCTGAGAAGGAAAAACAGAACAACGCTCACTACAGGTCCAGCAATTGCCACTTGAAATGCTTTTCCTGGGGTTTTGGACTCTTCTTCGATAGAAGCAATGCCACCAAACAGAAATAGGGTAATCGAATTAACTTTTATGCCTTGCGATCGCGCAACTAAGCTGTGACCCAGTTCGTGCAATAATACTGAACCAAAAAGCAGCAATGCCATCACTACTCCAGCACTCCAAGCTAGGACAGACCCCCAAGCTTGGTAAGCGACTCCAAAGTTAAGGGTTGCTAGCCCTAAAACCACAAACCATAGAGGGTCTAAAAACAGCGGAATTCCAAATAAAGACCCGATTCTCCAATTTGTTTGCATTATATTTTCCTAAAGCTAGATATTTCCAATCGTCTACAAATACGTCTCATATGTTGTTTTTTACACATATATAATTTTGCCGCATCAAGTGTACCTTGCTGAGATTTGAAAAATCAGCAATGAATCAGCAATGGCTGGTTAATAAGCTCCAACTTCTAGAATAGACAATTCCTGCCTTTCCAGAAAAATCATCAATTAAGTTTTACAAGCGACAAACCATTAGACAGAAAACCTCTATCAATACTTCTTAAAGTCGAGAAGCAAGAAAAACTAATGAGCATCCCTGAATGACGCGAAAAAGTCAGAGATGCCATAGACAAGATTATTGAAGAAAATGAGAACTCTACTCAAAAAGACTAGCTATAGAATCCGGAATCATTTGTAAGAAAATACTGAGCCTTAGAAACCCGGTATTTTCCAGATACCGGGTTTCTTTATCTCACGAATCATTTAGAAATGCTATATGCAACAGAAGTGAGTAGCTTTTAGATTATAGTTCCTTGCCCAGCAAAGCCTCATTTTTTTGACTACAAGCTGCCAGTTTGTTAGTAGATGCAAGCCAGAAACTATCCACAGTATATTTAGTAAACACTGATTCTTGCGTAGCATTGCAAGAGGCTCTAAGTTTTAGAGTTTTTGTTTCGTCTTTTACTACCTTTGCTTGATAACAGTGTAGAGAACCGTCTGGTTTTTCAACATTTATCTCAGCGAGAACCATCTTTTTATCTAAGTTTTGCTTAATGATTTCGCCTGCTACTTTATAATTAAACCAATCCCATCCATGACGAAGAATAAGTTCTCTTTCTAAAACCTGAAGTGAATTTGGCAGAATTCCCCAACCTCTATAGACTTTCTTCAAGAATGTTATGTCACCACTACGAGTTAAAATTGACTGAAACGACTCTTGATCCAAAGCTCCATAGTATCTTCCGTCTGGGAAATCTATAGCTGTTGGAGCAAACCGATGTCCACCCAAATGACTAGATTTCCAAATACGAACGTTATCTAATTCCAAACTAGAAACAATAGATGTCGCATAAAAGTAGAAAGGATTGCCGTACCTAGCACAACATCTATCATGACTACCGTGAGTACAGACAAGAATATCTCTTGTTGCACTTGTTTGAGCATCATAATCAGAAAATCCACCACGTAACCATTTTCTGACAACATCTGCTACTTGTTCAATATTTGTCAACTGAAATTCTTGCTTGCGATACCCATTACTCAAACCCTCTTTTCTTTGATAAACCAATAGGGTTGTGTAGTCTACTTTATGAGATAAATTGTTGGCAATCAAAAGGAATTTTATCGGCAGTTTATCTCGTTTTACCTCCCTAATTAAAATCTGCAAATTCTCAGGAACCCATCTGGAGTGAAAGGCTTCTGGTGTCCAAGGTGGAGGACACTCCACTAAGATGTAAGTCTGATGATTGGAAGCATCACCAATAATATCTTCTTCTACTTGTCGCGAATAGTCTGAACAAAAAAAAGTATTCATATAACTTTACTTATTGATATATTTATGAACAAAGGATATTACAAACAGAGATCGTGTCATTTAGATATAAAAACTGCTTTGTTTGGACAATTTTTTTTAAGTTCTTGGAATCTAAATGGTTTTCCCAAATCTATCATTGGATACATCATATTGCTAATTATTCTCAATTTATTTTCAAAAAAAACAAAGTGGAATTTATCATTACGAATAACTAAGAGCAAATCAAGGTACTGGATTCAATACCTGCTCATTTGCTGATTTACTTAATACTAAAGATTAGCAACTATTTATTGCTAATGTCACCTTTTTCAATATCAACATTCAACTTCTAAAAGGTAATTTTACTTAGCGCTTACATGGCAATCTCCTTGATATTAATGTGAATATGACTCATATAGTACTGTTTTTAAGCAGATTTTCCTAATTCCTATGATATATCCTAGCTGGACTACCTTAAGCATTTATTTATCTTACCTAGGCTCTTGAAAATTCTATCAAGGTTGAAGTGGGGTATCTGCTATGACTTTACCGGAAGTCAATAACAAAAGCAAGTATTTGCTAATTTTTCTAATCACAGCTACCGTCCAAAACTAGAAAGTGCCAGTTAACACAGAGTTAAACTGCTTCAAATAGCTGATAACCCCTGCTGAAACAAGGTTTCATGCTCTGGATATAGAATATGAATATTCTCTTATAGTAGAAAATAATGACAAAGACTTTAAGGCAGTCACCATCTCTCATCCTTTGAGAAGAACTCCCCAATTCCGAATGATGCCACGGATAAATCTAGAGGATTGACTCAAGTTAGTATAGTGAAAAAGAAAAATCCCAAAATTTGTTGCTATGGCTTTTGCTTCTTTCCGCTTTTATGCAGAGTTGAATGATTTCTTGCCATCGTATAAAAAGCAGATGAGAATAGCCCATTTTTTTTACTGAAAGAGCTTTAATTAAAGACATGATTGAATCTTTTGGTATTCCCCATCCAGCAGTTGATTAGACCCGTCCTAAATATAAATAAAGCACAAAAAAGTGGTAGAAGAATAAAATGTAAATCTACCACTTCAGGTAAAAAATGTGTATTGTACTTGATTATATCCAAAAATATCCTCTACGGACAAAACAGATATTAGGGATTAGTTATGAGCAATATCAATCATTTTTAGTTTCCGCGATCGCACGCCATAAAGAATTAGAAAATTTAATGTCGATCGGCAGAGCCGTTGGCGCAACCTCTCCCTTAGGAGAGGGGAGTCGAGACGTTAATGAAAGTGGATAAAATAGCGATCGCATAGAATTATGAAACTGTATTTTTCTGTCTCTAAACTATCGGTAACGATATCAAAACCTAATTGTTACGTTGAAATAATATCTGCAAGGATTGGTCTCAAAGCCTTGTAGATAATAAAAATGACTAATGAAAATTTGCAGGAAGTGAATTGCTATATAAAAATTTTTATGAGATAGTTTGTTAAGGTATGGGCATCTACTCCCAACTCTGTCCGCTCTTGTGCTGCTAAAATTGCCGCTTGAGAATGCCACCAAGCAGCAGTTGCAACAATCTCCTCTACAGAAATATTTTTAGAAGAAGCTTGCGCCAATAATCCACCAATAAGCCCAGTTAATACATCTCCACTACCACCACGCGCCAAAGCTGGAGTACTTTCAGGATTAATCCAGACGGTTCCTTGGGAGTTGGCAATAACAGTCCTTGCACCTTTCAATAAAACTACTGCCCCACTTTGCGCCGCAGCTTCCCGCGTTGCTTTTACCCTATCCTGGTTGGCATCAACAATGTCAGGAAACAACCGCTTGAATTCACCTGCGTGTGGTGTAAGTACGGTAGTAGATTGTCGCTTTTGTAGTGTGGCTATAGTTCCCATCTGAGCAAGGATATTCAAACCATCAGCATCCAAAACTAGGGGATTAGTGCTACCTAACACCTGTTGTAAAATAGGATTTGCATCTTGGGTTAAACCAGGACCACAAGCGATCGCATCAAATGAACTCAGATCTGTTTTTGGTGGAAGTTGCAGTTGAGCGATTGCTCCAGACTCCGTTTCCGGACAACCAATAATTAGGGCTTCAGGTAACTGTGCTATCATTATCGGCTTGAGAGATTCTGGCACAGCGATCGAGAGCATACCGACACCACTTGCTCTTGCTCCCAAACCAGTTAATATTGCTCCTCCCGAATAGCGACGCGAACCACAAATCAACAGTAAATGTCCTTCTTTATATTTATGAGTCACTAGCGGACGGGGTAGAGGTAAACTGGAGAGTGCAGTTGTTTTTGTGATACGTTTAATTCTTGGAGAATTCCCCAGAACACCTTGGATATCAGCCAAGGGAATATCAAAATCTATTAACTCAGCTTTACCGACATAATCAAGAGCTTGGTCTTGCAATAAACCCAACTTCCACAAACCTAAGCAAAATGTGTGCGTCGCACGCACCGCAGTTCCCAACACCTCACCAATATCTGTGTGCAATCCCGAAGGCAAATCGATACTAATAATTGGTTTGTTCCATTCATTCAGTTGATTAATAGCATTAGCGACTGGATCTGTGAGCGTTCTTTCTAAGCCAAATCCAAACAACCCATCAATCAATAAATTACAATTTTTCAGTGGCTCAATTGAGTCATAACACAGTAAACCCAGACTTCTATTATACTGCAAGTGTTGCGAAGTTAATTCCTTGAGTTTAGAGAAAGGGCAATATATCAAGACTTCATAGCCACGAAAGTGTAACTCACGGGCAACAACCAAAGCATCACCACCATTGTGACCAGGACCGACGAGAATTCCTAGGGGAGATGAGGGGGATGAGGGAGCTTTCCCTTTGTGTACTTGTCCCCAAAACAGAGGGTAGATATTCTGAACACGACGGGTGATAAGTCCTGCTACTTTCTCCATTAAAGCTGCTACAGGCATTCCTGCTGCAAAAATACGCTCTTCGATATCACGCATTTGTTGTGCGGTGACGACTATTTGTGAAATTTGTTCTTGTCTGTCTTGCATCAGTTCTGAGTCCTAAAGTTCAACAGTTTTGAGGAATGGGTGCTGAGTGACGTTTCCCTGTTTTTCTCTATCCTAGAGTCTCTTTATCTAGTTAATCTATGGTAATTTCAATAACAATAAGAGTTAATAATCCCTTCTTTCGTTATGCATCTAACGGGTTCTGAACGCAAGAAATTACGCGACGCTATTATCAGTGCTTATCCAAAGAAAGCTGATTTAGAAATGATGGTTGTTGATAATGAATTAGAGGAAAATTTAGATGCGATCGCTGGAGGAGCAAATCTTACTGAAGTTGTTTTTGATTTGATTAAATGGGCTGAGTCAAGAGGTAAGTTAGAACGTCTCATTCTCGCTGCATATGAGACAAACCGAGGTAATCAAGAGTTAAAAGAGTTTTATAAAACTATATTTCAGCAAAGATTTATTATTAATCCCGCCCAAATAAATATTACTGGAAATACGGGTCCAGATATTGATTGGTTAGGACCAACGGAAGAACTGCTACTTCAAGGTTTATTTCAGTCGGAACTAGATTTTTGGGATGTTGGTTTTTTGAAGAGAGCTATTAGTAGCCGACAGGTTTTAATTGCAATTAGTAGTGCTTGCCCCTATAAGCATCAGGGCAAGCGCATCTTGTCAATAAGAACGCAAGAATCTCAAGAAAGAGTCAAAGAATCGCATTAAGCCCCGTTTCTTGATAAGCACTTAGGCGTAGACGCTTTGCGGCTTGCCGGAGGCATCGCTATTAGCCCGTAGAAATCAATCGAACCCTAAATCCTTATTTGATCGTTAATGCATTAAGTGTATGTTTTGTCAATTCCATTTGAGATGCGCTTACCCTGCTATCCCGACTCCGACTACAGCACTGTCGGGTTTCGGGTTGTGTGTGCTGCTCCCGCAAGGACTCATGTCAGTGAACAGTGAAGGAGTCAGGAGTTACCGAGTCACCAAGTCAGAAAACTAAATTCTTTATTTCTTCCTTCAGAATACTGGATTCTGAATTCTTCTTCAAATTGATAACTGGTAACTGAATCATTACTTTCCATAATAAACCCTAGCATTACCAAATCTTGAATCTCGCCGCAGATAACTATTCCACTCTTCCGCCTGCGATCGCTTGACAAAAGGTCCAACTGCTACATGTGGTCCTCGCGGTTCAAGTCTAGGGATGACATAGACATTTCGTCCGACATATCGTCTGATTTCGTTTCTGTAGTAGGGTAAGTCTTCCGCTTTAGCAGGAATAACGACATAATAATAATTAGACCTCTCTCTACCATTATCGCCTCTGCCAGAATCATCGGGAGCGTCCCGTCCATCGCGTCCGTTATAGACAATGCGATCGCTAGAGACGACTCTTGCAGAATATATACCGTAGGATTCCAAATTTCTCACTAAGTTTTGGGCATTAGATTTTCTGTCAAAAGCTCCTACCTGAATGACAGAACGTCCTCGAAACTGTCGTCTAAAAGCTCTTGGTGAAATACGACGTATTCGTTGCAGCAGTCCGTAACCACTGTCGTTAACATACACTTTGTAGAGAGTATAGTCCCGATTATACCGAGACGGTTCTGCTTGGAATTCAACAGAACGTTGAGATGGTGTATTTACTTCAGGAACTGTATAACCTTCTGAATTTGACGGTACTGCTGGTAATGGTTCGGAACTTGGAGGTGCAGGCGGTACCCCATCATATACTGATCGCTGCGCTATGAAAACTTCGCGATGGTTGATTTGAGCATATGCTAAGTTAGATTGGGATAAAAGAGCTAACCATCCTCCTAAAAGCAAACGCAAAATCAAAGATGGTCGGCTCAATTTGATAAATGCCATAACCTGACTCGGTATTGCGCTGAGCATATTATTAGCAGCAAAAATTTTAGATAGTTTTTTGCTAAAAAATTATTAAGTCACTAAATCCAAAATCTAAAATATCTTGATTTGTGTAGCAAAGTTATATAATAAGCGAACCATTTTATGAACAAAATCGTCGTTGGTCTTTCTGGTGGCGTTGATAGTTCCACCGCAGCTGCCATTTTACACCATCAAGGATACGAAGTTATTGGTCTAACCCTTTGGCTGATGAAAGGGAAAGGTCAGTGCTGCTCTGAAGGTATGATTGATGCGGCTTATATTTGTGAACAGTTGGGTATTCCCCATCATATTGTTGATATTCGTGATGTCTTTCAAAACAATATTGTTGACTACCTGGTGGCTGGTTACAGTACTGGAATCACTCCTTTGCCTTGCTCGCAGTGTAACAAGACTGTGAAATTTGGTCCTATGTTACAATACGCTCGCGAAAATTTGGAATGTGATCGCATTGCCACTGGTCATTATGCTCGCATCCAGTATGATGAAGTTTCTGGACGCTACCAATTGCTGCGAGCAGTTGACCGCAATAAAGACCAGTCCTACTTCCTCTATGATTTGTCACAAGATTTACTAGCAGGCAGCGTATTTCCACTAGGAGAACTGCACAAAACAGAAACTCGTCGTCTTGCCGATGAATACGGGTTAAAAACAGCAGATAAGCCAGAAAGCCAAGACTTGTGCCTTGTGGAAAGTAACGGTTCAATGCGAGCGTTTCTGGATAAGTATCTCGCGCCCAAAAAAGGGGATATTGTTGATACTTCCGGTAAAATACTGGGTCAACATGATGGTGTCCATCATTACACAATTGGGCAACGTAAGGGTATAGGAATCGCCGCCGCTGAACCACTGTATGTGATTGAGTTGGATGCAGTTAATAATAGAGTGATTGTAGGCGATCGCACCAAAGCAACCCAACCAGAATGTACAGTAGAACGGGTGAATTGGGTATCCATCGCTGAACCATCAACTCCCATTCGGACTGAGGTACAAGTTCGCTACCGTTCAACTCCTGTACCAGTTACGGTTATTCCCTTAGAAAATTCCCGTGTCCGCATAGTGTTTGATGAACCTCAGTTCAGCATTACTCCCGGACAAGCCGCTGTATGGTACGATACAGAGAAGGTGTTGGGTGGCGGGATAATTGAGCAATGAGCATATGAATTGCTCAAACTACAGTGATAGATAAGCCCGCCGCAATTGCCAACTCAATTCTCGATTCACTTCGCTCTCCACTCGGTTACCGCGCTCAAAGTGCTCCAAAGTAATATCGTCCACGTAGAACTTGATGCTAAAGTTCTTACTCATTCCTTCGCGGACTTCACTCAACCATATTTTTGGTTCTTGCCACTCATTACGAGTGGTCTTGAAATTCTCGCGCATCCAGTTTGACACTTGTATCACGGCGTCATCTAAACGAGTCTCATCGGCAGAGGGATTACTGAATTTGCGTGACAATCGGTTCAGTTTCCGCTTAAGAAACTCTATTTTCTGTTCCCACTGCTGTGGTAAGATATCATGATCCTCCTGGAGCAGATCTGGATCTTTCAACCAGAACCCATACCACTCTCTGACCAGCCCAATTAGCTTTTCTTTGGCAGCCATTTCCCGAATCTCCTCTAATAGGAAGGCTCGCCGCTGTTTTGTCATTCGACTAGATATTAAATCCATACCAATCATTTGGCAAATATCCAAGAAATCTCCCTGTATCCGTCTAGTTTCATCAAAATCTAAACCTCCTTTCTCGAACTGACTAACCTGAGCTGATAGCGAGTCCAATGCCTGTTCAATATTCATCAACTGAGTGTTAAGCTTTTTCTCAGCTAACAACCGTAGACGTCCCGCTTCTCGCTTCTGTTCTGCCTTGAGTGGGTCACCAGATACGCCATAGAACTGATCGATAAACTCAACTTTTTGATCAATCTTTCCTAATGTGTCCGGATGCGCTAAAATCACAGCCTCCATCAGTTTAATCACGAGAGTTGGATCGGCATCGCTTTTTACAGGGAGATTCAAAGTGTAATAGTAGTGGGAGGTGGGACGGCTTAAATTGAGAATCGATTGACCGTGGAATACAGAATTGGGGATATACAATTCACAGTGCTGATCAAAGACATACAAGTTGGTAACTCGCAATCCAACCCTTTTAATCACGCTCTTAGTGCCGTCTGGTAAGCTGATGACATCGCCAAAGCGGAAAGGGGTATCCATCAACAGCACTAAGCCACTGAAGAAGTCAGCCAATATATCCTTGAGCGCAAAGCCAAGAATAAAAGCCGCCCCGCCAACTGCAACCCACACTCCTGTTAGATCAATCCCGAGCGCCTGCAAGCTGAGTGCACTCCCAAACAGATAGACTACAATCGGGAGTGATGACTCTAGAATCGGCACAATAACATCGTCCCATTGCGCTTCACTCGTTTGAGCAATTTGCTTGAGAGTATAGACCAACACCTGACTCAACAGTTGAGCAACCCAGTAGGTAGCCGTGATGAAAATCAGAGCAGTCAATCCTCGCTGCACCCATACAAGCGCCGGTATTGACTCCAGCTGAGCAAGAACAATTTTGACAAAGCTTAAGACCGCAATTATTAAAATGGGTATTTGAGATACGCTCAGAGCAACACTACCGATATCTAGAGAAGCTCGACGGAACCAAGACCGTAGCCCGTAAAAGATAAAAATGTAGAGTAAGACAAATACGGCAAGAAAAATCAAAATAGGTTGACTAGCACTGCTGTTCATGGTAAGTGACTTTGGAAGCCGAACGAAAACTTTATAAAACGTTACACAATTTTTACCAGTTGCTCACTCCGAAACACCTCAAGTAGAAGCGGGGAACATATCCACACAATCAGCTTTTTGTCAATACCTAAGTCCTGACAACCAACAACTAACAAGACACCCAGTGTGTCTTATCCAATGTAGTTAAAAGCCTATCTGCCTTATTCAGTGGGTTCTGAAGAATATTCGTATCTATAGTGATAAGGTGTGAGCTTGTTTCGCAAACCATAGAAATCACTTCCTGTAATGAATACAGATAGATGCACTTAGATGCACTTTTTATTTTCTTTAATGATGTATAAATATCATAATGATTAACTTGTAAGCAAGTCTGTGATTTGTCATGTTCCCTTCTCCCTCATCTCCCTCATCCCCCTCATCCCCCTCATCTTCTCCTACTTACCAACATAATCCTTGCTCTATGCGTCCCTACGGTTTGGTAATTTAGATACTAGCTTAAAAAAAATGTAGTTATCGCAAAAAAAAGGACAGCCTTGAGTTATCATTTTGACAGCATAGCCCCCCATGGTGGGCAATTGGTGAATCGCATCGCTACACCTGAGCAAAGACAAGTATTTCTCTCAAAAGCCGACTTCCTACCGCGAGTTCAACTTGATGGACGGGCGGTATCAGATTTGCAAATGATTGCAATTGGTGGTTTTAGTCCACTCACTGGTTTTATGAACCAGGAGGATTATAACCGCGTTGTTACAGAAATGCGCCTTGCTAAGGGTACAGTTTGGTCAATTCCCGTTACACTCTCGGTTAATGAGCAAGTCGCCGCCTCCTTAAAAGAAGACGATTTGATTCGCTTAGATGATCCTGCTGGTCAGTATATCGGAGTATTGGAACTGACACAAAAATATCACTACGACAAAACCCGCGAAGCCATTCATATTTATCGAACTAATGATTCAAAGCATCCTGGTGTACAGGTGGTTTATAATCAAGGTTCTGTAAATTTAGCAGGTGATGTGTGGTTATTACAACGCGAGCCTCATCCTCTGTTTCCAAAATACCAAGTTGATCCCGTCGAGTCTCGGCAGGTGTTTCAGGAAATGGGCTGGAAGACTATTGTTGGGTTCCAAACTCGCAACCCCATCCACCGCGCCCACGAATATATCCAAAAGTGCGCTTTGGAAATTGTGGATGGTCTATTTTTGCACCCATTGGTAGGAGCGACGAAAGAAGATGACATCCCCGCAGATGTGCGGATGCGCTGCTACGAAATTTTGCTAGAAAAATACTACCCAAATAACCGTGTCTTTTTAGCAATTAATCCCTCGGCTATGCGTTATGCTGGTCCTCGGGAGGCAATTTTCCACGCTATCATTCGCAAGAACTACGGTTGCACTCACTTTATCATCGGTCGGGATCATGCTGGAGTCGGTAATTACTACGGCACTTATGATGCTCAACACATCTTTGATGAGTTCAAGCCTGAAGAACTGGGCATTGTGCCGATGATGTTTGAACACGCCTTTTACTGCATGCGTACTCAACAAATGGCGACAAGTAAAACAAGTCCTAGTCTTCCGGAAGAGCGCATTCATCTTTCAGGAACAAAAGTGCGAGAAATGCTGCGCCGAGGTGAGTTACCTCCACCAGAATTTTCTCGTCCAGAGGTGGCTCAAGAATTGGCACGGGCAATGCAAGTGCCAGTTCATACTTACGATATTTAAAGCACATTAAAGGCAGATAGTAAAGTGTAAAAGGTTGCTTTACATACAGACCTCAGCCCTTTAAGCTATAGCTGGTGGACTGAGGGCTGATAGCTAACTTATGAAACGGCGAACGTTTTTACAAAGGTTTGGCTCTATACTCGCGGCATTGGGTGCAGCTGAGACAGAGTGGTTGACCCTAGGAAGTCACTACTACGAAGCTTTGGCACAATCTGTACCGCGTAAATTGGCTTTATTAGTCGGTATCAATCAATACCCACAATTTCCAGATCTTATCGGTTGTCTGACAGATGTGGAACTGCAAAGGGAACTTTTGATTCACCGCTTTGGTTTTCACCCCTCAGATATTGTCGCGTTAACTGATGAAAAAGCGACGAGGGAGTCTATCGAGACAGCTTTTTTTGAGCATTTGGTGAAGCAAGCTAAACCTGATGATGTAGTTGTGTTCCACTATAGTGGCTATGGCAGTCGTATCAAATTGGGAGATTTGCCAGAAACAGAGCAAAATGCTCTAGTTTCAGTTGATGAAATAAATACACAAGAAAACAAATTTGTCAACTATATATTAGAAGAAACACTGTTGCTCATGTTGCGATCGCTTACGACAAACCATGTAGCAGCAGTATTGGATACGAGCTACTACACTCCCTCCAACTCTTTGCCAACGAACCTGCGAATTCGCGCTCGCCCAGGACCAAGACAAGCTATCCTGTTAGCAGAAGAACTTGAGTGGCAAAAACAGCTACAACAAAATGCCTCTACTGAGCAGTCAGCCGTTGTGCTTTCAGCTACTTCTGACCCCAAGCAATTGGCAAGAGAGCAGCAGTTGTCTGGTTTTAGTGCTGGGTTATTTACCTATGCCTTGACACAGTACTTGTGGGAAGCTACACCAACAACAACAATTCAACTCTGTCTCTCGCATGTGGCAGGTTCTGTTCAGCAGTTGGGTAGTACGAAACAGCAGCCAGCTTTATTGCTAGATGAAAAAAATCAGCTTGCTCATACACTCATTGCAGATATTTTACTTCCAAACAGCACCTTCGCAGAAGGAGTAGTTACAGGAGGTGAAGATGACGGGAAAACAATCCTACTGTGGTTGGGGGGACTACCTGCACAAGTATTGGAACACTACGGAGTGAATTCACGACTCACTCTAGTGACAAAAGAAGAGTTGAATATAAAGCTGGTTTTGAAATCGCGTGCTGGGTTGACAGCAAAAGCCCAAATTTCTAGTCCTGATGGTACAACTTCTCCTCAAGTCGGGCAACTTGTTCAGGAAGTTGTGCGAGTTATCCCCCGGAATATAGGTTTAACAGTCGCCCTCCATGGACTGGAAAGAATTGAACGGGTTGATGCGACAAGTGCTTTTGCAACAGTCGCTCATGTATCAAGCGTAGTCGCAGGAGAACAACCAGCAGATTATGTGTTTGGGAAACTACCAGAAGCGAAGAATAAAGATTCTACAGCGACATCTACAGTTGTGTCTCCCAGTCGCTACGGTTTATTTTCTCCTGGTGGCGAGTTAATTCTAAGCACTGCTGGAGAAGTGGGAGAAGCAGTGAAAGTCGTTGCGCAGCGGTTAGGACCAAAACTGCAAACCTTACTAGCGGCAAAATTATGGCGACTAACAGAGAATGCAGGATCTTCTCACTTGGGTATTAAGGCAACATTAGAGCTCATTGGCGCTTTAACGCCTCGGGCGCTGATAAAACGAGAAACACTGAGAACCCAAAGTGCTGAGACGTCAAATAAGAAAACATTTAATCCTGAACTCGGAAGTATTGCGACTGTGACTGTTGGCAGTAAGATACAGTATCGAGTGGAAAATATCAGCGATCGCCCTGTTTATCTTATGCTGCTAGCATTAAATAGCAGTAGGACTGCGATCGCCTTGTTTCCTTGGTACAAGAGTACTGAATCAGACCCATCAGAAGTCCAATCAGTACTCAAAGATATGGTCATCTCCCCAGGGGAAACTTTGACAATACCACAAACGACTGCTGGTTTTGAATGGGTCGTACAAGGACCAACTTCCTTAAGTGAAACCCAACTCATCTTTAGTACAGCACCTTTTACTCAATCCCTCTCGGCTTTGGAAGCTACTAAGCATCCCAAAGCAGAACAACATCGTATTCAGCCCTTGATAAACCCTGTGGAAGTCGTACAAGCCGTTCTACAAGATTTGCATAATGCTAGTGCCAATGATATGAACAGTACAGCGACCGACTCCTATGTGTTGGATGTGAATTATTGGGCAAGTCTCAGTTTTGTTTATCAGGTGGTGTGAGTTGTTTAAGCTAAACCATATCTAGTTTGCATATTGAAATTTTTTGTACCTTTTGTGGGGTGGGCATCTTGCCCACCCAAATGGATGCAATTTATAGCGTTTCCCGCTTGGGTGAGGTACAAGAAGAAAGAATTAACCGCACCCAAAGGCGCAGATGGACGCAGAGAAATTTGTACTTCATCCGGATGAGAATCGCTATAAATGTGGAACAGCTTATCAACGGCGTTGGGAGAAACTCCTTAAGGTTGCTGTGTAGCAGGATCACGACGGCTTATTCAATCACTTCGATTTTGCCATTGTTGTGGATCACGTTTAACATGGAAACAGGCGATGACAAAAATCGTATCTTCTTCAAGAAGGTAAAAAATCCCGTAAGGAAATCGACGAATCAACGCTCGTTGTACCTCTTGATGCACCAAAGGATAAGCTAAGGTAATGCGTCCAATTGTAGCTAGACAGGTATCAACTGCACGTACAAACTCAAAACCTAGTCCGGGATTGTGTTCTTCGTACCACTCAAAAGCCTCCTCGATATCAAGCTCCGCTTCTGGGCGAATCAGTAAGTTATACTTCATTCAGAAAAACCCAGTCGTTGCTTAATCTCTTTCCAGCTTGAATTCTGCATTGGGTTTTGGCGGTACTGTTCTAAGCGTCTGTCTAATTCTCGTTGCTGGCTCTCACTGACACCAACCGCTGTAGGTATTGCAAGGATGCTATCCCACAAATCCTCTGCAAGTTGTATTCGCTCAGCTACACTTAATTGGGAAATGTCAACCTTCAATAAGGGATGCATACTCATCGTACTAAGATTTCATCTTAATTAATATTGTAGACTTATCAAGGTGCAGAGGGAAGGCGATCGCCCTTGAGTTTTGTTTTTGGAATGCGATGGTGTAGAGCGCTGCGCTCTAAGGGGCGATCAGCAATGCTTGTGCCCCTTGGGCAATCGCTCAACGAAAAGAATTTACTTTTTGTAGGATGTGCGATCGCTCCGTAATGCTCCCCTCTTGTCAGAATTGCTAGATGATTTGCTTCAATTTCTAGCTCAGCAACAAACGACTCCATTACTAGAAACGACACTGGTAAACTTTCTAAACTTATAGAACATCTCAAACAACATTGTTGCTTGATTGTCTTAGACAATCTAGAAACTTTGATGCAAAGTGGTACTTATGCCCTGAACGCAAGTGCATGCGCTGTCTTCGCAGAGAAATACAGCGCCGCCTCACATAGAATTGGTATCACGCTTAAATTGTTAATTCCAACGCCTGATTTATCAAGACGGGGTTCTTAATGCGTGAATTCTGAATGAGCGAATTGCTTAATTTGTCCCCTCCTGTTTTGTTGCTACGGCGACCTTCTCTAAGAGAGTCATGGGTCCAACGTCTTTGAGAATCTGCATCTGTTGCTCGTTTCGTACGAAAAGGGAACCTGCAAATCCTAATGAGTTTACAGCAATGGACTCAAAAGTTTCTTGCGATCGCGGTACTATAAGCATCCATTTCCTTGTCGCCAGAAGATTGTAAGGACCAGACTGTATTCCACTCGCTTGGTTAGTGTTTTCTAAGCCAACGGCGTGTAGCAGGGTACGGTAACGCTTTAGGGTTGCCTCAGCAGCTTTCAATGGAGATTGTACCCAATGAGGGTCTAGCCTTGTAAAGGCGTGTACAAAAGGAAATTGCGGTATAGTGGCAATAAAGTCTTGAAATTGAGCGGATGCAAACAGAGGTTCAATAGGTATTTGTAATCCATTGGGTATGAGTGGAAGTGGGACAAGTTGCAAATGCTTGTGTCGCTGACTAGCACCAGCAATTTTGCCACCATTGTAAAATACTAAACCATCAAAGTCAGCAAGACACGCCCACATTGCTGCAAAATCTTGCAGGGTGAGTAGAGTTTCCTGTTCTTCAAACACACGAGTGATGATCAGTAAGTGATAGTCAGCAACGTTAAATTTATTTAAAATACATACGTGCGTGTTGGAAAGATCTGCAATAAACAAATCCTCCTCGTAGGGAAGAAAAGGATTGAATTCTTGACCAGAGGAGGTTTGTGTCTGTTGTTTTTGCTTAACTGCATCTTTGCGAGCAAGGTTAGATAAGACTCGCACTAAGAAGCGAACTCTACCTTGTTCTATGAACTCAAATTCCGTTGGTATTGTCACCAACGCTCCACATCGCAGAGCGTATTCAGTTTGTTCTTTGACACGTTTCCACAAAGTGCCTGGTTTCAGTAATATTTCTTCATGTACAGTTAGTTTTTCTTCTTGCATGGTCAGTGTATGTATGGCGATCCAGATTTTTCCATTAGGTTTTGATAGCAAGTGAACTACCTCGGACTTCGCTGACGCTACGTCCGAGGCTTCCAGTTTCATCAACGCTTTTGTTAGATCGCTTTGTAGGAACCATGCTCAATGTCTTCAAGAATTGTAGTTTTTACAGATGGCTTCCAGCCAAGCTCTTTTTCAGCTTTTGAACACGAAATCTGGTTGTTGAGTGAAAAGAAGGTAGCTACCGCTATTCCCCAAACTTGGATAGCTTCTTCCTTTGACATACCAGCAACTTTGTATCCAAGCATACGTGCAACTGCCTCGGTCATCGCTTTGCTGGTAACTCCTGATTCTGAAACAGCATGATAGATGGAACCTGCCTTCCCATTTTGCAAAGCTTGAATGTAAAGCTCTGCAGCATCGTCAACGTGAACAACCGAGTATTTAAAGTCTCCCGGTTCAATGTATCGAGCCACACCCGTTTGCTTGGCATCATTGATAAGAAATGGGATGAACTGACTACCACCACGCCCATAAATAAAAATTGGTAGACGCAACGCAACGCTGCGGATGTTTTGCTGTGCTGCACGGACAATATCTTGCTCAGCAACGGCTCTTCCTGTCAATTCTCCCTGAAACTCAAAACTTTCTGAATCATCAATTACGCGATCGCCACTATCACCGAGCAAGCCTGTTCCCGATGTAGCGATAAATGGTTTTCCTGAATCTGCCAGAGCCTCTGTAAACGCAGCTAGCACATCACGTTCTGTTTTAATTGCACCAGCGAAATCACTGTAGTCGTGAATGAATGCAGTGTGAATCACTGCATCTGCCTTGTGTGCAGCTTCAATTAATTTTTCTCTGTCCTGCAAAGTTCCTAAAACTAGCTCAATCTGAAGCTCTTTAAGTTTTTGTGCAGATGCTTCACTCCTCGCCAAGCCAACAACATTGTGACCAGTTTCTTTCAGTCTTCGGGCAACAATTGAGCCAATATATCCTGTTGCTCCTGTAAGAAAGATGTTCATAGTTCATCTCCTTAAAAATTGCTACTTTTGTAGAGTATTAAATATAACTTACATATTAACGTGTAGAGACTGTTGCAACACACCAATCACAACCTCTGGTCTTTCCAAATGGGGTAGTACTCCTGCATCTGGAATTGTATAAAAATCACGAATTGCGTTGGTATTTAACTTTGTCAAACGCTGTCCTAGTATAACACTGGTAAATTGTGCCTTCTCACCCCACAATATTACCGTAGGAATAGTCAGTTGTGGAATATACAAACTCAAGTCAAAGTAAAGGTCACCCCGTAAAAATGCCAAGGCTGCAAATTTAGCATTAGGCTGTTGTGCAGAGACTAAATAAGCTTGTACCATTTCTTCAGAAACTCGTTCTGATTTAGCAAACAAAAAACTTTGCAAAAAGTTGCATACTGCTAGTGCATTTTCAGCGCCAAGAGTATAAATGAAATTGTCCAATAGTGGTGTGTTGATGAGTTGAAGTGGAAGTCTGCGTCCTACACCTTGTTCAAAGTCATCAAATCCAGAAGGACATACCAGAAACAATGCTTGGAATAAAAAAGGTTGAGCAATGGCGAGGCGAATAACCAAAGCCGCTGTTAATGAAGACGCAACGACTGTCACAGGTGGACGACAAGTTTGTCTGATAAACTCTGCAAGAGTCGTCAAATAATCGCTAACTTGGTAATCCCGCACAGGATGTGCAGATTCACCCCAACCGATTAAGTCCGGGGTTATTATCTCGTGCGTAGCTGCAAAAGCAGGGTAAACTTTAGACCATTCATAAGCACAAGCCCCGCCACCAAAGCTATGGAGAAAGACTAAGGGAGGTAAATTTTTTCTCTCAGCAATCAACCAAGGTGCGGTCGTTTGGGTATAGTAAACCATAAATCCCAAAGAAGTATGAACGACTTTTTGTCCAAAGCCAGGAGGTTGAAACTGGAGCATAGTTTGCTACCCTCATGAATATGTATTTATAGTGGCAAAGCAGGGCAAGCGCATCTTGTCAATAAGAACGCAAGAATCTCAAGAAAGAGTCAAAGAATCGCATTAAGCCCCGTTTCTTGATAAGCACTTAGGCGTAGACGCTTTGCGGCTTGCCGGAGGCATCGCTATTAGCCCGTAGAAATCAATCGAACCCTAAATCCTTATTTGATCGTTAATGCATTAAGTGTATGTTTTGTCAATCCCATTTGAGATGCGCTTACCCTGAGTGGCAAAGTTAATCACTCTTTGCGAACAGACAAGATATTTTCAAGATATTTTACAGTAACGCCAGTTTGATAGCAAAGACAACTAGAGCTAAAAAATCAGTCTATATGATGGTGAACTTATAAAGAATCATCGTCATAATAACTCTGCAACAGAACAAGCGTAAGACATGAATCGTGACTAACAACAATCGCTTTCAATGGGATTTAGGCAGATTCATCCAAACCCTCACCTATTTTGAGGTTATTCCTTTTGTCAACTGGATACAAGATTTTATTCAAGGTCGTCCTAATAGCAGCAAAAATATACCTAATGGAGCAAGACAAGTGGGTGTCATACTAGTAGCAGGTGCGACGGGTGGAGTCGGTAAGCGAGTGGTCAGACGACTACTAGAACAGGGTTATAAAGTTCGCGCACTCGTGCGAGACATTGACAAAGCACAGTCAATTCTCACTGATGACGTTGAATTAGTTGTTGCAGATATTACCAAGCCAGAAACTCTAACTGCCCTAGTCATGGCTAATATCCAAGCTGTGATATGTTGCACAGCGGTACGCGTGCAACCAGTAGAAGGAGATACCCCAGAACGCGCCAAATACTATCAAGGCATCAAATTTTACCAACCAGAAATTGTTGGCGATACCCCTGAAAATGTAGAATATCAAGGTGTGAAAAATTTGATAGAAGCTACTGCTAAATATCTGCCTAAAGCAGGAGAAGAATTATTATTTGATTTCACAAAACCATCAACCAAATTGAAGAATACCTGGGGTGCGGTGGATGATGTTGTGATGGGTGGCGTGAGTCAAAGTCAAATCCAATTGGTGGAAGAGACAGCTTTGTTTGCTGGTTATGTCTCAACTGCTAACTCTGGAGGCTTTGCTTCTGTAAGAACAAAAAATTTCACTCCTCCTTTCAATTTGTCCGGTTGCGAAGGTGTGGAACTACGCTTAAGAGGCGATGGTAAGCGTTATAAATTCTTTCTGCGTACAGAAGCACAATGGGATAGTGTTGCCTATAGCTATTCTTTTAACACAGAGGCTAATACCTGGATAGATGTTCGCATTCCCTTTGCTCATATGATTCCGGTATTTCGTGCCAAAACACTAAAAGATTCCCCGCCAATTGATGCAAGCAAAATTTGCTCATTTCAACTGATGTTGAGCAAGTTTGAATATGATGGCGAACTCAATCCCAAATTTTCTCCTGGTAGTTTTGCTTTACAAGTAGAATCAATCAAAGCTTATGGTGGTGTAAGTTTACCACAGTTTATTTTAGTGAGTTCAGCGGGTGTCACTCGTCCTGGTCGTCCCGGAATTAATTTAGATGAAGAACCACCAGCAGTCAGATTAAATGACCAATTAGGAGGAATTTTAACATGGAAGTTGAAGGGAGAAGATAGTTTAAGAGAAAGTAGAATTCCTTATACGATTATCAGACCATGTGCACTCACTGAAGAAGATGGGGACAAGGAGTTTATTTTTGAACAAGGTGACAATATCAGAGGAAAAATCAGCCGCGAGGATGTCGCTAAGCTTTGTGTAGAAGCGCTACAACAAACGAAAGCGTGTAACGTTACGTTTGAGGTGAAAGAAGGAGAAAATACTGCTAGTTCTATCGACTGGCAAAGGTTATTTTCTCAACTGCAACCAAACTAACGGTGGGGTGCATGATAGTGCGTAACATTGTAGTTTTTATTGTACGAGTGCCCTACGCTTAACCTCATAGTAGGAGTAAAGCAATGAAGCGTATTGGGTTGATGGCGTTAACCATATTTTTGTTGATTATGCTTTGGGGTGGAGTCTTTTCAAACACCGCCTTGTCTCAGCAAGTAGAATCTCGCTTCTATAATTTAGAAGCGGACTTCAATCGTTTGGAGTCACGAGTCAGTCGCATTGAGGCGCAGCTAGGTCAAACGAGTCAGTCGCCCCGTGGCGCAACAACTACACCATCTATACGTTCTGGAAGAACTGTATCGCAGCAAGAACGAGAGAAGATGTTTGATAGACTAGCAACTCTGGTGGTAGAACTCAAGCAGCAAGTCAACACATTAGAAGGGCGAGTTGCTAAATTGGAGAAACGCTAGGGTATGGAATATCTCATTTCACTCTTGGTAGTTTCCAACCTTGCATAACCTTAACGCATAGTCTCATAAGAATTTTGAGAGTTGACGTGAACAGTCAAATTTTCCCTAAACTCAGAGAGAACTTCTACTATCTCACCCAGGTGACCTAGACGTTTACGCGCCGCAAAGAATGCTGACTCCATACTTTCAGTAGACCGAAAAGATTTCTAGAAGGCTTACCATTGGGGCATTCTGGCGGATTGTATACAATCCGCCAGAATGCCCGTATCATCTGCGTTTTGAGCAATAGGGTTGTAGATGAGTTCTCCTGCTAAGGTAAGCGATCGCTCGACCCTGTGCCAAAAACATCGCCCCAAACCCTCATTCTTGCGTTGACTGACAAAAGTTTTCGGTCTACTGACTTTGAGTGTAATTCAGCAAAAGGGGCTTGTGTTCCGGCTGCACACGGCTTTCTATTTCATCTACTAATAATCGTTTCCATTGATCCGTCATTTCCCATTCCACTCCCACACTCGACATGACCATCACACATAATGGCATCAGTTCCTGTTCCATAGGTTTTAGACTTTCCTCTAACACGCAAAGCCATAAGTAAGCCTGGAACATGTCTAAGTCACGAAGACAAGAGTGCGCGACATCTGGATGACCCAATCCGCCTCTCTTGCTACGATGATTGGGCAATAATTGTAAAAGTTGGCAATAAACTGTTGAACTAATTTCAGAAGCCATAGGGAACATTTGCTCAACTAGAGTGAAGGCTGGTGAACCTATCTGATGCTTAGCAGCAGCACAACAGACTCGCACCCAAGGGACAGCAACATATTCTTCAACAAACTTGAAGTAGGGACACAACAAGACTTTCTCCGCTGGTGTCAAGTGATTAATACAGAAAGCCAAGCATACGCCGATCCTTTGCCATGACGTGTTGTTCTTGATATTTCAGTAACGCAAACATTTTGGGCAAACTCTTTCTAAATCTTTATTCCCCAGAGTGCTGAGAGGAAACGACTCAGCACTCATTGCTCAAAATCGCTTATGCCATAACCATTCCGCCATCAACGTTAAACACTTGTCCAGTAATATAGGTAGCAGCGGGATCAGCAGCGAGGAAGCGTACCATCCCAGCAACTTCTTCCGGTTGACCATAGCGACCTAGCGGGATATTTTTAATAATCTCTTCAGCGTTGATATCGCTTGTCATATCCGTGGCGATAAAACCGGGAGCAACAGCATTAACGGTGATCCCGCGAGAAGCGAGTTCTTTGGCGATGGTTTTAGTAAAGCCGATGACACCTGCTTTGGCGGCGCTGTAGTTGGCTTGTCCGGGGTTACCCATTTGTCCGGCGACGGAGGTAATGTTGATGATTCGTCCCGAACGTTGTTTGAGCATGATTTTACTGACAGCGCGAGTACATAAGAAAACACCAGTAAGATTGAGGTCTATCACGGCTTGCCAGTCTTCAGGTTTCATTCGCAAAAGCAGCGTGTCGCGAGTAATACCTGCATTGTTAACTAAGATATCGACACGATTCAACTTTTCCATTACAGTCCTAACTAGCGCTTCTACCTGATCAGCTTGAGAAACGTCAGCTTGAAGCGCTATGGCACTTCCTCCCGCTTTTGTTATTGTATTGACAACCTCTTCGGCTGCATTGCTAGAACTGGCATAGTTGACGACTATGTTTGCTCCCAGTGTGGCTAATTCTTGTGCGATCGCTCGCCCAATTCCCCGTGATGCACCAGTCACAATTGCTACTTTTTCACGCAAGGTTTGCAAATTTTCTGGCAATAGTTCCATGAATACTCCTCTTTTTTGTCCGTAGCGCTAATCA
This sequence comes from Iphinoe sp. HA4291-MV1, assembly GCA_019359415.1. GTDB lineage: Bacteria > Cyanobacteriota > Cyanobacteriia > Cyanobacteriales > Nostocaceae > Brasilonema. The sequence continues at coordinate 75,955 of JAHHHH010000014.1, read as the reverse complement.
TAATAGGGTGATTGTGCGTCAACAATAAAAATAAAGTGAGATTCCACAGATAAACGTTTTCGGGAACTACTATTGAAAAATCAAAAGTAGAAAACTGGTGCGTGTCACATGGCTACTAAAAAACAATTCAACAGCTTTGAAGAAATGCTGTCTGGTTCTGATGTTCCTGTATTAGTAGATTTTTACGCTGATTGGTGTGGACCTTGTCATATGATGAGTCCAATTTTAGAGCAAGTCAATGCTCAGCTTCAAGGACGCATACAAATCGTCAAAATTGATACTGAAAAATACCCGGAATTAGCAAGTCTGTATGAAATTTATGCTCTACCAACGCTGGTACTGTTTAAGAAAGGTGAGCCAGTTGATCGGATTGAGGGTGTGCTGCAAGCACCGCAGTTAGTGCAACATTTAACATCGTTGATGTAATGACTTTTTAAGGTAGAGACGTTATGTGTAACGTCTCTACTAGTCATCTAAACTAATGGCTAATGACGAATGATAAAAGTGTGCATTCCCAAACAAGACGCGGCTGAGCATAGCAAAGCAAAGATTTACGAGCTTGTTCTAACTGTTTAATCACGCTTGATTGACGCTTCTGCTGCCAATAAGATTGTTGCAGATAATCAACTAACCACAATTGAGCTTCTGTATCTAAATCCTTGTCAATTTGTTTGGCTAATTCCAGAGCCTCACGATATGACGAAGGAACTTTGGTCACGGTTTTTAGGAGTTCAGGGGGAATGGCTTGCAGTTGTTGGTAAGATGCGATCGCATCTCCTGGACTACCAGCTGCAATACTCAACAATGTCGGATGCTGCAAAATTTCCTCATGTCCTGTTTGTGTCAATACCTGAGCTATTGCTGCTGCATCCAAACGATAGAAAGGAATACGCTGAGCGCGTGATACCAACGTTGACAATACAGACTCAATTGAAGGTGCAATTAAAATCAGTGTTGCCTGTCCGGGTTCTTCTAAAGTCTTGAGTAAGGCATTTGCTGCAGCTTCTGCCATAGTTTCTGCTTGCTCTAACACAACCATTTGTCTTGGTGCTTCCAATGGTGGACGGCTCAGAAACGCAGTAATTTCCCGAATTTGTTCTAGGCGAATTGTAGGTGGTGCTTTGCGCTTAAGTCCTTTTTCTGCTGCTTCTGTTGCTGTTAGTCGTTGTCCTTGATGCAAATAGGTTGGCTGCACCCACAACAAATCTGGGTGGTTACCTTGACGCAGGCGGTTTGGATGTGAATGAAATAGCAATTCCACAAAGCACCGTGCTGCTAAACCCCGTCCTACACCATTTGGACCTACAAATAAATATGCTGGGGCAATACGATTTTTTGCGACAGCTTTTGTAAGTAATTCAACTGCTTGCTGTTGTCCGACAAGTGGTGCAAATGCATTATTCATACCGTTTCACTTTAAGGTTGATACAAATGGGAACTGGGCAATGGGCAATGGGCAATGGGCAATTGGGAATTGGGAATTGGGAATTGGGAATCGAGCATTGCAAGAGTGCCCCTTACCTCTTGAGCGAACGCTTTTTATACTAGCTTCGCTTACCCTACCTAAAATGTAGATATCTTTATAGTATTTTTAGGTAGGGACTGCGCTCAGCATCTGAGTTCAACCTTCTCGCTATCTTTTATCTAAAGGTGTGGTAAATATTCATTGACAGGGTCAGAGGTTAGAGACGAATGAGGCGATACGAGAGGGAACCAGATAATCCACGAGGAAAAGACGATCCATATGAGGCAGCAGAAATTGCCTTACGGACTGTCACCGAAGAATTGCAAATTCTCCAACGGAATTTGCTCAAGTCGTTACAGGAAGATATGAAGCGGCTGCAAGCAGAAAAAAACCGCTTAACTGAAGATATTAGACGGCTACAAGAGGAAAAAGAACATTTACAACAGGAGCACCAAGTCAATGAGCAGCAAGCGTTGATTCGTCAATTGTCACAAGTCTTAGCTAATCATATATCTTCGCAGCTGCAATCTTCTCTAGAAACGTTAGCGACCGAAGCTATGGAGCGTGTTTCCCAACCAGTGGGAAGTTCTGAACCCGCCCAAACCACAAGTCGCTCAGCAAGTGAAGTGAATGAGTATGCTGAAAAGCTCCTTGGCTCTTTGGATGATACCCTCACTATTACCTTTAACTCACTGCAACAGGAGCTGAAAAACTATCAAAGCAGTCTTTCTCAACAGTTATCCCGGATGAGCGTCCAACAAAGGGAAGGCGAAGCAATTTTAATAGAGTTAGTGAATCGTCTCCGTGGAGTCCGTGGAGAACTGGAAGGAACAACTGGAATTGGGCAAGGCTCAGTACCGTTCGCGGTAGTGTCTTTGAAGGAGAAGGCAATTCCACAAGTTTCCAATCCTGAGATTGAACAAACTCCGCAACAGCAACAGCCAACTTCCTCAAAAGCGTCAACCAATTTGCAGATAGATATTCCTCCAGAAGTTACGGTTTTACCAAGCAGTCCACCACAGGAAGAAACTCCTGCTTCGAGTTCTCCTTCCCAAAGTATAGTCTCGCCAAGCAAAACAACTCAGTCTGCTCCTGTGGGCGAACCAATTTCCGTACTATCTCCAACGCCCACCATCTCACAGCCAGAAACGTCTCCTACACCAGAGCCAGAGCCACAAGTTACACCAAAGCAACCTCTGCCAAAGGAGACAGGAATTTCTTCCTTACAAATCACAGGAATTATCCTGCTTGTATTAGCAACAGTGGGATCAGCACTGTACTACGTAGTTATTAAGGTTATTTTCCTGCCTGGTTCTCAGATTTTCGGTGCGTTGGATGTACAACGCCTGATTTCACCGACTTTGGGTAATTCGCTGTTAATTTTAATGCTCAGAATGCTGGTCGTTGTACCGTTGATGTTCGTTTTGGCTCCGATACTGCATTCACGAGTATGGCGAGACTTGCAATACCTGGGTTATTCAGTCCGAGGAAACTTCAGTAATCCAAACACAAAACGGGTGTTGATACTGTCGATTGTCAGTGGATGCTTTTTGTTTCTATCTCAGGTACTCATCTACCTTGCCATCGGTCAAATTCCGACTGGGATGGCGATCGCGCTTTTCTTTGTCTATCCCATTATCAACGGACTCCTGTCGTGGTTTTTGTTCCGCGATGCTCCCGGAGGGAGCCGCCCTTCGGGCTATCGCTTAACTTTATTCACTTCTGGTGCTACAGCTGTGATTGGTGTAGGTGAATTGTTGGTTTTAGGAAGTTCTAACAGCACCATCATCGGTAATATTCGTATGGGGAGCATTGCAGCAATTGCTTCAGGAGGTGCTTTTGCCTTCTACCTCCTAGTCTCACGCTTATGTGCTGCCAAATTGCATCCAGTTTCTCTTACCTTAATCAACTCCACTACGGTGCTCCTGTTGTCTGTCTTCGGTTTGATACTGCCTTTACCAAACTCGAACCTGCAACTGAACCGTGCTTACTTCCTTGAAATTGTTTTATGTGCTTTCTTACTGGGTGTCCTGACGCTCTTCAGCTATTTGTTAAATCATCTTGGAATTCGTAAGATTGGTGCCTCACGCTCAGCAATTATTGGTACCACGATCCCTCTTCTAACGGTCATTTTTGCTGGGTTGATTCTTCAGGAAACCTTGCAACTTGAGCAAGTTTTGGGAGTCCTGCTGGTCACCTTTGGAGCAGCAGCTCTGTGTTTTGAAAAAATTCGCAGGGCTAAACCTTAATCGTCAGTCTTCTGAATGAACTTGCTAAATCCGGAAAATTCATAAAAAAGTTTTTCCTTCATACATTCATACATTCAATTTGTGTACTGTTAACATTTCAATGCTTGCCGACACAATGGGTTTCATTTTGAATTCTGTCTTGCTAAGATAGAGGGGTGAAACCCCACACCCTATACATGCCATTTCTTTATACTTTTTTTAGAAGCGTCAACAGTAATAATGTCTTGAAGACCTGTAACAGTGGACTTTTCGCCTAAACGTTTTTGTTAGCTAATAGTGAAAAATGAGTTGGTTTAGTTTTTTTCAGTAGTGCTTAGGTCAAGAAAACTTAAATTTTATTTTTAAGAGAAATATTAATTACAGTTAATAGTATAAATTAATTTATAAATCTAATTTTTTTTAACAAGACTCGTTTAATATTTTGTATCTTCTCGAACAATACTGTCAATGACAGGTTGATAAAATTAGCGAAAATTGTCGAAATAGGAAGGTAGTTTGAACTTTGGATTATCTTTTCAACGTCAGGTCAGCAATTTTCCCTAAAAAGAATTGCTTGTACCGCCAAAACATAATTACAAGTTTTGAGCAGTACAGCAGTTTACAAAGAGCCGCGCCACCTCTTGTTCTTGTCAGTATTGTTACCAAGGCAGGTAAAAGACCTGAACATGTATTCTATCGGGATTTGTATTGAGGCAGGCTAAAACAGTAGGGAAGATATTGAAGAAATGCCAACAGAAGAGTAACTTGCTCACAAGTATCTCGCTCTACTCAGCACTACCTGAAGAATTTGCAAAAACTTCACGAAAATTACCTTTCTTTGAAAGAGATAGTACCCAGTAGCCCTACGAACTAGCTAGTTATTGAACCTTAGCAATCGCTTCAAAGGAGGCATCCCCTCCTTGAAACCATGCCTTATTTATTGGAACTGACTTCCCGCCGTGTCGGTTCAAGCCTCTAAAGGGAAGGTGCGCTTGTAAAATTACCGAAAATTGCTCCTGGGAATACTATCTATTGATACCTGTAACTAGGTGACAATAGCTTGCACAGCTTTTGTATTGAGGCAACTCTACAAACGCTGCTGGCTTAGGATTCCTGCTTGAAAATACGGATGAAATGCGAACTTATGACCACCATAACCACACATACTTAACGCATAATAGATAATCTGAGGTAAAGACATTACCTTTGGGTGGGTGTATTCTACTAACTTTCCATTGACTGAACAATTTTGTAAACATGCTATTCAACAGTTTGTAATATGAGTAACGATGTAGATCTGATCAAACGTCTTGGCCCCAGTGCAATGGATCAGATCATGCTATACCTAGCTTTTAGCGCTATGCGGACGAGTGGGCATAGGCATGGGGCATTTTTAGATGCTGCAGCAACGGCTGCAAAGTGTGCAATTTATATGACCTATCTGGAGCAGGGACAAAACCTGCGGATGACGGGGCATTTACACCACCTTGAGCCGAAGCGAGTAAAAATCATTGTTGAAGAAGTTAGACAAGCGCTGACTGAGGGGAAATTGCTGAAGATGCTGGGTTCTCAGGAACCACGCTATCTGATTCAGTTGCCCTATGTTTGGATGGAAAAATATCCTTGGCGACCGGGGCGATCGCGTGTTCCAGGGACAAGTCTGACATCAGAAGAGAAAAGACAAATTGAGCAAAAACTGCCGTCTAATCTGCCAGATGCTCAGTTAGTCACCTCTTTTGAGTTTTTGGAATTAATTGAATTCCTGCACAAGCGCTCTCAGGAAGACTTGCCTCCGGAACATCGGATGGAATTGAGCGAAGCATTGGCAGAACATATCAAGCGCCGTCTGCTCTACTCTGGTACGGTGACACGCATTGATTCACCTTGGGGAATGCCTTTCTACGCTCTAACCCGTCCTTTTTATGCCCCAGTTGATGAGCAAGAGCGCACTTACATCATGGTGGAAGATACTGCTCGGTATTTCCGGATGATGAGAGATTGGGCAGAACGAAAACAAAACACAATGCGTGTTTTGGAAGAGTTGGATATCCCACCAGAACAATTTGAGCAAGCGAAGGAAGAATTAGATGAAATCATCCGTGCTTGGGCAGATAAATATCACCAAGACGGAGGAGTTCCCATGATTCTACAAATGGTGTTTGGCAAGAAAGAAGACTAAAAGTCAGTTAACAGTTAACAGTTAGCAGTATGCAGTTGATTGATATATTGATAACTGATAACTGATAACTGATAACTGTTATTAGAGATTATTTGCTGCCTGGATTTGCTGGAGTTTGAGATGGTTCAGATGGGATTTGAGATGGCGTAGCCGGGGTTTGAGATGGCTCAGATGGAGTTGGAGCCGATTCAAAAGTTGGTCTAAAATCCGTAGGTTGCTTATTTGACGGGATAAAAGAAGGCAAAAAGCCGCTAATTCTGTCGCTGGCGTCAATACAAGTCTCCATTGCTAGCGCAGGGGCAAAATCGATTTCAGCACGCAAACCCACTACACATTGAGCAAAGCGTACAGGTAACAAGCTTCGACCACAATAATTTAAAACTTCTGGGCTGACCGCTTCCCGAGTGTACCGACTTATACCAACAACACAAGTCGCTAAATCTTCAGGACGCCGAGACTGTCTACAAGTTGCCAGCGCATCGGATGCAGCAATTTGTGTTTGTCGCCCAATTCTAGTTACGCAGGCGGACAAGTCCCCAGGACGTAATGCTGCAGCACAAGCTTGTGATGCAGCATCCGCAGCTACACCCACACTCAAAAGTCGTCCAGCACAAACGCGGAAATCATTCCTGTATGTGGCAGTGATAGCCATACTAGATGAGGTCATTGCTAACCATCCAGCTACAGCAAAAACTGGTGCGGCTAGTCCAGCAGTGGTTTTGAAAATAACTGCTTTGAAGGTGTTTGCGCTTCTTTCAAAACGCTTTGCAGTGTATCTTGCTCTTAGCCCAAGTCTATAGGTATTTTCGCTTTTTCTGTTGCCTAACATTTTTTCCGTTCTCCAAACACCCAAAGGTATGCTACCTCATGATAAAAGCCTGCTTTGATGCTTGCAATACAAAGATATGGGAATTGGGCAATGGGCAATGGGCAATGGGCAATGGGCATTGGGAATTGGATTCTTAATTTTGAACTTTGAATGAGCGAATTTTGAATTGATTTGCCCCTCCACCATACAAAAACATTCATGTATTCATACATGGAATCTCGAACTATAATTATATGTCTGGGTAAAGTTAAGCAGGATTAAATTTAGGAAACTCATGTCCCGATACAGAGGACCACGCCTTAGGATTGTACGTCGCTTAGGCGACTTACCAGGATTAACTCGTAAAAGTGCTAGACGCGCCTACCCTCCAGGTCAGCATGGTCAGAACCGCAAAAAGCGTTCTGAATATGCCATCCGGTTGGAGGAAAAGCAAAAACTCCGTTTTAACTACGGTTTGACAGAAAAGCAATTGCTGCGTTATATACGCAAAGCCAGACGCGTTACCGGCTCTACTGGACAAGTTCTGCTGCAATTGCTAGAAATGCGGTTAGATAATACTGTTTTCCGTATGGGAATGGCTCCCACGATTCCCGCAGCTCGTCAACTGGTAAATCATGGTCATGTCACCGTCAATGGTCGTGTTGTCAATATTGCCAGTTACCAGTGCCGTCCTGGAGAGGAAATTGCCGTCAGAAACCGGGAACCATCACGTAAGTTGGTGGAAGCCAACTTGCAATACCCTGGTTTGGCAAATCTTCCCAGCCATCTGGAGTTTGACAAAAACAAGATGCTTGGCAAAGTCAACGGCGTCATTGAGCGCGAGTGGGTGGCGCTACAAATTAACGAACTGCTTGTGGTGGAATACTACTCACGTCAAGCTTAAAAAAGTTAAAAGGCAAAAGTTAAAAGGCAAAAGAAAGAGAAAATATTTACTTGTTTCTTTTTATTTTTGCCTTTCCAAAGGTTATCCGCCAATTTGCGACATGGTGCGACTGTAGACACCAGTCGCCGTACCTGAATAACGTTGCTTGAAGTTAATTTCTGGCTTAAGAGCAAGCAGGTACCTAACCTGCTCCCGCAATTTGGCGGTGCTGATACCTTCACGCAGAGCAGTTTTTAAGTCAATTTGATTCGTTTCATTCAATAAGCAGGGACGCAACCAGCCATCAGCGGAAAGACGCATCCGGTTGCAGCGATCGCAAAAACACTCCGACATCTGACTGATAAATCCCAGTGTCCCCTTCGCTCCCGGAATCTGAAATACATCTGCAGGACCATTACCACGAACTTGGGATTCTGTCAATCCCCAACGCAAGCGAATACGTTGCCGTAACTCCTCTGAAGATATCCAACCGCGATCGCCAAACAATTGCGAATTACCAATCGGCATAAACTCAATAAATCGGACGTGCCATTGCTTATCAATCGTCAACGCCGCTAGATCCAGAACTTCGTGGTCGTTGACACCAGGAATGACCACCACATTTAGCTTCAACGGGTCAAATCCGACGCGATAAGCCGCATGAATTCCCTGCCAAACTTGTTCCCAGCGTGGACGACCACGATTACCAATAATTTGGTTAAAGATATCGGGATCAAGGGAATCTAGGCTAATATTGACTCGTCGCAAACCAGCATCATACAGGTTTTGCGCTAATGGGGCGAGTAAAAAGCCATTTGTCGTTATTGAGAGGTCTTGAGTTTGGGGGAGTGATGCGATCGCTCTCACCAATTCCACCACACGGGGACGCAGTAAAGGTTCTCCCCCAGTCAAACGAAACCGAGTGAATCCAACAGGGATAAACACTTCTTCAATCAGAGTCAGCAGTTCCGCATCAGTCAACAACTGCTGCTTGAGGATGTAATCAAGCTCTGCTCCCTCTGGCATACAGTATTGACAGCGGAAATTACAGCGGTCTATTAAACTTATACGGAGGTAGTCTACCTGGTTCATCTTTTTATCGGTTTTATAGCTCTTATGCAGAATATATAATTTTTGTCAAGCGATAAAGACTTGCTTGACGCATAAATTTTACTTACGTTCTTTTAAGCTAGCGTGTATGAAATATATTGGCGAATATAGCAATCCTAGAATTATTGATTGAGTACAGTAGGGTAGATTTTTGCTGGAAGTTTGTGTTGATGTTGTCTATACATATTTTGTATACTCATTGTATGGATATTAAAAAAGATAGAGTGATGCAATCGCAATCAACTGAATCGGCGAACCGAAACCGCGATGTGACTATCAACATCCGGGCGCACCAAGCACAACGTGATTTAATTGATCGTGCAGCAGAAGCACTAGGCAAGAACCGTTCTGATTTCATGCTAGAGACTGCTTGTCGGGAAGCAGAAGCGGTTTTACTAGATCGCCGGCTGTTTATGCTAAATGATGAGAAATTCAAGCAATTTGTGGATCTTCTTGATGCACCGCCTTCTGCCAATGAGAACTTGCGTCAATTGCTGACAACAAAAGCGCCGTGGGATTGAAAGTGAGCAACCAGCAAAACAGGATCTTGCACCCTCCTCAACCCATAAAGCCAGAGTATCTGCTGGAAGATTTTGATTCAGGTAATCCAGAACTAGACGATTGGTTGAGAAAACGGGCGCTCAAGAATGAAGACAGCGGTGCTTCCCGAACATATGTGGTGAGTGTTGAGCAAAAGATTATTGCATACTACTGTCTGGCGAACGGTAGTGTATTAAACGCCAGTGCGTCGGGGCGAGTCCGCCGCAATATGCCCGAGGCGATTCGTGTCATGGTGATTGGGCGGCTGGCGGTGGATCAGAACTGGCAAGGGAAAGGAATTGGACGTGCATTAGTACGGGATGCTGTATTACGCACTTTACAAGCAGCATCAATTGCTGGAATTAGGGCTATCCTCGTCCATGCTATTTCAGAACAAGCAAAGCGATTTTACGAGAAATGTGGTTTTATCCCTTCACCTGTCGCACCAATGACACTGATGGTTACTATTGCTGATGTGAAAGCGGTTTTTGGTATTGTTGAGTAGAGACATTTATTACAAAACTTATTCACCAATATTTTCTTGCTCTTTCTGCAATAGTCTATCGACTTTATTTTCAATAGCTGTTAATTTCCTAAGAATAGTAGGACGGTCATCATCAAGAGAAGCTAGCAAGTTTGCCACTCCTTGTTGTATATTTGTCAATCTTTCCACAACACTCTGGAGTTGTAGCATCCCAACTCGGAGTTCTTGTATACCTTCTCGGAGTTCTTCCCGTTCTTGTCGTGCTTCAGCCATTGTATCTAGCATTGCTTGGGCTGTTCTGGCGTTACTCTCAATCAGCTGTTTGAGTTCTTCATCGGTCATTGCAATTGCTTTTTGGGTTGAACTTATTATTCAATCTTATCATTTCAGATATTTACGAAATGTATATTATTTTATACACAGATAAAGCGATTACCTAAAGGGCGATCGCTTTATCTCCCTCGCCAGCCAAAAACATCTTCAACACTTCCTTGCGTCTGGGTGTCAAATCGTCGAATACTCTTGTGAATTGTCCTTTAGTCATATTTCTAGGCTAGTTGCAGCCACCTTCACAGGTGTTTACTGCAGTTGTTTATAAAAACTCACAGCTTTGTGCAGTCGGTGTTTATGACACCAGTGCAATTATAAAATTACAACGAACCAGTAACTTGCTCAAAATTATCCCAAACACCGAGAGGTAAAAAGCAATGAGTAGTTTTAAGAAGATTAAAGCTATGACTCGTTTTGAGAAAATTTCTGTAGTTATGGCCATTATTGGTTTGAGTATCCAGTTAGCCGGTCTATATATCCAGTTTAAAAAGTATTTCAACCCATTGGAGTTAGAATTCTTACCAGCACCGATAGTCCAAGCTGAACATAAAGCTAAGTAAAGCAAAAGCGATCGCCCCTGATATCAGCTGTTAATCAAAGGAGCGATCGTGTTCTTGCTTTTTGAACACAACTTGGCAGGGTCTTATTCTGCAACTTGACCGACACAGGAATTAGAATTGACGTATCCCTTTGTGGTTGCTAATGTGTCTGACTCTCTGCCATTGCGCGAAAAGTATCTCGCTTTAATTGATGAAATTGTCCAAAACACCCTTAAGGGCAAGATTAGCTCTCAAGAGCAAGTCTATCAAATGTTGCTCAAAGGTGTGACTGCTGACACAGGGGAAGTTTTTGAACTCGCTTTGAGCGATCGCTTCAATTCTACTCAACAACAAGTAGACACGGAAAAAGATGAACTCAAGCAAGCGAAAGCAACCCGTAGTCTCAGGGCAATAAAGACAATTCAAAGTCAATGGCAACGCGCCCAACAGCAAAATAAAGCCACAGAAGCTATTACCTCAGCAGTTAAAGAAGTGACTTTAGCGGAAGTAGGAAGTCGTCTTACGGCATTCTTACGTACTATCGATCCTAACCGGAAGAATGCACTGAATTTACAGCAAATCCAGCAAGTATCAAAATCTTTACAACAATTTGCTCAGGCTGATTCTGATTTTCAGCAAATATCAGATGGTATTAACCGTGGTATAGTAAGTTGGCAGCGACTGCAAGACCACTTGGTGAGCTGGATGTACGAGCAAAGCCGAGAATCACTGGGATTTGGCGGTGTACCGGGAGAACGTGGTCCTTGGGCAACTTGGGCAAAGCAAGTTAATAGTACATTCCCCCAAGCGCTGTTTCGCAACTTGGCTTTAGAGAAATCTGCAATTGAATTTGCCCAACAGCATAGCGGTATCAGCCTCAGTGATTGGGTGGAGATGGCTGTCATTTTGCAGTACTTGCAACGGGGGTTGATTAACTGGTTTGATCAACAGCCTTATAATGTCAAAGCAGGGTCAAAGTTGTCGATTTCGACTTTCTTGACGTTTGCAGTGATTTGGAGTCAACTAGCAAATGGTTTTGGTAGCGTTGCGCAGATGTACAGCGCTGGTTGTTCTCAAGTTATGCTACAAATTCTGCGAACCTTTGCACAGCGTCCTTACTTCCCATTATACGGGGGAATTTTCGCCTCTTTTTCTGGCAAGTACTTACGAGATGCGTTGAATTATTTGGATGAACCATTGCGCCGAGTAGAAGGAACTCAAGAAAAAGCACGGATTTTGACACTTTTAGGCTCTTCTGTGCGAGCATTCGGGCAATATAAACGCTCTGTGGAATTTCATCAGCAAGCTTTGGAGATAGCACGCAATGCAGGCGATCGCTCTTGTGAAATTGCTAATTTCAACCACCTCAGCCGTACTTGCGTTGCTCAAAAAATGTATGCTGATGCAATTGACTTTAGTCAACGTGCATTAATACTTAGTCGGCAAACAGGCGATCGCACGGGAGAAGCAAATGCTCTGGTAAATTTGGGATACAGCGAAGTCATGCAAGCTCAGCAGTTGGAACAAGTTGAACCAGAGATTTATGAAACAGCGATTAACTACTTGCAACAAGGCTTAACACTATCAGAACGACTAGGTGATGTTCAAAGTAAAGCTCTGTGTTTCAGTAGTTTAGGCGTAGCCTATTTAGTTATTGAACAACCTCAAACAGCAATTAAATATTTGGAAGATGGGTTCCAAGCAGCACAAGTTTCTGGGGATTTGTATCTCCAAGGTCTGAATTTATCAAATTTAGGCGAAGCTTATTATTATCTACAAGACCAAGAAAAAGCAATTTATGCTGGCAGTTTAGGAATGTATTTATTAAACCAAATTGCTTCCAATGAATGGCAAAAATCTGCTGGTTTGCTCACAATTTTGCAAGCACAAATAGGGGAAGAATATTTCAGAAATTTATTGCAGCAAAATCGTTCTAAAATAATTGCCGTGATTGGTGTAGATGGATATGATTACATTCCGCAACTGTTAGAAGAATACAAGGGAAGTATGTAGGTAAACATTGCATACAATAGAATTATTGGTAAAGAACTTGGTGAACTAACTGTAAGTCTGTAGGACACAATTGATTTTGTACTCAATGAAAGGTAGGGATTTTTATGATAAACATAAGTTTAGATGACGAAACAGAGAAGTATTTAGTGGAAATTCTTGCACAGGAAAAAACCACAAGTAGTGAATTGATGAAACGGCTGATACACGAACATTGGCAAAAGTTACAGCCTAGGAAAACAGTTTTAGAGCGTATGGGAGGTGAACCTCAGCATTTACTCGACGGTCCTAGTAATTTATCTGACCGGGATGCACGCTATAAATATCTGGCGGAGTATTTCCAGAAACGGTATAAACAACGCCAGCAAAAGCAAGAAGCATGACTGATTATTCTATTATCCTTGTCGATAGCTCTTTACTGATTGCTTTCTACAATGCAGCAGACAACTATCACAGCCAAGTTCGTGATTTCTTTGCTAGGTGTACCAGTGATTTAGTAACTACAGTTGGATGCGTTACTGAAGTGATGTATTTCCTTGCTCCTAATTCGCGGGTGCAAAATGAGTTTTTATTACATTTAGCAACTCATGTGTATGAATGTGAGTCGCTATTACCGCAGGATTTTACACGTATTGCTGAACTCAATGCTCAATACGCTGACTTACCTGGAGATTTTGCAGATTTATCGCTGATTGCTATTTCCGAACGCTTGGATATTTCTGCTATTGCAACTCTTGATAAAGATTTTGATATTTATCGTCGCTATCGTCGTCAGTCATTTGAGCGTGTATTTCGACTGTAGTGAGGAATTTTAAGTATTGTATTTAACATACGCGATACATACTTAAAAATACGACTTTAAAGGTATGTAAACCCAACCAATCTAAATATCGACTTTTGGGATAGCAAGGATACCATAGAGATGGATGCCTTGAATTTTCTTATCTTAAATTCTATTATGAAAACGCTTATATCTCATTACAAAGAAATAAAAGAAAAGCTAAAGTCTCAGTTGGAACGTGCAGAAACAACTGAGCAAGTCGTTAAGATAGTTCAAGAAGAGATTAATAAACTTGCAGACTACAGTGGTGATTACATTCAAGGATTGACCCCACCACAGGCACGCCTTGCGATAGTCATGTTAAAGGCGCTCAATCAATATACAAGCATTTTAATATTAGTCAGACTGCAAGATTCAACCGCAAATACTCCAGAGAAATCTAACAGCAGTGCAAACTTGCAATCCGAAAGCCAAGTAAACTTGACTGAGTTAACCTCTAATACTTTATCACCATTTAACACAATCGTTCAGATAGAAAACAATCTGAAAGCATTGACATCGCTTGATTATTACAAGCAGGCGTTATCACAACAAATGCAGCAAAATCGCGAGGTTGTGAGTAGTCTAGTTGCTGGCGGTATAACAGGAACCTTAGCAGGAGGTTATTCCTGGGGGTTAATAGGAGCAATCACGGGAGGCGTGATTGGAAAAATAGTTCAGCAAACACAGTTATCTGAGAACGCAGGTATCGTCACCCAGTTAGAACATAGCAAAAATAACTTGAAGATAGGTGTAGATATTGATAAATTGCTTGATCATCTCCATCAAGCTTTTCAATCCATTGACCTAACTGTTGCTGCATACGGGGGAACGGAAGAGAAAGCACCCAAACCCGGTTTGGAAAATTATCTAGACTTGTTAGAGTATTTACAAGACTTGATGGCAGATGCACTGGATGAACAAAATCAACTTCCAACTGCGGTGCGTAGGCGAATTGAACAAGCTGCGACAATTTTGAGACGCTACGGAATAGAAACACGAGTTTATCAACCTACACAGGAACAAGATGTGGATGGATACGCTTGGTCAATGTTCTACTTTGAGCCGAGTCTCGACTCACAAATGATAGATTACATTACCCTAAAGCACGCTTTTGTTAAAGATGACCAAGTACTTTTACCAGGTAGTGTAGTTGAGCCTACATCGTCTTCAGCATCGTAGGGTGATCAATATTCATCATTTTACTCTTGTTCTCACCCAGAGCATGGGAACAAGTCAATAGTATAAATTTTATGAAGCAGACAGAATTACTCATGCACAATTATCACAATATCAAAATTATCGGATTTGATTTAGGGCATGGAGAAACGTCTCTGACCTGGGTACGAGCAGATAATCCAGAAACGACTCCTCAAAGTCTACTAATTAATAACAGGAAAAGTCAAATTACCGCTATTGCCCATCATCCTAAAAAAGGAATTTTTATTGGGGAAATGGCGTGTCAAATGCCCGATGCTACTATCTTTGAAATTGCCTTGAAATCTAGACGATTTAATGAAACAGCATACCAAAAAAATCTTAAAGAATTTGTCAATGCTATTTATAAGCACTTGATTGATACCAAACAAATTCAGTTAGAAGATAACAACTACTTTTTCATAGGCTGTCCATCAGGATGGTGGCAAGAAGAAATCGAGAGTTACAAAAAACTCCTTTCTGAAGATTGCTTACCAAATACGACCGTAGTCAAAGAGTCACGTGCTGCTTTGATGCATGCCAAAGAAAGTGGCATATTCACCATAGAAGAATTACAAAAGTCGGTGTTGGTCATCGACATTGGTTCGTCCACCACAGACTACACTCTTGTCAAGGGTATGTCTGATACGCCGATAGATTTTGGACACGACTTGGGTGCATCCCTAATTGAAAAAGAAATTCTCAAGAAAACCCTGGAATGTCAGAGACAATATCGAGAGGAAAGCGAAGAAATTTTACGACTTGGAGAAATTCTCAGAGATGAAGAAATTTTGCAACTAGAAGAAATTTCACAGCTTGAAAAAATTTTTGAGCAAAATCCATTATACAAAAATCGCTGTGAACTCCGATGTCGTAAAGCAAAAGAAGAATATTTTACATATCAAGATTCTTACGAAGAAACCATTGTTAATGTAGGTATTGAGGATATTCAAAGAAAACTTAAATTTTTGCCTTTGGTCAATGGTAAAATTATGAATGCAATCCTGAGTCAACCTCTGCCAGAACTTGGTAACAAAAGTTGGCGAGACGCTTTCCGTGACCAGTTGCAGGCAGTCAAACAAAAATTAGAACACATAGGTTTTCAACCCAGTGCAATCCTCCTCACAGGTAGTGCTTCCAAGATGTGGTTTATTCTGGAAATATGCCAAGAGGTATTTCCTGACTTACCTTGCAAGCGAGACGGAGAACCTGAGCTTTGTATTGCCAGAGGACTAGCACGTTGGGGACGGGTGTACGTTCGCACAGCAGGATTTATAGAAGAAATTGGTCAATTCCTTGACCAAGAACTGACAGGTATTGTTGGAAATGACATACCCTCATTCTTGGAAAAATTAGCAGAGGAACTGGCAAATGGTTTGGTAGATGAGGTGATAAAGCCAAGTGTAAAATCTTGGCGGAACAGGAATATTATAACGCTTTCATCTCTTGAGTCGGAAATAGAGCAGAAAGCAAAAACTTGGCTAACAGGAAATGATGCCAATGACAAAATGACAACCTGTTTAATTGAGTGGCTGTCACAAGTTCAGAACGAGGTGAGGGAAAAAACAGATTCAATCTGTAGGAAGTATGGTTTACCACTGGATACCTTTGGCGCTAAAACAATTGATTTAGGTGACCACACACAAAAGGTTCCTACATCCATATCTTTTGATGATTTAACTGGGCTTTCTATATTTGTTGGGCACCTTGTTGCTTTAATTGTAGGTGTTGTCCTAGCAGGAATATTTCATATCCTACTTTTCACTGGAATCATTGCACCGATTGTGGGGATATTAGCTTACTTTCTAGGTGAATCCTTGGTTAAGGATACAGATATTCCTGGCTGGATACGTACATTGGTTTCGGATAAAAGAATTGACGAACTAGCGCGTCAGAAGAAACCGGAGTTGCAGCAAAAAATCCAACAGACTTTGGCTGTAGATCCAACAATAGCTGTCAAATTGGGTAAATCTATCAGTGAGTGGCTGAAGGAAACTGTGCAAGAGCAAGCGGATAAGGCTAGGTTGTTGATTGCGTAATTGTTAACCAAGGAAGAAGGAAGAAGATTTCCTTCTTCCTTCTTCCAAAAAGAACATTAGCGAATTACAATTGTGATGGTTCTACTCTGGCGTTCAACCACGATAGAGTCATCCAAAACCCCATTGGCTCCGTTGGTGTGAATCATTGCCGTAGCATTCTTTCGCAAGCTATCAGACTGAGGCATAGTTGCGCCACCTTTCGCAGATTTTGCAGTTACTTTAGTCCCTGCGGATTCTGCCAAAGCTGTATTTGCTGACAAGGGCACTCCAGGAGCATTGGGTCGCCAGAAGGTATAAGTCCAGCTTAGGGACCAACGATAGCTCCAGCCAGACTCGGTGCCGTTTGCTTTCAGCAGGATACCATTAAACAACACATCCTGACCTGTGAACGGTTCCATAATGCCTCCTGGATTAGGTCGGTACTCAAAGCGATCAATCTCTGCTGTCCAGTCGTCATTGTGAGATGTGACATTGAGACTATCGAGGCGGACGCTGTTAATACTGGGATTGAACAATCGCAGGTTGATCCGCATAAAGCACTCTCTACCTGCACCGATAAACTCAGGCGTAACATTGATATTAAAAGAAATTGGAGACAGCATTTCCAGGGCGCGACGGCAATTAATCCGCCCAAAGCCGAACTCCTCATCTCGACCAGCAGGTCCAAAATCATCAGCACTGCGTTTGATAATTTCCTCAACTTCCCAGGAGCGCAGGTTTGGATCGACGGAGAGAATCAAGCCCATTAAACCTGCAACATGGGGTGTCGCAGAGGATGTACCATTGAAGTTGGGAATGTAGTTGCCACCGCCATAGCCTGCTGCACCCATAATGTCAGTTGTGTAAATGTGAACACCGGGAGCTACCACATCCACTTCTGGTCCGTAGTTTGACCCCCACCAGCTTTCGCCATCCAAACTGGTTCTGTTCTTGCGCTGATCCCATTCGTTACTGGCTCCTACCGCCATCAAGCCGGGGATTGTGGGTGAGAGATTCGCCGGGTAGCTAACCCCTCGCACATCTTCGTTTCCTGTTGCGATCGCGATCGGGCATCCCTTACCACCCCGTCCATTTGTCTGGGCGTATTGGAAAGCACTGGTAATCGCTGAACTTGGTGCACCGCCACCCCAGGAGTTGGATAGCACGTCTGCTCCCCGGTTCACAGCCGTACGAACTCCATCTGCAATCTGAGCATCAGTCGTCACCCAACCGCCGCCAGCACCGTAAGCAATGCGGACAGGTAATATCTTACAATTGGGTGCAACTCCTGCTCCCCCCAAGCCATTGTTCGCTTTAGCAGCGACAATTCCAGCACAGGAGGTTCCGTGTCCATCTCTAGGAAGGGGAGAGGGATTATCGCTGCCGCTGGTGGCATCGTAACCAGGAAGCTTGTAAGATATGTCTTCATGATTGAGGTCGCAGCCTTCATCGAGAACAGCGATCGCAATGTCGGGACTACCCATCGAAATGTCCCAAGCCTCAGGAGCTAGAATTTTTTTCAAGCCCCACTGGGAAGTAAAGCCAGGGTCAGAAACTGAGGCAGATGGGGATGGTGTTGCGGCTGTCGTCTTTAGAGAAGAATTGCTATTGAAAGACAGTTCTGGGGACAAGACTTGAGCACCGTTGGGCGTATTCAGGCGAGGAGTGAGGCGGACAAAGTTGGGCTGAGCGTACTCTACAAGATCGCTCTCGTGGAGTTTGTTGGCGATCGCTACTGTCTGCGAGCCATTTTCACACGCCAACAAGTATGCTCCTGGCTCAGGATAGTCGCTCCGTTGCACCTCCAGGTTATTTTCGCCCAATAGCTGCTTCTTCTGTGATTCAGATACATTGGGTTTGAATTTCACTAGAATTTCTCCAATGGGTATTAGTCCTTCCTGAGTAGAAGCTTCAGGAACTTCGTAAACCGAGGGACCAAGGGTTAATTCTGGTTGGGAGTTGACAAAAGAGCGTATTGTCTCTGCAACGGGTGTTGAGGTGGCTGCAAAACCAGAACCTGGAGCAACTTTGACAACAGCGAGATTATACTGCGGCAGTTGAAATACTTGAGCAGGCGTTGTGACGGCGGATAGGGACTCCACAATTTGATTGACACCCATGCTGCTGATGTTGCGCTGAGCATCTGCTCGCACCGTAATAAACTGACGCGACGGCATCAGTGAGATCTTTTTATCATCTGCGTAATAGTACAGTTGGTTATCATCAAGTCGTTGTTGTTCTGTCATTTGTAAGCTTTCTCTTGAAAAGATAGTTTAGAATTAGCCCATTTAGTCGATTTAAGACTCAGACACACCTATGAAGTCTTTAGACCTTTCATTTGGGGCTATTTATCTGTATTCTAGAAAGTCCTATAAGCCTTAAGGAGTACCCCCAAGGGTAATTTTAGAAAAGATTCAGCACATAATGACTTCAAGCCACCCTCTATTAAGAGGGGTGTGGTCTTTACCCATTGCCCCTTGCCCATTGCCCATTGCCCATTGTCCACCAACAAATGATTGAGCACACCCATTAAGAGTCACCCATGCTACAGGATAACCAAATTGCCGTCGAATTCCGCGAAGTCACTTTTACCCGCAACCATCGCCCCTTGGTATCAAGCCTCAATTTCACGATCCATCAGGGGGAAGCACTGATACTACTAGGGCGCAGTGGTAGCGGCAAAACTACGACAATGAAATTAATCAATCGTCTATTTATACCTACGCAAGGCGAGGTACTATTTGATGGCATTCCTACAACTCAGTGGGATGAAATTAAACTAAGGCGCAAGATTGGTTATGTTATTCAAGAAATAGGTTTATTTCCTCATTTTACAGTGGAACGAAATGTAGGTTTAGTTCCATCTTTAGAAGGATGGAAACCCAAACAAATCAAAATGCGAGTTCGTGAATTATTGGATTTGGTAGGTTTAGAACCAGAAAAATTTGCTCAAAGATATCCAAATGAACTTTCGGGAGGGCAAAGACAACGAGTTGGTGTGGCAAGGGCTTTAGCCGCAGATCCGCCAGTGTTGCTGATGGATGAACCTTTTGGCGCACTCGATCCAATTACGCGGTTAGAACTGCAACAAGAATTTAAACGGTTACAACAGGAACTGGGTAAGACAGTTTTGTTTGTCACTCACGATATCCAAGAAGCATTTGTATTGGCATCAAGAATTGGGTTAATGCATGGAGGAGAATTAGTAGTGTTGGGTACACCAGAAGAATTCTTACGTTCTCAACACCCAGAAGCGCTCGCATTTCTGCAATGTCTCAAACCAGCCCTATGAACATCAGCAACTTTTTCTTAATCAAATATGCTCCGGAAATCCTGGAACGCACTCTAGAACACTTACTGCTGGTAGCGATTTCTATTGGGATTGCTATTCTAGTAGGTATTCCACTTGGTATATTAATTACCCGCCAAAAGAACCTCCGTCAACCGATTCTCGGTATTGCAAATATTATGCAAACTGTTCCTAGTTTGGCACTATTTGGCTTGCTTATCCCCGTACCTATTATCGGTGGAATTGGAGCAGTTCCCGCAATTGTTGCCCTAACATTGTATTCTCTATTACCTATAATTCGCAACACTTACACGGGTATCACTAGTGTAGATTCAGCCATAATAGAAGCTGGGCAGGGCATGGGAATGACAGATAGAGAATTATTGCTTCAAGTGGAGATTCCCTTGGCGCTGAATGTTATTCTAGCAGGGGTGCGAGTGGCGACAGTGATTGCGATTGGAATTGCAACTATTGCTGCAGCGATCGGTGCTGGTGGTTTAGGGGAGTTGATTTTTCGTGGTATTGCAGCCGTGAATAATCAGTTAATTTTAGCTGGTGCGATTCCTGCAGCAGTGATTGCTTTACTTGCTGATTTTGCTATTGGTTGGTTGGAGGGAAAATTTAAAGTTACAAAAAAATAGAGTGGTTACAGTTAAATAATCGCCAAGAACCCTAAGGTGAAGAAGAGAGATAGATGAAAAGATTTTTTGCCTTTTTCCTTGTAACTTTTGCTTTGGTAATGGGGACTGTCAGTTGTCACTCTAACACAAATAGTGGTGGTGATATTGTCGTTGCTGCGAAAGGTTTTACTGAACAATCTATTTTAAGCGAACTTTTAGCACAGCAAATCGAAGCAAAAACCAATTTAAAAGTTGAGCGTCGGGGCTTGACTAGTTCGTTTGTCTGTCATCAAGCGATTATTGCTGGCAAAATTGATGCTTATATTGAGTATACGGGTACAGCTTTTACGAGTATTTTAAAACAAAAAGTAATTGACGATCCAAAAGAGGTTTATCAACAGTTAAAACAGGCTTACGCTCAGCAGTTTAATTTGGAAGTGATGGAATCTTTGGGCTTTGAAAACACTTTTGCGATGATAATACGGGGTGAAGATGCGAGGCGTTATAATATCAAAACTCTCTCAGAAGCTGCTCAATATACACCTCAGTGGCGTGCTGGTTTTGGTTATGAATTTATGGACAGGGAAGATGGTTTTCCTGGATTGTCTAAAACCTACGGCTTACACTTTGCCAAATCTCCTCGCATTATGGATTTGGGATTGATATACCGTGCAATTCTACAAAAGCAAGTAGATATGATAAATGGAAACTCTACTGATGGGCAAATTTCTCGCTTAGGTTTAGTTGTCCTAAAGGATGATAAGCAGTATTTTCCACCGTATGAAGCAACTCCAATAGTAAGGAAAGAAACTTTGCAAAAATATCCAGAATTAAAGAAAGCGATCGCACAACTTGTCGGAATAATTTCAGCAGATGAAATGCGGCAGTTAAACTACTTGGTTGAGGGCGAGTTACGTGATGTTAAGGAAGTTGTGAGCGAATTTCGTAAAGCTAAGGGTTTAGCTTAATAAAACATGAGTTCAACTTTCAACTCGTCGAACTCACGTTTTATTAGCAAGCCTAAAATCAGCGGATGTCTTGATAAAACTGCTTTAAGTAGTTTGCATCTACGCCTATCCCCCACAAAATTCCGATATAAACGTAAATTGCGATCGCTTTCGGTACACCCCAGCGTGCCACACGACGATCTGAACTGTGAACAATGCGGTTCACCATCCAAATTCGTCCCTTTTGCAACAGTCTCAGGCACAAATCTCCATCTTCCATAATTGGCAATGCTTCATCGAAGCCACCACAATCCCAAAAGTCAGTCCGACGGCAAAACATCACCTGATCTCCAACCAACAGTCGCAATCCCTTAAAAAAGTAGATTTCTTGAGGATGTGTATTCTGAATGGGTATTGGCAGAGCCAACAGAAAGCAGAGTGGCGCTGCAAGCTTAATACTTAAATTGGATTGTTGAAACAAATGCTCCCTCATACCTCCAAAGAAGGTATGAGAGAGCATTTGTAGCAAACATGCGTTGAATAAGCGAAGGGGTTGACAGATGTTAGTTCCCTGCGAGTTTTAGCAAGGATAATGGATAATGCACAAGCTGACTAAACATCCAAACCAACTACTGTTAACTCAGCTGGATGCTCAACAATAAATTGATAATATATTTCACGCTTTGCCTGCGGTGGAAGAGTAAAAGCCCATTTCAATATTCCCATCTCACTAAGTTGAATTTGCGGATTACTACGGCTCAAGCGGACTTTAATTTGTTCGTTGCGACTGATCGGTAATTGTTCAATGAGTTTTAAATTTGCTTCTTGATTTTGTAAGTTAGTCACGACTATGCGATAACCATAAGAAATTCTTCGATTATTACCAATTAGTTTTTTATCTACCTGACGCTCAACTAAGTCACGCTCAATTTTTAAACCTTCATCAATTCCCAAGTTGAGCTTGAACTCTTGCCCGAATGCAACATTCTCTAATTGAGTTGTTCCTACAAATGTATAATCTCGGAAAATATTCGCTTTCCCTGGCAATAAAGTCACACCATGGGTACTATTTTTCACATCTGCTTGTAGATACGCAAAGCTAACCAAGCGCGGTACTGCGACATACTCAAAGCGACATGGGAAATCGTCATGAAAAATTGTCGTTTTATGAGGTGCACCATCACTAGGAATATTGCCATTGCTACTCAGTTTAAAAGTGACTACACTTCCCTCTCTGGAAACTTCTGCAACAACAGTTTCTACAGTCACCAAATTTTCCTCTGGTTGTTCTTCGGTTTCTGCCATTGAACTATCTCCACTAGCAGAAGCAGGCGTAGCCACAGCAGCAGCTTGTATGCGTGCTAGTCTTTGCATACGTATGAACTCTGATGGACGTGGTACGTCGATATACCAAGGTTCCAGTTTAGGTGGCAGAGTTCCCAATCCAGGTTTAGCGGTAGAAAGAGTAAGAGATACGTCTATCCAATCTTCACCAGTACTTTGGGTAACCTCAGCAAGATAGGTTAGATTGATGCAATTGCTACTCGTACTCACCCGCATGTCATACAGCGGAGTCCAACTGGCACCACTAACTATGTAGGATACTTCTAGCTCAAACTCTCCAGCACCCGCAGGCTCAATTGCTACGTTCAAGGTAAAACTTTCCTTGGGTGATGGTATTTGTAATTGTTGCCACTGTTGACGCAAGACTTGTAGCTGCTTGTCTAATTCTTGCTGTTGGACTTTGTACTCTGCTGTCGCAATAGCATACTCGCTGTACTGGCTTCCCAGAAAGTTCAAAAAATCTAAAGTTTCACTCAAGCTAAGATTTTTCCGCGATAGACTCTGGGCAAAAGGTTCCTCTGTCTTGTCACGTAAGCCTTCAATAAACCTTGACTGTAAAGCTAAACCATCGATTTGTGCTTGCAGAAGGTTCCATTCTGCTTCTAATTGCTGAATTTGCCTTGTCAAATGGGTTAACCGTTCGCCGAAGGGTTCGGTGGAGAAGACGCGCTCTGTACTGACTCCCAGTAGGCGTACTGCAATTTTACCTGTACCACTAACCCTGACTGACTCAGTTTCTATGGTAACTGGCAGTTGGACTATTTTTAATTCTCGTTCCTGTCCGGTTAGTGCGATCGCACCTCGTCGTGTCACAATGGCTTGGTCAGTATACACTGTAACAGCTACAATATCTGTATCTACTGTTGTTCGTACAGCCGATGATTCCAGGTTAGTCACTGCCAGTTCTCTCCCATTGTGAATGCTTTTGCTGGTGATTTTAATGTAAAGTAAAAAATCGTCTCTTGACCCACAGATGCCTCAATCCAAAGTGTCAAGAGTGTTGTCTTCAAAATGGAGAATGGCTAGATCGTTCATAATTCCAATCCAAAGGCAGGTTTTCTACTACTTGTGAAAATGATTATAATAGAAGACCTATAGATGAAATTATGTCTATTTAATGATTTTTCTCGACAAGCAGAAAATTAGAACTTGCTGTTTTATCTGCAAATTGCTTTGCTGCATCGAGTAAATACTCAAAATAGGTACGAGCAACGATAGATAGTTGTTTACCAGCTAGGTAAACCATGTACCAATTCCTTTGAATTGGAAAGTGTTCTACATCCAGAATGGTTAAATCTTTACCATCTGTCATTAAAGTATGTCGAGATAAAACGGAGATTCCCAAACCACCAGCAATTGCTTGCTTAATCGCCTCGTTACTCCCCAATTCCAGCTTAACCTTTACCACCACTCCATGCTCATCTAATAATTTCTGCACCGCTCGCCTTGTTCCTGAACCTGGTTCCCGCATAATAAAAGGTTCATCGGCAAGACGTTGAATGGAGATGTTTTTTTCCATTGCCAGAGGATGATTAGCTGGTGCTATAACAACCAAGGGGTTTTCTAAAAATGGCTGGCAATTGACATCCAGATGTTCTGGAACTTGGCTCATAATATACAAATCATCCATATTGCCGCTCATACGTTCTAAAATGCCTTCATGGTTTGTCACTTGCAGGGCAATATCGATTCCTGGGTAAAGTTGGCAAAATGGACCCAATAAACGTGGTATGAAGTATTTAGCTGTAGTAATGACTGCCAAGCGCAACTGTCCTTGCTTTAACCCTTTCAAATCTGCCACTTTCATTTCAAATTGGGCAATTGTATCGAAAATTTGCCGACAAGTGGCAAACAGTTCCCGTCCTGCTTCCGTAAGATAGAGGCGCTTTCCTACCTGCTCAAAAAGAGGCAACCCAACTGATTTTGTGAGTTGCTTAATTTGCATGGAAACAGTGGGTTGGGTGAGAAAGAGTTCCTCCGCAGCACGAGTAAAGCTACCGTGACGTGCCGCCGCCTCGAACACTTTCAACTGGTGTAGCGTCGCTTGGTTCAAGGGTTATTCTCCTCTAATAGCGATTCTATAGATATAAATCTAGTATCACTGAACACTTGCAATTGATGTAGCTTTCCTCATGTAAACGTTACAAGACAAGTGATAACTATAGATAAAGCTCTATGAATGCTATTAGAAGAATGACATTTTTCTTATGAAATGAAAAGATTGAGAATCTGGTCCCCCTATCCTATTGTTGAAGAAGGTTTGACACTCCCACGGCTAAAAGCGCGTGAGATTCTTGTTTCATCCAGTCCACTTATCTACCACTCCAATGAATAAATCGTTTCTCAATTAGCAAGAACAGTGCATTTAGGGCATACCCCAGAATGCCAGTAATCAAAATAGAAGCATACATATCCTTGACATTCAGGACTTGTTGAGCATCAATGATACGCTTACCCAGTCCCGTTTCAGTACCAATAAACATTTCTGCCACAATCACAATCACGAGGGCGAGACTGATTGCGCTGCGTAATCCAATAAACGTCTGAGGCAGACTTTCCCAAAACAAGACATCTTTAAAAATCTTAAATCGATTAGCACCCATCACCTTCGCAGCTAAAATCCTGTTCTTTGTAGCATGGATAACGCCATAGGCGCTGTTGAACACGATAATAAGTAGAGCACTAAACGCTGCGATCGCAACTTTATTAAATTCACCGATTCCGAAAAAAAGGATGAACATCGGAATCAAAGCACTCGCAGGCGTGGAGCGAAAAAAGTCAATCAAAAACTCAAAGCTGCGATAGACAGGTTCTGAACTTCCCAACGCTACCCCTAAAGGAACGCCTATGATAGCCCTCAAAGGCTCATATCAAGTAGAAAATGACAACCCATATTCTGATTCACACCCAGCAATTATGTTGGTTAGCGCTTACCTTGTGGAGCGGGGATTGATTTTGGAGCCTTGTGAAGTTGATACCAAAAGCAACGAAATTAAAGCTTTACCAGAGTTGATTGAGAAACTAGCTCTAAAGGGAGTTGTTTTTGCCTTTGATGCCATTAATACCCAAAAAAAACTTGTGAGTTGATCATCAACAGTGGCAATGATTATATTGCTGCCTTAAAAGGCAACCAACCTGGTCTATTGAAAGATGTTAAAACAAATTTTACACCGGAATTCACTTACGAGCAGATAAATAAAGGGCACGGTCGAGTCGAAAAGCGTCATGTCAGTATTTGTCAAAATCTTGATGGTATTCGTCCTTGGCCTGGACTTACAACTTTGATTCCAGTCAAATCAGAACGTCGAGGGAAAAACCTGCCCCGAAAGTGCCAACCCTTTACGGGTACTCGTTGTGCGCTCCACGATTAATCGTGAAGTGCCTCCTTCGGGTTCACCAGTCGCCTGGGCGTGGGAGACCCGCCGCCTGCAGCGCTGGTTCACCAAATCAAGCAGTTTATTAGAAGAGATTCTCAATTAATACTAAAAATCCTGCTTGATTTGGGGAGGGACGGGGGTCTAACACGTAAAAACTTTGCCAGCCTTCGTTTTGTTAATTCGTGGGCGTAGTCGGGTACTCGTTTTAATAAGGAAGCTCCCTAGGGGAGCCGCTGCGCTAAGGCAAAGTTTTAGGGGACAATGCGTCGGTTGGCACTTTCGGTGTCGATTAATGCGTCGTCAGGTTTTCACACACAATGTGATTGAAGTAACTAATGAAACCCGTTATTCTCTTTCATCTTTAAGTGAGACTGCTGAAGCATTTGCCTCACGTATCAGAGGATATTGGGGTGTTGAAAATAAAGTTCATTACGTTCGAGACGTTACCCAAGGCGAAGATGCCTCTAGAATTCGCACCACCCCCCTTCCGCAAATTTTTGCGCTCGCTCGAAATTTTGCACTCAATTTATTCCGTGACAATATGTTTGAAAATATGGCACAAGCTCAACGGCTCTGCTCTTTTGGGCTAGACACACTTCAGCAACTTTTTAGAATGAAATAGCCCTGCCCTCAACATAAACACGGTGTACATCAGTATTCTTTAGAACAGTTTGGATTAGATCCAGTAGTGGTAAACCAAAGATTTGCCAAATATCGCCAGCGGTTCAAAATTTCCACAGAGCGAGGGTGAGGTTAAAAGCGAAAAGCGATCTGGTGTGTACACGGTAAGGGGACAAGGGGACAAGGGGAGCAGAATAATTTTTGACTAATCCCCAATTCCCACTCCTCATCTCCTCTTCACCATTCGCAATACTCCAAAGAAGACACCGACTGCTAAAAGACCAGAAAGAGCGATCGCCCAAAATGGTATTCCCTGAGTTTGCTCTTCGGCTACATTTTTGTTGACATTTGGTACATTTTGTGAATTATCAGTTGTCGCTGAACCAGCCGCCACAGTAACTGCAAATTTTAACTCAAATGGCTGGAAACTCCCTCCATTCTTAGGTTTGCCACTCAGTTGTAGCTGATAAGCTCCTGGTCTCGGAAAGGTTATTTCGGTACCAGGTACACCTTGATAACGCTCAGCCGAAACAGGTTGTAAGGGCGGTTCGATGAGTGGTGGTTCACCAGATGAGTGAGGTTCAGCATAAATAGCCAATTGACAATTACACTCTGCTAAAGGGATCACTTTTCCACCTTTACGAGTCAGAGCAAACCAGGTTTGTGTTGATTCTCCAGCGCGAGGATTGTCATTGGGTTCTATGTGTAAGGTCGCGCCGACATCTGCTGCGATCGCTATTTTATGGGCAACGGCTGGGTAAGCGTTAGTTACACATGTAACTACAACAAGAAGTGTTAATACATAAAAACTACGGTGAATAAGCCTTAGCCAAAGACGTTTACCTTGTTTGGCAGGATTGTCAACAAGCTGATAGCGGTTTTCAAGTCCATGCACCACATAGTAGGGGCACGGCAATACCGTGTCCCTACCGTATTTAACTCGAAAACAATATTTAGTCCATTTTAGTGGACTTAAGCTATGAGCCAAGGATTTTAATCCTTGGTACATGAATTTACTGCGACTACTTTTTTGGGTGAACATAAAATTTCTGTAAAGATAACATTGACCAAAAAAAGCGCCAACGCATCAGCAACACAGTCAGCGTGACAATTCCCAGAAGCAGTGCGGCTAATTTATTCCCCCAGCTAGGTTGAAAAGAACCCAAGTAGTGGGATCCAATAATGACAGCATGAATAGTGCTTAGTAGTAAAGCTGGCACGCTTAATAGATGAATTATTCGCCAGCGCTTGCCTAAAGATTTCTGCAAGTTGTCAAAACTGGTGAGGGCTGCGGGAGTCATCAGCACTAGTGCTACAGCACCCAAAACCGTGCCCAACTGATACTGTGGTGGCAGGAACAAGAAGGCTATCAAATTCCATTGCAGTGAATGTTCCATCATATGAACGGTATGAGCCAAAGACAGCACAAAAGCAGCTACTCCCAACGCACGACGGTAACACAAAGGTGCTGCCCACAAGCTGCTGATGGGACGAGCAACAAGCGCTAAAATTAAACAGACTAACGCAGCGTGTCCGGTGTAATCTACCATTGTGTCGCCAGTCCGCAAGAGCGTTAGCATGCCAATTGTGAGAGTCACCCAGCCACCCAAGCGAAACAATTGACTGCGTCTGTCTTTACTGACTAACGATGTAGACACACCCACACCTAACATTGTAGGCAGAGTTCCTAAGCCAAAAGCTAGCATTGTTGCTGCACCCATCCACCAATTTCCAGTTTCAGCAGCTTTAATTTGAGCAGCATACAGAAAACCACAAGGCATTAAACCCCAAGTCATACCCAAAAGCGCTGGTGTCCACCATTTAGTTTGTAGAGAAAGTTTAACCATTCCTTGACTCAGGTAGTTCTGTAAACGACCTTGCATAAGAGGGTGCAGCAATGGAATTTGAGGCAGAAAGTCAGGTTTTATTTGTCTAATGCCAAACCAAATCAGTAAAATGCCAGTAATAATTGCCATCCATTGGCGTAATTCGCTACCAATTCCTGCTATTTGTCCACTATTCAGCAACACCGAACCTAGCGCCCCAATACCAGCACCAACGAGAACATAGCTTAACATCCGCCCCAAGTTCAGTAGTGCATGAAACTGCAATTGCTGTCGCCAACGGGAAGTTTCCTGCTTATAAGACAGGGAAAACGCAACTGCTAAAGGACCACACATCCCAACGCAATGTCCAAAACTTCCCAAAAATCCCAGAGTCATGATAAGTAACAAATGTATCATCTTGTCATTAAATTGTCATTAAAAATAAAAAAATAAGAATTAAAAATGTGAGTTATTAAATTTAAATTTAAATATTGCTGAAAATTAAAAAGTTTCATGAGGAACTTTAAATGAAGTGAGTTCTTCTGTCAAAAGACACGATGTCAAACTTAGTGTTTGCGCTATTCTATGTCAGGAATGGAGAAAAAGGAGGACAAGGGGACAAGGGGACAAGGGGACAAGGGAGAAAAAGCTTATTCCTACGTTCACATGAGAGTCCTGACTCACCCTTTTATGAAAAACCTACACTTGTCAGGCAGGGGGAGCAGGGGGAAATTTTTGATGAGATATATGAAAAAATGGTTTTGGCTGGTGCTTCTGCTACTGGTGACAATAGTTGCCGTAGTGCTTACTAGCACCTTTATCGAACAGCATAGAGAGTCAGTCTTTTATAGTATTAGAGTTAGAAATCCTTTCAGTACAAATGAAGATACAAAGACACTAGGAAGGGAAGATGCACAGATTATGAGACCTAAAGATACAGAGACAGAAAATTCTTCTCCCGTATTTTTGCGTCCCCGCATTCCTGCTTCCTTGCAAGTTTCCGCTGATAAGCTGTTTGCTCACGTTCTAAGGTTAAATTTTACACGACATACACCAGCAGAGCGATCGCGTACTCGCGCTTATATCACAACTGAATTGAAAAAAATGGGCTGGAAACCTCAGCTAGAGAAATTCCAAGATGGTGTCAATATCTTTGCAGAAAAACCGGGAACTGATAAAGATGCAGGAGCAATTTTAGTAGGAGCTCATTACGACACTGTCTATATCTCTCCTGGGGCTGATGACAACGCCAGTGGTGTTGCTGTTGTTCTGGAAATCGCCCGACTTTTTGGTCCGCGTCCCACCTCCAAAACATTGCAACTCGCCTTTTTCGACAAGGAGGAAGCAGGACTTTTAGGGAGTAAAGCTTTTGTGACAAACAAGAAACATCTGGAAAACTTGCAAGGCGTCATTGTTATGGATATGGTTGGTTATGCTTGTCACACTCCGCTTTGTCAGAAATACCCTACAAGTTTACCAATGACTCCACCCAGTGATAAGGGCGACTTTTTGGCGGTGATAGGCGATACAGAACATTTCTCACTGCTCAATGCTTTTCAAAATTCACAGATGCTCCCTGCCATCTCCCTCAATAAGGAAAGTACGGGGGAAACAGTTCTACCATCCGTGCTAACATTGCCAATATTCCTTAAAGGCTTGCTAACACCTGATACTTTACGCAGTGACCATGCACCATTCTGGTATCAAGGAGTCGGTGCAGTTTTGGTGACTGATACCGCAAATCTACGTACTCCCCATTATCACCAACCTAGTGATGTACCAGCAACTATCGACCGTGAGTTTTTTACAGGAGCAGCACAGGTTGTTGTCAATGCTACTAATTCACTGTTAGAAAATAGGAATTCCTTGGATAGCCCAGCATCAACCTCGTCAAAATCATCTTGAGGATTCAAAGCTGTAGTTGGGTTTCTGTACTGATATATTTACGACACGTTCAGTGGACATTCCCACAAAGAAAAGTAAAAAAAGACAGACAAAAAAGCCTCCATTTAATCGGAGGCTTCAAATGTTTTATACTGTAGTTTACGGATAATTAAGAACTTTTTCAAAGAGAATTTGCTAGTCAACAGCGACCATAACATCTGATGATTTGATGATAGCGTATGCCTCTTTTCCTTCAGCAAGTTGAAGCTTCTGGGCTGATAACTTGGTAATAATTGCTATCACCTCTACTCCAGGCGTAACTTCCAGCGTCACTTCAGTGTTAACTGATCCGTCCACAACCTTTTTTACAGTCGCCTTGAGCGCGTTACGAGCACTGACTTGCATCTTTATAATATCCCCTGTAGCGTTTCGATTGACTAAATAATAGCAACTATAGCAGTCCTAGATGAATTGTGAAAATTGAAAAACACAAATTCCGAAAGACACAGATCCTTGACTTTGTAAGAGTTGTCGGGGATTTTGTTTTTCACGAATGATTCCGGATTGCTATATAGCAGTCCTATTTGAGTTGTGAAATCTTCGCAGGGAATGAGCAGGATGAGGAAGCATCTCCCTCATCCTCCCTAAATGAGTGTTCACGAGTCATTCGTTGAGCAGACCGATAAAACTGACACAACCCCCCATTAGTCAGAGGAAAGGTAATTAATGGGTTTTTAGGATCGACTAATAACACGATAAATAACAGCAGTAACAGAGCATTTCTCAAACCACCAACCACAGTAAGTCATAGTCTAAAAAATCAGGAGGGAAAATGCAACACGACGAGTTCATTGGGCAGGTACAAAATTGCGCCCGTCTCAGTTCTCGCGGTGATGCTGAGGTGGCTACTCGTGCTACCCTGGAAACACTAGCTGAACGTCTGGCTGGAAATGAGCCTTTCGACGCTGCATCCCAGCTACCAAGAGGCATTGCAGTATACATGCAACATGAATATGCAGGTACTGGAGGGGTGTGGTCACAAGTAGTTGGTTAGCATTGGGCAATGGGCATTGGGGATTCCCGTGTGGTGATAGAGGTTCTGAGCTAAGCATTAACCCCTGGCGAGATGGACGATATGCGTGTTCAACTCCCACCGGAGTACGATCCACTGTTTGAAGGTAGCCAAGGAAGGATGCGTGTTAATACCTAAAAACTCATTTCCTTGAAAGCGAAAAAGGAGCGCGACACTATGCTATTTAAAAACCGAAATGCTGCAGGTGAGTTTGTGGCTAAAGAGTTGGCAGCTTATGCTAACCCTTACGGGTTCGGCAGTTCCTACAACGGGACGCCACATGCTTCTCCTTACGGAGACGCGCAAGGAACAAGCGGGGGAACCCCCGAAGTTGCCACAACGCGGGGAACCCGCGCATCTCCCAAGGGGAGACGCCAAGGGCGAACGCATAGCGTTTCCCTTAGGAAAAGGCACTTCTCTCCGCCAACGCAGTGGCTCGGTAACCCCCGCAACGGACTGCCTCACCGCCAAGATGTGGTAGTGTTAGCGCTCCCAAGGGGTGGTGTACCCGTCGCTTTTGAAGTCGCTCAAGCACTAAATGCTCCATTAGATGTTTTGGTAGTACGCAAACTGGGCGTACCCGGACAAAAAGAGCTAGCAATGGGAGCTATTGCTTCTAATGGAGTGCAAGTTTTGAATGAAGATATTGTGCGATCGCTTCGTATATCCGAGGCAGCTATTAACAGGGTGATGGCGAAAGAACAACAGGAATTAGAGCGACGAGAATATCTCTATCGGGGCGATCGCCCCACTCCAAAACTCCACGGACGTACTGTCATTTTGGTAGATGATGGTTTCGCGACGGGTGCAACCATGCGTGCAGCTGTTGTGGCGTTGCAGCAACACAAACCCGCTAAGGTAATAGTCGCTGTGCCGGTGGCTGCATCCGAAACCTGTAAAGACTTTGAAGCCAAGGTAGATGAAGTTGTCTGCTTGGCAACGCCAAGTCCCTTCTACAGTGTTGGTTTGTGGTACGAAGATTTTCCGCAAACAACAGATGAAGAAGTTAGAGACTTATTACAGAAGGCTGCGAATAACCAACAGACAACAACGATTAGTGTGTAGCAGAGTCATTTTTACTCAAAACTTGGTACGAACGCAAGGTAGTGCGTTCCTATACACATAGAGAATTCAAAATTCTGAATTTAATGTAAGTCTGGGACTGATATCTTATATCAAGTTTGGATGATTACTTATAGTTAAGCCGCTCTGGTTTTTGGCCACCAGTGGTAGCAAGTTAGTCCTTGGATTAAGTCGTGCTATTTCATAATTTCTTGACAACGAAGCACCATAAGTTCTTTATATACCGTTTGATTAGCTGATAAATCCAAATTCTTATAACCTGTGACTTGTGCCACTTATTGAGGCGTTTTTCCTGTCGCCAATAACCAAATTATTTGGTAATGGCTACGCTCTGTCGCTGGGAGCATCCCAAATGTGTAAATTTATTTTATTTTGTAGTGCGGGCCGGAAAGCCCGCTTGATAAGTAGCTGGACAAAAATATTTACAGTCCGCAGCGAGCGGAACCTGCGCTTTGCGCTTACGCTTCATTCGCTCTTGGACATTGTGTAATTAATTCTGTCCGACTACTTAATAAAGTAGGGAGCAAGATGCTCCCAAAACCCGTCTTTTTTGCAGAATTGGGATGCTCCCCTGTCGCTTCTGTTGCTTGACAACTGCCATACAGGCTTAACTTATCACCAATGCACTCCCCTTGTCCTCACTGATGACGACTCTGGTGCCACTGCCAAGCATGAGCGATAATTTCCTTAACAGAAGAGTATTGTGGATACCAGCTTAGGATTTTTCTGGCTTTGTCGCTACTGCCAATCAGGACTGGTGGATCTCCAGGACGGCGATCGCACTCCACAACTTTGATATCTTTTGCTGTCACAAGCTTTGCAGTTTCAATAACTTCTTTGACTGAGAAGCCGTTGCCATTTCCTAAATTAAAAACTTCGCTGTCGCCGCCTTTCAACAAATATTCCAATCCCAAAACGTGAGCGTCTGCTAAGTCGCTAACATGAATATAATCCCGAATGCACGTTCCATCAGGCGTAGGATAATCAGCGCCGAAAACCGAAATGGATTCGCGCTTGCCTAACGCTGTCAGCAATACAAGGGGAATCAAGTGGGTTTCTGGGTTGTGGTCTTCTCCTAGTAAACCATTCGGAGCAGCACCAGCCGCATTAAAATAGCGAAACGGCACCGATTTAAAATCGTAAGCAGCATGAAAATCAGAGAGAATCCGCTCTACCATGAGCTTACTAGCACCGTAGGGGTTAATTGGATTTTGGGGATGGTCTTCGGGAATTGGCACAATTTCAGGCATTCCATATGTTGCACAAGTAGAAGAAAATACAAATTTCTTAACAGACGCGGCAAGCATGGCTTCTAACAAAGTCAGGGTGCCGAGAACGTTGTTGCGATAATACTTTGCAGGATTGGTAACCGATTCGCCTACGTATGCATAAGCCGAAAAGTGCATGACGGCGGCTATATCACGTGTTTTGAATAAATCATCCAACAGCGTGCGATCGCCTGTGTCTCCCACCACAAGTTCTACCTGTAAAACTTTTTCTACCAAATCGCGATGCCCGTACACCAAATTATCGAGTACTATCACGTCAAAACCAGCCTGCTTAAGAGCAAGCACCGTGTGGGAACCGATATATCCAGCTCCCCCTGTCACCAAAATGGTGGGTTTTCCAGGCGACATAGTTTTTCCTTTTGACTTGACGACGACTAAAATTAATGTAATTTACAGGAGGCACATTACTGATCTGGAAAATAACAGATCGTGGATGCAGTTGTCATAAATTGCTCTAAAATCACTACGATGGTTGTCGTGGTGTGAGGGTGTGAGGTATTTGAAGTCAGGTAACAGTACGATTACAATTTGACGATACAATAACCCCACTGCCCAAAACCTATAGGACCGACCACAAAAGAAGATCTGAGAGTTAGTCATCTATGTTTGTACTGTTAAGTCGGGTATTACTGTGGTTGCTTGTTGGCACTATCATATTTACATTGTTCCAGAGATTTTATCCCTCAGGAAGTTTTGTCGGGAGATTAATCTTAGTTGTTCTGTTGCTTGTCGTGCTGCTGTCGTTCATTAACCCTAATGAACCAGCTGTTGCCGCATTGTGGCAGGTAGTGTCGTTTCCGCTTAAACCTCTAGGAGCATCTATTTTGCTGATGATGTTGGCGGCACAGAGGATGAAAAGCGGAGGGGTGCTGGATGCACCAGGAGGATACTTAATTGGCTGGGCACTAACAATTCTGTTGTTAGCAAGTACACCAGCTGTCGCTTACTTCCTAATTCGATCGCCTATCGCAATGGTAGGTGAACCATACTTAGCCAATC
This sequence comes from Iphinoe sp. HA4291-MV1, assembly GCA_019359415.1. Classification (GTDB taxonomy): domain Bacteria; phylum Cyanobacteriota; class Cyanobacteriia; order Cyanobacteriales; family Nostocaceae; genus Brasilonema. Next base: position 40,993 of record JAHHHH010000014.1, on the reverse strand, counting down.
AAGAAATTATCCAAAACGTGCGAACAGCCACACTAACATCTGAGACTCTTGTCGCATTAAGACAAGAGAATACTGTAGCCAGCGATGGTATCATCAATGCCTCAAGAATGTCTGACATCAGAACAACACCATACCTGTTGCAAACTCCACAGGCTATCAGAACAGGGAGGTTGGGGTTAGAAAGTTTTGTACCCAATGCGCAAACACTAGACATAACAACACGAGTTTGGGAAACTTATCTGAACCAGATATACGCTTTCCTGCGTGGTCGTTAGGGTATATCAAAAAAATTAAATAAGGTCAGCACGTTACACAGTAGTGGCTGACCTTATTTTTTTCTAGAACGCCAAAGTTTACATCCGTAGAAATTTAATGTTATACAGCAGTCCTATTTCATTTGTAAAAATCGCGCATCCCAAGAAGCCCGGTTTCGTAAGAGTTACCGGGCTTCTAATTTCTCACGTAAGCGCAGAGCGTGATGAGATTTTTGGCGATTACTTCGTTTCAAAGATTGCTCTCGATTTAAAGCATTTTTTTCTTTGTAAGTGCCAAACACAAGATCGTTAGGTGTCCGGACAAGGAATGCCATTCGGTAGAGCTAAAAATTCCCCTAACGGGACTTAGACAAAAAACACAGAGAAAATAGCCTCAAACGTATATCCCAAAAGACTTTGACATCGTTTAGCGCATTTTGTTGATATATCTGGGTTCCAGGGCTTTTTGGGCATTTGGTGTATCTTCCTTGCCCTACATGGGTTTGAGGCTTGTTTTGTCCTCAAAAATGTTTAAGTCCCACTAAGGAATGTGGATTAAATAAGCTCCAGAATTATGAAGTCTGTGGTTTAGCAGTATAATTCCATTGCGGCAAATAATCATCAAACACAATTTCCATCGTTGCTCATTAACTAAGTAACGAAGACAAAATAAAAGTAAATTCTGTTATGGAAAAAACAGAAAAACAAAAAATGCTGGCAGGCGAACTGTATCTTGCTTCCGATTTAGAATTGGTTGCTGGAAGAAACTTTGCATTTCGTCTATTGAGAATGTATAACTCTACAACCGAAGAACAACTGGAGCAGCGATCGCAAATTTTACAAGAATTATTTGGTCAAGTAGGAGAAAATATTAATATTCTGCCACCATTTCACTGTGACTATGGTAAATATATTTATGCAGGTGACGGATTGTTTATGAATTTTGGCTGTGTGATTTTAGATGGTAATACAGTTCATATTGGCAACAATGTATTGTGTGCTCCTTACGTTCAAATTTACACTACTTATCACCCAATAGAGCCAAAAATTCGCCTTTCTGGTAGAGAGCTTACTTCACCAATTAGAATCGGTAACAATGTCTGGATTGGTGGTGGTGCAATTATTTGTCCAGGTGTCACAATTGGTGATAATACTACCATTGGTGCTGGTAGTATTGTTGTAAAAGATATACCAGCAAATGTCGTTGCTGCGGGCAATCCCTGTAGAGTCATTCGATATTTATAATTTTTAGTGAATAACACTTGTTCACAACTGCGTTATCAGATATTCTCACAGCGAGTACACATAGTACATATAAATATATTTAGTTAAGGAGTCGTTTCTTTGGCTACCATCAAAGCTTTATCAGTAGCTGCTAGTGCAGCATTGATAGTCTGCGGTACAGGGAAAGTAGTAGCTGCTGCAACCTTCAATGATGCACCTCTATTTAACGATGTGGTGAGCTACAACACGACAATCTCCGCTAATAATGACATAGCTGATATATACTATCCCAGCCCATCGAACCTGAAAACTGGCAACTATTCCTTCCCTGTTGCGCTGTTATTGCAAGGTGCAAATGTTGATAAATCAGATTACTCAGAATATGCCAGTATAGTAGCTCGTTACGGATTTGTAGTGGTCGTACCTAATCATCCAAGGTCTCTCCCTCAGTTCGGATTCACAGGACTGCTACCTGAAACCTCACAAATCAACGCTGTTTTAGGACAAATACAAGTAGAAAACTCTAATCCTGCTTCACCGATTGCGGATGTTATTAATACACAAAAACTAGGCTTACTCGGTCACTCCGCAGGAGGCGCTGTTGGGCTATCTGCTATTGCAAACCTTTGTCTCTCCCCTATTCAATGTGAAGGTTCCTTCAATCGACCAAATGAACTTGTAGCAGGAGCGTTTTTTGGTGCAGGTCTCCGTAATCAAAATCAGGAGTATATTCCTATTAATAATTCAGGAATTCCCGTTGCTTTATTACAGGGAACTCAGGATAGCAGAGCACTTCCCATTAACGCTGAGAAAACCTACGAGCAAATCCAGACTCCTCCTAAAGCGTTGATTAGTATTTTGGGCGCTAACCACTATGGCATCACGAATATTAATAACCCTTTAGGTCCAATACCAGATCCTAACATGCCAACTCTCCCTCAAGATGTAGCAGTAGAAACTGTAGCCCGTTGGAGTGGACTCTTTTTGCGTGCTAGTATTCTTGATGACAAAGCTGCTTTTGATTATGTGTATTCCACAGGTGATGCTCTAGATCCAAACGTGAGTGTGATTAGTCAAGCAAAGGCTGTTCCTGAAGCATCTTATATATGGGGTTTGGTGATACTAAGTGCTAGTGGTGCAGTATTGGGACTGAAAAAAACCAAACAACATACGCAAGAAAATAGAAATGTAGCGAATTGCAACCTTATACATAAGGTTGATTTATTGCTTTAACTGGTAAGCATACTAGGCGGCAGTTTTTAGACATAGTTCTAATTTAAAAACTTTGTTTCATCTGCTGTCTAACCCAGATGCGAAAAGAGCGAAGCATGGCAATTTCACCAATTTTCAGACTTTCTTCTAAAAATTGGGGAATTTGTGTTAAAGGTAAATTGGCAAAAGTAGGAGAAACATCACAAGGAATATACACCCCTTCTTGAAGTTGGTAAATTTGCATGACAGGTTCGTCATAACGCCAAACTTCGGAAACACCTAATGCAAGATAGATTGACATTCGGTCAATGGATGCACTAATATAATCTACCTCTATGACTAAATCAGGAGGTGGGTCTTGGTTTAAGTCAAGATTCTTTTTCTGTCTCATCACAGGTTCATTCTGGATATAAAAACCAGAATCTGGTTCCACACCCCGTAATAAATCCTTGCGTTTATACGTTGTTGAACCAATACTTTTGATGTTGAGGTTCAGTTCCTCAGCTAGAGCAAAAACTAAGTGTTCCAGTAGTCTATTGTTATATTCATGGGGCATTAAAGGTGTCATGATTTCTAGTGTTCTGTTGTCATAAGCCAGTCGGGTGGTACGATGATTCCCTGTTTCTTCAAGAATTTTTTCAAAGGTTTGCCAACTGATGTTTTGCAGTATCACTCGTTGTGAACTGGTTATTGCTGTTGTCACCATATGAGTTAACCTCTTTTTTTCTACCAATCACAAGATGCGCTTAATTTAACGGGTGGACGAACTTGAACCGGAACTATTATTGCAACCAGCACAAAACATCCTGCGTCAATATCTAAGCCTGAACGCGAGATAATATAATTCTGCACGACTTCCCCAAATTATGACTATTATCGTATTCGGCAGCATCAACATAGATCTGGTAGCAACAGCACCCCGGCTACCAGTTGCAGGAGAAACGCTGCTAGGACACGATTTTTTCAAAGCACCAGGCGGGAAAGGTGCAAATCAAGCAGTCGCATCAGCGCGATTGGGAATTTCAACCTACATAGTAGGACGCGTAGGCGCAGACAGTTTTGGTGCAGAACTTGTCAGGTGTCTGCAAACATCCGGTGTCCAAACAGATAATGTGTTTGTAGATGAAACTGTTAGTTCTGGTATTGCTATTATCACCGTAGATATAAGGGGCGAAAATCAAATTATTGTCATTCCTGGTGCGAATGGGCGCGTCAATCAGGAGGATGTGGAAAGATTATCGTGTTTGTTACCAAAGGCGACAGCGTTACTTTTACAACTTGAAATCCCCATACCTGCGGTTGTTACAGCTGCTAAAGCTGCACAAAAAGCCGGAGTTACAGTTATTCTCGACCCAGCGCCCGCGCAGAAGGATGTACCAGATGAACTTTACCCTTTGGTAGATATTATGACACCAAATGAGGTGGAAGCAGGGCAACTGGTGGGTTTTCCTGTAGACACAGAAGAGTCAGCCAAAAAAGCAGCCCAGGTGTTACAGCAGCGGGGTGTGAAAAATGCTATTGTGAAACTAGGAGCAAAAGGCGTTGTTTGTGCCACTCCAGAAGAAACTTTTTTTACACCTGCGTTTCCAGTTCATGTAGTTGACACAACTGCTGCGGGAGATGCGTTTAATGGCGGTTTGGCTGCAGCGCTTTGTGAGGAATTTCCTTTGCGTCAAGCGATCGTTTGGGGTGCAGCAGCAGGTGCTTTGGCTGTAACCAAACTAGGGGCGCAACCTTCGCTTCCTGATAGGGAGACTTTTCATGCGTTTTTGAGACAAACAGGCGTTGTGTGAAGTTTCACGCAAAGAATGCTTTCTTTTCTTGGCGTCTTTGCGCCTCTGCATGAAATCATTGACAAAATTGCTGAATTTCCTACTGTATGGTATAACCGCCATCAACTGCTAGGGAGTGTCCAGTGACAAACGAAGCCCCGTCTGAACAGAGCCACACCACAGCTTCAGCAACTTCTTCCGGCTCACCAATACGCCCCAATGGATGCTTTGCCATCATTTGCCCTTTGGCTTCTTGGCTACTACCGAGGAACGGGTTACTGCTGAGAAAACGGTTTAACATTGCGGTTTCGATAGAGCCAGGAGACACCGCATTGATTCGGATGCCGGACTTAGCATATTCCAAAGCTGCTGATTTCGTCATTCCTAAAACACCATGTTTGCTGGCAGCATAAATAGAGGAAGCAGGCATACCTACCAGTCCAGATATTGAGGAGGTATTGACAATAGTGCCACCACCTTGCTGAAGCATCTGCTGAATCTCATATTTCATGGATAACCATAAACCTTTAAGGTTGATGTTGATGATAGACTCAAACTCCTCCTCTGTCTGTTCGATAAGCGTTTTGATTGGTCCCTCAACACCTGCATTGTTAAAGGCGATATCCAGATGACCATAAGTTTCCACAGTTTTGTTAACTAATGCCTCAACCTCTGTCGCTTTTGAAACATCAGTTTTAACGAACAAAGCTTCGCCGTCTATCTCTTTAATCAACTGTACAGTTTCCTCGCCCTCTAAGCTCCGCCGACTGGCGACAACAACTTTAGCCCCTTCTTTGGCAAAAGCCAGTGCCGTAGCCCGACCAATCCCGGAGCTACCACCAGTTATCAAAGCTACTTTATCTGCAAGTCTTCTCATCTTAAAATAAATCCCTTTATTTATTTGTCTTTCGATTTTTTTCGCACGCTCTTAACAATGTCGTTCAGCACCACCTTGGCTCCAGCAAGATTAAGAACTCAGAGCGATCGCTTTTCCCTACCTAGTAGTACTATCTGTGATTATGACAACACACCCATTTCGATAAACCAGTGTATTCTAGTATCTTAGGAAGCTTTTTGCAACATCTGACGCAGACAAACCAAGCTATCTTTCGTTCCGCGCTCAACATCTTCAATTGTTTCGTATTCGACCGTCCAATAGCCTTGGTAGCCAGAGTTTAATAGCTCCTTGAGAATTGGCTTCCAATAGATTTCTCCTTCGCCAAAGGCACAGTATTCTGTGCCACCATTGCTCCACCGAACATCTTTCCAATGGCTGTAGTTCACCCATGGAAGGATATAGCGTAGCGCTATTAACGGATCCACGCCTTCCTTCAAGAAGTTTGCTGGATCGAAATTAACTCCAACTGCAGGACTTTTTATACCTTCCATGATTTTTGCTGTCAGTTGACCATTAACTGTCAGTCCTCCATGATTTTCAATTGCCAGCTTAATCCCATGTTCTTCCGCATAATCTCCAGCACGATTGAAAGCGTAATGGAGGCGGTTCAAAACTTCTGAAGAAAGATTCTCATTTGTATCACCACCAGTAAAAACTCGAACGACCTCTGCTCCTAAGCGTTTGGCGATGTCTACATAACGCTGAACCTTCTGAATCTGCTCTTCCAAATCCGATGCATCCACCACAGTGAAGTCGTTATCGGCTGCTACGCAAATGACATGCACTCCAAATTCATCAGCCCAATGAGCAACCTGATCGACTGCCTCGTCACTGCAATTATCCAGTAAATGTTTAGGTGTTCTGCGATCTACATTAACCTCTACCGACTCTATACCTAAGTTAGCCACTAAACGGAAGTATTCTGGGATTTCTAACTCTCTAAAACCCCATGCAGCACATGCAAATTTCTGTTGCTTGTTGTTAGTATTTGACATCACGTACCCTTACACTATCAGTACTATGGTCATCACTATGCTAGGTAAGCAAAAATGAACCTTTAAGCCATAAAGGCAAGCCTTAAAAAAACATTTTGCCTCTGTACGTTATCGTTACACATCAAGGATCTATTGCAAAAGCTTTTTGAAGAAATTGTTAGGAATACTGATAATAGTACTTAAATACTATACCCCCACCATTGCATACTGGGTGCATTGAGTCAAAGATGTTGTATTCAGGAAAGATACTGCTTGCAGTCTATAAATGCAAAATGCAGCCACAAACTCTATTCATGAGATTCGACATTGAACCCTTCAAAGTTCACGGGGAAGCCGTTCCCGTTCGGTGAAGCACACATAATCCCCACACTCACAGTCTCAACAGATGTCAGATGAGCCATTCTAAGCATGGTGTACTTCTGTCCTTCTAGAGAGTAGAAAACTTGCACAGCTGCTCCTTGTCGAATGACACGCATCCAAATTGCAGCTGGGCTGTGTAACATAGGGACAACAGACACGTCTGAGTAATCATGGGTCACTACAGCAATAACATGCTGTACGCCGTCAATCAATTCAATCCCAGACTTCAACCAATTGGTTTCATCTAAACGCACCATCAGTCCTGCCTGATCATATTGCTCTTTATACTGAGCACTAATTTTGACCTCAGCAATAAAATCTCCACTGACTTGTTTGTAATAGAAGTGTCCATTATCCCTAATGTAGCCGTGGAAGGTCTTGCGCCAGAAATCAGTGTTTTGACTTGAGGTAATCTTGATAGTGCCACCTTGGATATTCCAAGTAGGGGGTTCATTATACCACTTCATGACAGTTATCTCCGTGAGGAAAAAGAATTACTTGTTCATCCAACTTATCTTTATTTGTCGCAAATCTTTTGCAAATATTTTTTAAATTGGTATTCGTTAGTAGATATTAAACGACACAATTGTCTCACTGTCATAAGGATTTATATAACAGTTTATACTTACTACAGTATATAGGACTAGATTTGATTTTTGAAAAATTTTCACAGCACAAGTCTTGTGTGGCAAGTAATTGAGTTTCAGTATGCTTAGTAATGTCAGTATGCTTAGTAAAAATAAAACCAGATTCCTATAGGACAAGACTGGGTGAAAATAGCTTTTACTCAATTGAATGATAATTATTAGTTTTTTTCAATAGCCTCTTTACTCAAATGTTTAATGGTGGCACAATGTTAAGTGGCGGCAGGTATAAATTGAAAAGCTAGCAATGTTATTATGACGGCATCAAACATAAATAACACATCCAATACAGATAATACCCGGCATTACTATGCCCAAGGCATTGTATTGATGATTATTACAGCTTTCATCTGGGCTTCTACATTTGTGGCGATCAAAGAAATAGTTAGTAACGTTTCGCCAATGATACAAGTAGCAATTCGCTTCACGCTTGGTGCCATAGCTTTTGCCTTATTCGCTCATAACCTAAATATCCGCTTGGTACGTGACGGGATAATTGTTGGACTTTTCATGTTTGGTTCCGTTACGAGTGAAACGATTGGGCTTAAGACACTTCAAGCTAATCAAGCAACATTTGTCTATGGTCTGATCGTCTCCTTAGTGACACTGTTCGAACTCGTGTTCCGCCGTCGCCTATCTATCATATCGTTACTGGCAGCTGTACTTGCTTCCACTGGAATCATAATTATAGGCTGGGAAAACGGTCCGCCTCCCATAGGAGAATTTTGGCTGTTCCTTTGTGCTTTCTTCAGCGCAGGTTTTATGATCGCAGTTGAGATACTTGGGCAAGACCACCCTCCTCTATCATTCAGCATGGTTCAGCTCTCGACCATAGCATTACTATCTTGGTTGTGGGCCGCGCCTGAAGTCATTGGGCAGTTTGAAGCCATCAGTGAGACTGTAACGAATTTCACAAATTTAAGTGTTCTCCTCTACCTTGGCATCATTGGTACCGCCATTGTCATATGGATACAGATATTGGCATTACGCCGAATTACAGCTTTTGAAGCTGTGATCATACAAGCACTGGAACCAATTTTTGGGACAATTCTCGCGTTTTTGTTACTTGGCGAAACTTTTGGAACTAATGGTTTTATCGGTGCAGGAATGGTTCTAGTAGCAATGTTCATGGCTGTGAGCCAGAAAAAGGTAGAGGAAAGTAGCGAGTCAATACCACAAGTCGCAGAGGAGGACTCCCTTGAGAAAAGTAGCGAGTTAAACTCACTTGCAATAGAGCAGCAGCCCACAGAACTCAGCCCAGAGTGAGTACAAAAAGTACTTTTGCCACTTATAGCTTTGTACTAACGTACATTTGAGTCTCGGCAGCTGCCCAGACATAATATTAAAAAGATACTGGTCTGCTAAATTGAGTACCACGAAAAAATTAAATCGCTTGTGCTCTGAAGCAGAAGCGAAAGAAATTTACTCGAAACACTAGGCCATACCCAGAAAAGCTCAATGGATAAAAGGCAGTATTTTCTAATCAACTCTTCTAGGTATTCGCTAGCACTTGTTTTGTCCTTAAGAGCTAATTCTTGTATTTTCTGCCAAGCGGTGTCTGTAAGCATTACACCTCTTTTCTTTTTTGGCTCGTCATACAGAACCGGAATATTTTTGACTCGTTTTTTGCCTTGACCTGTTGACATAATTTAGAACATTCACCTATACTAATCATAGTTATAAAAAAGTATAAGCCAGTGCAATCAAAAAAGGTAGAAGCAAGAAAATAAAAAGCAAACTCAAGCTACCAAACAAGTCAAATATTTACACCTACGCCGTGAAATCAATTAAGCGAGTTCTTCTAATTCGTCAGATTAACAGTTATTACTGTGTCTGCAATTGATGTAAAAGTAGCAGTGACCAGTTGATCAAGCATCCAAGCCTAGCAATTTTAAATATTGCGAAATAAGATTAGGAATAAGCAGTCTCAAAGAGACACTGCACTGTTGTGACCCCAACATTAGATGAGCTAACTTGGCGTAAAACCCCAAAACCGCAATGACTCACCAAATATATATCTTGCTCAAATCTTTTCAGACACCTCCAGAATGAAGGGTTGTTAAATAACACTTTGGAAAAAACAAAAATATGCTCAATCATCAAGAGAAACTGGACGTATTATCTACAGTCAGCAACGAAGTTTTGCGCCAAATTGATCGGGAATATCTTTCGTGGGGAGATACTGTCCATTATCAGGATAAGCCTATCCTCGTCAAAGGTTGCAAAGGAGGATTAATTTTCGATGACGAAGGTAACACTTACATTGATACTGGAATGTGGCACTCAAGCTGTAACTTCGGGTATCGCAATCCAGAAATAGAATCAGAGGTTTTCAAACAACTCAATACTCTCCCCCAAGCTTGTGGTGACTTCTTGCATCGTGAGAAATTGTTGGTAGCCAAAATGGTAGTTGATGCCATTTATGAAAGAACAGGCGTAAAAGGTCGAGTCTCGTTTAACGTTGGCGGCTCGCTTGTGGTAGAAGATGCACTAAAAATAGTTCGTAAAAATACAGGAAAGAATCGGGTAGCTGTGATGACAGGTGCTTACCACGGTCGTTCCCTTGGGACACTAGGTCTTTCAAGTAGCCACCGATATCGACAATATTACAACGAGTTTCCAGACAGGGCGATTATGTTTCCCTTTGCCAACTGCGCCCAATGTTTTTATGAAAAGAAAAGAGAAACCTGCGATTTGTACTGCGCCAAAATGATTGGCAAGGCTTTTTCCAATGAATATTATGGAATAGCAAGTCAGACCAGTTCAGAAGTAGGTGCTATTGTCGTAGAGCCTTGTCAGGGGAGAGGATACACCATCCCACCGAAAGATTTTTATCGCAATTTTCTAGAGGAATTACAACAGCGTGGCATTCTAGTCATAGCAGACGAAATTCAAGTTGGGATGTACCGTACAGGAAAATTGTTCGGCTTTGAGCATTTTGATTTTGTGCCAGATATTATCACCTTGAGCAAGTCGTTTACTAATGGTCTGAGTCCAGTGAGTTTAGTATGGGCGAGAGCAGATTTGGTAGATCCAGAAGTCTTTACTCCCGGACACGCCCACAGCAACTTTGCGAATCACCCCCTGGGAACTGCTGCAGCTTTGGCATCATGGCGATATATGCTAGCACAGGACTATGAAACATCAGTGCCAGAAAAGGGTGCGTACTTTTTGGAAAAGCTGCAACAACTGCAAGCGCGTTATCCCTTCGTCTACAGCGTGGATGGGTTAGGACTCTTGCTGAACATGGTTTTTGCAGATGAACAGGGCGTACCGTACCGTAATTCTGCCCAACTAGCAGCAGCGATCGCACAAGACAACGACTTTACATCTGGGGGAGAAACCTGGCGGATGGTCTTGCAAACAGGAGGATATGACCTCAACACCCTCAAGTTTGCTCCCTACCTAGACATCACCTATTCAGAAATAGACCTCACAATTGCAGTCCTCGATCAAGTGCTGCAAAAGCTGGGAGCAAAACTTTCTCCGACTCCAGTTGTATTAGGAGGTGTCAGATGAAAGCCGCAGTTCTATACGGACCGAATCAAGTAGAGATTCGCGAAGTCAGCGCGCCCACTCTTGCTCAAGAGGGAGAAGTCATTGCAGATGTGGAATTCGTCGGAGTTTGCAAGACAGATCAACAACTGACAGCAGGGGGTTTAGAGTCCGAACTTATTCTAGGTCATGAGGTCGTCTGTCAGCTACCTCATGAACAAGGCTATTTTGCCCTGAATAACGAGATTTCCTGCGGTCAATGCAGCTATTGCCAAGAGGGACTCACCAGTCACTGTCAGAATTTGCAGGAACTGGGCGTGAATCAGCACGGGGGATATGCCGAGAAGATTGGCGTACCCAGGAAATCTTTACACCACTTTGACTTCCGTAATCCCGCGTTGGGAGTGCTCATCGAGCCTTTGAGTTGCGCGGTTCGGGGAGTAGGACGAATTCTGGCTGCTGCCAATTTGTTGTCAGTTTCACAACCAACAATCTTAGTGATTGGGGGTGGACTTTCGGGCGCTCTGATCAGTTACCTGTTGACTCATGCTCCCGACTTCGATGGGGAAATCAAGCTCTACGATATCACTAAAATGCCGATCCCTTGGGCACAGAAATTGGGAATAGAGCGGGTAGAAGTACCAGAAGAAGATAAAGCGCATTTGGTCGTTGAGTGTTCCGGTTCACCAAGTGGTCTTGCGACAGCATTGCGTGTGGTACGCAAAGCAGGTGTCGTGTGTATTTATGGTGTACCCAAGCAAGGAATTGCCTTACCTGTTTCCCCACATGAACTCTTTATGCGAGAGATTGCAGTATTGACATCCTTCGCCGGTGCGACAGATAAGACTATGGGAAGTGCGATCGCGCACATTAAGAGCGACGAAGCATTTTTTGAACAATTGCTAGGTCGAGTCATTCCTCTGGAAAAGCTTCCCGAAGAGTTGACGAATTGGAGTCCGCAACCAGGTACACGCACCGTTGTTGACATAGACGCTTGAAGGAGATTCTCATGCTAGACGCGGCGGTCATCTTCGATATGGACGGTTTGCTCATTGACAGCGAGGCTTTATGGTGCATCGCGGAATTGGAGATATTCAATGACCTGGGAGTCCCACTCCAAGAGAGTATGTGCAATCAAACAATGGGTTTGCGAACCTCAGAGGTTGTCAGCTATTGGTATGCACTATTTCCTTGGACGGGACCAACTCAGTCTACAGTAGCCGAACGGATTATCAGTCGCGTTAGTGAACTTTTGGTGACAGTCGGACAACCAATGCCTGGTGCAGTTGAAGTTGTACAATTGTGTCAGCAAATGCAATTGCCTTTGGCGTTAGCCACTTCATCTCCAATGTGTTTGATTGAGACAGTGCTGAATAAGCTTTGTTTGCTAGATGCATTCGATGTTGTCAATTCTGCACAGACAGAGGAATATGGCAAACCTCATCCTGCGGTGTATCTGACGAGTGCTCATCGCCTCGGCGTGCATCCAAACAAGTGTGTGGCGTTTGAAGATTCCGTTCGCGGTACGATTAGTGCTAAGGCAGCTTCTATGCGATGTATCGCTGTTCCAGCAGCACAAGATCGAAAAGACCCCCGATTTGCGATCGCAGATGTCAAGCTGGATTCACTCGAACAGATTGAGGAGTCTTGGCTAAAGAAGTTCCTAACAACATCTTGCTTAGGTTAAGCTAGGGACTGACAAAAAGTAAAAGCTCCAACTTGCAAAAATAATAATTATTATCAGGTGAGTAGGGCGATTCCCAATGAGAGCCGCCCTAAAGACAATGTTCTTTGCGTCTTGGCGTCTTTGCGTGAAATAATCCAAAATCTCTTATCTACTTGCCAATATCTTCGTTCCACAACTGAGAATTTTCTTCAATAAACTCGCTCATCATTTGTTCGCATTCATTAAGATTAAGGTCAATAACTTCTACACCATGGGATACCATAAATTCTTTTGCTCCAGGAAAGGTTCTTGATTCTCCAGCGATGACTTTTTTAATGCCAAATTGTACAACTGCTCCAGCGCACAGGTAACACGGCATTAAGGTTGAATAGAGTGTTGTACCTTTATAGCTGCCGATTCTACCAGCATTGCGAAGGCAATCGATTTCGGCGTGGGTGATTGGATCGCCATCTTGCACGCGCTTGTTGTGTCCTTTGCCGAGAATCTTGCCATCCTTGACAAGAACGGAACCTATGGGAATTCCACCTTCTTGTCTACCTTGTTTGGCTTGTGCGATTGCAGCTTGCATGAATTCATCTATTTTCTCATTCATTTTTTTATCTCCATGTCTAAACAACTTGTCTTAATGGATCACGATGGTGGTGTAGATGATTATCTAGCAACTATGTTGCTGATGACTATGGATCACATACAACCACTAGGTGTTGTTGTGACTCCAGCAGATTGCTATGCCGAACCAGCCGTAAGCGCTACACGTAAAATTCTAGACTTAATGCAGTGTTCTCACATCAGAGTTGCCCAAAGCACTGTACGCGGTATCAATCCCTTCCCTCGCCTTTATCGCCGCGATTCATTTGTTATTAACCATCTTCCCATTCTCAATCAAAGTGAAACAATTCGCACATCTCTAGTTGCAGAACCTGGTCAAGATTTCATGATACGGGTGTTACAAGAGGCACAAGAACCAGTAACGTTAATGGTTACTGGTCCATTGACTACAGTAGCAACTGCGATCAACAAAGTACCAGAAATTGAAGCGAAAATTCAAAAGATTGTCTGGATGGGTGGTGCTTTGAATGTCGCTGGTAATGTGGAAAAAAATTGGGAACCAGGACAAGATGGTTCCGCAGAATGGAATGTGTATTGGGATCCAATTTCTGCAGAGAGGGTGTGGCAAACCCAGATTGAAGTTATCATGTGTCCTTTGGATTTGACTAACAATGTACCTGTAACATCAGAAATTGTGTACAAAATGGGAAAACAACGCCAATATCCCATATCTGATTTAGCAGGACAATGTTATGCGCTAGTTATCCCTCAAGACTATTATTTTTGGGATGTGCTGGCGACAGCTTATCTTGCTCATCCAGAATTTTATCAACTGCAGGAGTGGGAAACAGAAATTATCACCACTGGTCTGAGTCAGGGACGTACCAAAATAGTGCCAAGAGGTCGTAAGATTTATGCAATGGTAATGGTAGATAAAGAGGCTTTTTACGCTTATATTTTGCAGCAGTGGGCACGCTGAATTGTGGATTTTAACCGCAGATGGACGCAGATAAACGCAGATGTAATAGAAAATGATCTGCGTCCATCCGCTACAGGCTGCGGTTCTAATTTTGGATGAATTTAGTAGTTAGTGTGAATGTAGTGTATGGCACTCTAATGTAATAAATTTAAACCCAAGCAAATAGCCGCAACCGTCCCCGCTACAGAAATTTCACCTTGAAGGATTTTCTCTCTAACTGATTCTGTAGGAATCAGGAGAACTTCTATTTCTTCTGTCATGTCTAACTTTTGTTCCCCAGATTGTATCACATTTTCTGCTAAAAATAAATGTATTTTATTTGTATCTTTGCTAGGGTTATCATATAGCGTTGCTATTTTTGTCACTTGTTGTGCAATATAACCAGTTTCTTCTTGCATTTCTCTAACTGCTGCGGCTTCGGCACTTTCTTGTGCTGGGTTGAACAGACCAGCAGGGAGTTCTAACAAAAATTCGCCTACCGCATGTCTGTATTGCCGTACAAAAATAATCTCTTGGCTACTAGTGATAGGTAAAATGAGAGTAATTTCTGGTCTAATATTTACAAAATAATCATCTATAATTTTACCATTGGGCAATTGTATTTCATCTTGCCTCACTTTGCACCAGTAATGATCCAAAATCATTTTGGAGTGCAAAAGCTTCCATTTTTGTAAGTTTGTCATCGAAATAAAATGGATACCAAAATAGATAAAAAGGTAATAGGAAAAGTTTACAATTGCTAAAGAGTATAACAGAGACAGAATGTGGATAAAAAGCTGAACTAAGTTTTGATTTCAAAAAGCAAGCGGTTCTACTGCAATATCACGCATTACCATGCAAATAAAAGTAGAAACATTTACCGTAAATAAGCGCTTTCCTTTGACCATTAGTCGCGGCACAACGGTACAAACGACGAATATATGGGTGAGGATTTTGCACGATGGTATTGAAGGCTGGGGGGAAGCATCGCCATTCAGTGTGAGCACTTATCCGCAATCAACTGAGATAATCAAAAATGCTTTGCTGCAAGTAGCGCCCTCTTTGCAAGCATTCAGTCCATTGCAACGGCAGGAAATCGAGCAAGTGTTAACAAAAGAGTTGGTGCCTTCATCTGCTGTAGCAGCGTTGGATATGGCAATGCACGATTGGCTGGGAAAGCGCGTGGGGCTACCTCTGTGGCAAATATGGGGACTCAATCGCAACATTATAGTGCCGACTTCAGTCACAATTGGGATCAATTCACCAGAAGGGGCTAGGGCTAGGGTACGGGATTGGATCGCATTCACCAATGTCCGTGTTTTCAAGGTAAAGTTGGGTAGTCCGGATGGTGTTGGCGCAGACCGAAAAATGTTAATGGCAGTGCGAGAAGAAGCACCAGCTAGAGAGCTGTACGTTGATGCAAACGGGGGTTGGGATTTGGAAGATGCAGTACCCATGTGCAATTGGCTTGCTGATATAGGTGTAAAGTATGTAGAGCAGCCTCTGCCAAAAGGACAGGAAGACAATTTAGCGGAACTGAAGAAGCGAATTCCTCTACCTATTTTTGTTGATGAAAGTTGCTTTAATAGCTTCGATATTCCCAAATTGGCAAGCTGTGTGGATGGGATTAATATCAAACTTATGAAATCAGGGGGCTTAACCGAGGCAATGCGGATGGTACATACGGCACGGGCATATGGGTTACAAGTGATGTTCGGTTGCTATTCCGACAGTACGCTAGCGAATACAGCAGCGGCACAACTTGCCCCATTAGCTGACTATCTCGACTTGGATAGTCACTTAAATTTAATAGATGACCCTTTTACAGGTGCATACGTGCAGGAGGGGAGAATTTTACCAAACGATTTACCAGGGTTGGGGGTACAACACAGTGCGTCTGGCGCTTAATCAACGGGTAGCTATTCTACTACATGAGGAAATCACCGGATCTCATGGCAAAACTGGTCTGTCACTTCTACGCTACAGTGAAGCCTCAATAGTAGCAGTGATTGACCGCGAATGTGCAGGCAAATCCCTGTCTGAGTTAACGGGTATCAAGCGTGATGTGCCAATAGTGGCATCGGTTGCAGCAGCGCTGGAATATCAGCCTCAAGTTTTGGTTATTGGCATTGCTCCTGAAGGGGGTGCTTTACCAGATGATTATTGGCATGACCTTAAGAATGCTCTATCAGCTGGAATGTCAGTGGTGAATGGTTTGCACACACCATTGGCAAGTATGCCAGAGTTAAAAGCATTGCTTAAACCAGGGCAACTTATTTGGGATGTACGGAAAGAACCACCTAATATAGGTGTTGCTAGCGGTTTAGCACGTATTCTCCCATGTCGGCGAGTTTTGACTGTGGGTACCGATATGGCAGTTGGCAAAATGTCAACTAGCTTGGAGTTACATTGGGCATCGCGATTGCGGGGTTGGCGTTCTAAATTTCTTGCCACAGGTCAAACTGGTTTGATGATAGAAGGGGATGGTGTGCCTTTGGATGCAGTCAGAGTAGACTTTGCCGCTGGTGCTGTGGAACAGATGGTCATGCGTTATGGTAGAAACTATGAGATCTTGCATATTGAAGGACAAGGTTCGCTGCTGCACCCAGGTTCTAGCGCAACGTTACCCTTAATCAGGGGATCGCAACCAACACAGATGATACTCGTCCATCGTGCTGGACAAACTGAAGTGGTCAATGGTATACCCATTCCGCCTTTATCAGAAGTGGTGAAACTTTATGAAACTGTTGCCCGTGCAGGTGGTGCATTTGCACCTGTAGCTGTAGTCGGCATATCTTTGAACACGAAAGATTTAGATGAATCACTGGCATTGGATGCTATAGCTCAGACTGAAGCAGAAACTGGGATACCTTGTACAGATCCAATACGGTTTGGTGCTGATAAGTTGTTGAATGCGGTGATGGAAGGGTGAAGTCTGTAAGGGCGAGGAAGACCTATCCTTGCACCTTGAAGACGTGGAATAGTTTTACTCATTCACTAGACTTCTTGCAGAAGTCGGGAACTCTTAACAGGGAACAGGGGAGAACAGAACCTTATAAAATCTCACTTTTGCAAGAGGTCTACTTTTTACTTGTAAAATTTCATACCTTCATCCTTCAGGTGAACCCATTCACAACTCGCTCATCAAGTCAGACGAGCTATTTTCTCTATAAACGGTTTCCCTTGGTTCATAAAAGCGACAATCTTCACATGGTCCACTGGGATTGACAGCACAGCGCAGGTAGCCAGAACGGGCATTAAATCGGCAGCTGATGTCGCCAACAAGGTAACCTACTCCTTCAAGATAATAGCGATCGCTATTATCGGGTGTCATGTTTTGCGGCACTCGTCTTACAGGAGAAGTCGTAGCGGCTCGCCTAAACTGCGAACGTCTTCTAGCCTGGGTTTTACGCATCAACCACAGGGAGAAGAGGGACGGTAAGAAACTAATGGTAATAATTAAAAGTGTCTCCACTTCAACACCTTCTTTTAACCTCTTTTGTGTGCTTATCGTCCCTTTGTGTTGTATCCCCGCATATTAGGGAGAGTGCAACCTGTGGGAAATTTTACGTGGAAGAAAGCTAACACCAAAAGAAGTGTCAGCTGCCACTTTAACCAGCATAACCGTTGCAACCTAAACAAGGGGTTTTGGTTGAAGATTACTACCTTAAGATTTGTTTATGAGTCGCTCTTTGAGCTTGCAACTGACGGAGTGTCTGCGCTAACGTCGCGGCTTCCCTTTCTGCCTGGTATAAATCAATTTTTCGCGTCGTGAGGCTAAATGAGTCGTTAGGATTTTGTTTGACGTAGGGAACGCTAACAGCAAAATGCTTGCATACGCTTTGGAATGGCTTACCTTTAAGGTGCTGTGAACGTCTTTCACTATCCACTGTTTTGGCAAGCGCTTTCAACTCCAATATCGCAGCCTCTAACTCCTCTGCCATCTGATTAATGTGTTGTGCTTGCGCTACTAAACACTGCCAGCTATTCATGATTTTGTCCTCCTGCAGTTGTAGTGGCACAATCGCATGAGTTGTACTGTTTGATAGTGACAGGGAAACGTCAGGCAAGCAGGGATATTTGTAACTCTTTTGGAGTTCTTTCATAGTCACTCTGACAAAGCTACCTAGCTAGGGTATTTTAGCAGTTTTTGGTACACTTGTACTATATGCTCAACTAACACCATCGGTGTCAACTTGAGCGAGAGTTGCTCAGAATCACACCATTTTATTGTTGTTATATTGCCCAACCCTGGTTAAGTCTTCAAAACCGTCCTGCCCCATTGCTCATTGCCCATTGCCCATGTTTATAGGAGTAAAGTGCTATATTGGACGATACTATTTTATTCTTGAACTATAACGATACCCTATGAACCGTTCCGCCTACCTCATTTTTAATCCGGTTGCAGGTCAGGGAGACTCAGAGCAAGATTTAGCAAAGATTCGGGCAATCTTAGAGCCGGGAATAGACCTGGAAATTCAACTGACAACTGAGGAAATTGGCGCTGAAGAACTAACGCGTGAAGCGGTTGAGCGGGGTGTAGATATCATTATTGCATCAGGAGGAGATGGGACTCTCTCTGCAGCTGCGTCTGCTGTAGTTGGTACCAATATTCCTTTTGGTATTATTTCACGGGGAACGGCAAACGCTTTTGCTGCAGCTTTAGGAATCCCTGACACTATTGACGCTGCGTGTAAAGTCATTTTAGAAGGAGTCACTCGGACTGTAGATGCAGCCAGTTGTAATGGTCATCCTATGGTACTGCTTGCAGGTATTGGCTTTGAAGCAGAAACCGTAGAAAGAGCAGACCGGGAAGCAAAAAATCGGTTTGGTATTCTCGCATATATTCTTGCAGGACTGCAAGAACTGCGGAACTTACAGAGCTTTGATGTTGAAATTGAGACAGAAGAAAAAATTATTAAAACTTCTGCAGCCGCAGTTACAGTAGCAAATGCAGCACCTCCCTCGTCAATCTTAGCTCAGGGACCAGGGGGAATCATTGTCGATGATGGGTTACTAGATTTAACAATAGTGGCTCCAGCTAACAGAACAGGAGCGATCGCAGCAGCCTTTCATTTGTTTCAATCTGCTTCTGTGGGCAATGCTGCAGAGCGAGATGATATTGGTTACTTGCGAGCAAAACAATTTAAAATCACAACTGAGCCTCAGCAAAAAATTGTCGTTGATGGAGAACTTTTAGGGACAACTCCTGTAGAAATTCGCTGCATACCAGCAGGTTTGAAAGTCTTTGTACCGTCAATAGAAGAAGAAGAACCATCCGAAAAGCTGGAAGGACTGCCAAATTTAACGATTGAGGAGAAACAAAGCGCTCAAAACTCTCCTGAGTAGTGTGTGGAGTCGTCACTCTAAAGACTCAGTGAATGGTGGGGAGATATTTGCTAGGTAATTGACTAAATCGCTTTGGCTAAGCTGTTACGCATCTAATTTGCACATTTAGACAGCAGAGGGGCGGAGGAGCTTCAGGTGCAGGGGAGAAGGATTGACCGGAGGCGGAGCGTCTCCGGCTCCGCGCTTTTTCTCCAAAATTAACAATATGCAAGTTAAATATGTTTTAGCTTATCGGCAGGTGTTGCCGTAACTCAAGAGCGATCGCCTACAAAAAAATGTGATTTTATGCTATTCTATAAATAATGGAAAAGGTGTGCGCAGATAAACTCAGCTTCATAACAGCGCAATTGGTCATAAAGAGTCTTCAGTTGGTGAATGACTGGAAATCTTAATTTGTAGCGAGTGTCTTGAAAGTCAAGCGCTTGTGTCTAGCGCAGACGGCGAAAGCATATCGCCTTGTTTTTGTGAGAAATCATATCGAAAGGGTGCGCCTAACACTCAGTGACGAGTATGAGAACTTCGCGGGCGAGTGTTTGAGACTCGGCGACGAGTATGAGAACTTCGTGGGCGAGTGTTTGAGGCTCAGCGACGAGTATGAGAACTTCGCGGGCGAGTGTTTGAGACTCGGCGACGAGTATGAGAACTTCGTGGGCGAGTGTTTGAGACTCAACGACGGGTGTTTGAACTTCGCGCTATATGTTACGTTCAGAGCTGCATAGCCGAAGATGGATTCGTTTGATCCCACGTTGATTTAACCTCACCCCTCAATCCCCTCCCAACCTACAACAGAAAAGTCCTCACTGTAGAGGATTCGTAAACCGTACACCCTCTATGATTGTACCAGACTTAAAATCCTCACTGTAAACTTCTGAAATTTGATTGAGTCTTGCCGTCGCCCAAATTTGAGCATCCCAAAATCCAAACTTATGAGTTTCCACTCCCCGAATTGCTTCTAAGGTAATCAGTCTGGTCACATCGACTACATAGCAAGCGCTCATGTAATTACGTATCCGAGCGATCGCTTCAGTTGGACTTAAAAGTTGTCTTTTTGCACGAGTTGTCGCCATGAAAAACTCGCTCATCACTTGGGTACTAATCACAGCACGGTTTGTTTGAATCAGTAGCTCAGCGATCGCAATTGCTTTATCCTGCTTAGCAGAGTCGAGAGAATCGTAAATGTAAACCAGAATATTAGTATCTAGTAAAATCCTATCGTTCATAGAGGTCTTCTCGTTGCCAGTCTCGTCCTCCTGCTAAGGAAGGACGGTTTTTAATGCTGTTGATAAAGGCTTTTTCCGCTTCCCAAGCAGCAGTATTCGTTTGAGGAGTAGTAATTGAGCCAATGTGTAAATCGATGGCTTGGCGAATAATTTCAGCTTCACTAACGCCTGTTTGCTGAGCGATCGCTTTTAGCAGACGCTCTTGATGTGGTTCGATATAAATTTGCTTGCGGATTTTGCTTGGCATAATTTGTTCGATTTATAATGTATATGCTAATATATACATTATAGATTAACTATGTTAGTTTCCAAACACAAAGAAGTTATACCTGTCCCTGAAATCCGCTCTCTAGAGGACTTTATGGCAAATCCCCCAGAGGGGATGGAGTGGGTGGACAATCAACTTGTAGAAAAAACAGGAATGACATTGAAGAAGAAGTCAGAATCCAGGAGTCAGCAATCTTTCAGTGGGGGGATTGGTGACCCTTCAGGTGATTTCAGACCACCAAATTTTCAATTTGGTGGGGGACTTAAACCCGTTTATTCATCCGCCCTACGGGTGACGCTCCTTCGTCGCTAACGCTGCGCGAACGCCTCCGGCATTGGTCAGGGGAGCGTCGTCAACTCACTCGCACCTCGATCCGACGCTCATGCTTCGCATAGAGCGCGGGGCTGCTGCTGTTAAAGCTCAAAAAGTATTGCTGGGTTTTAGTGTGGCGGTAGACGAGTTGTTGGGTTGAAGTTGGGAATGGCTGTTGAGTCATAGTATGCATATAATCTTCTTCCTGTCAATACTTAAAATTTGAGATATATTAATAGCTAATTTTCATACCTAAGATAGATTTCTATAATATGTATTTATCAAAATGTTTTAGATTCGTTATATTCTATAGGGCATCCTCTTTTCACTGCTTGCTATTGAAGAACAGAGTTTCTTTCTTGCGTAATTATTTTGATATGCCTTTTGTATAAAGAACGCAATTGGAACTGATAGCAAGCAGCACCAAATAATTTGATATAGATATTCTTGCCCAGCCGCCGCTATGCCCACTGAACAGTTAACGAGAGAAAGCGATAATTTAGATTTAAAACAGCTACTGAAAACGCTGGTAGCTGTCAAAAAAGGTGACTTTTCTGTCCGCATGCCAATAGACCAAACTGGCATGGCAGGAAAAATCGCCGATACGCTGAACGATATCATTGAACAAAATGAGCGGCTGACAGCAGAGCTGCAGAGGATGAGTAATGTTGTCGGTAAAGAAGGCAAAATTACTGAACGCGCCTCGCTAGGAAATGTTCGTGGTTCCTGGTCAAGCTGTGTTGATTCTGTCAATACGCTGGTGACAGATTTGGTCCAGCCTACAGCTGAAACAGCACGTGTTATCAGGGCTGTGGCAAATGGGGACTTATCCCAAGCGATCGCACCAGAAATTGAAGGTAGACCCCTAAAAGGGGAATTTCTGCAAACTGCCCAAATGGTCAATACGATGGTCAGTCAGTTGAACTCCTTTGCCAGTGAGGTCACACGAGTCGCCAGAGAAGTAGGAACTGAAGGCAAGCTGGGGGTGAAAGCAGAAGTTCCAGGTGTCGCTGGGACTTGGAAGGACTTAACCGACAACGTGAATTTGATGGCGGGGAACTTAACCGCGCAGGTGCGCAACATTGCCGAAGTAACTACTGCTGTGGCAAATGGCGACCTCTCTAAGAAAATTACCGTTGATGTCAAAGGCGAAATTTTGGAGTTGAAGAACACCATTAACACAATGGTGGATCAACTCAATTCCTTCGCGTCGGAAGTGACGCGGGTTGCCCGTGAGGTGGGAACTGAAGGTAAGCTGGGTGTGCAAGCAGAAGTACGGGGCGTTGCTGGCACGTGGAAGGACTTAACCGACAACGTGAACTTGATGGCAGGTTCCTTGACGGCGCAGGTGCGCAACATTGCCGAAGTGACCACAGCGATCGCCAATGGTGACCTCTCCAAGAAAATTACTGTCGATGTGAGAGGTGAAATTCTAGAACTCAAGAACACCATCAATATTATGGTAGATCAGCTCAGCTCCTTCGCTTCGGAAGTGACGCGGGTTGCTCGGGAAGTGGGAAGTGAAGGGAAGCTGGGCGTACAAGCGGATGTGAAAGGTGGTGCTGGTACGTGGAAGGACTTGACCGACAGCGTCAACTTCATGGCGGGTTCCTTGACGGCGCAAGTACGGAATATTGCTGAAGTGACCACTGCTGTGGCAAATGGTGACCTCTCCAAGAAAATCACTGTTGATGTCAAAGGCGAAATTCGGGAGTTGAAAAATACTATCAACACAATGGTGGATCAACTCAACTCCTTCGCTGGTGAAGTGACGCGGGTTGCTCGTGCGGTTGGTGCAGAAGGAAAGCTGGGTGTACAAGCTGAGGTGAAAGGCGTTGCAGGCACTTGGAAAGATTTGACCGACAGCGTCAACTTCATGGCGGGTTCCTTGACAGCACAGGTACGGAATATTGCCGAAGTAACCACTGCAGTAGCAACTGGTGACCTCTCCAAGAAAATTACTGTTGATGTCAAAGGCGAGATTCTGGAATTGAAAAATACCATCAATACAATGGTGGATCAACTCAGTTCCTTTGCCAGCGAGGTAACACGAGTTGCCCGTGAAGTAGGAACCGAAGGTAAGCTGGGTGTACAAGCAGATGTGAAAGGTGGTGCTGGTACATGGAAGGACTTGACCGACAGCGTCAACTTTATGGCAGGTTCCTTGACAGCACAGGTACGGAATATCGCTGAAGTGACGACAGCGATCGCTAACGGTGACCTTTCTAAGAAAATCACTGTGCAGGTGAAAGGTGAAATTTTGGAGTTGAAAAACACCATCAACATCATGGTGGATCAGCTCAATTCTTTTGCATCGGAAGTGACGCGGGTTGCAAGGGAAGTAGGCAGTGAAGGTAAACTGGGCGTACAAGCAGATGTCAGGGGTGTTGCAGGTACTTGGAAAGATTTAACCGACAGCGTCAACTTCATGGCGGGTTCTCTGACAGCACAGGTGCGAAACATTGCCGAAGTGACTACAGCAGTAGCAACTGGTGACCTCTCGAAGAAAATCACTGTTGATGTCAAAGGTGAAATTTTGGAGTTGAAAAACACTGTGAACACGATGGTGGATCAGCTCAATTCTTTTGCATCGGAAGTGACGCGGGTTGCGCGGGAAGTGGGTACCGAAGGTAAGCTGGGTGTGCAAGCCGAAGTACGAGGAGTAGCAGGGACTTGGAAGGACTTGACCGATAGCGTAAATTCGATGGCGGGAAGCTTAACCTCACAGGTGCGCAACATTGCCGAAGTCACCACCGCAGTAGCAAACGGTGACCTTTCTAAGAAAATTACTGTTGATGTTAAAGGCGAGATTCTAGAGTTGAAGAACACCATCAACACAATGGTAGATCAACTCAACTCCTTTGCGTCGGAAGTGACGCGAGTTGCCCGGGAAGTGGGAACCGAAGGTAAGCTGGGCGTACAAGCCTTTGTCAGGGGTGTGGCGGGCACTTGGAAAGATTTGACCGACAACTTCAATTTGATGGCAGGTAACTTGACGGCACAACTAGGGAATATTGCCGAAGTGACGAAGGCGGTGGCAAACGGTGACTTGTCGAAGAAAATCACTGTTGATGTCAAAGGTGAAATTTTGGAGTTGAAAAATACTATCAACACGATGGTAGATCAGCTTTCGTCTTTCGCATCAGAAGTGACACGAGTTGCCCGGGAAGTCGGTACCGAAGGGAAACTGGGCGGTCAAGCGCAAGTCATCGGTGTGGCGGGTACCTGGAAAGATTTGACCGACAATGTGAACTCAATGGCGGGTAACTTGACCGCACAAGTGCGAGGCATTGCCAAGGTGGTGACAGCTGTTGCTAATGGTGACTTGAAGCAAAAACTCACACTAGATGCCAAGGGAGAAATTGAAACTTTGGCAGAAACAATTAATGAGATGATTGACACCTTGGCAACGTTTGCCAAACAAGTTACCACCGTGGCGCGTGAGGTGGGTATTGAAGGTAAGTTGGGCGGACAAGCCAAAGTACCTGGGGCTGCGGGAACTTGGAAAGATTTGACCGACAACGTCAACGAACTGGCTGCTACCCTCACCACCCAGTTGCGAGCGATCGCTGAGGTTGCAACTGCAGTCACCAAGGGCGACTTAACGCGCTCAATTGCTGTTGAAGCGCAAGGTGAGGTTGCCATGCTCAAAGACTACATCAACCAGATGATTGCTAACCTGCGGGAGACAACGCAGAAAAACACCGAGCAAGACTGGTTGAAAACTAACCTAGCCAAGTTTACCCGGATGCTTCAGGGTCAACGCGAACTAGAAATGGTATCCAGACTCATTCTCTCAGAGTTGGCACCGCTGGTGGGAGCTTCGCACGGCGTCTTCTATATCATGGATATTGCGGAAGACTATCAGTATTTAAAGTTACTTAGTAGCTACGCTTACCGTGAGCGCAAGAATCTCGCTAACCACTTCTACTTGGGTGAAGGTTTGGTGGGACAATCCGCTTTGGAAAAAGAACGCATTCTGCTAACGGAGGTGCCGCACGACTATATCAAGATTAGTTCTGGTTTAGGGGAAGCAACTCCGCTGAATGTTGTTGTGTTACCTGTCCTGTTTGAAGGACAAGTTACAGCAGTTATTGAACTAGCCTCATTCCGACGCTTTAACGAAATTCATCTGACATTCTTCGACCAACTTACCGAAAGTATAGCGATTGTCTTGAACACCATTGCTGCGAATATGCGTACTGAAGAGTTACTCAAACAGTCGCAGTCTTTGGCACAAGAATTGCAAAGTCAGCAAAACGAACTCAGAGAAACAAACAAGCGTCTAGAACAACAAGCTCAATCGCTTAAAGCTTCTGAGGATTTACTCAAGAAACAGCAAGAAGAATTACAAAAAACTAACGCCGAACTAGAAGAAAGGTCAGAATTATTAGCCTTGCAAAACAAAGAAGTCGAGCGCAAAAATGAAGAAATTGAACAGACAAGCCGAGCTCTAAAAGAGAAAGCGGAACAACTCGCGCTCTCGTCAAAATACAAGTCAGAGTTTCTGGCGAACATGTCCCACGAATTGCGCACACCACTGAACAGCTTGTTGATTTTGGCGAAATTACTAACAGATAACGTTGAGAATAACCTCACTGTTAAACAAGTCGAGTATAGCCATACAATCTACTCGGCAGGAAACGACCTTTTGACGCTGATCAATGATATTTTAGATTTGGCAAAAATCGAATCTGGAACTATGTCAATTGACATAGACCAGGTGATGTTTACAGACCTGCAAGAACACATTGAGCGTACCTTTCGGCAAGTTGCTGTAGATAAAGGACTCGACTTTATCATTGACTTTGCTCCCGAACTGCCAAGAAGCATCTACACCGATGCAAAGCGCTTACAACAAATCTTGAAAAATCTGCTTTCCAATGCTTTTAAATTTACAGAGCGTGGAGAAGTCCGTTTGCATGTCTTGGTGACAACGCAAGGATGGAGTCGCGACCACGAAACTTTGAATCGCACTCAAACTGTGATAGCTTTTGCAGTTAGCGATACAGGTATTGGTATTGCTCAAGATAAACAAAAGATAATTTTCGAGGCGTTTCAACAAGCTGATGGCACGACCAGTCGCAGACATGGCGGTACGGGGTTAGGCTTATCAATTAGTCGCGAAATTACCAATCTTCTTGGTGGAGAAATTAAACTAACGAGCCGTCTTGGGGAAGGTAGTAGTTTTACACTATATTTACCCCAGGCGGGAAGACAAGACAATTCAAAATTCAAAGTTCAAAGTTCAAAATTATCATCTCCCTCATCCCCCTCATCTCCCTCACTCACTCACTCACTCACTCCCTATATCCCACAAACGACTCTCCTCATGGATGACAGAGGAAATATTGAAGAAGGCGATCGCATACTTTTGATCATCGAAGATGACGTTCATTTTGCCCGTATTCTTTTAGACATGGCGCGGCAAGAACAATTTAAGGGTATTGTTGCTCATAATGGCAATGCGGGTTTAGCACTGGCACAACAATTTCAACCTTCAGCAATTATTTTGGATATTCACTTACCAGGAATAGATGGTTGGACGGTGCTGGATCGCCTCAAGCATGATCCAAGCATCCGTCATATTCCAGTGCATATTATGAGCGTTGAGGAAGGACGACAGCGCGGATTACAACTAGGTGCAATTGCTTATCTGCAAAAACCAGTGAGTAGTGAGGCGTTATCTCAAGCATTGAACCAAATCAAAGGTTTTGTTGAACGCCGAGTGAAGAATCTGCTCGTCGTAGAAGACGACGATAATCAACAGCTTAGCATTGTAGAATTAATTGGCAACAGCGATGTTGCAACCACTGCTGTGAAGACTGGTGCTGAAGCGCTAGAAGCCATACATAATGAGTCTTTTGATTGTGTCGTTCTCGATTTGGGCTTACCCGACATGAGCGGTTTTGACCTCATCGAAAGAATCAAACAACATCCCAATGGTGAAGCACTACCAATTATCGTCTACACTGCAAAGGAGTTGAGTCGGACAGAAGACACTCAACTAAGGCGCTTGGCAGAGGCGATTATTGTTAAAGATGTGCGATCGCCCGAACGTCTCCTTGATGAAACGGCTCTATTCCTGCATAGAGTTCAGGCAAATTTGCCTGCGCCCAAGCGACAAATTTTGGAACAGTTGCATTCCAATGATCCTATACTTGTGGGCAAAAAAGTTCTCATCATAGATGACGATGTGCGTAATATCTTTGCCCTCACGAGTATGTTAGAACGTTATCAAATGCAGGTCTTATATGCCGAAAATGGTAGAGATGGCATTGAAGTTTTGCAAAACACACCAGACATTGATGTCGTTTTGATGGATGTCATGATGCCAGAATTGGATGGTTACGAAACAACGCACCTCATTCGGCAGAACGACCAATTCAAATCTCTGCCAATTATTGCACTGACTGCAAAGGCAATGCAAGGGGATAGAGAAAAGTGTATTGAAGCAGGTGCATCAGACTATATCGCCAAACCTGTAGATATCGAACAGTTACTTTCGCTGTTGCGCGTTTGGTTATATCGGTGAGACCAATATCTTTTATAGAATAATAAAATTATATATAAATTTTACACTCAGTATGAACTTTGAAGCCCTTGTTTTATCGAGAAAAGCCAAGAAAAGAGATGTAACTTTATTGCGCTGCTTTTGACTAAGTCCAGGCTTCTACCCAGAGGTGCAAGATCTGAGTCTACCTTCAAAATGATAAAGTTTTATAAACTAGTAGATCAAGTTTCAGAAATGGATCAAAGCTACACGGAAGTATTTCCTTAGATCATGAGTTGCCCAAAAGGGCACAAATTATGAGAAGCTTCTTAAACTCTCTTGGCGTGCGCAAACAAAATAAAATCATTCGGTTTGCGGCATCTACTCTCACAACTTTGGCGCTGGCTGGTAGTATTCATACTGCCAACGCCACTCCCGTAAAAACAGACACAGCAAAAGAAATCACCTCAGTATCAACACAGCTAGAACAGACAAAGCAAACAATAGCTCAAATCCCCGCTAACACAACAAATAATCAATTCAACATATCAATATCTCCTTGGGGACTCATCCCCATCGTTGTTGTCGGTGGTTTAGTTATATTTGTCCCCTTATTCTTTGGGGGACTTGTTGTTATTAGTGAACGTGAAGTTGGGGTTGTCGTCAAAAAATTTGCCATTTCCGGACGCGGACTGCCAGCCGGACGACTGATTGCCCTCAACGGTGAGGCTGGCTTGCAAGCTGATACTCTTGCTCCCGGCTGGCACTGGGGCTATTGGCCTTGGCAGTACTCGGTTCGTAAAGAACCAGTCGTTGTTGTCCCCCAAGCTGAAATCGCCCTACTTGTGGCAGCAGATGGCGCAGCCATTCCCCCAGAGCGGATTTTGGGCAAAGTCGTAAGTTGTGACAATTTCCAAGATGCCCGTAAATTCCTCACCCAAGGCGGAGAAAAAGGTCGCCAAATGAGCCTTTTAACTGCAGGGACTTACCGCATCAATACTGCCCTATTTAAAGTCATCATGGCGGGAAATGCCAGTCAACATGGCATGAAGCCTGAATATTTGCGGCTGTACACCGTTGACAATGATAAAGTTGGTATCGTCACCACTCTCGACGGTATGCCAATTCCAACAGGTGAAATTGCAGGTCCGATGATTAG
Source organism: Iphinoe sp. HA4291-MV1 (assembly GCA_019359415.1). Taxonomy (GTDB): domain Bacteria; phylum Cyanobacteriota; class Cyanobacteriia; order Cyanobacteriales; family Nostocaceae; genus Brasilonema. The sequence continues at coordinate 12,144 of JAHHHH010000014.1, read as the reverse complement.
CGGACACGACAACTTCCAGAATGGTCAGAAATTTATTGATGGTGGTGGACGACGGGGTTTGCAAGAGCAAGTGCTCTTGTCTGGTTCTTGGAATCTGAATCCTTGGTTTGTCCAAGTTGAACAAGTCGCAATGACGGAAATCCCCATTGGCTATGTAGGTGTAGTGATTTCTTTCGTAGGCAAAGCACATCAAGATGTTAGCGGTGCAGCCTTCACCCACGGGAATTTGGTAAATCAAGGACATAAAGGCGTGTGGGTGGAACCACTTGATCCCGGCAAACACCCGCTCAATACCCGAGTCATGAAAGTGGAACTAGTACCTACCACTAACATCGTGTTGAACTTCACGAGCCGTATTAGTGGAGGACACGGCTATGATACCAATCTGGTTGCTTTGAAATTACTGTCATTCGATGGATTTACGTTTGATCTGGAAGTCTTTCAGATCATCCACATTGGCGCGTTGGATGCTCCTAAGGTGATTTCGCGTCTGGGTTCGATGCAAAACGTTATCGATCAGGTGCTGCGTCCCATCGTGGGCAACTATTTCCGCAACTCGGCTCAGGAATACACAATTCTGGATTTCCTGACTGCTCGCAGCGAACGACAAACAGAAGCGGCAGAGTATGTAAAATCAGCTCTGCGCGCCTATGATGTACACGCAGTGGATACCCTAATCGGTTTAATTACCCCACCACCGGAATTAATGCAAACACTGACTGAGCGCAAGCTTGCTGAAGAACAACGCAAAACTTATGAAGTGCAGCAATTGGCACAACAGCAACGACAGCAACTCGTTCGGGAAACTTCTCTGGCTAATATTCAGCAAGAATTGGTGAAAGCGGAGCAGAATGTCAACATTGCCGAAATGAGTGCGAACGCGCATATTAAGCAGGCTCAGGGTGAGGCTGAGTCTACGAAACTGCGATCGCTTGCTGAAGCTGAGGGTATTCGCGCCACAGGTAACGCCAAAGCCGAGACATACCGCGCTGGTGTGGAAGCATTGGGAGAGCACGGTTATACGGCAATGCAGATGATGCAAATTATAGGCGACGCAGGTGTCCGCCTCATCCCAGATGTCCTAGTTGGGGGTAATAATGGCAGTACTAATGGTTTGGTAGATGGGCTACTATCTATGATTTTATGGAATCAAACTGCCAAACAAGGTGAGACGATACCTTTGCAGCCGAAATCACAACCAACTCCATCGTCAAACAGTAATCAGCCTGTGATTGTTGATTTTCCATTGGATGGAAATATCGGTAAGTAGGACGAATAATAGCCTCACGCAAAGACACCCAAAAGGCGTCTTTGCTCATTTTGCCACAACTTTATTATCCTGGCTGTTCCTATAAATTGATACACGGAGTGAGACTTTACGCATAGCGTTTTACTGTATTAACGAATGGTGGTAGCTTCTAGACACTCTGGGGGAGATTAATCAGATAAACTGCCATATAGATTGCTCAAGAAACGAGACTCAACATGATACCTTTAGATTTTATGAAGCTACTGGAGAATTCTATCAATGAACCGGGTTTAGGGTGGACTCTGTGCTTTATAGGAGAAGATCAATCGAACAAACTTGCAGAACTCACACAGGAATTAAGAGGAGAATTTTCCACGACAGGTGATGGAAAAGAGATTTTATCTGGTTTTTCGTATTGGGGAATAGGTCCAACGATCGCTTGGGATTATGCTTGTAATGATAGATTTTATCTCGTGATGAAAAATAGCATAGAGTCATTTCGAACTCGATGGCATCAAATTCATTCCAATAATATACGAGATCAGAAATATCATTATGTCAGTTTAGGTGTAGGCACAGGTGAAAAAGACCAATTCATTTTGAGTTCATTGCTCAACACAAATCCTGAACTACTTTATTTTCCAGTTGATATGAGTTCGGAGATGTTGAGACTAGGTGTTCAACAGGCAACTCAAGGAGCACAATTGAAGAGTAGTCATGTACTACCAATTCAAATCGACTTCTCAATCGAGAGAAATGTTATCGAGTTACGGAAACTACTAGACCGAGTCGTAAATGATAGTCCTGTTCTATTTTCTCTGCTTGGAAACACATTAGCGAATTTTCAACGAGACACAGAACTACTGCAAACTCTTTCTAAACTATTGCGACATGAGGATAAGCTTCTGATAGAAGTCGCGACCACTGAAGACTTAAGTCAAGAAGCAGCGCAAAAGGCAGCGGACGAGTACGCAAAAACAAGGTCATTCAGAGAGTTTGTCACAAGTGCATTGCTTCAAAACACTGATTTGCACATCGACTTAAATAGCATATTTTTTGAAGGTTTTATAGAGACAGATAAAGCAATTCTAATAAAAATTCTGTATCGTAACTTGACTGGAAACAAAATTCAAGTGACGTTACCTGACCGCTCAGTTATGGATTTTGAAGACCAAGATACGATTCGTTTGTATCTAACTCGAAAGTATACTTCTACTGGAATTAACAAAAGTATATCAGACAGTAACTTGGTACTTGTTGATAGTCTACATATAAAACTGGAACCACGTTATAGGATAGGATTTGGCATGATTTTAATCCTGCTTGCGTCTCAATCTTCAGGAATTAATAAGAGTTCTCCAGTAGCAGATTATATATGGTCTAAAAAATAAAATGCTAGCAAAGATTCAGGCTGCACGAACAACAGACGGTGTGAGTATGAAAAGCCTAGTGACCTTTCTCACGTTTTTTCCTCTACTTATTGGATTTACTATAGCCGTCTACTGGTGGACAAAGGAAACAAATTATGAGTCACTAGTGACATCTCTTGGGTTATTAGCAACAATTACAGGAATTTTTGCTGAACGATTAGCATCAGCTATCGAAAAGAGGAAAGAATTGGTGCGTGCCTTACAAAATGAGTGTATATCAAATATGAACATTTTATTTGATATTCAATCTAACCTAGACTCCCATAAACATGGGCGACCGCTAGTCTTTCCGCGATTAATGATGTCAGTTACTGAAACAGCGATCGCATCTGATGTCTTTGCAGAACGTAAAGATAGAGAATTGTTTTTGCTTCTGCATCAGTGGCGGCATACTGTAAACGAGTTCAACCGTAGATTAGATATTACCGAGTTACGTACATTTACAAATTTATCACCACAAGAAATTCACTCACTATATGAGGCACTACAAGAATCAAAAGAGTTTAATGATGCACTAACTTTAACCAAACTCCTCGCAAGTATTTTGAAATCAAAATACCCGAAAGGCATTGGTAGTCGTGAAACCCTAGCTAAAATTGCGTGAAAAGCTTTGCTGATAAAAGAACGTTACCGTTTACTCAAACAAATTGGTCAAGGAGGATTTGGCAAAACCTTCCTCGCAACAGATGAGGGACAATCCCCCGCAATTCCTTGTATTATTCAACAATTTTGCCAGCAAAACCAAACACCTGAAATTTTTGTGCAAAAAGCACAGATTCTAGAAGAATTAGGTCAGCATCCACAAATTCCTGCTTTACTTACATATTTTGAAGAAAATAACCATAATTATTTTGTGCAGGAGTTTATTGAAGGCACAAATTTATCTACCTTAGTGGAGAAAGAGGGAGCCTTTTGTGAAAATCAGATTTGGGAACTTTTAGAGAATTTATTGCCAGTTCTCAAGTTTATTCACGCTCACAACCTTATTCATTGCGATATTAAACCGGAAAATATTATTCTTAGATCCTCTTCCAACCTCATCAACGCTAAAGATTTGGTTTTGGTTGATTTTGGTTCTGCTAGAACTATGACATCAATTGACCAACTAACTGGTGAAAGTCGTATCGGTAGCCCAGAATATGCTGCTCCTGAGCAAATACAGGGAAAGCCCGTATTTACCAGTGACCTTTACAGCTTAGGTGTCACTTGCATTTACTTACTTACTCAAATTCCTCCTTTTGATTTATTTGATGTTGCAACTGATAGTTGGGTCTGGCGAGAGTATCTTACTACAGAGGTTAGTGAGCGATTAGGTAAAATTCTTGACAAGCTTGTGCAAAAAAACTGCATCCAACGCTTTCAATCTGCTGATGAAGTGATGCAAGCGATGGGTATTCACTCCCCATTGACCTATCTTTTGGCTCGCCAACTTCTCTGGCGTTGCTCACATACCGTGACTCATCCTGGTATGTTGAGTGCTGTAAATTCAATTGCCATAAGCCCTGACAGTACGACTTTAGTAAGTGGTCATGATGACAAAACTATTAGATTGTGGGATTTAAAGGCGAAACAACAGCTACATATCTTTGTCGGACATTCCAAAGCTGTGAAATCCGTCGCTTTTAGTCCGGATGGAAAAATTTTGGCAACGGCTAGCGATGATAAAACTATCAAATTGTGGAATGTTAATACAGCCAAGGAAACTTACACTCTCTTTGGACACTCTCACGCAGTCAAATCAATCTCTTTCAGCCCAGATGGTGAGCTACTGGTTAGTGGTAGCTGGGATAAAACCGTTAAACTCTGGGATGTCAAGACAGGACAAGAGATTTGTACGTTGACTGGACACCAATTACAGGTCAGTGCAGTGGCGTTTAGTCCTAATGGTCAGTTTTTGGCGAGTGCTAGTTTTGACAGGACTATCCGTTTGTGGTCACACGGAGTATTTAAAAACCGCCCACACTACACCTTCTTAGGTACCCTTTCAGGTCATGCATGGGCGGTTTTGACAGTCGCTTTCACTCCCGACGGTAAAATTTTAGCGACTGGTAGCGATGACAACACTATTAAACTGTGGGAAATAAGCACGGGTCAGGTTATTGGTACTCTTTCGAGCCATTCCTGGTCAGTGGTCACAGTGGCTTTTAGTGCCGATGGGAAAACGTTGATAAGCAGCAGTAGAGACAAAACAGTTAAACTTTGGAGAGTGAGCACAAAAGAAGAAGTTGCTACTCTCTGTGGTCATGAAGACTCAGTATCTACCGTTGCTGTTAGCTCTGTTGCACAACTGATTGCTAGTGGCAGCAGAGATAAAACTATCAAACTCTGGGAGCTTGTTCAACAGCAGAGGAGTTAATTTTACAACTCTAGGCGCTACCTGTAAAGGCAACTTCGGGAAATTTTACTTGAGCTTCAGCCATCGGGCGGTTTTTGCCTTCCTCTTGCCAGTAGTTAATAACTTCTGTGGCTTTATTGAGCAACTCCACCCGATCCAGTTCAGTAATCCAGTGTTTTGACTCTAGCTCCTTTTTTAATTCTTCCCAAGCATCATTCCTTGGCCAGAAAAAGTACTTAGTCAAAGGACTTGTGCCTTTGCCTACAACTTGATCGACTGCTAAGGCAACGTTTTCATCTAACCACAGTATTTTCAAAATAAACTTGGACAATCGCACCTCCGGGGAGTATCCGGACAACACTCACTAACTTTGCGATCGCTTATTCTAACGCAATATCTACCAGCTTTCCAAACAGGAAGTGGAAAGTCGGGAGTAGGCACAGAGAATTATAGACTCATAAACTAAAATTTTTTTTACTTTATGACTTGTTGTGACTAGTAAGTATTGACTATTGGCTATTGACTATTGACTAATGACTAATGACTCATCTAATATCTTCTCGTCCTATGACTGAAAAATCCTCACCAAAGGCGATAGTTATTTTCGATATTGACGGTGTTGTGCGCGATGTTAGTGGTTCTTATCGACGAGCGATCGCAGATACTGTAGAGTATTTTACACAGGGAGCGTATCGTCCAACACCACTCGACATAGATCGGCTCAAGTCTGAAGGTGTCTGGAATAATGATTGGGAAGCATCTCAGGAATTAGTTTACCGCTATTTTGAAACTCTCTGTTACTCGCGCGAGCAACGACAACTCGATTACAATGCCATTGTCACCTTTTTTCAATCACGTTATCGAGGAACAGACCCCCACAACTGGACGGGATATATTTGCAATGAACCAGTATTGCTACACTCTAAATACCTAGAAGAACTGACAAAAGCTGAGATTTCTTGGGGATTTTTCAGCGGCGCAACTCGCGCTTCTGCGACTTATATTTTGGAAAAACGTCTCGGTTTGAAGTCTCCAGTATTAATCGCAATGGAAGATGCACCAGGTAAACCAGATCCCACTGGACTTTTTGCCACTGTTCGCCTGTTGGAGTCTTTATCCAATAAAATTATTGACAAATCAACACCTGTGGTATACGTAGGAGATACAGTAGCTGATATGTACACTGTGGAAAAAGCGCGTTTGGAGGAATCTTCTCGAACTTGGATTGGTGTTGGTATTTTACCTCCTCATGTACAGCAAATAGTAGCACGTCGTGATGCATATGCTGAGAAATTAATAACCGCAGGAGCATCTATGGTTTTTGGTAACGTACAACAACTTAGTCCGCTTAGGATTGAGGAACTATTGAACGAAACAGGTTTTAGACAAGTGTAGGTGATATTTTGTGGGGTAAGGGTGCAAGACATTACACCTTTATCCCTCAACATCAAGAATTTAGCATGAAAATTTGGCAAGCCGATTTTTATCGTTGTCCACAGACAGAAGCATCTGGACAAGTTATGTGGGAGTTGCTGATTTGTGATACAACTCGCAGCTTTGAGTATCAAGCAGCTTGTCCACAGTCACAAGCTAGTTCAAGTTGGGTTGCTTCTGAATTTCACAAAGCAGCTGGTGAACAACTACCAGATGTGATTCAAGTGTTTCGTCCTCAGTCTTTGAGTTTAATAGAACAAGCTGGACGCAGTTTAGGCATTTCTGTTGAACCAACCCGCCGCACTCTAGCATTAAAACAGTGGTTACAAGAAAAACAGTATCCCGTATCCTTGGATAAACCACCCCCAATGCCATTACCAGAAAACCTTTGGGGAGAAGAATGGCGTTTTGCTTCACTGACTGCTGGTGATATAGCAGAGGTGTTTAGCGATCGCCCCATTCCTATTTTAGAAATACCAAAATATCTCTTACCCATCAATCTCAGTTTAGCATCAATAATACCCGTCCCGGGTGTCGTTATTTATGGTGGAAGACAATCAATGCGCTTGGCAAGGTGGTTGCAACAAGTCCATCCCGTAGCATTAAATTACGTTGCTGGTGCGCCTAATGGGTTAGTTTTAGAAGCTGGCTTAGTTGACAGATGGATTGTCACCACATTTGAAGATAAAGAAGTGACAGATGCTGCAAAAGTTTATAAACAAAGGAAGCAGCAAAGCCGGGAACTACATTTTTTGTTAGTGCAACCTGATGATTCTGGAATGACTTACAGCGGCTTTTGGTTGTTACGTGAGGAGTGAAATATGCCCTATTAACCTGGGTGTGACTCTTTTTTTTTCGAGCGCCTAATTTTTTGCCAGTGTCCAGGTTAAACTGAACTTCCCCGGTGCGAATGTACTACAAAAACCCCTAAGCCTTGACACACAATGATTCCGATCGTTTACACCTGAAATTACGTACCCATGTAAAGTCTGCATTCAAGTCTATCGTTATAACTATTCCTATGCCTTCAACTTCTTGACAATCTAACACTTTCATCTCCGGAAGATTTAGGATTTCCTCTACAGGAAACTTCATAGCGATCGCCTAAAGTTTTAGTACAGCATAATTTCTATCATACCAGTCGCGCGTATTTGCTCATATTTATTTTTTTTAAACTCTTGCAATGTCTACACTTGAGCCATCGATTACGTTAAATTTTACTTGTTCAAATCTATTCAATTCTGTTTTCTACCATAAAAGTAGCGGAAGAACCAAAATTTTTTAGCCTTGTTGTGGAAGAGTATTCGCTCCTCGTGGTACAAATTGGTACTCACACTCTCCAATACAGTTAGATTCGGAGGTTGAGACTATTATAACAATAGCTTACCTGATAGTCTATTCCCTGTTTTATGGAATAGGATCAAGATAGTCTATGGTTACTCGTGAGATTTCCCTTGGGGGAAGATATCTTCTTTGAGTTCATGCCAAACTGAAAGTAAGACTTCCCATTTGAGTTCGAATAAATTACAATTCTTTATTCCAAACAGATTTCCAACAGCAGTTATGCTCCAAGACACACAAACCATCCGCTATTACCAAAGACTAACCGACGCCTTCGTCGAGTTATGGAATCGCGGTTATCGCACGGACGATATGCGGATGTATTTGGATGGCTATATAGCCGCACTGCGACACGGTAATGCCATTGAACCCTATCTGATTCATCGCTTAGAAGAGGAGGCTAATCGCTACTTGCACGATGTTTCAAACTTTGCAATGACACAACCACAACCGGATTACTATTAATATCTTTTCTTTGTTATCAATAGTACCCGTACATCACGCAGATAATCATATCATACCTATTATCTGCATGGCAGCGGTGAGACATTTTGGACATATTTCTTTACACTCTTAGTAAAACAGTCTTGAGTAACGAGTCGTGAATAATGAGTGAGCTAACTTATCGGCTCACCCATTACTCAATATTCAGCACTTAAGACTGTCTTTACTGAGAACCAACTGCTAACTGCAACATGCTTCATTTTACGAAGCGAGTGCTACTTCTACCTTTTGCTGCAATTCGCTTTTCTGGTACAGTTCAATGAGGACATCCGAACCACCAACGAATTCACCGTTGATATAGACTTGGGGAATTGTTGGCCAGTTCGAATACTCTTTAATTCCTTGGCGGATTTCGTAGTCATCCAAAACATTCACTGTCTCGAAGGGAACTCCCAACGTATTTAGGATTTGTACGACATTGTTAGAGAAGCCACACTGGGGCATTAACTTGGTTCCCTTCATGAAAACCAAAATCTTGTTTTGTTTTACCAAATTATCAATTCGCTCTTTGAGTTCTGGGGTCATTGTCTTTTTGCTTCCTGATTTGCTTCTAGTCTAATTGTTGATGTTGTCTTCTAGTTTTAGTCATTTGTTCTTACTAATGACTCATGACTAATAGCTAATGACTATTTTGCCAAGCTTCGGGAGTATACGTTTTTAGTGCCAAGGCATGGATCGCTTCACTAGACATAGCTTGCCTAAGGGCACTGTATACTAACTGGTGCTGTTGTACCAGTCCTTTATCTGCAAACTGCGATGAAACTACTGTCACTTGATAGTGATCACCGCCTCCAGTCAAGTCTTGCACTTGAACTAGGGAGTCTGGCAATTCTGCCTTTATCATTTCCTCTACTTGCTGCGGACTCATCATCGCAATTCCTGATTACTTCAAACCCTAATAGGAATTGTAACCTCCGCATTTGGGCAATTCAAAATATGCCCTACGGGCACGCTACAAACAAGAGTGCAACTCCTCATGATCGGAGGCACAAAGTTTAAAATTCTACTATCCAGCACTGACAAGCATCTTAACCGATCAATAACATACGAATTAAAAGTAGAATTTTAATTACACCCCAATAGGGATTCAAACATCAAGATACCTCATCACTGCTGATATTCTCATCTTACCATTTAGCTGAATAATAAAGTGGGAACCCCGAAGCCTCAGTTGTCCAAGCCTAAAGGGCGGCTTCCCGCATTTTTAACAACTGCGTGCAATTGGCGTCGGACTACCCGTCAGCAGTGGTGAGGTGAGGACAAAGGTAATTTGATTATTTCTTTTGAGGGGAGGAAGAAGGAGAGGATGAGGAGGAGGCGCTGCTACCCCCTTTAGGAAACGGAGCATCTACAAAGCCCAACTCCAACAACTGCTGATAAGCTTTTTTACCTAAATCACGTGTTGGGTTTTGACTCTTAACTATTTGAATGAGTAACGGTACAGCTAATTCTGGCTTATTTTGCGCTCTATGAACCAATGCTAGCTGATAGCTAGCTTCATCTCTCATTTGAGCTGTTTCTAGCGCCTTTTTTCGTTGAGCATCAGCAACTCTATTGTCAATTCCAGAAAAACTAGAGTTTAATTCTTGATAGAAATTAGAGAGCTGATTAAACACGGCTCGTGCTTCTTGGAGTTTTTTTGCCGCTGTGTCGTAGTTTTGGGAAGAAACTGCATTACTTGCCTCTGTCATGAGACGCTTCCCCCCCTCAAGGCTCAAAAGGCTGTTATTTTGTGCTGTGGGGCGGAGGTTATTTGGAGCGTTGGGATCAATAGGTTGTGGTTGGCTAGAGCTACTGGGTAGCTGTACTTGAGCATTAACAGGTGGTAGCAAACTAAGGGTAGCTATCACTGCTAAAGAAGTCAAGCGAAATATGGCAACGGTTGCAGACAAGTTCATGTCATTTAGTAGGGATAACTAAAAAACAGTTATAGAAACTTCGGGTATCTTAACTCTGTTTTGAACCTTGGTAAAACAAAAGCTCGCATTCAGTTTCCCTAATTTAGACTGAGAATCAATGAAACCAGGTTCCCAAATGGCGCTAACCAACTAGCGTTGGTTCTCATATTTTTGTAGAAAAAGCTTAGGATATCTCGCGTGGTAGTACAAGCAGCACAACAGTTACAGAAAGTAGCACCTCGTCATCAAGTAACTGGAAAGACGGAATGATTTAAGATAAATAATTCCTGATAATGACAGACAGGCGATAAGAAGCGTACTCGAAATAGCTGATTCTAGCCTCGTTCAAGATTTTCAGGTTAGTGTTAGCATTACCCACGAATTTCTAGAGGATTTAGAAATTTATTTAATTAGCTGGGAACTAATATTAAAAATTTAGTTGTGAGTTGTTAACGACTAACTGCTATCCACTAACCATTAACCATTCGCAATTTCTGCAAATGCGTGAGGAATGACTTCTGATTCCTGATGGCTTAATTTTTTAAGGGCAATTGCCAAATCACCAGTGAGACGTTTGGCATTTTGTTTCAAGGAACCTCTAGCGTAATTTGCTACTTCTAGAGGAGATCCGATATGGATACTCACATCCGTACCCCATGTAGGATAAGGTTGGCTGTAATTAATGCTGATGGGTATAATTTTTATATCTAATTTAGGATGACTAGATTCAGCACTTAATGCCAAACGAGCAATTCCTGGCTTTAATGAGTGAACTTTGCGATCGCGAAAAATACCTCCCTCTGGATAAATAACTAACATTTCTCCATGTTCAAGGAGTTCAACACTATGACGGAGAGTCTTGATTGAGGGGTGTTTAGGATCTACAGAAAACCCTCCTAAGCGTCGGACAAACCAGCCCTGTAACCCTTGGCACTCAGTGATAGTGACCATGAATCGTAAGTCTCGTCCAGTCACGCAACGTCCAGTTGCATACGGTATGAGCAACGAATCCCAACGTGCTCGATGCGTGGGAGCAAGGATGACAGGACCAGTTTTAGGAATATTTTCTTGTCCAGTGACTCTAATACGCCCGAAGAAAAACGGCATCAGAAAGTGCCCTCCCAAGAAATATACCAAAGGACTTAACCAAGGAGAAATTTGAGAGGTAGTAATGTGAGCCACCTTAGTATTGTCTGACGTAAGATTATCACTAGGATTATCGGAGGAAGAGTTTAACTCAATCATGATGGTGGCTACTAGCTGTCGGGTTAAATACATTCAAAACACTATTAGTTACACCGTAGATTTTCTTCCCTGACTTGTGTAGCACCAGCTGGACAGTTTTACCTCTGTCCGTTAGTGAGAAATATGTCGCCGATTAGCAAACCAAGCTTGTAATTGCTGACGACAGGAGGATTCTAAAATACCCCCAATAACACGCAAGCGATGATTGGAAGCAGCGCTATCAGGAATATTAGTGACGGTACGAATTGCGCCAGTTTTGGGATCGTCCACCCCGTAGACTAGAAGTCCTATACGTGCTTGTACAATAGCACCTGCACACATCGGACACGGTTCTAGAGTGACGTAAAGGGTACATTGGTTAAGACGCCAAGTTCGTAACTTTTGAGCGGCTACTCTAATAGCGATCATTTCCGCGTGAGCCGTAGGGTCATTGTCACGTTCTTTCCTGTTTTCTCCTTGTGCAATCAAACTTCCAGATGAATCAATAATCACAGCGCCTACAGGAACTTCATCCGCATCACCCGCTATTTGTGCTAAGTCTAAAGCGCAACTCATCCATTGCCGATATATAAGATATTCTGAATAGTCATTAGTCATTAGTCATTAGTCATTAGTCATTAGTCATTAGTCATTAGTCATTAGTCATTAGTCATTAGTCATTAGTCATTAGTCATTAGTCATTAGTCATTAGTCATTAGTCATTAGTCA
>JAHHHH010000137.1 GCA_019359415.1 Iphinoe sp. HA4291-MV1 | reverse complement strand
AACACGGGTCAGATTGCTAGGGTATGCTTTACTCATGTTGCTCTCTCAGTGCTGTCTATTATCTATTAACAGCGTATACTGAGAGAGCTTTTTTACTATTTCTCCGACTTTTCAAACAGCCTCTAAAGCCGGATGGGATAAAAAGTATTTAGAAACAATTTTAGCTGGAATCATTCACCTGTAAATTAAGAGTTATTAAATTTTTATTGCTCTCATGCGAGTTTCTTTTTAAGGACAAACTCTATTTTTTAGTGCGTATTAATATATGGTTATTGCTCGTATCATTAAATTTTCTTATGCTTCAACCTTTCTGCATCGATTTTATCTAATTAAATAGTCTGCCCATGTGAAGTTGGGGCATCTTGATTTCACTTTGATGCTCTGAGTGCAATGGTTTTTGTAACTTTTGGTGCGTTTGCCCTGAGTGCCCCTTGGCCAATCGCAAATTGGCAGCTATAACAGACATGGGTACAGGGATTTCTTAACAATTGCTACTAGCCATATATAAAAAGGCTTTTAGAGGTGTCCTCTATCTTTCGGTTTAAAGAACTTCAGTTTAGAAGGAAAAGGTTGTCCGTAGGGTACCTGTGACAATTGTGCCATTACTCTCTTGATTGCCGGGATTAGTAACAACCTGTATCAAGGGCGTAACATGAATGTTGTCATTGACTGGGTAGGTGTAAAAAACTTCCATATTAGTCTGAGTTGCGTTACCCACATCTCCCTCAATAAATGGCTGACCTACGGCTACACCAGCTAAAGCACCTGATGTGAACAGATCTGGAAACGCAACTCCAGCCATCCAATAATTGGGGTTAATGTCACCAAAAACCGTATCATAGTAGCTGCCATAGCCATAACGACCAAAAATACCTAATCGCTCTGAGAGCGCCAGTTCAAAGTTGGCTCCAAAGGCATCAAAGTGACCATCTGATACAGTACCTCCATTGTACAGAAGGCGTAGAGTGAAGTTTGTAGAAGGTGCGTACTCTAACTCAACGAGAGTTTGAGAAGGAGATCCAAACAAACCACCTTCACCTCCTCTATTAGGAAACAGCAAGTTGCCAAGAGCTGATATGCCAACAGGACGCCGTACATTAGGGTTGGGATTAGCTGCATCTTCTGCCACATACCCTGCTCGCATCGTAAATGGACCCTTCCCTGGATTCCAGGAGATAACGGCTCCACTGCCTATGCTTAAGTAAGGAATTACAACATAGTTATTTTGAAATGCCAAAGTTCCGAAGTCCAAAGAGTCGTTGTTGGCGTATCTATTTCTATCAAAATAGTCCACAGTGAATAGTGTTGGACCAAGAACTACTGTAAGGTCTTCAAACGGCTTGAACGAGTAGTTTGCCCTAGTGATTATAAAGCTGTCGTTACCGCCTGAACGAATGGAGAATCCCAAGCCGCTACCAAAGTTTGGTTCTAGAAATCCCGAAGCGTTATCGTTAACGCCATCGCTGCCTGTTTCTATGCGAAGGAGAAGTTGATCGTTTCCGACAAAGCTGGTCGTTAGATCAATAAGAACTCGATAGGGAACAGTAAAATTTGGGTCTTCATTTGAAATTTCTTCACCTCTAGGACCAATGATGCGATCACCGCTAAAGGTTCCTCCAGTTATGGCAAAGACTGCTTGACCTGACAGTTTAGTGGTAGTGGAAAATTGATTTGCTTCTAGGTTAGCTGTATTAGCCTCAAGATTGTCTATACGACTTTGTAGACTTGTCAATTCTGCCGCAAACTCCTTCTGGAGTTGTTCCAACGTCAACAAGTCTTGGCAGGATACTTGATCCGTTAAGCCAGCTGCGATTAGCTCATTGACTCGGTTAAGTACAGCATTCAGTCCAGCTGCAAACTCATAACGAGTTATAGCCCGGTTGCCTCGATAAGTGCTATCAGAGTAGCCTGCAATAACTCCATAGCGCTCGACTAAAGACTGGAGTGCTTGGAAAGCCCAATCTTGAGGCTGGACATCTGAAAGCTGGCTTACTGAAGTTACCCGATTTTCAGAAGTGGATGTTGAGCCAGACTGCTTTTGAGAGGAACCTTCGGTTGCAGTTTGAGCCATCAGGAGAGATGACTCTAAAATAGGTTCCGATACTTCAATAACGTTGTCTCCAGCTTTTAAAGCATTAGGGCTTGTAGCAAACACTGTTTCTCCAGTTATGACAGGATCGAAACTCACCAAGGCTGTTTGTGATGTTTCAGCTAGTACAGAAGTGCTTTGAAGAATTAAACAAAGGATACCTACACTTTCAGTAAGGAACAAGTAAATTTTTTTCATTGCCTGTATACTAAATTCAGCAGTAAAATAGCTAAAATTTGCAGGTATTTCAAATTAATTGAGCATTGATATTCGTTGGAAATTGTTGATACTTTTACCACAAAAATCTTATCTAACTTCTACTAGTGCTATCTGTTCCCAGTTGAAATTATCAAAAACTGTGTCAGTGTTGTTAACTTAAGTCATAAGTTTGCATCAAGATGTTTATAACATTGCCGTCAAAATCTAAAACCTACCCTAAATAGGAGATTTTACTGTTGATTTGAAATGGTATTTGTTGCCAATTGCACATAATAACAACCAATCTTGGCAAAGCACTACTAGAGTTCTGACATTGTTACCAAGGATTCTCTTAAGTAACAAAGGTATCTCAGTAGATCTTTATCTTCTTAAGGTCTCTATAACTCAAACTAAAGGTGAAGTACAATTGGACGCAATAGCTAATGATTTTTGCTGGAAATTGGTAGCAGTGGTACAAGTTAGAAGAAAATGTTTTCATGAGAAAAGCATCCCAGAAATTTCTCTCTCACATCAATGCTCAATTAACTTGACAATATCATTTAAGTAGCATTTTGACAATGAGATTTACAATTATCATTCGCAATCAGGTAATTGGAGTTTAGACTAAATTCTATTTTTAAGGCTACAGCCCTTGTATAGCAAGCATTTTAGACTTCGGAATCATAACAAGCCGCCTATAAATTAGGAAAGCCTGTCTGGATAAGAGTTTGGCGGTTTGATAAGCAAAATTAGTCTAAACTCCAATAAAGAATGATGAAAACAAACTTTTAAGGCAGCTCTAGGAGAATTTCATATCCTAATACATTAGGAATGACAAACTCAATTATTTCTTACTAATCAAATGACTTGCAAAAGTTACGCTATCTGCTATTTGAGGTTGAGTATCTGCGTTTTTCCAAGCAATTTCAAATTCTCTTTGAATCCATTCAGCATCAGATTCATCACCTTGCGCTCTTAAGCTTTCAGATAAACCAAAAAGTGAACGCCCATTCCGAGGATTCTTTTCAAGGTCTTCTCGAAAAACTTCTTCAGCTTCTTGGTAATCATGGTTTGCAAGAAGCACACTGCCAAGGTCTTCTCTAATTGAGAAGAACCAATCGGGTGGCTCAAAATAACTCAGAACATCTTGAGCTTTGACTGCTTGCTTCAAAAGTTCAATTGCAGACTCATTATCTTGCTGTGCAAGCGCTATATTGGCTTGAAGAACGAGATCGGCAATTTTAAATACACTTTTAGCGCTATTAGAACTAAGACTGAAGCTTTTCTCTGGAGGAATAACTTCTCGTACAGCATTAAGAAAATTTCGTTCAGCTTCTGCATTTTCTATTTGACCATTAGCTGCATAAGCCATTCCTCGAGCAAAATGCCATGTAGCATTCAGGACTTGCATTCCTGGAGATGGTTTTGGTAATTCTAAAATGTCGTCCCATTTATGAAATCGAATGGGAACTAACATAGAATTAGGCAGAAATACTTCGAGCGCTGGCATCTCTTTATAATGAGAACCGAAATAAGTTTCGAGTTGAGTCTCAAGTCTCTCAGCAGCTTCTTTTGCCTTCGAAAACTGTCCTGACATCATATATGCCGCTGTCAAAAAATGGAGATTATGAGTGTAATACTTCAATAAATACTCATCTGGTACATTTGTGATTTGAAGAAATTTTTGATCGACTTTAGTTGCTTCTTCGTTACTGCGTACTGCTGCTTCGTAATCTCCAATCCGTGCATAGATGTGAGAAGGCATATGTACGAGATGCCCTGATCCTGGCACAAGTGTTCTTAATCTATCAGCACTTGCAATAGCTAGTTCTGGATGTGGAGATGCTTCAACAGAATGGATATAGTAATGATTAGCACCAATATGGTTAGGCTCGCGTTTGAGTACTGATTCAAGCACAGCAATGATTTCTGTGGTGCCTTCTGCTGCTTTTCCATCTGTGCTCCAAAGTTGCCAAGGTCGTAAGTCCATCATACTCTCTGCATACAGCGTTGCTGCATCCAGATCGTCAGGATAACGTCTCACGACTTCTCTCATTGCATCTTTATAATCAATTGCAAGTTTTACCGGATTAGCTTTGGGATCGAGTGAATATCTTTTTGCCAAAGCTTCAATATAAGCTCGTTCATTTTCTGTTGCTTTCGATGCTAAAAATGAAGCTTTCTCTACAGCTTCGTATGCAGCTTTTGCTCTCAAAGGGTCAACATCTACTATGTTAATATGAGATCCTAATGATAGAGCAATTCCCCAATAAGCCATAGCTAATTGAGAGTCGAGTTCAGCTGCACACTTGAATGAGCGAAAAGCATCATTGTGATTAAACGCGTAGATAAAAGTAAGTCCTTGATCGAAGAAACGCTGAGCCTCAGGGTTGTTAGTCGAAACAGGATGATGAAGCGTTCCTAGTCCAGATACCAGTGAAATTGGTCGAGTCTCTTTAGAATTGTAATAATTTTGAGCTAGTGCCGAACAAGGAGTAAATAAAAAGGTAAAGATAACAACTGAGAATGCTAATATGAAATGCTTGATTTGTTTTTGCTTGACCATGTTATCATCTCCGATTTTTCTCAAAAAAATGTTGTAAATAATGCTTAACTGCAACTCCTCCAAAATGCTAATAAATTTAGTTTTCTGTAGCTTAAACCAAAGTTTTGTTTATAAAATTCAGATTTTGTTCTAGAGATGGTAATTAAACTCTGGAAAGGTTAGTGATTAGTTACATTTAGCTAGTGATAGATTAAAGCTTAATGCACATTCTATACTCTGTCTAGGCACACCAGTACTATTTTAATAGATAAACTTGTACTTACTAATTGAGTATTAGAGTACTAAGCAGTTCAATGAAATTTAGCTTAGAATATTCAATTAGATGTTTCTTTTGTGAACTCATTTTAACTATATAAATTTAAGTTGCTATCAAAAAAAGGCAAAGGAAATATACAAATCTATATAATTTAAAATTTTTAAATCTAAGACAACATTAGTTATTAAGTTAATAAATTACATGATCATTAATAGTTATTTTGATAAGGTAAATTTATGGTCACTAGCGACAATAGAAGAACGACTGTACTTAATGCATGCCCTCACGATTGCCCAGACACCTGTTCTATAATCACTACAGTAGAGAACGGTAAAGCTGTAGAGATACGGGGCAATCCTGACCATCCTCATACGCAAGGCACACTCTGTGGCAAGGTTAAAGACTACCTTGACCGAGTTTATAGTCCTAACCGTGTGCTATATCCTATGCGAAGGGTTGGTCCTAAAGGCAGTGCTCAATTCGAGCACATTAGTTGGGATAGTGCCCTAGATGAGATTGCTACTCGCTTTCAGAAAATTGCTGAAGAGTATGGACCAGAGGCTATTCTACCTTGTAGTTATCTAGGTCATCAAGGACTCCTTAATGGTCTTACCGTTGGAGATGCCTTCTTTAACAAACTAGGAGCTTCAATCAGCGAGCGTACTTTCTGCGCCTCTGGAACCAGCACTGCTTTCCTAATGACCTGTGGTCCAACTCATGGCACCGATCCAGATACTTTTACCCATTCCCAATATATTGTCCTTTGGGGCTGTAATGTTTTGACCACCAATGTTCATTTATGGCCATTTATTAGAGAAGCGAGAAAGAATGGGGCTAAGTTAGTAGTTATTGACCCAGTTTACTCGCGTACTGCTAAGCAAGCAGATTGGCACATCCCTATCCGTCCTGGCACAGATGCTGCATTGGCTCTAGGATTGATGCATATTATTATCAAGGAGAATCTGATTGATACTGACTATGTTGAAAAATATACAGTTGGTTATGCAGAATTAAAAGAACGAGTTAGCAAATATTCGCCCAAGTTGGTTTCAGAAATCACAGGTATTCCGGTGCAAGACATTGTGACCCTTGCTCGGGAATATGCTACTATTCAACCCTCAGTTATCCGTCTAGGAGTTGCTCTTGAAAAACAAGCTGGAGGTGGTCAAGGTATAAGGGCAATTTGCTGTTTGCCTGCTTTGGTAGGTGCTTGGCGCTACTTAGGAGGTGGTCTACTACAAATTTCCTTATGGCCATTTCCGATTCGTTGGGAGGTATTGCATCGCCCTGATTTCATCAAACCTGGTACGCGGATCATCAATCAGTGGCAAGTTGGCCAGGCTTTGAACGGAGAACTCGGTCTCGATCCCCCAATCAAAGCATTTTTTGTTTACAACTGCAACCCGGTGACTCAAGCAGCAGAGCAAGACAAAATCATAGCTGGTTTGTCTCGCCAGGATCTGTTTACAGTGGTCAGTGAGCATTTTATGACAGATACTGCTGATTATGCAGACATCGTGCTGCCTGCCACCACTCAGTTGGAAAATTGGGATCTAATGTTTTCCTGGGGACATACTTACTTAACTCTCAACATACCTGCTATTGAACCGCAAGGAGAAGCCATCCCAAATACCGAACTGTTCCGGCGCTTGGCGGCTCGCATGGGCTTTGAGGATAAGTGCTTTAAGCTCAGCGATGAGGAGATAGTTTTGGAGGTACTAGACTGGACTGCACCAGTTCTGCAAGGCATTGATATAGACTTATTGAAGCGACAAGGGTATGCCAAGTTGAAAATTAACCCGATTCCTCATGCTGAAGGTAATTTTCCAACTTCTTCAGGCAAATGTGAATTTTTATCATCGATGGCTATAGACAGCAACTTTGTGTTGCCTGCATTCCGTCAAGGCTGCGAAGAATATCAACCAGGCTCTCCAGTAGACCCATTGCCAACTTACATCCCACCTAGTGAATCTCCTCAAACTAACCCGACTAAAGCAGCCCGTTATCCACTTAGCCTATTGTCAGCCAAGCCTCATCATTTCTTGAATTCTTGCTTTGGCAACCTGTCAAAGCACCGCAAACTGCAAAGAGAACCAATGCTGATCATTCATCCAGAAGATGCAGCCAAGCGAGGCATTATTGAAGGTGAACTTGTAAGGATATACAATGATCGAGGGTCATTCCAGGTCATAGCGCAGGTTAACGACATAACACAACCAGGTGTTGTAGTTGCTCCTCTTGGATACTGGTGTAAACTCAGCCTTGCAGGGAACACCATTAATGCCGTGACTTCTACTACTTTTGCAGACCTAGGACATGCCGCAACGGTTGGAGATTCCTTGGTTGAAGTATCTCTGGTTCGCTGAGCTTGTGAATTGCATAGTGCTATTGTCAGCAACTACTACGAAAATCATGCCTTATGCTATCGAGGTTCCACCCTTTTGAGAATCTCTTTCTTGGTGACACCATAGCTTTTGAGTTTGCCACTAACGATGATATAAGGAGCTTTCACCCCGCTTATTGAGCCTTTCACCCCGCTTATTGAGCCTGACTTTTCCCGTTAAGTCGGAAACCATCGAAATAGCAAGGGTTTCACACCCAAGTCTCTTATCAACAAGTTAATTTTAATGACAATGAATCACGAGAGAATAGGACTTTGGGATAGGGGCAGCCGTAAGCGATCGCTCCGCCAAAAAGATAACGGGAAAAGTCAGCTTATTGAGCAGCTTGCAAAAAAACTTTTTGGTAGCTGCTTCATCCCTTCGTCTCGTCGGCTTACATCAAGATGTTTAGAACACCAACGTTGGACTGAAAAATTATGATCAACGCTCTTAGAACTCAAATTGATCGCTTTTCCTTGGAGGAATTAAATCAGAAATTTGAGACTGCCCATCCAAGAGAAATACTGGCATGGTTTGTGGAGAATATTCCAACTGACGAATTGATGCAAACCAGTGCCTTTAACGTTGATGACATGGTCATCACCGATATTCTTTACCGTGACCTCAATTACCCAATTCCTGTAATATTTATCAACACACTGCATCACTTTCCCCAAACCTTAGAACTGGTTGACCAAGCCACAAAAGTTTATAATCTGGATCTGAAAGTTTATAAAATTTCAGACGTAGACACCCGTGAAGCTTTTGCCTCTAAATACGGCGAAGCACTTTGGGATAAAGATATTCTCCGATTCCATCAACTTACTAAAATCGATCCCTTGCAACGAGGTTTAGACGAACTAGGCACTGTCGCTTGGATCACCGGACGTCGTCGCGACCAAGCCGTAACTCGTGTTATTATGCCAATAGTTGAACTAGATAAAAAGGGACGTCTGAAAGTCAATCCCCTAGCCAATTGGACACGCGAACAAGCTTGGGATTATGTATCTGAATACTACGTTATCTACAACCCTCTCCACGACCAAGGTTATCCCAGCATTGGAGATGAGCCTATCACCACTCCAGTAAATGAAGGCGAAGACGAACGCGCTGGACGCTGGAGAGGAAGTGAAAAAACCGAATGTGGATGCCACGAAGTCTAACGCTCTTCCTCACTCTTTCTCTGTGTCCTCTGCATCTAAAGCAGTTTGATGAATGATTCAAATCCTCCACCTCTTTGATTCCTTTGAGAAACTACTTCTTCCATGAAGAATCAATTTTAAAACAGGATTGAGTACACGGTTGGAGGATTTTGTTTCTACCCTATCTTAATAGATATTGCTAAGTCACTGTAGTTTAGACTAGTACACGCCGGCGGAAATAAACAGACCATATTGATGGGAGAATAAATAGTAAGGTTAAAAGCCGTTTCGGTAGGGGTATCAAGGAATCAGAGTGTGGCTAGATTAACTCCTAAAATATTAAACTTAAGCGATGGCGAGCGTCATCAACTCCAACAGTTGGTAAACAGACACAACACGCCGCAACAAATATCACTACGAGCAAAAATAATTCTCATGGCGTTTGATGGTCAAAACCATCGTGAAATTGCCCGAAGTTTAGATATCAATCGGCAGATGGCTCGTTTCTGGCGAAACCGATGGTTGGAGACCGATTCAAAAGACTTATCGATTATTCAAAGATTACAAGACTTGGAGCGTGTTGGCGCACCAGTAAAATTTAGTATGGAACAAGTAATCGAGTTGTTTGCGCTTGCATGTTCGCCACCTGAAGATTACGGACGACCAATAAGTCATTGGACACCTAGAGAACTGGCGGATGAAATTAGAAAACAAGGCATCATCGAAAGTATATCAGTCCGCCATGTTGGAAGATTATTAGAAGAAGCTCAATTGAAGCCACACCAAAGTCGGTATTGGCTTACTCCCCCCCCCTGATGATGAATTTGATACAAAAGTTGGAAATATTAATGATTTGTACATCAGTGCAATTGAACGTCACCAAAACGGAGAACGCACTATGTCTGTTGATGAAATGACAGGTATCCAAGCAACCGAGCGTAAAGAGAAAGACCTGCCAATGCAACCAGGTAAAGTCGTTTTGCGGGAATTTGAGTATATTCGCCACGGCACACAGAGTTTAATCGCTAATTTCGATGTTGCTACTGGTAAGATTGTCGAGCCGACTTGTGGAGATTCTAGAACCGAAGAAGATTTTGTCCTTAATATTCGTCGAATAATTGAAACTGACTCTGATGCGACAAAGTGGCATTTAATCATGGATTGCCTTAATACTCATCAGTCGGAATCTTTAGTTCGTCTTGTTGCAGAAAAAGAAGGTTTAGATATCGACTTAGGTGTTAAGGGAGAAAGCGGTATACTTAAATCGATGAAATCTCGTGCTGCTTTTTTGAGCGACCCAACACATCGGATTGTTTTTCATTATACTCCCAAACACTGCTCTTGGCTCAATCAAATTGAGATCTGGTTCAGTATTTTGGTTCGCAAGTTACTAAGAAGAGCAAGTTTTGTCAGTAAGGATGATTTAAGAAATCGAATCCTCAATTTTATTGACTACTTTAACCAAACGATGGCTAAACCTTTTAAGTGGACTTATAAGGGCAAAGTATTGGCTATTTAATGGTCTGTTTATTTCCGCCGATGTGTACTAGTTCGCGGTGCGAAACTAGGGACAGAATAAAACAAAAGTATTATTCAAGCTCGAACAGAAGAGATAATATGTAGAGCGATAATAGCAGCAAACCAAAATTGGTTAAATTCCCATATTTGGGGAAATAAAATAATATCGATGAAGTGGGTCTTTGCGAAGATAAAATATCAATTTATTTAACAGTCTTAGTTTGAGAAACTAAACATCGACTGATAATGGTCAAATTGTGAGCGATTATTCCCCAGCCCACCCACTGTTTAAATCCCGTATCTCCTCTATACAAACAACGTTGGAAGCCAAAGCATCGTTTCAGGAAACTAATACGTCCTTCTACACCGTTATGCCAATGACGGTCTTTTCTAAAATTTCTCTTTTTTTCATGCTCAATTCGTTGCTTACTTCTATAACCTCCTTTCGGCAATATGACTTCTTTTATTCCTAATGTTTGGGCATAGTTTTCATTACTTTGAGAGTAAACTAGAACTTACGCATTGACAATCAAGACAAAAAGTGCGTAAGGAGAATTCAGAAAAAAACTAGCGATCGCTATTTACCAGAGGCGTGAAAAACAGATAATTTACTTGTTTGTGTTTAGGGTTC
>JAHHHH010000136.1 GCA_019359415.1 Iphinoe sp. HA4291-MV1 | reverse complement strand
CAAAACCCAAATTCTTGAATTTATTGACTACTTTAATCAAACAATGGCTAAACCTTTTCAGTGGACATATAAGGGTAAAGTTTTAGCTGTCTAATACTTGGTTTATTTACGCCGTGCTGTACTAGCTGGCTGTATGTAATTATTAAATTATTAAGTTATTAAACAGAATTTCCTGCAACCGCACCAACTATGGCAGGCGGACGATTGTTAAAACCTAAAATGAGCAACTATATATCACTGACAACAAACTCATGCCTAAAATAGACCCCGCCAAGTTGAAAAAAGTATCCGTCAGCCTTCCTTTTGGCATCGGTTCCGCTGAATGGGAAGCCGATCCAACGGAGCGTCGGGCTGCATGGTCATTGTATGTTGAACTTGTGACCCGTATTGCTGTTCAACCTCTAGAAATTGACGAAGGATTGTTGCGTGAGGCGCTGACATCTTTATACAACCTTTTTAGTATAACACGAGAAGTCCTCAAACAAGCCGGACCAGATGTTGGTGCATCCCGCGAGTCAGTTGGAGGGATTGCTATAGCAGTACTGAATAATGGTTTGCGTCCTTTTCTTGCCAAATGGCATCCAGTGTTGCAGACATGGGAAGCACAGCGTCCTCCTCACCTCAGTTTAAAAGAGCATGAGCGCAATTGGTCTGAGGAAGGAAATTTACGGGATGAGTTGGAAGCGTTGAGAAGGGATTTGGAGAAATATGCTAATGCCTTAGCACAGATTGCTGGAATAGAGAATTAGTTAGGAGAACTTGATAGAAGATGAGTAACCAACCAAAATTCACAATAAAAAGCTGTTGTGTTGTATGACGCTTACAGTGTCGAGAGCAGAAAGCCCATCGGCTTTTAGCCGTGGGGACGCGAATAATGCGGGAGGCACAGCCACACCGCATTTTCGCTCATGAACCCGTCGGTGCAGTGACGCAATGTTTTCTGATTAATTCCTCTAGATATTCACTAGCACTCACCTTGTTTATTGCTGCTAATTCTAATACTGAATGCCATGCGGTATCTGTGAGAAGAATACCGCGTTGCTTCTTTGGCTCTTCATGTAATACTGGCACATTCTTTATTCTTTTCTTGCCTTTTCCTGTTGACATCATTTAGAAGCAATACGTATACTAGAGTAAGATTAACAAATGACAAGGAGGTGAGTCAAGCGTGCTAGTTCTAGAGTACAAAGCTAAGGAGAACAAGAGACAATACCAAGCAATTGAGGAAGCCATTAGAACTACTCAATTCGTGAGGAATAAATGTTTGCGTTACTGGATAGATGCTCCCAGAGAAAATATTATCAACAACGCTGCCCTTAGCCGATACTCAACAGTGCTACGCGCTGACTTTCCTTTCGTGGCTGCATTAAACTCAATGGCGGTACAAGCTGCTGCCGAAAGAACGTGGTTTGCAATTTCCAGGTTCTACGACAACTGTAAAAAGGGCAAGCCAGGAAAAAAGGGGTATCCAAGGTTTCAACATGACAACAGGTCAGTTGAGTACAAGACCAGTGGATGGTCACTTCATCCAACAAAACGTAGGATCACTTTCACTGACAAAAAGGGGATTGGTGAACTCAAGCTAATGGGCAAATGGGATGTACAAACCTATCCCGTTAAATCCATTAAACGAGTTCGCATTGTCCGTCGTGCTGATGGGTACTACGTCCAATTTTGTGTTGATGTCGAGTGTAAAGAAGGACTCCAAATCACAGGTCAAGAAATAGGCTTGGATTTTGGACTGGAACACTTCTACACAGACTCAAACGGACATCACGAACCAAATCCCCGTTTCTTGCGTAAAGCTGAGAAACAAATTAAGCACGCTCAACGTAGAATCTATAAGAAGCAAAAAGGTAAGAAAGGTAGAAAAAAGGCTCGAAACCTATACGCACGCAAGCATCTGAAGATAAGTAGACAACGTACCGAACACGCCAAATCGAGGGCGCGTCACGTCATGCAGTCTAACGACTTAGTGGTCTACGAAAACTTGCAGGTTAGAAATATGGTGCGTAATCACCATCTGGCAAAAAGCATTAACGACGCTGGATGGAGACAGTTTCGCAGCTATTTAGAATACTTTGCTCAGAAGTACGGAAGAGTGGCACTAGCCGTGGAACCACACTACACCTCGCAGCAATGTCCACAATGCGGCACGATGGTTAAAAAAGCACTGTCAACTAGAACGCACACTTGTAAATGTGGGTGCGTTCTGCAACGAGACTATGCAGCCGCAATCAACATACTTCGGAAAGGTAAAGAAAAGATTGCTACCTCTGGGCAAGGGGGAAGCAAGGTTTCTAAACGGAAACCAAGAAACGCGCTTAGGAGTTGAAAGCTCTACTCATGTTGGTGAGACAGCGCTGCGGGAGGGTTTCCCTCCGCAGGCGACTGCGAACCCGAAGGGTGCAAACCTGCATGAGCAACTTTCGACGTTGAGCCTAGAATCCCACGGCTTTTTGTCCAAATGAGCACGCAGTGCGATATTTGGGTAGTCGTGGGAGTGTCAAGCAACAATAACAAATATGTGATCGCTTCCCCACGGTCGCAATGACGTAAAAACTAATGTAGTGGGAGACGACTGTTGTGTCACCTCACCCTGAAATAAGTAAAAATTCAACTGTTGAATTACTGGCTGCTCAAGGCTTAAAGATTGTTCCCCCAAATCTTATTGAAGAACACCCTCAAGCAAAACTACCCTTAGTTCGTTTAACAGGTTCTCCACAAGAGATAGGAGCAGAACATGGTACTAAGCTTAGCGATCGCATTGAAAAAGCTTTTGAACTTTACAGAGCAAAACTTTTTTCCCAATGGACTGATGCTTCGCTCAAGGCGACTTCGTTAGCATTTTTTGAGCGGATTCAAGAATTTTCACAGCAATATGCTCTTGAACTACAAGCGATCGCATCTGGTGCAGGGCGATCGCTTTGGGAAATCGTCATGCTCATGTCCCGAACCGAAATACTTTGCTCTAGTGTACCTAATGAATGTACCTCCCTTTACTTCAAACAGAGTCGTATTCTAGGGCAAAATTGGGACTGGGTAGAAGAGTTTGAGAACTTAGCTGTTATCTTTGATGTGACACGACAGGATGGTTTCCGTTTTGTTGCCTTAGGAGAGCCAGGTTTTGTCAAAATCGGCTTAAATACATCGGGTATCGGGGTTTGCCTCAACATTCTTAAGTGTCAAGCATCTACAGGAGGAATTCCTGTGCATATACTTCTGCGAAAAGTTTTAGATTCTACCTCCGTCAATGAGGCGTATCATGCAATTGCTGCTGCTGAACGAACAACGATGAGTAACATTCTTATCGCTGATGATTCAGGTAAGTATGTTAATCTCGAACTTGCTGGAAACCAATTATTTACTCTTGATTCAAATGAAGTTGAAGTGAACAATGTTGTGGTTCACACGAATGGATTTCTCACTTCCAAAAGAGAGAAAATTGATTTCCCAGAAGAAAGTGAAAGTTCAGCGGCGCGAATTGTTCGAGCAAAGTCTCTTACATCCACTCAATGCGGACAAAATGAAGCAGATATGTTAAGGATTCTTCTTGATCAGGAAGGAAATCTACCGATCTGCCGTCAGTCCGAGAGAAACATCTTTGATGGTCTCACCTATGGAACTGTATCAACGGTTGTGATGAATTTGAGAGAAAGAAAACTGATTTTCTCACAAGGCAATCCTCGTAAAAAAACGTTTTCTTATGTGTCAATTTTAAAGCATTAAGGGTAAAATTTTACTAGTATAGTTATTTGCACTATATAAACGCAATATCAGCATCTGTACTCACTTCCAGGTTTTAGAAAACTTTGATAGCCCTCATTCGCTCAAAAAGTCATTTATCAGCGTAGTGGCTTATGCTTGTTTTTGTCATACCTCTCAAAAGTCCACAGGCTTCCAAGTCTTGGGAGCTTGTCACGAAGTTATTTGAAAGATGCATTCAATCGATTTGCCATCAAACTTCGTCAAACTATCGGGTCATTGTTGTTTGCCACGAACGACCACGAATTGAATTTTATCATCCCCACATTACATGCATAGAAGTTGATTTTCCACTGGCAAACGAGCCAGATTCCCTATCTAGAGGACATACCGACAAAGGACGAAAAATTTTGAAGGGATTAATCCATGCTCAAGAATTTTCTCCATCTTATACTATGACTGTGGATGCTGACGATTGCATCAGCAAATATCTAGCAGAATTTGTCAATCAAAATCATAATTGTCATGGTTGGTTTATAAATAGAGGTTACAAATATCAAGACGGCAGTGATTTTATATATCTTAAAAGAAGAAACTTTTATAGAATGTGTGGAACCTGCAATATTTTAAGATATGACTTGAATAATCTACCAAATCATCCAGAATATAACCGTGGTTATGGTTACTATAAATTCTACATAGACCACGAAAAAGTAAGAGAAACTTTAGCTAAAAATGGAAATCATCTTAAGCCATTACCATTTCCAGGTGCCGTTTATATTGTCGCCACGGGAGAAAATCTTTATTATGGAACAACAAAGTTAACATTTAGCATCTTTAACCGTAAAGCCTTAAACCAATCAATTCGCGAAGAATTTAATTTGTACCCATTGAGCAGAAATTTAGCTATAACAGAAGCACTATACTGAAGATAATCTGTAAAAAAACACCCATAACTAATAAGTTCATGGGCATATCTACAGCCCCGCCATGCTGCCAGCAAAGTTAAAATCCAACAAATACAAAAAAGCAAAAAAACACAAGAGTAAGGAAACTCCAACCCTTAGTCTCAAAGAACGTTTAGCCCAAAAACGTAAAGCTGCACAAGCGCGCAAAGAATTCACCAATTTTTTTATCGCCGCTGCTTTTAGCGGTCTTTTCTTTGGCATTCTCATAGCTTTTGTTGGTGGAATTAAGGCAGCAGTCCCAGGTTTATTGGGAATTATCACTATCGCTCTGTCCTACAAATATCCCCACCAAGCCCTTTTTGCCTTCCTTATTTACGTGCCGTTTGGCGGTACTATTACATATTACATCGGCAATAGTCCCATACTCCAATTAGCGAAAGACTCCTTCTACATTCCAGCGCTGATTGGACTTTGGCAGATGTGTCGTAAGCAGCGGTTACCCCTGATCATTCCCCCAGCCATTAAAACTCCACTGTTTATTTTGTTGGGTATATGTCTGTTCACGCTAGTATTCGTTAATGGAGCACAGCAGCTCAATCCACCCTCCACTGAACTATTAGATAATCCAACCAGGGAAATACCGATAGCCATGGGAATATTGGGTCTAAAAGTCTTGTTGGGCTATGTACCCCTGATTGGTTGCGCCTACTATCTCATCCGCAATAAGCGGGATTTCTTATTTTTATCGCGCCTGCAAGTTGTCCTGATACTAGTGTGCTGTGCACTGGGATTGATTCAATATCTATTACTAACAAAGGGGATATGTCAAGGCACAAGATATTTAGAAGGAGCAGCCCAATTTAAAGCATCAATTGAAGCTCGGTGTTACTTTGGTGGTTCTCTCATTTATAGTCCAGAACAAGGTGTGATTCGTCTCCCAGGAACTTTTGTTGCTCCTTGGCAATGGGGATGGTTCTTAATTTCCAGTACCTTTTTTGCCTTTGCCTCTAGCTTTAGTGACCCTTCTAAGAGGTGGCGGATTCTGAGTTTAACTTCTATGGCAATAGTCTTTATCAATGCAATGATCTCAGGGCAAAGAGCAGCTCTAGTATTAGTACCTGTGTGCTTTGTAGCTTTACTATTGTTGACTGGTCAAATTCGTAACCTCAAACAATTTATCCCAATAGGATTGGGACTTGCTATTATTTTGGGAATTGCAATTGTGACCAATCCTGCCATTGTACAAGAAAGGATAGCAAGTCTGAGCGCACGTTGGGAAGCTTCGCCACCAGACCAATTTATCACACAGCAATTAGAGGACGTTTGGAAAAATTTAGAACCGCTAGGAAATGGGTTAGGTCGCGCCACTAACTCTGCTCGTGTGCTAGGTGAAACCAAGCTTGTGGAAACCTACTATCCTAAAGTACTCTATGAGATTGGACCGTTTGGATTGTTAGGATTTTTAGCTTTAGTCACAACTTTAACAATCGTCTGCTTCCGGGCTTATCGTTCCATAAAAAACCGTAATTTCCGCATTTATGGAGCTGTTTTGTGGGTGTTTGTATTGTTTATTAGTTACAACACCTACTATTATCCTCTTGATGTGGATCCAGTAGCTGTCTATTACTGGTTTTTTGCTGGAGTCCTGTTGAAATTGCCAGAAATAGATAAGCAAGAAAGACTCCAAGAAACACAAGCAAAAAGGGGACAGAATGAGAACATGAGTAGGGGGACAAGAGGATAATGACTAATGACTAATGACTAATGACTAATGACTAATGACTAATGACTAATGACTAATGACTAATGACTAATGACTAATGACTACTAATATAGATTTTCCTTTAATTTCTGTCATTATCCCGACGTACTGTCGTGAGGAACCACTGCGTGATAGCCTCACTGATATCCTGAAACAGGACTACCCAAATTATGAAGTTTTGGTTGTGGATCAAACCCCCAAACATCACTCAGAAATTGAAGCTTACCTAGAAGAATTAGCCGCAGCCAACAAAATAAGGTGGTTCCGTTTAAATTGGGCAAGTTTACCTGGGGCGCGGAATTATGCAGTGCGGCGAGCAGCAGGTGAAATCATTTTATTCATTGATGATGATGTAAAATTAACCCCTGGATTTTTAACAGCACATGCGAAAAATTATGTAGAAAAACCAGAGGTGGGTGCTGTCGCTGGACGGGTATTTGACAGAATGAAATTAGGTGATTCTGGAGGAAATTTGCAGATTGAATATCTTCCTCCCCAAGCAATGGACCCAGGAATTGCTTGGTACTACATAGATTTGGTACATACAATTAAGCCTCAAGAAGTTCTCACAGCAAGGGGTTGTAATATGTCCTTTCGCCGTGAAATTTTTACTAAATACAGACTGAAATTTGATGAGAGATTTCGCGGTAGTGCAGTACGAGAAGAATCTGATTTTTGTTTAAGGTTGCGTCAAACAGGGTATAAAATTTGGTATGACCCAGAAGCATATTTGGTACATTTAGGAGAAGAGACAGGAGGTTGCCATGATATTAGTATGCGCTCTCTCCAGTATCAACTCACTTTTTACCACAACCATTTCTTAATGGGGTTAAAAAACCTCACCGCTACTCAAGCTTTACGCCTTTACGCCCGTTTATTTGACTGTCATGTCCTCGGACACCCTCCTTGCAATAAAAGTGGTTCCCCCATCAAAATTGCTACTCGTAGCGTTTTCTTCTCTTTGGGTTTCTTGAAAGCCTTGGGTACTGTTTTTCAATCAATTTGGAATGATGGTCAAATTTATACTCGCATAGATGAACAAGTTGAGAAGATTATTGATCAAACAAAAATTACAATTTTCTAAATATCAATGAGAATTTTAATAGCAAGCCATACTTATATAGTAGACCTGAACTGTGAAAAATTACGCATTCTCTCTCAACTAGAACCTGAAATTGAAGTAACAGTTGTCGTTCCCAAAAAGTGGAAACCTGGCGGTGTTCAAAACAAAATCATTGAAACTCAATACTGTGATGAAGGCAAATTTCGTATAGTTCCGGTTTCTAACTTTAGTCAAAATCATCAAGGGCTTCTGAGTTTTGGCGCTGATTTGATATCTTTGTTGTGGAAATTTCGCCCCCATATTATCCAGGTAGAACAAGGATCTAGGGGATTAGCTTATGCTGAGATGATTACCTTAAATCAGCTATTAGGACTAAAGGCAAAAAATATATTTTTTACTTGGTGGAATTTACCATATAACCTGAAGTTTCCAGTTTCTTTATTAGAAAAATATAATATAACCCATAGTCACGGTATTATTTCCGGTAATCAAGATGGTGCAGAGATTTTACGACAACACGGATATAAAGGTTCAATCAAAGTCATACCTCAATTGGGTGTAAACGAAAGCCTGTTTACTCCCACACTGCAACCAGAATTAGGAAATAAATTAGGAATTCAACAAGATGATTTTGTTGTGGGATTTGTTGGACGCTTTGTTCAAGAAAAGGGATTACTAACTCTTGTAAATGCTCTAGCTAGTTTGAAAGAGAAATCGTGGAAATGTTTACTTTTGGGACGTGGCCCGTTACAGTTAGAATTAATGAACAAAGCAGCCGAATACAATATTAAAAACCGAATCATTTTGGTAGAAAGCGTTCCCCATGATAAAGTTCCAAATTACATCAATTTAATGAGTACTCTAGTCCTACCCTCGGAAAAAAACCACAATCTTAAAAATATAACTTCTGTTGGCTGGAAAGAACAATTTGGTCATGTGCTAATAGAAGCGATGGCTTGCAAAGTACCTGTTATTGGTTCTAATTCTGGCGAAATTCCTTATGTTATTGGTAATACTGGGTTAATCTTTCCTGAAGGAGATGCAAAAATGCTAGCTGATTGCATACTCCAATTCATTGAAAAACCTGAATTGGCTAAACATTTAGGCGAAATGGGTTACCAAAAAGCAATAACTCACTACACAAATAAAGCTTTAGCACAACAGCAATTGGAGTTTTATAAAGAACTTGTAAATAGTCATTTAGTCATTAGTCATTAGTCATTAGTCATTGGTCATTAGTCATTAGTCATTAGTCATTGGTCATCCGTAAACAAACAACAAACCTCTTACAAAACTCATTTTTTTTGCGCTCTTCTTTGCGTCTTTGCGTGAAATAAAAATATGCAAGTTCTACAAATTGTCCCCTCAATTTCTCTCATTTACGGTGGTCCTAGTCAAATGATACTAGGACTAGCTCCCGCATTGGCACGACAAGGAGTGAAAGTTACAGTTCTCACAACTGACAGCAATGGTGATTCTGGTCAAAAACCTTTAGATGTTCCCTTAAATTGTCCCATCGAACAGGATGGCTATAAAATAATTTATTTCCGTTGCACCCCTTTTCGTCGCTATAAATTCTCTCTTGACTTACTCAGGTGGTTAAATCGTCATGCCAATGAATTTAACTTAGCTCATATTCATGCTCTATTTTCTCCTGTCAGTAGTCTTGCTGCAACTGTTTGTCGGAGGCAAAAGCTACCTTACGTTTTGCGTCCTTTGGGAACTTTAGATCCAGCTGATTTACGTAAAAAAAGGCAACTGAAACAACTTTATGCCGCAATTTTAGAACGTTCAAATTTAGCTGGTGCAGTAGCACTTCATTTCACCAGCATTCAGGAAGCCAAAGTATCAGAAAGATTTGGAGTATCGACACGAGATTTGGTCATTCCTTTGGGTGTGAACCCCATTCAGAAAGCAGGGGGAGAGAAAGCGCGTAGTCTGTTGAGCATACCAAAGGATGTACCTTTAGTGCTGTTTATGTCCCGTATTGACCCAAAAAAAGGGTTAAATCTACTGCTCCCAGCGTTAGAGGCGCTTTTAGCTGAAGGATTAAATTTTCACTTTGTCCTAGCTGGGACTAATCCCCAAGACCCAAGTTACGAAGAAAAGATAAAATTACAAATACAAGCTTCTCTACTGCGATCGCACACCACAATCACTGGCTTTGTCACTGGTGAATTAAAGTCTGCCCTTCTGCAAGCTGCTGATATATTCGTTTTGCCATCGTACTACGAAAATTTTGGTATTGCTGTAGCTGAAGCGATGGCAGCAGGAACGCCCGTAATAGTATCAGACCAAGTGCATATTTGTCAAGAAGTGCGTGATAGTGAGTCGGGATGGGTGGGTGCAACAGATGTATCAGAACTCATTAGCATACTTCGCATAGCTTTACAAAATCCTTCGGAACGTCAACGGCGGGGACTACTTGCCAAAGAGTATGCGTTGAAAAATTATAGTTGGGATGCGATCGCTCATCAAACCATTCAGGTATATAATCAAATCTTGTCCCCATTAGACGTAAAATAGTAAATCTGTTTGTGCAAATTTGCACAACCTAAAATTTTGTTTCAGTGCGCTAAACCCCAATCGGCAAACCGGGGTTTTGTGTCATCATGGCAAGATAGAATACATATGCCTTTTTGAATTACAGGGAATCTCATATGGCTCTCCATCTAGGCGATACAGTACCAAACTTTACCCAAGCTTCCTCCACCGGAGAAATAGACTTTTACGAATGGGCTGGCGACAGCTGGGTTGTACTTTTCTCCCACCCAGCAGACTATACACCTGTTTGTACAACAGAGTTAGGGCAAGTAGCTAAGCTAAAGCCAGAATTTGACAAACGCAACGTCAAAGTGATAGCTCTCAGTGTTGATGATGTTGAATCCCACAAAGGATGGATTGGAGATATTGAGGAAACTCAAAGCACTACCCTCAACTATCCAATTTTGGCAGATGGCGATCGCAAGGTTTCTGATCTTTACGACATGATTCACCCTAATGCCAATGCATTGGTGACTGTACGTACGGTCTTCATCATCGATCCCAATAAGAAACTACGTCTGAGCTTAACCTATCCTCCCAGTACCGGACGCAATTTTAGTGAAATTCTGCGAGTGATTGATTCGCTACAGTTGACTGACAACTATAGCGTAGCGACACCAGCTGATTGGAAAGATGGCGATGACACAGTCATCGTTCCTTCGCTAAAAGATCCAGAAGTGCTGAAGCAGAAATTTCCCAAAGGTTATCGGGAAGTGAAGCCCTATCTGCGCTTGACTCCTCAACCTAATAAGTAGATCCGGAAATAATTTCGCGCACCAGACGCAAAGGCGCAGAGTTTTTCTCTCATGTCTTTGCGTTTTTGCGTGAGAATAAAAACTAGTTGGGTAGGCAGTTAGAGGTTGTTTGAAAAGTTTTTAGAGGTCAAAAATTATGCTAAACGCCTCACCATGATACGGATCATGGCAATATAAATAAAAGTCTCCGATGTTTCAGGTAGTAATTCATAATCTCGAACCAA
>JAHHHH010000013.1 GCA_019359415.1 Iphinoe sp. HA4291-MV1 | reverse complement strand
GCAGGAGAACTCATCTACAACCCTATTGCTCAAAACGCAGATGATACGGGCATTCTGGCGGATTGTATACAATCCGCCAGAATGCCCCAATGGTAAGCCTTCTAGAAATCTTTTCGGTCTACTGATGTTCGTATCTGCAAGAATTTTTCTAGTAACATATCAGGAATAGGTCGAGGGCGCATTGTCTTGGCATCTACCCATACCCATAGAGCTTCAGCAGTTACTAATAAATCTTCTTGGTTTTGTTTACGAATTTCGTACTGTCGATACACACGGGTACCACGCATTTCCTTCACCCAAGTAGTGACTTCTAGTGTATCGCCAGCTACAGCAGGACGCAAGTAGTCAATTTCTACGCGTCGCATGACGAATACACCGCCCACTTCCCGATAGACATCGAAAGTTAAGCCCAGGTGCTCAGAGTGTTCAATAGCCGCCTGTTCTAGATAGTTTTGGTAGACTGCATTATTGACGTGTCCTAAAGCGTCCATTTCATAGTGCCGAACCCGTAGTAGCGTCTTGAATATTTGCATGGGTGAAATAAGTAAGAAATTATGAGTTAGGAGTAGGGGTACAATAGTTTGCGTGTACCTAAATAGTATTCAAAGGTGAGTATTGGCAGAACACCACTGAGCTATTGGTTCGATTCTTGCTTGCTGCATCAATTCCACAACTTGTGATCAGCTTTGCTGGTGCCCCTTGGGCAATCGCATGATTGCGGGCGCTCTGCGCCATCGCTTGCATCCGTAATTATTTGCTAACAATTCCTCGGCTTGATGTTTTGCTTCATCAGCAGACACACCAAAAGTCATTATTTCTTCCTCTTGATTGCCTGTTATACTCTCGACTGGAACAACACAAATATACTGTTGTTCACCATGTCTTATTTGTTGCACCATCTTTTTTCACCTATTTAAACCGATAACAGCTTTTTATTCTCAATATACTTTTTATTTCGGATGTCAATCTATGATACTGAAACCATAGAAATCTGTTTTTATGTGTGATTTCCGTAAGATGAGAGGTTCTAAATTTCTAGCTGAAACAACAACAAGCATTAAGAATTTTCTCAAATTTGCAAAATATGGGAATGTAAACGCCGACGTATGGCAGAATACGATTTAGAGGCGACAAATGTCTTTTTATAATTTTTTAAGCAAGGGAGTGCACATAGAGGTATACATTTGCATGCGCTCCATTGATTCACTTAAATCTCAGTTGCTTAATCCTTAGAAGTGAGAAATTCATGCTCCTATTTCTAAGGACGAATTTAACATAACTGAGTTCAAGTCCCATGAGTGGCGTCTGGTACAAGCTTACCAAAAATAGGAGGGGATAAAATGACAGTCCATAATAATTTTGTCACAAATTTGTGGCAGAAATTACAACGAGATTCTGTGAGTTGGGGGGCTTTAATACTGTGGGTTGCTGGATTAGTTATGCTGTTAGTGATAGTTACAATGTTTTCTGCTGCCTAGAATTGACAAATACAGCATGAACACTTAACACTCGCTACAACTACTGTAGGACTATCGACTGCTAGCTTATTGACCAAGCCTGCAACGGCAGTGGGCTTCGGTCAAGTAGTCTATCACAATTTGAATTATTTGAAGGATAAAAACCTGGTTTCTGAGAGAAACCAGGTTTCGTTGTCTTATATTCAAAAAGGTACCCTCAAGGGTACTGTCATAGCTTATGTATGCCAATAATAATACAGATACTACTTGATTGAAATTTGTTGAGGAACTTAACCGATTGGCGATTGGGCAAAACCCAGCGCCGCAAGCAGCGATGCTCCAAAAGAGCCGCCCAAAAGGCGATCGCTAATAATACTATTTTTTAAAAAAGTATTAATAAGGATAGAAACGTTTTGCACAGCTACGTCTAAAAGGGTAAAGGGTAAAAGATTATTTTACCTTTTGCCTTTTTTTTTAAGGACAGGACTTTTTAACTGGTTGCATCAAGAGTCGTGAGTAGATATCGCCGTACTTTCTAGAAACCAAAAGCTAAAAAGCCACCATCAACTGCAATACACTGTCCAGTAATGTAAGTGGCTGTTGGCATACACAAAAACGCCACTAAACCTGCAACTTCCTCTGGTGTGCCAACTCTCCCTATTGGGGTACGTGATAGAACAGAACTTAACACATCTGAATTGTTCAAGAGAGGTTCTGTCAAAGGGGTGAGAATAAACCAGGGAGCGACAGTGTTTACCCGAATTTGGTTTCCTGCCCATTCTATGGCTAAAGAACGGGTCAATTGTACAAGCGCTGCTTTTGTCATTCCATAAGGTGCGCCTGTGCGAACCGAGGTTAACCCAGCAACAGAACCAACGTTCACGATGCTACTGTTGTCTCCAGCTTTCAGCAAAGGGTAAGCGAGTCGGCACATTTCAAATGTAGAGGTTAAGTTGGTTTGAAATATATACTCATACTCTTGTTCTGTATATTCCAACGCCTTTTTGCGAATATTAGTGCCAACATTGTTGACAAGGATATCTAATCCTCCTAAGGTTTGATTGACTTGTTCAATAATTGCCTGACGACCATCAGATGTGGCAACATCTGCGGCAATACCATAAGCTTGCCATCCTTGCAATTCCCAGTTCTCAAGCTGCTGGTTTATTGCTTGTGCATCTCTGGCAACAATCATAATCTCAGCATTTAGGGACAGAAATTCTTGAGCGATCGCCAGTCCAATTCCTTTTGTCGCTCCAGTAATCAAGGCTTTTCTTCCTGTTAGTGTCCAGCGGTTATTATCCATTGCCTGTTCTCCTTATTCATTTTAAATAGATTATGAACCTAAAAATTTTCTAAGATAAAAACTTCGTATTCTACAAATTATTTGGATAAAGAAAACATTGTTTTTCAATTTCTTTAAGTTTTTCTAAAAGATTTCTCATGATATTTAGTGTTAATTCTCAGGAAAAACTCATACTAAACCAGAACCAGAAAGCGATAATAACTTTGTGTTTGAAACTTAGCAAAGTAAAAATTTTTGTTCTCATAGGTAGAATTTATGAAGTTGAATCAGCTAATACAACTAGGCGTTATTTCTTCTTTAGCTTGTTTTCTCTCAGTCGGTACTGTGAAAGCATTGACATCATCTGCCAAAATATCGACAGTTGCAACTGCTAATTCTAGCGCTCTTATTGCTCAAAAACAGCAAGTCGTTGCTGCATCTGGTACTTTTGTTAAAGCAGAACAGCCTACCTCTGGAACAGCGCGGATTGTTACGGAAAATGGGCAACAATACCTTGTCCTAGATTCATCTTTTCAGACTAGCAGTCAGGGACCGGACTTGCATGTTCTTCTGGATGCATCTGAAAAACCACCAATGAAGTATCAGAATTTCAGCAGTTACGTAAATCTGGGTAAACTGGAGAAATTCAAAGGTGAACAACGCTATCCAATTCCTGCTGCCATCAATCTATCTAACTTCAAGTCTGCGGTCATCTGGTGCCGTATGGCAAATGCGACTTTCGGCTATGCTCCACTGCGTGCTAGTGGTAGTGCAAGTAATTAGTAGCCAGAGATTGGTTATTCGACCACCCCGCATCTCAAGGGTAGCCTAATCGAACTTGTTAATTGGGTGTGGCATTTGCAATAGCTCCAAAATTCTTCCCAACATCATACCTCAAAAAATATGATGTTGGGTTTTTCTTGGAGTTAGCTAAAATTACTAAAGAAACGCTTAGTAATATTCATGAATTGCTCGCCGATTTCGCCTGCTATCCCTAAAGTTGTTCGGTTGCGTCCTCGTACTCATTTTTTCAGCAAGCAGTCAGTTTGGCTACAAGTTGCTTTGGGGATTCTCAGTATTGGGTTAATTCCTACTCTAACCGCTCGTCCTAGTTTAAGTGCAGAGCGTTTAACTATCTCCTATGGTATTGCGGCTCGCTCTATTCCGATTAATTCTCTTGAAACTTACGCCAAAACAGGCAAAGTAGATGATGAATTGGCTGCATACGTTCAGCATGCAGATAAGGAGCAGCTAAACCAGCTACGGCAATTTTTGCTGACTCCCATTCCTCTAAATGCTGTACAGGTTTCGCAGTTTCTCTACACGCCAATAGGCAAGAGATTGTTAGAAAATTTGGGAGAAGTCGTACAGCAGGAATCTGGCATTAGTGGGTTTTATGCAATTCGAGCAGCACTCATTCTTGCAGCAGCAGACCCACAAGGATTGACTTTATTAAATATACTACGCAAGTTTCCCTCGAGAGCGATCGCGATAGATTTAGCTCGCAGTTTAGAGATTGCACGAGCGTTCCAGAATCTGGTCAATCAGACTCAACGAGCGATCGCACTCATCAACAAGCAGTCTTCCTTGGATGCAGGCACTGCCTCTACACTAGATAATACTTCAGTGATAGACCCGCCACGACCAGGAAATTTCCGTTGGCAGAAGCAAACTATTACGCTCAACGATACATCTCGTAGTCGCACTTTTCCTGCTGACATCTACCTACCAAATGTATCCAGCCCTCGTCCGGTTATTGTGATCTCCCACGGACTCGGTTCTGATCGTACCAGTTTTGCTTACCTTGCTGAATACCTTGCTTCTTATGGCTTTGTCGTTGCCGTTCCAGAACATCCTGGCAGTGATGCCAAACAGTTGCAAGCACTATTAGCAGGTAGATCAGATCAAGTGACTGAACCCAGAGAATTTATCGACCGACCTTTGGATATAAAGTATTTGTTGAATCACCTCAGTAATCTATCTCAAGCTGACTCTACATACAGAGGACGCTTGAATTTAGAACAGGTAGGCATAGTCGGTCAATCCTTTGGTGGTTACACGGCTTTAGCATTGGCAGGAGCACCAATTGATTTTAAGCAACTAGCAAAAAACTGCCCAGCTCCACCGGGCACATTCAATGTTTCGCTGTTACTTCAGTGCTTGGCTGTGAGTTTACCGCAAACTACAACATATAACTTATCTGATCCACGAGTGAAAAGTGCGATCGCAATTAATCAGATTGATAGCAGTATTATGGGGCAAGCCAGTCTCAGCCAAATTAAAATCCCAGTAATGATTATGGCAGGAAGCGCCGATACCGTTGCTCCCGCACTTCCAGAACAAATTCAACCCTTCACTTGGTTAACAACCCCAAATAAATATTTAGTATTAATTAATGGTGGCACGCACTTCTCAACAATTGGAGAATCACAAAGTTCTGGTGTACCCGTTCCCGAACAAGTGATTGGTCCTAATCCTGCGTTAGCACAGCGATATGTGAGAACCTTGAGTCTTCCTTTCTTCCAAACCTATCTTGCTAATGAGCCGAGTTACCGTCGCTACTTGAATGCAGATTACATCAACACCATCAGTCAGCAACCGTTACCACTGAGTTTGGTACAGTCTCTTAGCCTGAAAAGTTCGGGAGCATCCCAAATGTGTAAATCTATTTTATTTTGTAGTGCGGGCCGAACAGCCCGCTTTAGTAATAAAGTAGGGAGCAAGATGCTCCCACTACCATCTTTGCAAAATTGGGATGCTCCCGAAAGTTCTGCCTCGACTGCAACTGATAGGAATTAATGATGTGCTGTAAAGCCAATTCTTAACCCAGAGAATAAGCGGAGCAGCGTGAAGTGCTTGATTTTTGGCAAGTCATGTTAGCGCGATTATTTAATTTCCCTATCTCGTCAATTGTTGTTCTGTAACTTGCACTAAGCCAATCACAATTTGAATCAGGGGCCAACCTAACAAACATATGATCGCTGCACGAGTCGTGCTAATGTCTAATCCCTGGCGAACTGCTACAATCACCGCCAGCAGACTCCATACCGCTAATATCAACTCAATTGGTCTTCCTAGTAAGGGAATTACGGTTAAAAAATTTAGCACTTGCGGTGCATATGCAAAGCCAATTGGACTAAGCAAGTCACCGTAATTTGGATCTATTGGTTTGAGCCATTGTCCAACCTTCCAAATACTGAAGGTCCAAAAATAATAGCCTGCTACTATAGAGAGTGCGTCAATGACAAGTGCCACTATCATCACAGGTAGAGAAGCAAGATTGATTATCAAAATAACAGTACTCCCCAAAGCATGAGAAAGAGCTGCCAAAATCACGATAGTTAGGGCTAAGCGATGAGTTTTTGGTGTATTGCGAGCATTTTCATAGAGACTGGCATTAAGAAGCAAGGCATCTCTAAGTGTCTTACATAACCCATGCTTTGACTGTTTGTTATTCACACTCATTTTTTATGGCTTAGGATGGATGATAAACTAAAGAAGATTAAGTTTTGTTCAATTCAGCACAAAAAACAGCAATAAATCCTTATTTTTAAGAGTACTTTGTTTGTTCAATATGTACTCAATCTCTCGGAATGCTTAAATTCATTCAGTGGATATTGTTACGGGTCAAAGATGACACCTTAAAGCTGCTCATTTTGGCAGGAGTGATACTTCTTGCTTCGGGAATTTTTGCACCTGTGGGAACTTTGGTATGGTGGGTCCGTCAAGGTGCTGAAAGTTTGGGGTTGAATACAAATCAGAAAACAAAGAACTTACTAGGAGACAATTCTTCTAGAAGAGTTACAAAGGGTGCAAAAATTGACTGCTACATAGTCTTTTTACCAGGAGTGGGAGATTTTTCTGCCAATGAATTGACCCCTGGTGAAGAGTTTTTTCTAAATCGGTTAGAACAACTTTATCCCAACTGTGTAACGGTTCGGGATGTCTTTCCTTATTCAGCAGCTAATGAAAGTTTGGGTGGACAACGATTACTAGCTCCCTTGTGGCGTGCTGCGGAAAAAGGAGACGGTTGGCTGAAAAATGCAGATATCCTCATCAAAATCCGCAATCTCTGGCGGTTTGCGATTTCTGCTGATGAACGCTACGGTTCAGTTTATAACCTGGGAATTGCTGAGGCAATTGTTGATCGCATGAACGCCGCACATCCTATCCCGCAATCTCACCCACAACCTCTCAAACTCATTCTGATTGGCACCAGTGGAGGAGCACAAGTTGCTCTTGGAGCAGTTTCCTATCTGAATCAATGGCTGAATGCTCAAATAATTGTCTTTTCCGTTGGAGGTTGCTTTGATGGTAACACTGGCTTTGAAGAGGTTGACCATGTGTATCATCTGCAAGGTCGTCAAGATCGGGTTGAGGATATTACCAGCATTGTCTTTGCTTCGCGCTGGTATTGGATAGTTGGCTCTCCCTTTAACCAAGCTCGTCTGCAAGGACGTTACACTGTTATGACCAGTGGTCCTCATGCTCATGATGGACCAAAAGGTTATTTTGGTACAGCATTTGTGGGAGAGAGCAAAACCACATATGTAGAGTTAACGCTACAGAAGATTTCTGACATATTAAACAAAGTGAAAAATGTCAAGTAGGCACAGGTATAGCAGCAGCCATGTATGTTAGGATATAAAATGGAGTTAGTTGTGTGTCATCTGAATAGTGTGCGCTGGCATGATGTCCAAACTCTACAGTTATAAAGCCGCATCCGCAAGCAGATAGAGCAGTTTGATAGTCTACGAACTGCTATGGAGCATGTCTTACGTTTAGCGTCCTAACTAATCTGGCTATTGCTAATATTATCAATTTTTTGGTAGATTTAACGTAAGCTGCGGAAGTCCCGCTCCATACCTTCGGTTTTGAGGCATGGAGATGTCACTCATCTAAAAGGACTTCACTAACTGCTCTTCTTGGTGTAGGCTTTACTTGGGGACCAAAACCAAGACGCAGTAATATTTGAGGATAACCAATTTGAGGATAACCAGGTTTATTGAGAAGGGTTTGGAGTCTAGGACGTAGTAGAGCCACCTGTATAGGTTGATTTAAGAACGATGC
The DNA here is from genome assembly GCA_019359415.1 of Iphinoe sp. HA4291-MV1. Taxonomy (GTDB): domain Bacteria; phylum Cyanobacteriota; class Cyanobacteriia; order Cyanobacteriales; family Nostocaceae; genus Brasilonema. Next base: position 110,239 of record JAHHHH010000013.1, on the reverse strand, counting down.
AGAAACACCGATCGCCACTCCAAGCAGCAGAGTTCTCTCTAACGCCTGTCCAGCACTCAACCAGCTAGCAGGCGTGTCTTCATTTGTTCCTAGAACAGCAAGAGTAGGTGATCCAACAGCTAATTCCCCGTCATTTGCTGCCTTTCCTCTACCTATGTCAAAGGTACATATGACGTTGGCAGGAATCGGCGTAGCAAAGTCCAACAGTTGACTGACATTTTGGGAATAAGCAGGCATACCATCATGGGTGAGGTTACGATTGGAGTGAATCCATGCAGCTAGTTCACGACGAAAATGAGGGTTTGCCATTTGAATGCGATCGCCCTCTACAATTAAATCAGCCACCGCATTGCGAAGGTCTTCGCCTTTAATAATTTCAAGCCAAGCCCCCTCCTGTGTTGTGGATTCTTGCATAATAGAAAGCAGTGTTTCTGGAATGTCACAATTTCGAAACGGGAATCTATTGGTGTGTCGCTTAGTAATTGTTGCGAAGAGTAAATACTCCTCTTCTGTTTCCTTTCTCGGATTCCCCAACCAGACATGAGCTAGCAAGTCTGGATCGTTGGGGTTCGGAAAAGTTTTGACTGCATCGGTGTAACCAAAATGCCGAATTGCTAATCGTAAATTGAATAGTGCTGCACCGCAACTTATAATTAACTCGCGGTCTTGGAGATCAACGACAGGCAAAGCACGGGTTCTATCGGCATAAAGTTCGATAGTTTCGTGAGCAATTCTAAATAGCCAAGGCTGAGTATTGTGTCCTGATGGAGCCAGAATTGCATAGTTTAAGAGAAATTCCAACTGCTCAGAAGGACTACCTAATTTGGGAAAGTGAGTTCCTGAAACATTCCAAGGGCACAAAGAGTGGGATGTTAACGTCTTTGACATAGACCTCAATTCTTAAATAGCCATCATAAACTGCGTACACCCTTCGGGTTCGGCAGTTGCTTCTCAAGCGCGGAGACGCTGCGCGAACAAGTCGGGAAACCCGGACGCCAGATACCTCTGTCGGGAAACCCGGACGCCAGATACCTCTGTCGGGAAACCCTCCTGCAGTACTGGCTCCCCAACGCACTGCCGACGCTCCTGGTGTCGCTAACGCTGCGCTAACACCAGAACGCATGAAAATGGGAATTGGGCATTGGGAATCGAGCACTGCCCATTGCCCCATTTTCAAGTCAGTTTACTTAAATTTTTTATCTTGATATAAAATATTGCCAAATAGTTAATCATTCGTCATTGAATGAGCGATCGCGAATGACTCATTACGAAGTATAAATTTTTATTTGTAAAATGTGAAGAACATTCTCAGAATGGTAGCGTCTTAAATTGCTGCTATAGTAACTGGCGAAAGCGATATTGCGACTTGTCAAATGTGGACGTTCGTACGCGTCGTCCCTAAGGGTATGAAACCTACAGAAACCTGCAAATGCAGGTTTTGTTTGTCTTGTCGCAGAAAAAGTCGCCAGAAAATTCGGGAAAAATGCTTTAAAAGCTGATTGAGGAGTTGAACGGATCTTGTTAATAATGAAGCGATCGCTATCTATACTGACTTTTTGCTCTACTTTTGTCTCTTTTTTTGCACCGTACGCTGTTATCGCTGCACCACCTAAAACACCAGACAAAACAGTCAATTGTGATATTCTGGTTGTGGGTGGAGGACTGTCTGGTGTCGCTACGGCTTATGAAGCTATACTGGCAGGGCAAACAGTGTGCCTGACTGAAATTACTGATTGGTTGGGAGGACAAATCTCCGCTCAAGGAACTGCTGCGCTTGATGAACGACCAACCCAGCGTCGCAAACTCTTTTATTCTCGTGGTTACTTAGAATTGCGAAAACGCATTGAGCGCAAATACCGTGGTAATCTTAATCCTGGTGAGTGTTGGGTCAGCGACTCCTGCTTTCTTCCCCGCGATGGTCATGAAATTTTGACTTCAATGCTCAAAGATGCCGAAAAAAAAGGCAAAGGAAAGTTGCAATGGTTCCCGAACACGGTCATTAAGGAATTGGAATATAGTAGCGATGGGAAACTTATTAGTAGTGCGATCGCTATCCAACATCAACCAGCCAAAGGCGCACCACCTCTCAACACCTTTCCTTTATCTCAAACCATCGAAGACGCTTATACCTACCAAAACTCGTCTCGGTTTGCCAAAACTATTGTTCGCTTCGTCTCAAAGCAAACCAATAGTAAAGCTGGCAGTAATGCCCCCAAGTGGTATGTTGTAGATACTTCAGAAACTGGGGAGATTATCGCCCTTGCTGATGTTCCCTACCGACTGGGTATTGATGCCCGTTCTTACTTGGAGCCTTCTTCCTCCAGTACTCAAAATGACACTTTCTGTACCCAAGGCTTTACCTACACCTTTGCAATGGAGGCTACCAAGGAACCGCAAACTCAAATAATGCCGCCATTTTATCCACAATATGCTCCTTATTATAGCTATGAATTGAAGCGTCTGGCAAGTTTTCCCTTGGTTTTTAGCTACCGTCGTATTTGGAGTCCCACGAAAGGACAACCAATGGAATTTGGTGGTATCAAGTTTAGCGCTCCCACACCAGGGGACATTTCAATGCAAAACTGGACTTGGGGTAATGATTACCGTCCGGGAACTTCTGCCGATAACCTCATTTACAGCCGCCAGCAGTTACAAGCTACTGGGCAATTGAAACCAGGAAGCTGGATGGGCGGACTGCGGACAGAAGCCTTACGAAAAGCTGAGGAAATCTCTCTGGGATACTATTACTGGTTGACAGCTGGGAATACAGATTCTCAATTGGGGGATGGTGTCAAGCAGCCGCAACCAAATAACCGCTTTTTATCGGGGCTGGATTCACCGATGGGGACAATGTATGGCTTGTCGAAACATCCGTATATGCGTGAAGGACGACGCATCATTGGACGTCCAAGCTGGGGACAACCCGAAGGCTTTTCTATTTGGGAAATTGATATCTCTCGTCGCAACTACGATGATGAGTATTATCGCAAGACATTACCACAAGATATGTACCGACGTTTAAAAGCTTCATTAGCAGGTTTAGAAGCAGCATCGGTACTTTCAGGTCAGAAGAGTCCAGAAAATATAGCGCGGCGGACTCGTTCTACAATCTTCCCTGATGCTGTGGGTATCGGTCACTATGCCATAGACTTCCATCCTTGCATGACCAAAAGCCCTCCAGAAGCGCCTGGAAATACAGATCGTGCAGGCGAAAGGCGTGGTGCTGGGCAAGCTTATCCTTTCCAAATTGCACTGAGGGCGATGATTCCCCAAAAAATCGACAATTTACTCGTAGGTGGTAAAAGCATTGCAACTAGTCATATCGCCGCTGCCGCTTATAGGGTACACTCTTTTGAATGGTCTGCTGGTGCAGCAGCTGGAACGACAGCGGCTTTTGCCCTAAAAAATGGCATCGCACCTTACCAACTCGTAGAAAAATTGCCTTTACCAGAACCGCGACTACAACTCCTCAAACAGTTGTTGGAGCAAAATGGCAACCCCACCGCCTTCCCTGATACCTCGATTTTTAACCAAAATTGGGATGATTGGAAATAATTAGTCGTTGGTCATTAGTGAGACCGTCCCTCACTTTTATAAGGATACTGCTGGCAATCGGGGGTCACACCCCACAGACTTGTTCCCAGTCTCAGACTGGGAATACGAAGATACGCCCCTGATGTGACACTGTCACGCCGGTCGGCATCGCGCCGTCAAAGTGAGCAACTGACTCCAGTGTGCCTAGCGGTTCAACGGCAGGTAACTTCTGCAACTGACTAACCATTCTTCTATGTCTCCTGAATTATGCTGCAACGGTTTTCTATGCGGCTAGTACGGCAGATCCAAAGCGGATTACTTGTTGTCTGACCCAGGCTCAGCGAGTTGGCGGTGCTGTTCGGCATTGACGGTATCAGGCAAGACCTTGCTCACGGTGCCTTGAAGCTTCGTCTTGAGTGAACCTGCGATGATATCATCCCTGCCTGCCATCAGGGCCTCGAAACCCTGCTTGGCAACCTCGGCTGGGTCGTCCTTCTTGCTTGTGCCCACTTTGGTATCGTCCATACCTGCGCGATGGAAGAAGTTGGTATCGGTCGGTCCAGGCATGAGCGCAGTGACGGTGATGCCCGTGTCCTTCAACTCGCTGCGTAATCCTTCTGAGAAAGAGTGCAGAAACGCTTTGGAGGCTGAGTAAACCGCCTCAAACGGTCCGGGCATCAAAGCGGCGATTGACGAAGTGAACAGAATTCGACCCTTGCCACGCTCAACCATATCCTTCACCACCCGTTTGGCGAGATGAACGGACGACACGACGTTCAAATTGATGAGATTGAGCTCGTCTTTACAGCGGTTTTCATATGAATAGACCACAAATCGTAGGGTGGGCATTGCTCAAAAAAGCTTATGTGATAGACATTTGAGATATTGGTGAGCAATGCCCACCTTACAGAAAACTGCTGTAAGCTCGGTTTCGCGGGCAAAATCACCACCGACACCGACACCTGCATTGATCGCGATCGCATCCACTGGTCGGTTAGTTGCCTTAATCTGGTTGTAGAGCGTTTCGACACCGTCATCGGTAGCGAGATCGGCTTGCACCGTCTCAACCTTGGCACCCAGAGCCTCGAAGGCTTCAGCGGCTTCGTTAATGCTTGGTCCGGTGGCCGTGACAAGGAGATCAAAGCCATTTTGGGCGAACTGTTTGGCGAGTTCGTAGCGGATGCCGTTAGAGGCACCCGTCACGACAGCTAGGGGTCGGGTCAACGAACTATTCATAACCGTCCAAACTCCTATGTAACTGCTACAATCCTAGGGAGGCAGCAGGGGACTTGCGTCTTTCCAAGGAAGTATCGCTCTTTGTGTCTGTGAACTACCCACACTGACTTGGAGTACCAAGTGCAGTGTGGGCTTCTGTACTCAAAAGCGAGTGCCTCAAATGAGACTTTCGTCCCATTTTTGGACTTACCTCCCCTCCTACAGCAGAGACGGCTGAACCATCCGCCTTTAGCATTCTGATACCTTCTGCTCTAATATTTATTGCTGCGTTCCCATCTCTATCGTGATGAGTGCCACAGTGAGGGCAAATCCATTCCCGCACATCTAGCGGCATCTTATCCATCTGATAGAAGCAATTAGAGCAGAGCTTGGAACTGGGGAACCATCTATCAATCTCTACCAACTTCCCACCTTTACGCTCTAGCTTATAGGCTAAGAAATTAGTGAATGTTCCCCACCCAACATCAGATATTGCTTTTGCCAAGTTATGATTACGTACCATGCCTTTGACATGAAGATTCTCCACTATGACAGCTTGGCTATCGCTGACCAACTTGTAACTAAGTTTATGTAAAAAATCTTGCCGCGAATTGCTAACTTGTTCGTATACTTTGGCAACAACTTTTCTGTATCTATTTCTTGACTTACTCCCTTTTTGTTTACGTGCTAATTTCTGTTGTTTACGCTTGAGGTTCTTTTCGTGTTTGGCAAGGTGCTTAGGATTGTCGTACTTTGAAACTTTTTCGCCGTCAGTAACAACAGTAAAATGCTTCAATCCTAAATCAATTCCATAAATTTTACCTTCTGTAACAGCAGGGGTTTCACCTTCTACTGTCGGGCGTTGCCCGCCCGCTTCGCTAACAGTCAGGATAGATGCAAAATATTTACCTGACGGAATCTTGCTGACAGTGACAGTCTTAATTTTTCCTTCAACTGGTCTATGTATTTTGGCTTTGACTACTCCGATATTACCGGGAAGTTTGACATTCCCATCTACAATCTTGACGTTTTGAGGATATTGGATTGACTGCTTACCATGCTTGGATTTGAACCGAGGAAACCTTGCTTTACCATCAAAAAAGTTTTTATATGCAGTAGTTAGATTGAGCGTCGTAGCTTGTAAAACTTGGCTATAACAATTAGCTAACCATTCTGTATCTTTTTCTTTTTTGAGCTTGGGCAATAATGCATTGAGTGCTATTTGAGCAAGTCCTTTGCCTGTTTCTTTGTAAGTTTCAATTGATTTATTCAAGGCATAATTCCACCACCAACGAGAACATCCAAATGTCTGCGCTAATAGTATTTCTTGCTCTTTTGATGGGTATAAACGAACTTGCACGGCTTTATGTAGCACTCAATATCACCTCCTTGTTTTTGTATCTTACTACTATCTACACTTGCTAGTAAAGCAAATCAGGAAAAATATTTGGCTACTCCGCGCTAACGCGCCGCTCCGCTAACATACATCTTTTCCCGGTCTTTCCTGCGGAAAGATTTACTCAAAGATGCAATCGTCGCAGCCCGCCTTATATCCCGCCACTGATTTGGAGTACCAAATTCAGATGGGGGACTTACGGCGATTCAGTTAAACTAGTTAATTGTAGTTTAGTTTTATAAAGCTTTTTGGCTAAGTGTTCTATGGTTACCAGACATTCAGCAGCTGTTTACGGGATGGCAACAGCACCAACTATAGCTCCTGAACGGTCTAGTCAAGTGACCCGCAAGCTATATCCGAATTATAAAGTGATTGTATTAGATGATGATTTTAATACTTTCCAGCATGTTCACGATTGTTTGGTAAAGTATATTCCGGGTATGAATAGCGATCGCGCTTGGAAACTCACCAACCAAGTGCATTCCGAAGGTCAAGCAATTGTCTGGATCGGTCCGCAAGAACCTGCAGAATTATACCACCAGCAGCTATATCGAGCTGGTTTGACAATGGCTCCTCTTGAGGCAGGATAACACTGTAAAAATCATGACAAAATCCACTGAGGGCAGACTTGTTTGGAATCACTCGACCCACATTAGTGGTCTCATCCCCATCCTAGAACGTCTCATACGGCAGGATGGAATTCAAACCGTGACACCAGGAGAAATTGGGCGGGTGAAAGGTCATTGCCCTCATTTACAATTACGAGTTTCTGTACCAATTCGAGGTGGCTTTAAAGTCATCGCACGCCAAGGGAAAACAGTACAAGAGGTGTTTATCCTGACGAATTTGGTTCAGAATCAATTGGAAGAGGCGATCGCCTTTGCAATGAAAAAGTAATTATTAATTATATTTATGAAAGAACCCAGAACTCAGAATTTAGTCAGTGTTGGGGTTTCCCCTGCCCTTGGCGACTGCGTCAGGGGTTTCCTCCGAGCTTCCTAGTACTCGACCAAGTGTCTGTGGGCGTGTTCCATAACTTCAACCGCGAATACAACAACACGCCAGCTTTTCAGACTTGGTGCAAAAACCTAAACATTTGATATATCCAGGAGTTCTGCTACAGAGTGATACAAGTTGATGATGTGACTGTCAGCCAAGCTATAGTAGACGTTACGACCTTCTCGACGATAGCTAACTAAACGCATTACTTTTAATAATCGTAGTTGATGAGAAACGGCTGATTCTGTCATTTTCGTTAATGCAGCTAGATCGCAAACACACAACTCTTGGTTTGCCAAAGCCGATAGAAGACGTAGACGGTTTGTATCTGACAACACCCCAAAGATTTCTGCCATCTGCTGTGCTTGATCTATTGGCAGGATTTGTGCCCCAATTGAGCGTACATTATCTAGGTGCACTAGATGAGTGTCACACTTGGGCACGTCAGAACTTTGAAGTAAGTCCAAGTCTTGCTTTCCAGAACGCTTGTTCATAACAGATATCGTTGAGGCAATGGTTATCAATATCAATATTAACCAAAACTAAGTATTTGCACAATTGAATATTTGTTCAAATATTTTTTTAAGAAGATGGCATCAACGATGCACCCGCTCTAGTAGTCTGCCAAAGCAACTTTGCAGGCTGAACGATCTCTCTTGAAACCCGGTTTCTGTACCCGGCGAAGTTCCTGTGGTGAAACACTAGCTGCTGCAGACATCAGTTTTGCAGTTGGGGAAATTGATATTGCCTTAGAGGAGGAGTAAGTATCATTAACTACTACCAACGACTTCTCCTCTTCACCATTTTTTACACGCCTCACGTTATTTAGCTGTTCAATTTTGGGAAAACTAATGAATAGCAAAGGTATGAGATAGTACAAATAAATAAGTGAATATACTAAAATTTTTTGTCTATACCTACTTTCAAATCACAACAATTGACAAGTTGTATGCTACGCAGGGTTCTCTCAAGACTGTTAAATATTGGAGTCGAATCTTCTATGTCAGATCCCAACATTGGTCGTTTACTTGGTAAACGCTACGAACTCCAGGAAATAATTGGTACTGGAGCAATGGGTAGAGTTTATCGTGCTAAGGACGTTTTGTTGGGTGGCGTACCCGTTGCTGTTAAGTTTCTTGCGCTATCAACCCAAAATCAAAATCTGCGGGTGCAAGAGCGCTTTGAGCAAGAAGCAAAAACCTGTGCCTTACTTGGACAAAAAAGTATCCACATTGTTCGAGTCATGGACTATGGCATAGACGAGAATAATACTCCATTCTATGTTATGGAATACCTGCAAGGAAACAGCTTGAGTAATGTTATCCGCCAGCAACAAATATCTAACCCAAGATTTTTGAGCATGGTGCGTCAAATTTGCTTGGGGTTACAGTGTGCTCACGATGGTATCTTGGTTGACGGCAAAATATGCCCAATTATCCACCGCGATATTAAGCCGAGTAATATGCTAGTCATTCAAGACCATAGTTTCGGCGAATTAGTCAAAGTTTTAGATTTTGGTATCGCCAAGTTACTACATTCAGATAGCAATTACACTAACTACTATTTAGGTACTCTCGCTTATTCTTCTCCCGAACAGATGGATGGTAAGGAATTAGATAACCGTGCTGATATTTATAGTTTAGGAGTCATGATGTTTGAGATGCTTACAGGCAAAATTCCCTTAGTAGCATCCACTCACTCTTTTGGAGCATGGTACAAAGTACATCACTATCAACAACCACGTTCCTTTGCTGAGGTTGCACCCAATCTACAATTACCACTAGATGTAGAAAATTTGATCATGAGTTGTTTAGCCAAGGCACCAAGCTCACGACCTCAAAGTATAAATGAAATCCTTAAGGTTGTGACATCCCTAGAACAGCGTTATGGCACAAGCAAAACTTTGTCACGCATTGATGAACTTCCTACTGTCTCTTCCCCAGCAAAAACAGATGTTGAGCACAAAACCCAGGTAGTGACGCTATCATCTAGATTGATAGATGAAATTGCACAGCAAGCTTCTTGGCCCCCGAATAAACCTATCGCCGATATCGTCTTTCCCAGTCCCCTCCGTTTCAATGGAGAGGTTCTACCTGCTTTGTGGGTGATGCTACCGCATTTGGAAATTCAAAAGCGTCTGGTTTGTACGCGCTATAATCAATTTCTTTTCATTACTGCTCCTCACCCTATACTGCTATGGATTACCCTTATCTATAACCGTAAATATGGTGCCAAATGGTTGCCATACTACCTTGATCTAAAAACAACTTTCGCGCAAAAAATCACTTGTTTACTAGGACAAACAGGTTTTTACCCGATACTGTTCTTTGCTAGAGAGACACCAAATCGTTGTGTTCATGTATTACTTTCAAGTATCGCCTCTACACAATGCCAGTGGTTACATCACTGGTTGACGATGAGCAACAAACTAGTATCATCTGCCGAACCGGAATTTAGTAAAACTTTACTTAAAACTGAGTACGAAAAGATTAAACCCTATATTTTGGCTAAAATTCAAGCAATGGATACAGATTCCCCATTTGACCTTTCCGGCTAGAAAAAATATAATGTCGAATCTTGTCATACGTATGTCATAAAAAATAATTGTATTTTTTTTTATAAAAAAGCTACATTGTATATAATAATAAATAAAGTTATAAGAAATATAAATATTAAAGGATCTAAGCGGTAAAATTTGGGTAGACTAATGACTGGGCTTACAGTAGCTCAATAAGCGAAACGCTGTTTCAAGAAAACACGTGCAATTGCATTTGCTCCTAGCCTGCAAATGAGCAGTCGTCAGCTGAGAAATGCATAAAGCTAGTCAAGCCCAATGTTAACCTGAACTACTTGGAAAAATACAGTGAGAGTTGCTCAATTAGATGAATTATCGTTGAAAGTCTCTAGTCAGAGTTGCTCATTTTAGTTGACGCCCCTGCATCCCCAGCTCCTTTCCTCCTTGGAACCGAGCAAGAGAAGGAGGTCGCCTACTGCGGCGCTAATACCTATGCCCAAGTGGAACCAGAATCTAATCCCCATTGGTGCTTGAGAAGCTCTTTATAAGTCGCTTCCCGGACTACCATTTGTTCATAAAGCTTGACTAGAAAGTCTTTAGCTTGGTCATGGCTCATGTGCTGCACTTGAGTAGCAAATGAGCAAATGTTGAATTGCTGTTCGAGGGTCAATTCGATTGGTTGATTCATAACAAACTCCTAAAAACAAAAAGTAAAGGTGATGCAGCTGTCAATGAACTAATAGGGTAAATAGCTGGACTTTTATTGTCCAAAACATTTGTACCTCCGTATTACGAACGATAACAAGTGTTTGACAAATTGCCCATACCCTAATGGGTAATTTTTAGGTTGTGACACCTTGTTCCTAAGCCCACTGATATAGATCCCAAGTCTGTTAAAGCAGATTCCGGGAAAGTAGGGATTTTTAAACCCTTATGTGGTAGGAACTCCCTTCTTTCCCTTAATTTGAGATTAGGGTAGGTTTGGGATTGATGTAGTGATTTTTATACATCGCTACATTGATAGAGACACAATGCATTCCGTCCTTGTCCCATAAACCCTGCTTTTTAAGGGTATTTAAGGTAGGTAAGGTGAATTATATTCGCTCTACCTTATTGTGTGCAAGATGTCAATTACACAAAATATGATAATTAGCCTCCCGAGTTTGGAACTTCGGAGGCTATGAGTATATGTATCAAACTGTAAATAAGAAAAATGCTTAGTCTGAACAAATTTTGAGTGGGTATGGAGCAATACGGTTGCTATGAGTCATGTTAAATCCTTTGTGCTACGATTGGTTAGATTCCCAAGTAAAGCCAGACACTTCAAGCCTTGGTTAAAGATTTTTTGGCTTCAGTTGCAACAGCGTCTACTTCATCATTCGCCAAAGTTTCTAATATAGATTTTGCGTCTGTACCACCTAAACGACTCAAGGCGTGCACTAGCCTATAGCGAACTTGCCAATCTGGATCTGTTGCATAGGAAGCCAAGAGGGGAATAGCCTGCAAATCTCCCAACTCCCCCAGAGAACTAATAGCTGCGGTTTTGACTAAGTCATTGTCTGAAGAAAGTGCTACCTTTAGCAACTCAAAGCCTCTTGGATCGTTCAACTCTCCTAGCGTAGCGATGATGCTGAACTTTACAATCCACTCGTTGCTGGTTTGGTAGAGTTGTTGTAAATCTTCAAAAGCTTCATGCAGCTTGAGAGCACCCAAACAATCTGCTGCGGCTGCTTGTACATCAGGTTCGGGATCATTGAACAAGCGATCACGCAATATATTTAGAGACAAATTTAAATCTTGTCTACCCAGAGTATCCAACTGACTCACAGCTGAGTACCGCACACGGGAATTACTATCATTAACAGCATTTTGAATCAACTCAAAACCCGTAGCTGGTTCTAATTGACGGATTTGATTAACTGCTTGCAAGCGATCACCTAAATCTTCGGAATTTAGCAATTGCTTGACAGATTCAGGAGTAATACTCATTTCATTATCCCAATTTTCAAAGATGTTTTTAAAAAGGAGTCACCGAATCACCAAGTCAGAAGAGAAAAATGTTTAAATAACCAGGGTAATAAAGCTGTTCTTAACTGTCTAGTTATTTCTATCGTCCTGTACTAATGACTAATGACTAATCTTGACTAGCTGCCATTGCCCGAATGATGTCACCACGAGTGAGAATACCAATGACTTGGCTCTCGCTGTCAAGAACTGGTAAGCGGTGAACATTGCGATCGTGCATGAGTTTAGCCGCTTCTGTGACAGTTTTGTCAGGAGAAATGGTGATAGGGTTTTTGCTCATGACTTCACCAACATTTTGCCCAAGCGCTTTGTGCAAATCACGTTCATAATCTGCGGGGTTTTGCAAATAGATCACGCTATCAAGAAACATGATATAAGCCGGAGGGGTTACCCCAGTTTGTTGCCACATTAAATCCGTTTCCGAGATAATACCTACTAACTTACCAATGTCATTCACAACAGGTAGCCCGCTAATGCGTCGTTCTGCCAGAATTTTAATGGCTTCCTGTAGAGGAGTTTCTGGTTGGACGACAATCGGATTATGGCTCATGATATCGGCAACGGTCTTAGGCATTGGCTTACAGTCACTTTTAATTAACTTACCTGGGATCATTGTAAAGAATTGTGGGTAGTAACCCTATCAGGTTAATACATTGTTACCTGTGAAGAAGAAGGGCAAGTAGAGAAAGAAAAATCATCACTCAAATTCAGTCTCGCAGAACACTTGTAACAAATCGATACAATTAGCAATTGCTCCCAAATGGGCAATTTCGTATCCATGAGTATTCTGTGTCGGAAATGCCAAACAAGCACCACGAGCAACATGACCAAACTTCATGGCAATGGAAGCATCACTACCAAAACTGCTTAATGTTGCTAGCTGTATTGACATATCCAATTGCTTGGCACAGTGACGCAGTTGCCCATTTAGCGTTTCATCGTAAATTCCATACCCATCTTGAGAAAGTATAACAGGGCTTTTCCCATCCTCAATTGGGTATTCTGATGAGAGAGGACAAATTTCTAAAGCAATCAAGGCATCTAAACGCTGGTTTTGAGTAAAGAAAAGTGCCCCAATTGCTCCCACTTCTTCTTTTGCTGATGCGACTAGATACACATCGACTGCTGGCTGTTTTACTTTTTCGGCAAGTGCTAGTAGGATAGCAACAGAAGCTTTGTTATCCAAGGTATAACTGGCGATATAATCGTTTAGCCTGATTGGGTGTTTTCGATGCTTACCGATAACCATTCTGGTACCTGGTCGAATGCCAGCTGCTTCCAGTTCGGTGGTAGTGCATTTTGTTTCTATCCAGGCATTCTCCCATTTTACAGGCGTGTCTTCTTGCTCGACTTTTTGGGGTGATTCATGGGAGACGTGACGGGAACCAAAACTAAGAATACCGCTCACGGTTGTGTTGTCTCCTAGTAAATCTACGACTCCTTCGCCATAAACCCACGGGAATGAACCGCCTAGCTTGCGAACTTCGACTCGACCTTTGTCGCCAACTGTTTTCACAATTGCGCCTATTTCATCTTTGTGAGCAGTAATGGCAATCTGTCTAGTGGGATCTTTCCCAGGAATTTTAGCAATAATATTGTCAGCGCGATCACACCATACTTCCACTCCTAGCGCCGCAAATTGCTGCATCAAGAATTGGTTAATTTCTGCCTCTGCACCACTGGGAGAATGATGCATGACTAATTCTTCAATTCTGTGAAATAAGTAGTCGTAATTCCACATTGTTGTTTTAAATCGTTATTTTAACTAAAGAGGAGTTTAAGGAGTTGTAAGTCCCGTGCTGTAGCCAATAGGGTAGACACAAGGATACAAACTTCAGCGTACTTTACTGACTTGAGAACTGCTATAAATAGTAGGCAAAAGCCCAAATTTATACCACTGAGGCAGCACAAATGTATCAGCAGCGTCAAAGTTTGCTTTTCACCCTCTCTGCTGTACTAACTGGAGCAACTCTTTTAGTTGGAGTTGGAATCTATGTAGCACTCAAAAGCGTGGAAACACCAGTTGCAGCACCCAATCAAACAGTAACCGCGCCAGACATCACAGAAGCACCTGTCGATACATTAGTTCCGCCAGCAGCAAACACATCAGTTTCACCACAAGAAGACACACCAGTAGTACTCATTCAAGAACAGCACAACGAACTAGCGCAGAACCTAGGTGGTGTTAGTTGGGAAGGAAAGGACTTACGGGGGATGAAGCTGCGTTATGCCAATTTAGGTGGTGCGAATCTTGCAAATGCTAATTTAAGTGGTGTTGATTTGAGTGGAGCAACCCTAAGTGGTGCAAATCTTGACAATACTAATTTAAGTGGTGTTAACTTGAGCAGCGCTAATCTCAGTGGTGCAAATCTTAACAATGCTAATCTCCGCAATGCTAATCTGAGTCGTGCCGACTTTAGGGGTGCGAATCTTGGTGATGCTAATCTTAAGGGAGCTATTTTGAGAGAAACTCGTTTAGAAGGTGCAAATCTCAATGGCGCAATTATGCCTAAAGGAGCTAGTTTTAGGTAAATAAGCCACACATATGCTATGTCGGTGACACTCTCACTGACAGAACTGTTCTAAGTACAGCTTTGCATAAAATCGTGGCGAATTGAGGGTTGAAATTTAAACGCAAAGGAGAGGCAGCGCGCCCTTGGTGGTTCCCCTGACGGTGCAAACTGCCGTCGCGCAGAGGTAAGCGCACCAGGAACGCGGAGAATTCGCCACGAATTAATGAAATGTTGTACTAAGTCACGGGTAAGACATTGCGACACCAATAATGAAAAGCCAAATTCTAGCCACAGCCGCATTTTTAACTCTTATCAACCTAAGTCAGACAGTTCAAGCAGCAAATCTCGAACACGTCAGACAGTTACTCACAAGCAAACAATGTCAAAACTGTGATTTAACTGGGGCTGGTTTGGTTATGGCTGATTTATCAGGAGCGGATTTAAGTAAAGCCAATCTCGCAGGAGCCAATCTCAGCCGCGCTAACTTGAGCGGTGCTGATTTGAGGGGCGCAAACTTAAGTGGTGTTGGTTTATTTGGTGCTAACCTAAGCGGAGCAAATCTCAGTGGAGCAAATCTACAGAATGCTGATTTGAGAAATACTTATTTAGTTAACGCTCAATTTAATAGTGTTAATCTTAATGGTATTAACTTGCAAGGAGCAGTAAGTATACCATCGCAAATTGCTACACATGAGAAATTTTATGCTTGGGGTGTTGCTGAAGCACAAAAAGGTAATCAACAGCAAGCAATTGACTATTTCAATCAAGCTATTGTCATGAACCCTGATTATGCAGGTGCTTATCTAGCTCGTGGTGTTGTTCGTTACCAAATATTTGACCGACAAGGTGCATTTCAAGACGCCCAAATCGCTGAAAAACTATTTGTATCCCAAAACAATAGCACTGGAATACAAACAGCACAGGCTTTTATAAAAGAACTGCAAACATCCTACGAAACTAAGGTAAAACCTGCCAAACCCGATTTCGTTGATTTTGTAGGAAGTGTTGGCTCTCTATTACTCCAGTTTTTGCCATTTTAGAGAGGAAGAGTTATAAGCAATTAAAACAGTTATCAGTTATCAGTTATCTGACAACTGTTCACTGTTCACTGATTTATTGGTAACTCAAAATGACTATCTCAAAGGAATTGTGGCAAGCAAATCAAGACATAGCGCAAGCTTGTCTGGAGCATCCCTTTATCCAAGGTATAGGTGACGGTACTCTTGAGCAGAAAAAATTTACCTATTATGTGGGACAAGATGCTTTTTTCTTGGAAGCCTTTGCTCGTGCTTACAGTATAGCTGCAGCTAAAGCGCCAGATTTTTCTGTATTTACTACATTTCACTTCTTAGCTGATGGAGTTTTACAAGAACTGAAACTTCATGAAGGTTATGCAGCAAAGTGGGGAGTCAGTTTGCATTCTGTGGAACCTGGAGTCACTACTCGTCACTATACTGACTTTTTGTTAGCAACTGCTTGGAGTGGTGATGTGGGTTTAACTGCTGCGGCTATGTCTCCTTGTATGCGTTTGTATTCTTTTTTAGGCAAACAATTGGCTCGTGATGGTATTCCCAATCATCAGTATGCGGATTGGATTCGTACTTATAGTGGTGCAGATTTTCAACCACTCACGCAACAATTAGAAGATTTGGTTGATCGTTATACGAGTCGCACGACGTTGGTAAACTCAACTTATCGTTATGCAATGTTGTGTGAGCGAGACTTTTTTCAAGCAGCATGGGAATGTTTATAAATCGGCGCTTGTGTTCGTTCAAAATCAGAACTTACGCCCAACGGGAGAGCCAGTTGCCTCGGCGTGGGAAACTGATACAAATAAGACAACTATACTCATTCAGTAAAAAACTTGACATACAACTTGAGTGAAAGCTTTTCAACAGACAACTTGATTTTGTGGTAGTGTTTACGCCCTAACAAACTATCATTTGTGAGTTGTTCACCAATGACTGAGTTTGGATTGCTATCATGATAGTTTGTTAATTAATGACATAGTTTGTCATAACTTGAAATCATGACACAATTAACCTAGTGAAGTCTGTTCTTTGAGGCACACTACATGCAAGAGGTGTTGTTAAATAGTCCAATGAGCGTAGATGATTTGTTGAAACGCTATCAAGCAGGAGAAAGAAATTTCAAGGGCATAAATCTCCAGGGTGGTTATCTAAATGGAGTCAATCTTAGCGGAGCGACTTTAAAAGGAGCTGCCTTGAGTGAAGTTGATTTGAGTAAAGCAAATTTGGTTGGGGTTGACTTGACAGAAGCATCTTTAGTCAGAGCTAACCTCAGTGGAGCAAATCTCAGTGGAGCAAATCTCAGTGGAGCAAATCTTTATGAGGCAAAGCTTACAGGAGCCATTCTTAATGGGGCTGTCTTGAAAATGGCAGACTTGATAGACGCAGACTTCACTGCTGCAAATTTACAGAGAGCTAATCTCTATGGGGCATACATGATGGGTACTCTGTTGCGGGATACAATTATGCCAGATGGTACAATTAATGATTAGCTATAGTAGCTGTAATCTTTCGACAAACGCGTGAAAATGAGCTGTAGAGTATCTGATATTTTGAGATAATTACAGAGCAAATGTGCCAAGAGTAAAGATGACGGCGCAAGGGAATTATCAATATGTCAGAGAACTTAAGAAGCCAAATTGTAACGCAAGGAGTGCAGCGATCGCCTAACCGGGCAATGCTGCGTGCTGTTGGTTTTCAAGATGAGGATTTTTCCAAAGCGATCGTTGGTATTGCCAATGGCTATAGTACCATTACCCCATGCAATATGGGGATCAACAAACTAGCACAAAGAGCAGAAATTGGCATAACAAATGCCAAGGCAATGCCACAAATGTTCGGCACAATTACCATCAGTGATGGCATTTCTATGGGAACAGAAGGGATGAAATATTCCTTGGTTTCACGGGAAGTCATCGCTGACTCAATAGAAACTGCTTGCAATGGGCAAAGTATGGACGGTGTTCTTGCCATTGGGGGTTGCGACAAGAATATGCCAGGGGCAATAATAGCGATCGCTCGCATGAACATCCCCGCCATCTTTGTTTATGGCGGTACCATCAAGCCCGGACATTACAACGGACGCGACTTGACTGTCGTTAGCGCCTTTGAAGCAGTCGGTCAATACAGTGCTGATAAAATCGACGAGAAGGAATTATTGGAGGTTGAGAGAAGGGCTTGCCCAGGAGCTGGTTCCTGCGGTGGAATGTACACGGCAAACACTATGTCTAGTGCCATTGAAGCAATGGGGATGAGTTTACCTTACTCCTCTACAATGGCAGCAGAAGATGAAGAAAAAGCTGAAAGTACTGAAAAGTCTGCTTCCGTCTTGGTAGAAGCAATTCGTAAGCAAATCTTACCCTATCAGATTATAACTCGCAAATCGATAGAAAATGCTATTTCTGTCGTCATGGCGGTGGGTGGTTCGACAAATGCAGTGTTGCATCTGCTGGCGATCGCCCATGCTGCTGGTGTTGAACTTTCCCTGAATGACTTTGAAACTATCCGCGATCGTGTTTCCGTTTTGTGCGATTTAAAACCCAGTGGTCGATATGTAGCCACAGACCTGCACAAAGTGGGTGGTATTCCTCAAGTCATGAAAATGTTACTTGTGCATGACTTGATACATGGAGACTGCTTAACAATTACCGGGCAAACGGTCGTCCAAGTGTTGGCTGATGTTCCAGAAGAACCACCTGCGAATCAAGATGTCATCCGTCCCTGGAGTAACCCGCTGTATCAACAAGGACACTTAGCCATCCTCAGAGGTAACTTAGCAACAGAAGGGGCTGTCGCCAAGATTACCGGAGTCAAAACACCCAAAATGACTGGACCAGCACGGATTTTTGAATCTGAGGAATCCTGCTTGGATGCGATTTTGGACAAGAAAATTAACCCAGGAGATGTCATCGTTATCCGCTACGAAGGACCTAAAGGCGGTCCTGGTATGCGGGAAATGCTAGCTCCCACCTCGGCAATTATTGGTGCTGGCTTGGGTGATTCCGTGGGACTCATTACCGACGGACGTTTTTCAGGTGGTACCTATGGTATGGTTGTTGGTCATGTTGCGCCAGAAGCCGCAGTTGGGGGTGCGATCGCTCTAGTCGAAGAAGGCGACACCATCACCATTGACGCCCATGCTCGTTCACTACATTTACACATATCTAATGAAGAGTTAGCCCGTCGTCGTGCCAATTGGCAGTCCCGTCCACCCCGTTACACTACGGGTGTGCTGGCAAAATATACCAAATTGGTATCTTCCAGCAGTCTTGGTGCAGTAACGGATTTGGATTTGTTTTAATTTTCTACATCTTTATATCAAGCCTGTAGCTGACGAACGCCAGTTACAGGCTTGATATTACACCCTTTTAGCTCTGCTTGAGCCACTTTCTGTAACTGAGTATGGACATGATCATGGTCAGCAACAAAAGAGGTGTTAATGTTGATGACTCCGGTATAGGCTGTACACCGCCTGGAGGTGGCTGAGTTCCTGGGGGTGGAGTTTCACCGCCTGGAGGTGGCTGAGTTCCTGGGGGTGGAGTTTCACCGCCTGGAGGTGGTTGAGTTCCTGGGGGTGGAGTTTCCCCTCCTGGAGGTGGCTGAGTTCCTGGGGGTGGAGTTTCACCGCCTGGAGGTGGCTGAGTTCCTGGGGGTGGAGTTTCACCTCCTGGAGGTGGCTGAGTTCCTGGGGGTGGAGTTTCACCGCCTGGAGGTGGTTGAGTTCCTGGGGGTGGAGTTTCCCCTCCTGGAGGTGGTTGAGTTCCTGGGGGTGGAGTTTCCCCTCCTGGAGGTGGTTGAGTTCCTGGGGGTGGAGTTTCACCGCCTGGAGGTGGTTGAGTTCCTGGGGGTGGAGTTTCACCGCCTGGAGGTGGTTGAGTTCCTGGGGGTGGAGTTTCCCCTCCTGGAGGTGGTTGAGTTCCTGGGGGTGGAGTTTCACCGCCTGGAGGTGGTTGAGTTCCTGGGGGTGGAGTTTCACCGCCTGGAGGTGGTTGAGTTCCTGGGGGTGGAGTTTCCCCTCCTGGAGGTGGTTGAGTTCCTGGGGGTGGAGTTTCCCCTCCTGGAGGTGGTGACACAGCTACCCTATCTGAGGAATCATCATCATCTCCACCGCTAAAAAGAAAAGGTAGAAGCAGTAGAGGAATACCAGCGAGTGTCCAGTATGGGAACGCAGGACCTCTGCCTCCTTGTACCACATTTCCTTCAGGGCTGGGAATAATCTCCTGGGTTATCGCTTCTCCATCAGGTAATATTGGAACTGTAGCTACAAAAGCATCTCCTGGAAGACCTTGCCCAGTAATCTGGTTAAACTCTGGAGGAATACCACCATTTGGACGGCTGAACAGACCTCCTTCTGGGGAGTATGGCATAGACTGGAGTTCGAGAATGTTGTGTTCTAGTTGCTTTTCATTGCCACTATTCAACGCACGCAATCCTTGAGAGAAGCTACTCACATAATACTGCTTGGCTTCTGCCGGCAAATCCTGAGACTGAATCTGCTGCTTCCAATTGGGAATTTTTGCGACCTCTTCCAACAGCAAACGCCCGTAGGAGTATTTCAAATTCAGCAAACCACTACGAGGGTCAAGCGAGTTCCCAGATCCTTCGGGTGCCCAGTAAAAGTTTTTGGTAACCTGTCCCAGACCTGCTTGGGGTGTCCGACTAACTGTTTGCCCAAGAAGATACCGATACCCATCCATAATATAAGGATTGTCATTTTGCCAGAATGAGGCATAGGGTATCTGAGAAAGATTAGGATTATTTCCGTAGAAAGAAGCAAAATTTTGGAAGTTTTGCTCGCCACCAGCCGCTCGCATTAATAGGTCATAGTAACTGGGTCCGTTGTTAGATTCTACTAATTGCTGTAGTGCTGCTGCAGGCTTGTTACAAGCAGCACCAAATCCCACGCTACATCCAGGAATAACTTGCATTCGGCTTAAATCTTGCCCCGATATCTGATACTGGAGGTAATTTTCCTCCAGTCCTGGTTGAACACCAGGGCTCCCAACTCTAAGTTGAGCCAAAGCTTGCTGAGGCGCAGTCAGAATTGTCGCCCCATAGGATGAAAACGCAATAACGATTTTTGTAACACGAGACTTAAACAAGATGAACCTCCAGTAAACAAGGCTGTAGTGGATTGAGGACAAATGAACTCCAAAAATTCAAAATCATTATTAATTGAGATAGTTTTTTGAATTTTGAATTTTTCTACACCCTGCCTCGAAAGGATTCAGCCTCAGAGACTGGAGAGGAACTTAAGTTCTGAGGCGAGTTGATGTTAATCGTAATTGCTGTACCCTTAAGTTCTCCTTCTGTAATTGGATGATACACAACGACTCCACGACTTGGTTGGTCAAAAAGATACGCTCGGCGTGACGGAGGTATTTTTCCTTGCTTTACGAAAGAAATGAAGGATTCTAAATACCTTTGGATACTTTGACGATTGCCTTGATTTATATTCGTATGATTTTCAATCAGGATCATGAACAAGTCCAAGCTGCGAGTGTCTTGCTCCTCAATCAAAGTGCCGCTTTCTAGGAAAGAACTAGCGACAAGTGTTCCATTGACTTGTTGGACTTTGAAGAGGGTGTAATAGCGCTCCTGTTTTCGGTTATCTCTCATATAGCAGACCCAAGAACCGTCTGGCTTCTGTGTAAAACCTTGTTGCGCCAGGTAGGAAAATGGAGAAAGGCTCTGCTTCAGCGCTGGTGAAGGTAGCAAATCCTCCACGGCATCGGAAGAGCAAAGATTCTGCTTTGCTCTTGGTTGAGGAGTCGTTGGAGTCTCCTGCGCTCTTGCAACGTATGGTATGGCTGCAAATGCAGACACAAAGAGAGTAACGCTCAGCGAACGAATGATGACATTCATGAGGCTTGTGACGGTAGATAGCTCAATGGTGTTGCTAAGTAAAACGTAAGTAGACTTTTTGTTAAAATGTCATGCTTTTAACATATAGAATGCCAAGGTAGGCTAGGCTGTAAGCCTTTATCGGGTAGTGTGATCATCGTAATTATCTGTGGGACAGTGAATGCATGATTTGTATACAAATACAAAACTTGGTAATTTGCAAGAATTTGCCGAGAAAAAGCCAATGTTTTACAAAAACTGCTTATTAACAGGTTGAGACATTCTACTGAAGATTCTACTAAAGTATGTAACTTTATTAAAAGACTCGGGCTATACGTCTTATTTTGACGTAAAAATCTTTTTATGTAAAAAAGTGTAGGTGTACCTTAGTAAAAACCCTTTGGATGATTGCACGAGTAGTGTATTGACACTTGCTCTTTCAATTTATCTATGTCTTATTTGTAACAAGTAATTCTCCCCCTTAGCTTCTAACTTAGGAATGATAATTTATAATATATGGAGGATGACCTGTAGAGTTGCTATCTAAGTATAAGTAGATGATTCCGCCTGTTTGAACATCTACTGCACTGATTGTTGAATTATTTAACACGCCTGTGACACAGATTTTATCAATACAACAGATAGAGCTATTATCCTTCTATCTAAGGATAGAACATTGATTGGCTACAACTTACTTGAAAAATTTTTGCTTACGTTGAATCAAGTTAATCATCTTGCTTTCAGTGTCCCTTGTGAAATACTCTATGGCACTTCTAGCCGAAATTTCTGATTTATATAAAGATATAAATCTACCTGAGAAAATTTTGCAACGTTTTCAGCAGACGAAAAATTTTGTTAACCAGAGCGTTAACTCTCTAACTCAATCAGCGCAACAAATTGGGGAGTCTTGGCAGGAAATAGCATCTCAAGCGGCTAGTCGGGCTGTTGATACAACTACAACAACCCTTGAACAAGCTAAAGCTTCTGTTGAACAAACATTGCAATCAGCTGAACAAGTCAAGAGTACAACATCGGTGATGGTCCAAACAGCCATTTCTTCTACTGTGGGTGATTGGTTTGAGCAACACCCCACACTTTTGCAGCTCGTTCAAATTCTTGGTTGGGTGGCTAATCACCCAATTATCAGTTTAGTCATTCTGCTTTTTGCTCTTGCTATAGTTTGGAGCCTCATCAAAGCAATTGGTCGTATAGTTGAGTCAGCTAGTTTGTCGCTTTTGCAAATTCCTTTCAAATTGCTTCAAGCTCTTGTAAAGGTCAGCTTTATATTATTTACAAAAGTTAATAGCTTAGCTTTTAAACAACCGACCGATGTGAAAACAACTGATCATATAGCAACTTTACTACCTACCATCTCTCCACAAATCCACAAGGATAAGCAGCAAAGATTGGTAGAAATTTCTACTCGACTAGAGGAAATTCAAACAGAGCAGAACCACCTTTTACAAGAAGCAGTAGAAATTTTAGCTTCGGAAAAAATTGATATGGAAGCGTCAATTGAGTAGTATATGAAATATTGTATATTATATAATAATTAAGTATTAGTTTTTCTTAAAAGACTATAGAAAGTTTTGAAAGCGAACAGGGGACAATTTAGTAATAATTTCGTCTTCCATTCCAAAAACCCAGTTAGCAAAGCGTTGTGCCAGAGGAGGCACAATCACAAGGCACAATCACAAGGGGATTGCTAAAACCAGAAAAAACATGAACGCCTTCGCGCTCTGGGATGAGACTAATCAAGGGGAGTGCATCTCTACTGAATGACACCAAGCAATGATGCCAAGTTCCTGGTAAATTGCCTAATTTCAGTAGACCGAAAAGATTTCTAGAAGGCTTACCATTGGGGCATTCTGGCGGATTGTATACAATCCGCCAGAATGCCCGTATCATCTGCGTTTTGAGCAATAGGGTTGTAGATGAGTTCTCCTGCTAAGGTAAGCGATCGCTCGACCCTGTGCCAAAAACATCGCCCCAAACCCTCATTCTTGCGTTGACTGACAAAAGTTTTCGGTCTACTGAATTTAGGCAATATTTTTTTGATACTTGCTCTTAACTCTGCTTCGCTTTGCTTTGAGTCAACATTGGCGTGAGGATTTGTAAGGGCGCGGCTCACTTGACCAAGGCGAAAACTACCATCTCGAAATTGAACTGCACCTGCATCTAAGATAGGTAGTACTAACTCAAGACCTGATTGATCCCACAATTCATCTTTTTTAGTGGAATCTGCTTCTAATAGAAATCTTTTAAGATTTGCTGGTATGACTATGGTGTGCAGTTGCACCTCATTTACAGGTGGAGTTTCAATCATTTATGCATCTGACTTTTCCCGTTATCTTTTTGGCGAAGCGATCGCTTACTATGCCCCCTATCCCAAAGTCCTATTCTCTCGTGATTGATTGTCATTACAATTCACTTGTTGAGAATAAACTTGGGTGTGAAACCCTTGCTATTTCAATGATTCCCGACTTAACGGGAAAAGTCAGCTTTATTGAGAGGCTCAAAAGATATTTTCCTTCTTTGTTGCTACTCCATCTAATTGGATTTTGAGATTGGATTTTGAGAATGTCATGCATGCTACTGGAATTACTTCCCAACAGTCACCTTCATGACCTTTTTATCACAAGAGCGTCCAGATGTCGCACCTTGACGTCTACCTTGAGTAGCGACGCCCAGTGATCCAGGTTTTGAGAGTAAAGTTAAGCTAGGTGAAGGTTCAGGTGCAGCGACTCTCGCTTGACCCCTTCTCAAAGCGATTAAAGTGACATTTGCTTGCTTATTAAAAGAGCGTTTTACAGAACCACGAATAAAAGCGCTAGCAAATTTTTGACTTCCTTCAAAATTAGAATCCTTGAATTCAGTGCTTATGGTCACATTTTCGCTTTTCTCACTGGTCAAAAAATTATCATTACGACGCGAAGTGTTTAAATTTCCAGATAGAGAAAAGAACAATAAAGGGTTTTTTTGAATGCTATCTGGGTCAGGTAATAAATTGGTAAGGAAGTCTTTCAGACTTTCTTTAGATATATCCGAAGTGTCGTATAATGAGAAGGAAATTTCTCGAATTACGCTAGCATTCTCTATTTGCTGTGGAGCCTCTATGGAGGTTTCCAAGTCTATAGCAGATGTAAAATTGAAAGACAAAGTTTTACCTGCATCTACAAAAAAATTACCAACAATAACTGCATGAGTTTCTGCAAAGCCAAAATAATCTTTATTTTCACCAAAGGCTGAACTAGTGGCAAAAGTCAATACTTCTGTATCGTCAGCTTCTACGACTGCATTATTGTAAACAGTCGCTACACCACCATCTGCAAAAGCTGAGGTATCAGCCTGATTATCGCTGTCAATAGTAGAAAAGCTTTGACTCAAATTTGTTAAGAATAAATCTCCATAAGAAAGAGCAGAAGTCACACTCACTATGGGTGACGTGGAAGATGCAGAAGTAGCTATACTTGGAGTAGCCATTAGAAAAAACCTCTTTGCAAGTTTTTAGATAGCGATCAACATAATTTTCTATTTACAGTTTGACTTCATTCTCAACAGTTAACTTGATAGCCTTTACTTCCAAAGAGCGCCTTAAGATATTTGCTTTCAATCTATTTTTGTTAGCTATAACTAGTAATGCTAAAAATGACAGTAAAGCTAAACTAGTTGAAGGTTCAGGTGCTGTCACTCTCGCTTTACTTCTCCTGGTTGCGATTAAAGTAACATTTGCTGATTTATCAAAATAGCGTTGGAAAGAACCCGTAAAATCAGCGAAAGCAAATTCTTCATTGCCTTCAAAATCAACTTCTTTAGAAGTATTAGTTAAGGTAATATCTGAACTATTTTGACTGAGAATAAAATCATCACCAAGAGTGCTGACATTCCCAGAAAGAGAAAAGAAGGACAATGGACTTTTGTTAATGCTGTTTGGATCATCTAATAAGCCAGTAAGAAAGTCAGGAAGAGCTTGTTCAGATATATCTGAAGTATCGAATAAGTAGAAAGCAATATCTCCATTAGCTTGGGCATTCTCTATTGGAGATGCATCTATGTCTGTCCCTAGGTTTAGAAAAGAGGAGAAGTTAAAAGAAAAAGTCTGACCAGCACCTATATCAAAATTACCGACAATTCCCGAATTACTTTTTACCAATCCTGTATAATTCCTACCTTCACCATTCACTGAACTAACAACATCAGTAAATGCTTTTGCTGGAGAAGTTGACGTCTCTACTACTGGATTATTTTGAAAATCTACAAAATCATCCTTACCTAGAGTAATAGCTTCAGTATCAGCATTATTGTCGCTGTTAAATTCAGTGAAAAGAATTCCACTGAAATCTGTCAAACTTAATTCTCCATCAGAAAAAGCAGAAGTAGCAGCCCGACTAGGTGAGGTGAAAAGCACAGAAGTAGCTACTAATGGAGTGAACAGTAGTGAAAACTGCTTGGCAAATCTCAGATATTGCTTCATAAAATCCTCTTATGTTTTGTTGGATTCTCTACCTTGCTTACTAACTAGTGCTTGTTAGGCAATTAAGGAATTATACACAATGAACAACCACCATTCCGTAATTCTCATGCTACTTTTGCTAAAACTACATAAAATCTATCTCTGTATCAAAAAACGGTAAAAAAGATATTAATGCTACTACTATAGATTTGTATAAAGTTATCTATCGTACCATTGTTTTAGTAAAAATACTAACGTGTTTAGTAAAATTATTGTAAAATTGATACAATTTTGTAATAATTGTCACTAAAAATAATAAAAATCAAAAAGCTACCGCAAATGTACACTAAAGTTCTGTCTTAGGTGGGCGCTGTGCAGTTCTGTATTATCTAATACAATCTACCGCGCTGGGTCAAGTTGGACAATGCTTTGTCACATAGTAATCATAAAAATTACAAATAACAGCTTGTGTTAATTATTGCTGTAAATAGATTGCTTATAGTTAAGCACTTACGGTAATTACTTGTAAGTGATTAATAAATTTCCCTAAATAAAATTCTTTCCTTTGGGAAAATTGAGACGAAGTAAGCAACATTCTGTTGTAAAATTTGCCTTAGTTTTACTTAACTATTGTTTTTGAATATCTCGGTCTAGTTTCCTGTATGTGGTGGTGTTAGGAGTTCTCATGAGAAAATATCTACTAGCTTCTGGTGGAGCAAGTTTTTTGTGCTTAATTGCCAGACTGTTACCTGTGCACGCAATACAGGCAATACCTAATATTGACGTAGCATATGACACTCTTGCACTCAATTATGCTGAACAATTAGACATCTCTAACAGTAGTATCGCTTATTATGAGATTGGTAATTATAACTATAGTGTTATATCTGGTGAAAGTCAGGCAAAATTCATTATATCTACAGAGAATAAACAACAAGATTCACCTACTTTGAATCAGAGGCAGGAACGCGGAGATTTAGGGCTAACTGCTGCTCCTAGTTCTTCACTTCAAACGACCTCAAAATCTCCAAATAGAGTCTCGGCATCAGGCACAATAGCACAAGTCACATCTGTATCACAATTGTCTGATGTACAGCCTACTGACTGGGCATTTGCGGCACTGCAATCTCTAGTCGAGCGCTACGGTTGTATTGCTGGGTATCCAAATGGCACCTACCGAGGCGATCGCGCGATGACTCGCTATGAATTTGCTGCTGGCTTAAACGCCTGTCTAAATCGAGTCAACGAACTCATTGCTACAGCGACTGCTGATTTGGTAAAGAAAGAGGATTTAGCTACCTTGCAAAAACTGCAAGAAGAATTCGCAGCAGAACTAGCGACACTGCGAGGTCGAGTAGATGTTGTAGAAGCTCGCACAGCAGAACTGGAAGCAAATCAGTTTTCCACAACGACCAAACTGAGTGGTGAGGTCATTATTGCAGGGATTGGTGCAACAGGAGGCGCTCCTGGTAGGAATGATCCAAATATCATCCTGACAAATAGAGTACGGTTGACTCTCAACACAAGTTTCACAGGCAAAGACTTACTGATTACTGGTTTGCAAGCTCATAACTTTTTAGGCGGTTCGGATGGTCGTGGTAGCCTTCAAGAATCTTTGGGCTTAGCTCCCTCAGGATTTAGTGCCAGTAACGCTCGCGTCAGTTTTGAACCGCAATTTCCTGGCATTGATCCTAAGACTTTGTCGGACATTGGTAGTAATGACGTTCAGCTTTACAAGCTGGTTTATATCTTTCCCGTCGCTAAGAAATTAACTTTATTTGCTGGGACTGCGGCAGAAGTGCCAGATGCCTTTCCTGCCATCACACCTTTTTACGGTGAAGGACAAGAGGCAGTTTCTCGCTTTGCAGGTGTGAACCCTGTGATACGTGTCTCTGGTGGTACATCGGGTTCTGGTTTACCATCGGCTGCGGGATTTATTTTTAACATATCAAAGCAGCTGGATCTGAGAGCTTTGTATGCCAGTGCAAATGCCAATATTCCTAGTTCGGCTGCGGATATCCAGCCGGGAGTTTCTGGCACACCTTTGGGAGCAGGCGTGTTTGGAGGTAGTACTATCGTGGCGACACAATTAACCCTTAGACCAAGCAGTTCCCTAGAGATTGGTCTAAACTATGCCAATAGTTATCACGAAATCAACATCCTAGGCACAGGATTAACTAGTAGTGATTTCGGTGCTTTAGCTGGCGTTCCACTAGGAATACCAGTTAAACTGAACTCCTTTGGCGGTACACTAACTTGGCGTTTTTCTCCAAAAGTTGCTTTGTCTGGTTACGGTGCGGCGATATTTGTTGATGATTCTTCTGGTCGTGTTGATGCTTCTACTACCTTCACAAGTTGGATGGTGGGATTGCACTTCAATGATTTATTCAAACCAGGAAACAATGCGGGGATTATTTTTGGACAGCCACTCTATCGCACTTCTGCAGATGGTGATGCTAGACTTGCCGAAGCGGGTGTAGATCGGGCTGTTCCTTACCATCTAGAAGCTTATTACCGTTTTAAAGTGAATGACAATATCAGCATTACCCCAGGAGCATTTGTCCTTTTCAATCCCGAAAGCGACAGTAGAAACGACACAACAACTGTAGGTGTACTCCGAACTACCTTCACTTTTTAAACCAGTGAACAGTGAAGGAGTCAGGAGTCAGGAGTCAGAAGTCACCAAGTCAGAAGTCAGAAAACTAAATTCTTTATTTCTTCCTTCCTTCTGAATCAAGAATTGCAGAATTGCTGAATTCTTCTTCCAATTGATAACTGATAACTGTTAAATATTGTTCGCTAGTTGATCCCACAAGTTGTCATTCTTTTGCCAGTTAGCGATGGCGCTTTTCTCCTGCCCCAGAGGCACCATCGCCAAGCTCGCAAGTGTTTCGTGCAGGTCATCTCCTGTATTCTATAGGTTACGATGGGAATACCGTCACTGGAGTTAGTCGGGATGGTCACAACACAAACAACCAGCCTCACCTTTGAGCAGTATTTAACCTATGATGATGGCACTGGTTTTCATTATGAATTGGTGGATGGTAGGCTAGAACTGATGAATCCACCTACAATTCAACATTTTTTAATTGCTAAATTGCTTGAACAAATACTGGATGCAGAAATCAAGCGATTGGGTTTATCTTGGCTATGCTTTCGAGAAACTGGAGTCAGAACAGGTAGAAATAAATCCAGATTGACTGACTTGTGTGTGGTGACACAAGAACAAGCAACAGAACTGATGAATTTGTCAGCAGTATTTCAGTCACCAGCGCTGTTGATTGTAGAGATAGTCAGTCCGGAGTCGGTAAAGCGAGATTATCGTTACAAGCGCTCTGAATACGCAGCACTGGAAGTTCCAGAGTATTGGATTGTAGACCCCCTACAAGCAACAATATCAGTTTTGTTGTTGGAAGAGGGCTTGTACGAACAGACTATTTTAAGTGCAAATCAACAGATTGTATCGCGGACATTTCCAGAATTAGCGATCGCTCCTGAGCAGGTGTTTAGTGCAGGTTATTTGGAAAAATGAATACAGTTGTGCTAAATCTGGAACCAGTTGTTCACTTAACCGATGAGCAGTTTTATCAACTCTGCATGGCAAACCGGGTTTGAGTTACAGGTAACACGAAAAATTCTTTCTAACTCTCTACTCTCTTCTCCAAATATTGACCAATCATCAACTGTTCCCCAGCACGAGAGATAATAGACTGGCGCGTACGGTATTTGCTGCCAATCAGCTTTAACTCTTCCTCAAACACTGAACCGTTGTATTCTGTTCGCAAACACAATGTTTTGGGATTGGGTAAATAATACTGGGCGGTAACAGGTTTGGTTGTCGCAAAACCGCGATCGCGATACAACGTATGTCCCAATGCACCAAACACTGTTGAGCCTACAGACTCTTTCCTTCCCGTTACACAATTCTCACTATTCCAGATCACTTCAGTGCCACAATTCAAACTAACCGTATCAGGTAGACCGTGCATTTGAGCCAGCTTTTGCAATTCATCGCATCCCTGTGTCAAAAACCGAATAGTGATGAGACTCACCATTTCCTTTGTTTCCCCATCTGGTAGTGTATAATAGCGCCGTTCCGAACGCCATTTACCGACTGATTCTTGAAAAAACTCTGCCAGCAGAGATTCGTCAGCAGTTTGTGTCAGTTTGATCTGTGGTGTCACTGGTATCGTTCCTCCCGTAAAGTGAATTGACAATCGGTTATAGTTTGCTACACTATCTTGGTTCAAAATACCAGACTTATTTACGTTTCTTAAGATTATCTCGATCTTACGAGAGTTGCTGATAGTTTTGCTACACCAGGAGAAATAGATAAGCGGTTGCGTGTGTATATTGCACAAGCTTGACAATGGGGAATTGGGAGGAGGTATTTTCGCTTTTCTAGTTATGGCAGTTCATTTGTCAAGGGTAAAAAGTCAATAATTGCTCAGGACTTTTGATTCTTGACGACTCTCACAAATCAGTATTAGCGTTAAGGCGTTACAGCTTATTTTTGTCTTTTTTGAAAATCATTTGAAGCAAAAAGCAAAGACACAAAAATAGCATTTCTCCAAATAAAATTTTGCAGCTATTGGAATCAGTAGATAGAAAATGTCATCTGTATAGACAGAGCTTGTTTTCATTTGACTTTTGACTTGTTTTGCTCCTAAGTCGTCTTCCTTGTCCTTCTTCGTCACCAAGGCATGGAAATCTCTTATTTACACAGTTTCACCACCTTTTTGCTATTTAAGCTTGTCATATTTTCCTTTCAGACCAGATAAGATAGCTAACCTATAGATAGAGTCAAGGAAATGTAAAAATAGTTATAATAATTTTAATAAAATTTGCATTAGCTAACATAAAAAACAATATATCTGGCAAAACTGTAGAAAGTACAGGAGGTGTTTATCTTTATTAATCATTTTTGTTTAAAGTATTAAATTTTAGAAAATCAAACGACTAGACTAATCCAAAACTACCTGATAGGAGTGTGCATAGATGATTTTGGAAGGAAATCAGCAGCTTAAAGTAGCACATAAATTAACACATAGCTAAAGGCAGAAAAACAGAGATAGTTTTTTGAAACAGCCAACATAAAAAAAATGCAAGTTAATACAAGGAAAATTCTCATTGCTTCTGTGCTGGGTGTGGGACTACTGACTGCTGGTTGCGGTTCACTCCCAAAAGAATCAGCTGAAGCTGAATCACAGCGTCCTAGAGGTAAGCAAGAGGGAGGTGGTGCAGTTCCTGTGGATGCATCTATTGCCCGTACTGGTGTGTTGCGACAAGAGCCAGAATATACAGGTACAACCACGCCATTCCGTACAGTATCACTGCGATCGCAAGTAGAAGGGCGGCTTTTGGCATTGAATGCGGATGTGGGTGATGCTGTTAAGCAAGGACAAATCATCGCACAGATAGATGATGCCCTCCTCAGAACTGCCCAAAATCAAGCAGAAGCAGAACTGGCAGCACTCAAGTCAGAAGTCGCACGGACAAGAGCGCAGGTAAGCAATGCCCGTGCCGAGGTAGAAAAAGCGCGAGCACAACTGGTGCAAGCACAAGCAGACTCACAAAGGCAGCAGAAACTCGTGAAAGAGGGGGCGATCGCACAACAAACAGCCGAACAAGCACGTACCGAGAGCCTAACTGCTGTCCAAGTCCTTCGTGCTGCACAAGAGCAAGTTCGCACAGAACAGCAAGCGATCGCTGCAGCGCAAGGTAGAGTCGTTGCTCAACAAGCTGTCGTTGCAGAAGCAAAAGAGCGCCGCTCCTATGCAAAGCTCACATCCCCAATTACTGGGGCAGTTTTAGAAAAGGTGACAGAACCGGGAAATCTTCTCCAACCGGGTAATGAAGTTTTGAGACTTGGTGATTTTAGCCGTGTCAAAGTCGTGGTTCAAGTTTCGGAATTAGAACTGGGGAAAATTCGCTTAGGACAACGAGTTAAAGTGCGCTTAGATGCCTTTCCCAATCAAACATACACTGGGCAAGTGACGCGCATTTCCCCAGCAGCCGATATAACCGCTCGCCTAGTGCCAGTTGAAGTCGTCATTCCCAACAGTAACGCTAAAATTGGCAGTGGTTTGTTGGCAAGAGTCAATTTTGAAACCCAAACACAAGCGCGAGTCATCATACCTGAAACAGCGCTTCAGGGAGGAGAGAGGGACAAGGAGACAAAGGGACAAGGAGGACAAGACAAAGGGAGATCTGCTTCCTCATCTTCCTCATCTCCTCAATCTCAACCGCCCAAACGCCAGGGGATGGTATTTGTTGTCAAGCAAGCAGGTGATAAAGTAACGGTGACAGCGAGATCTGTAACGCTGGGAGATAGGGCTGATGGCAATGTAGAAGTTTTATCTGGCTTGCAAGCAGGAGAAAGATTTGTGACTCGTAGTGGCAAACCATTGAAAGATGGCAGCACTGTAAGTATTTCTGCTATTTCTGAGCAACAATCGTAAACCATTACTCAATATATCGAGACAACAATACTCAGTACTCACTACCTAGTATCATGCAGCAGGTAAACCAGACTAGCGGATTTAGTATTAGTGCCATTTCAATTCGCCAGCATATAGGCACACTCATGCTCACCGTGGCGGTTATTGTTGTTGGGATATTTTTTCTGACGACTATCCAAGTAGATTTGCTACCATCAATTACTTATCCGCGAATTGGTGTGCGGCTGGAAGCACCTGGTATCTCGCCTGAAGTGGCAGTAGATGAAATCACTAGACCCCTAGAAGAAGCTTTATCAGCTACAGAGAATGTCGAGCAAGTTTTTTCCCGGACTCGTGAGGGACAGGTAAGCATCGATTTATTTTTCCAACCAGGAGGCGATATTGAGCAGGCTCTAAATGATGCTACTGCAGCTTTTAACCGAGGCAGAGGACAACTGCCAGACACTATCGAAGAGCCGCGTATATTTAAATTTGACCCTTCCCAACAACCAATCTATGAATTGGCGCTGACATCTCCCTCTCTACAAGGTAAAGATTTGCGGGTATTTGCAGATGAAGAACTGTCTCGCGAACTCAGTGTTGTGCAAGGAGTTGCTTCTGTTGATATCTCCGGTGCTGCTGAAGAAGAAGTACGGGTGCTTGTTGACTTAAACCGTTTGCAAGCGTTGGGTGTTGGGTTAACCAATGTACTGAATGAATTAACAGCTCGGAACCAAGATATATCTGGTGGTCGAATTTTAGGGGAAAATTCTGAGCCATTAACCCGCACTTTTGGACGCTTCCAAAACGCAGATGAAATCAGCAACCTCTCCTTTCAAGTCTCTTCCCCTACTTCTCCCACTCCCCCCCTCTCCCCCTCATCCCCCTCATCCCCCTCATCCCCCTCATCCCCCTCATCGCCTCCTCGCCGCGTTTATCTACGAGACTTCGCTGAAATCAGTGATGGTACAGAAGAACAGCGAATCTTCGTTTATTTAAACCGTCAGCCAGCGGTGAAAGTTTCAATTCAAAAGCAGCCTGATGCCAATACAATCAACGTCGTAGATGGCGTGAAGAAACGGATCGAGGAATTGCGACGTTCTGGCTTGATTCCATCGGATATGATTTTAACCCCCACAACAGATGAATCTCGCTTCATTCGTAATTCGTTGAATGATGTGATTACATCAGCAGTTTCCGGGGCATTGTTAGCAGCAGCAGCAGTGCTGTTATTTTTGGGATCAATACGACAAACATTTATTATTAGTTTGGCAATTCCGCTGTGTACTTTGGCGGCGATCGCCTTAATGAAACTATTCGGCTTGACTTTGAATGTGTTCAGTTTGGCAGGTTTGACTTTGGGAATCGGTCAAGCGATTGATACATCAGTCGTTATTTTGGAGAACGTTGCTGAAAAAACAGGCATGACTCCCAATCAGAAGCAGAGGGAGAAATTGGCAGATGAGGATATGGGGAAAAAACCCAATTCAAAATTCTTTATCGAGACTACAATTGCATCTTCCCAAGAAGTGGAATCTGCATTAATTGCTGCGACTGCTGCTAACTTGGTTTCTGTAGTACCATTCTTGCTCATTGGCGGCTTTATCTCACTACTATTTAATGAAATGATTCTGACGATTGGCTTTGCGGTTGCCGCCTCGCTGGTTGTTGCCGTCACAGTAGTACCGATGCTGTGTTCTCGACTTCTGGCAATACCTTGGTCTAGTCGTATAAGAGAGTTTTGGCTACTACGCCAGTTTAATCGCCGCTTTGAAGATGCAACAATTTTATACGGTAGGTTGTTAAAGAATGTTATACGTTATCGGGTAATAGCCATCACTGTCGTTTTTCTCATTTTAGGCGGTGGCAGCTTGTTCATGGCAGGTCAAATTTCTCAAGAAATTTTACCGCGCATCAGTACTGGACAAGCCAATTTAAGAGTGCAGTTTCCTCCAGGTACGCCTTTGGCAACTTCTCAGAAAGTCATGCAAGTTGTAGATGGTATCTTGATGAAGCAACCAGAAACGGACTATGTTTTCTCAACCGTAGGTGGTTTTCTCTTTGGTAGTAACACAACAGAAAATCCTCTACGCGCCAGCAGTACTATCAATCTCAAACCAGGCAAGGATGTTGAAGAGTTTGTCCAAAAGGTTAATCGGGAATTTAACAAACTGAATTTAGCAGGAATTTTGCTGCGCCTCAATCCGGGTCAGGTACGGGGTTTAATCTTAAGTAATACTCCAGCTCAAGGTTCAGAAGTTGATGTTATTTTGCAAGGCAACGATGAACAAAACTTACAGCAAGCAGGCAGGCAAGTGGTGCAAGCTTTAGAGGACGCTACACTCGCCAGATTTCGACCAGATGCTGATCCCCGTCAACCAGAAGTGCAAATTCGCCCTGATTGGGAAAGAGTTGCAACTTTGGGACTGACAGCGCAAGAAATTGGTGAAACAATTCAAACTGCTATTGAAGGTTCAGTTCCTACACAAATTCAACGCGGTAACCGCTTAGTTGATGTGCGAGTAGAGTTAAATCAAGAAGCAATTGCGCGTCCTTCCCAGTTAGAAGGATTACCACTGTTTACGCAAAATAACCAACAAGTCCGCCTTTTGGACTTTGCCCGTATTGAAGAGGGTCAAGCACCGGGAGAGATTCAGCGTATTAATCAGCGTCAGGTTTTCATTATTGCAGGTAACCTTAGCGAGGGAGCTAGTCTGGGTGACGCGATATCACAAGTGAGTGAAATAGTCAATAGTCTTAAGTTACCTGATGGCGTGACGATTGTGCCAAGTTCCGCACAGGAAACGAATCAGCAGTTGCAAAACTCTTTGAAAACTATGGGGGCGCTAGCGACATTCTTAATTTTCGTCGTCATGGCTGTGCAATACAACTCGCTGATTGACCCATTGGTCATTATGTTTACTGTACCACTAGCTTTAGCTGGGGGGATTTTTGGACTTTACATCACTAAAACAGCTATTGGCGCAACGGTGATAGTCGGTGCGGTGCTGTTGGTGGGTATTGTCGTGAATGCAGGGATTTTGATGGTAGAACTGGCAAACCAAATTCGAGAGGAGGAAGGTTGCGATCGCCGCACTGCCATTCTCAAAGCTGCACCTGGGCGTTTGCGTCCGATTATAATGACCACAGTCACGACTATCTTGGGGCTGTTCCCCTTGGCTTTGGGTATTGGTGAAGGTTCAGAGTTTTTGCAGCCTTTAGGGATTGTCGTATTTTTTGGGATGGCGATCGCCACAATGCTCACGCTGTTTCTCATCCCCTGTTTGTATACTCTGCTGCACGATTTGTTGGGTGGGAAATGGGCAAAGCCCGTGTTCGGTAGGCTGGGTAAGTTGAGGAAAATGTAAACATCGCCTTCTGGCAAGGCGAAAAATTTCTAATTATATTGGCGATCGCCCCTACAGCGTTATGACATTTGATTTTAGGGATAACCGAATTCAATCTGTTTTTATTGTTGTAAATCCAGAGAAACTCAAGCAATTGGCTGACTTCAAATACCTACTTGGTTTCACAAACGAAATCGTGTCCGATTAAAGACTTATCATTAAGACAGCAAGGAGAGAGAGTTTTAAGATTTTTGCACCCATGCCCTGAATAATAACTAATCAACCGGACTTGAGATGACTAAACCTTTGTGCGGTCAGTTAAGATTTCGTATCCATTGTCAGTCACAAGCAGTGTATGTTCAAACTGAGCAGCTAGGGATTTGTCTAATGTGACTACAGTCCAACGGTCTGATAGAGTGCGGGTCACTTTAGAACCAGCAGTTACAATGGGTTCGATTGTCAATGTCATTCCAGCCCGGAGTTTCACATTTGGCATTTCACGAGTACGAAAGTTGAACACTGAAGGTTCTTCGTGCATATTGCGACCAATGCCGTGCCCAGTGTAGTTTTCAAGAACACTGAAGCCGTGTACCTCTACACAGTCTTGAACAGCGCCAGCAATATCCATCAGATACGCTCCTGCTTTGACTTGCTCAATTCCCTTGTAGAGTGCCTCTTCGGCAACCTGAATTAACTTTTGTGCCTTTGGAGATACCTTACCCACGGCAACAGTGATACAAGAATCACCGTGAAAGTTCTGATAACAAGCTGCTGTATCAACCTTCAAAACATCTCCAGGTCGAATCACCCGCTTAGAACTGGGGATGCCATGCACGGCTTCATGATTAATGGAAGCGCAGATAGAGCCGGGAAATCCGTGGTATCCCTTAAAACTGGGTGTTGCGCCCATTTCTCGAATGTGTTTCTCTGCGTAAGCATCTAAGTCAGCAGTCGTCATCCCAGGTTGCACTATTTGAGAAATCTCTTTGAGCACAGTTGCAACAATCGAAGCTGCTTGACGCATGATTTCAATTTCACGTTGGGACTTGACGCTAATACCACGACTTTGCTGTTGAGTAACGGGCTGGGTGAAGAGGCTATCAAGGATATTCATGCGGAGAGAGGTAAAATTTCACTACTCTTGCTATTTTAGCGTACCTTAGCTTAGTCTAGTATAGCTAAAGATAAGACAATAAAAGCTATTTTAAGGTGCTATGATAAGGACTATCTACGCAATACAGAAATTTTGAAATGGGCGGCAAAACTCTATTGTCTGGTGTAACAACGTACATTTCCCCGGATCTCAAAGCAGAGTTGGAGGCATGGGCACAAGAGGAAGAACGTTCTATTTCCTGGCTTCTTGCCAAACTTATTGAAAATAAACTTCAGGAACGACAACAAAAAATATCACAAGTGAAGATTGCGAGCAACCAGGATTAGCTACACTAAGCAGGATGCGCTCTGTTTTGAGAAAGCGTTACTAACTTAAGTCCTCTTGAATTGTTCAACTATTGCAGCATTGAGTCACTCGATTATCCAAGCTCCTTGCGATAGCAAATACTCCATGAAGAGTTGATGTATTTGCCCCAACAGTAACAATGCTTGTAGCCAGCCTTCTCGTAAAGCGCCATTGCTTCTGGCTGACGTGTACCCGTCTCTAAAATCGTAGCAGTGTAACCAAGGCTACGTGCAGTATTTTCTAGCTTTGTCAGAATTTGCTTTGAGATACCACGCCCACGCATAGCTGGAATAACAAACATGCGCTTCACTTCAGCTACGCCTTGCTCATCAAACGGACGGATTGCGCCACAGCCAATTGACTGCCCATCCAATCGGGCGACTACAAACGCAGCACCAGGTATATCCATATCAGATAGCTCAAATTCTCCCTTGCCCTCTTCTGCATCCTCGTTGTAACGCTTTGCCAGTTCACAGGAGAGTTGCTCAATAAGCTCTAGCACATCATTGGAATAAACAGTTTCAATTTCGACACAGACAATTGACATAAAATATAGCGCTAACTAAGTTCTATGTTCGGGTAAAGCGAGTAGCAAAATTTTGCGATCGCGTCGGTGATAAAGCACGCGCTTTGATAATTGCTGCCCCAAATAAAACGTAAGATATGCCCCCAACCACCATTAACAACAATAGGACAAAGATTCCCAAGGTATTTGATAATCCCGTACTGCTGTTCCACAAACCGTGGAGTCCAGCCGCACTCAAGTATCCCAAAGCCAGAATTTGCCATGCTTGACGCGGTTTCAACACACTCAAACCAATACAATACCCAAACCATCCACTCCAAGCCATGTGACCAGCCACGTCACCTAAAATTCGCGGAATGAGAAGTTCCAATCCTGCTCGCAAACCAGCATCTGCTCCCATTCGTTGTGCAACTTGTGCAATTGTACCAGGTACATACTGACCTAGAGTTTCAAACAGAGTGAAACCAGCTGCAGAAGCGCTTCCTATCAAAATTCCATCTAGAGGTTCCCTAACACCAATACGTTCACGCATGGGAGATGCAAATGCTCTTCCTAAAAGGTAAAATCCTATTACTGGCAGAGCCTTGAGCAACTCTTCCAATAACCCAGCACCAAAAAAGTACCGGATAAACAACTCGCCAAAGGCTAGACCACTGATATCATCAGGCACATCTCCTGGAAGAATGTTGCGAAATACGAGAATAAATAAACTCAGTACAGGACTGCTCAAAATCAGTATAGTAAAAACAGCAGACGCAATGAGTACCCACCAAGGTTTAGCTTTGCCACACAACTGGTAAACAAAATATAAGGCAGCACCAGCTAGGTAAGCACCAAATAATACTTGATATAAAAATCCTTGTACAAAAAATAGTAGTACCACGAGTATCACTGTGATAATTCCTGGTACTAAGTAAGCTTTGCGAGTTAAATCTCTGGGTTTAGAAAGAATAGGAAAAAGCTGCGACCAACTTGCATTACTGTCTGTATTTGTGAACTTTGTGGAATTTGCACTCACCGCCACCGAAGTTTGCGTTACTTCTAGCTCTGGTTTGCTAACAGATTGGTCATATTGATACTCGAAGAAAAATTCTGGACCATTAGTGCCAAGTGTAACGCGATCGCCTGCTTGTAATTCCTGACATCCCTGCAAAACATGTCCATTCAAATAAGTACCATTGGCACTATTCAAATCACACAGCACATAGCTCGTTCTGCCTTCTAGAGTTTTAGATGGACGAACAGTAGCATGACGCCGTGAAACCATTCCATATTCATTTGACTTCAAGACAACTTGGCAACTAGGGTCGCGCCCAATAATAACCTCACCCGTAGTTAGCAGTGAGTAAGAAGTTTCTTCACTCTTGGAGACTAACCGCAGAAATGCATGACTCATTTAGGCAACTTCCCCCGCCATCCCTATAGTAATTAATAACACATATAAATATTATTTCTTATCAATATTCTCATCCCCTACTTTCAAGTATGGGGATTTACCAGCAAACCTGATACCTGATACCTGATACCTGATACCTTTTTAATTTTTACTTGCTGTGACCTTTGTTAACTTCCGTAGTGATGGTAAATAGGGAGTGGTACATTTTCAACAATTGAAAGCTCTGCGCTTAAACTTTTCATGTCGTCTTAAAAGCAGTTAAAATGAACAAATTATCACAAGACAATCCGTTCGCAAGGTATCGTCTGGTTCAGAACAGAATGAATCGCTCGTTTTAGTAACTTCAAACGGTTGTATGTCGTGATAACAAAGCTAAATTTCATATATTTAACACTCATAGCACAGCCGTATGTAAGACTCTTCTTGTGTTCTCAATGACGTTGTCGTCAAAAAATTCTCTATTTAAATAACTAGACTGTAAGGTAGTTGTCGATTTATTATTGTTGATTGTGAGTTTTTTCGTGGGCTATGAGCTTAAGGGGACATTAGTCCCCACACTTTTGTTTCCTCCCGTGCCTAAAGGCGACGGGTTTCCACACATCCCGCAAGGTTTTATGAATACTCAAGAGATAATCCGCTCCATTGAAGCGGAACAGCTAAAATCTGATTTGCCCCAAATATTTGTGGGCGATACAGTGAGAGTCGGAGTCAGAATTAAGGAAGGCGACAAATACCGCATACAACCCTATGAAGGAGTGGTGATTGCTAAGCGCAATGGCGGTATCAACGAGACTATTACAGTTCGTCGTGTTTTCCAAGGTGTGGGAGTTGAACGAGTTTTTCTTGTGCATTCTCCTCGAATAGACAATATCAAAGTATTGCGTCGTGGTAAGGTAAGGCGTGCTAAGCTTTATTACCTGCGCAATCGTGTTGGTAAAGCTACCCGAATCAAGCAGCGCTTCGACCGCGCTTTGTGATTTCAGAGCAAGATATGGGAGAAGGGTTAAACAAAAAGCGGCTCCCGCCGCTCATTTGTTCCCTGAACCAAAGTCAAAGAAAAAAATTGCCAAGTTGCGTTAAACTAGGATAAATTAAGTGTCATAACTGAATAAAAGTCAGCCTGTGCGCTCTTAGTTCAGTTGGTAGAACGCAGGTCTCCAAAACCTGATGTCGGGGGTTCAAGTCCTCCAGGGCGCGCTGTCAGCAAAAATAAAGCCCGATAATTATGCAACATCTGCTAGCATAGCAGTATGCTTGAAAATTTCGGGTCTAATTTTTGTGTTTGCAGCTTATTGCTTCGGACAAGTTAGTTTGAGTACTAACTGTTACAAAAAATAGAAACGGGCAACAGTTTTTTTGTATCAGAAATGAGGGGGAACAACAGACAACCGTGTCTAAAAAAAACGAAGCAGAAATGACCGAGACAGGCAATGGGTCTGGCATAGCAAACTTTTTCAATGGAATAAAGGAAGAGTTCGACAAAGTCGTTTGGCCTAGTCGGAAGCAGCTGGTGAGTGAATCAGCTGCTGTATTGCTAATGGTGACTCTCTCCGCATCTTTGATATTTTTGGTAGATAGATTCTTTATTTGGGCAGCACAACAGGTGTTCCGATGACTTTTGCAACAGACGGAGATTACAATGTGATGCTACAGTCAGAGGATGCAGCAGAAACAGCATTAGAGACTTCGCAAGAAGCTCGCTGGTATGCAGTGCAAGTAGCCTCTGGCTGTGAGAAGCGTGTCAAGACGAACTTAGAGCAGCGCATTCAGACCTTCGATGTCGTTGATAAAATCCTTCAGGTG
Organism: Iphinoe sp. HA4291-MV1; assembly: GCA_019359415.1. Classification (GTDB taxonomy): domain Bacteria; phylum Cyanobacteriota; class Cyanobacteriia; order Cyanobacteriales; family Nostocaceae; genus Brasilonema. Next base: position 69,746 of record JAHHHH010000013.1, on the reverse strand, counting down.
GAGATTCCACATACACCAGCAGTAAAAATCCGTAAAGATGGTAGTCGCCAGCATACGGAAGAAAAAGTCTTCCCTGGCTATGTGCTAGTGAGGATGATGATGGATGATGACACCTGGCAGGTGGTGAGAAACACCTCCCATGTCATTAATTTCGTGGGAGCAGAGCAAAAACGTGGCAGTGGCAAGGGTCGTGGTCATGTCAAACCTGTGCCGCTGAGTCATACAGAAGTAGAAAGAATCTTCAAACAGACTAGCGAACAGGAGCCAGTCGTCAAAATTGATATGGCTACTGGTGATAAGATAATCGTGCTTTCAGGTCCATTTAAGGACTTTGAAGGCGAGGTGATTGAAGTTAGTCCAGAACGGAGTAAGCTCAAAGCTCTGCTTTCGATTTTTGGACGAGATACACCAGTAGAATTGGAATTTAATCAGGTTCAAAAACAGAGCTAATAAGAATGGCGAAGAAAGTCACAGCGGTCATTAAATTGGCCCTAAATGCTGGGAAAGCCAACCCAGCACCGCCAGTGGGTCCCGCATTGGGTCAACACGGCGTTAACATCATGATGTTTTGCAAGGAGTACAACGCCAAGACGGCTGACCAAATCGGAACGGTGATTCCGGTAGAAATTTCGGTCTATGAAGACCGGAGTTTTACATTTGTCCTCAAGACTCCACCTGCATCAGTACTCATTACCAAGGCAGCTAAAATAGACAAAGGCTCCAGTGAACCCAACAAGAGGAAAGTTGGATCAATTACTAGAGAGCAATTGAAGCAAATTGCCCAAACCAAACTGCCTGACCTTAATGCTAATGATATTGAAGCAGCGATGAACATTATCGAAGGCACCGCAAAAAACATGGGCGTAACAATTACGGATTAATCATTAGTCATTAGTCATTTAGTAAAAGGCAAATGACAAAGGACAAATGACAAAGGACAAATAACAACATTATTCGGGGGAGAGGTTAAGCCTCGTCATTGACCCCAAGAGAGAGAAAAATGGTGAAAAAACTATCGCGCCGAATGCAGGCGCTGCTAGAAAAAGTTGAAGACAGAGATTATCCACCTATAGAGGCATTATCTCTTTTAAAAGAAACGGCAACAGCAAAATTTCCCGAAGCAGCAGAAGCGCATATCCGGTTAGGAATTGACCCAAAATATACAGACCAACAGCTGCGGACAACGGTAATACTGCCCAAAGGAACAGGACAAACGGTACGGGTGGCGGTTATTGCCAGAGGCGAAAAAGTCACAGAAGCAACCAATGCTGGCGCTGATGTCGTCGGTTCAGAAGAGCTGATTGACGAAATTCAGAAAGGTAGAATGGACTTTGACAAGCTGATTGCCACACCTGATATCATGCCTCAAGTGGCAAAGCTAGGTAAGTTACTCGGTCCGCGTGGTTTGATGCCATCACCCAAAGGTGGGACAGTGACATTCGACTTAGGAAGTGCGATCGCAGAATTCAAAGCAGGTAAATTAGAGTTCCGAGCTGATCGGACTGGCATTGTCCATGTTATGTTTGGTAAGGTATCATTCCCAAGCGAGGATTTACTAGTAAACTTGAAGGCGTTACAAGAAACAATTGATCGTAACCGTCCTTCAGGAGCTAAAGGTCGGTACTGGCGCACAGTGTATGTGTCTGCCACAATGGGACCATCGATTAGCGTAGACATTAACGCCCTACGCGATTTGAAACTGACTGAAGCCGCATAATTAAGTTTGTAGTAAGCGCTTAAGCGTTTGCCATAAACAAATTTTCAAAAATGAAATAGGCAACAGCCGCAGACAGCAGGTGCTATTAGCTTAATATCCTGCCGAGGTTTTCGCCCCAACTGCTACCAGTACCATGCCTGATCGAAATCAGTGAACAGTGGACAGTGAAGGAGTCAGAAGTCAGAAGTCAGAAGTCAGAAGTCAGAAGTCAGAAAACTAAATTCTTTATTTCTTCCTTCCTTCTGAATCAAGAATTGCAGAATTGCTGAATTCTTCTTCCAATTGATAACTTATTACTTGTAACTGATAACTGATAATTGATAACTGTTCAAAGTGTGAGTACTACGGCATAAGGATGATAAGGTATAGACGCATTGTTATGACGCGTCTCTATCACGAAACCCCGGCTGCGAGAGCTGGGGTTTATTGTTTTTCTGGCAATAGTTAGTGGTTAGTTATTCTACTAATCACTAATAAATAAAAGGAGGTGATATCGTATGCCTAGAACGCTAGAAGATAAAAAAGAGATAGTCACTGAACTCAAAGGCCTTTTGAGTCAGTCTCAGCTGGCACTCATCATTGACTATCAGGGGTTAACCGTCGCAGAAATTACTGATTTGCGGCGGAAGATGCGCCCAACTGGTACCGTCTGCAAAAGAACAAAAAATACCCTGATGCGAATTGCCATTGAAGGTGATAGCAGATGGCAGCCAATGACGGAGTTCCTCACAGGTTCTTCTGTCTTCCTGCTGGTGCAGGATGATATGAAGGCTGCAATTAAGATTTACCAGGACTTCCAGAAAGCTGCTAAGAAGACGGAACTTCGCGGCGGTGTGTTGGACGGACAGGCTTTGACTCAAGACGATGTCAAAGCACTGACAGAACTACCTTCAAAAGAAGAACTCATGGCTCGTTTGGCAGGAGGACTCAAAGCAATTCCTACCAAACTGGCAGTGGGACTCAATGCTGTACCAACAAAACTGGCAGTGGGTATCAAAGAAGTCCCTGGCTCTCTGGTACGTGCTATCAAAGCCGTTTCCGAGAAAGAAGGTGGCTCTCAAGACGACTCTCAAGCTGCATAGCAGTACCAATTGCTGAGTACTTAGTGGAAATAGCCACATATAAAACTCAGAAATATCCTTGCTCTCGACTTGTATTGTTCTTCAACATTTCACGATTCACTAGGAGTTATTCATGTCTGTAAAAACTGACGAAATTTTAGAACAGTTAAAATCTCTGACTCTGCTAGAAACTTCTGAATTGGTTAAGCAAATTGAAGAGGCTTTTGGAGTTGATGCTTCCGCACCTGTTGGTGGTGGTATGATGATGATGCCCGGTCTTGCTGCTCCTGGTGGAGCCGCACCTGCTGCGGCTGAACCTGTAGAAGAGAAGACTGAGTTTGACGTCGTTCTCGAAGCAGTCCCCGCTGATAAGAAGATTGCCATACTCAAGGTTGTACGGGAATTAACAGGTTTGGGTCTCAAGGAAGCGAAAGACTTGGTAGAAGCTGCGCCTAAGGCTGTTAAGGAAGGCATTGCGAAGGAAGCTGCAGAAGAAGCTAAGAAGCAGTTGGAAGATGCTGGCGCTAAGATAACTGTGAAGTAATTTGTCATTCAACTACGGATTATAAATTTAGTCATGATTAGGTAGCAGCTCAATGTCAAGCTTGATATTGGGCTGCTTTTTTGGTAAGATAACGAGTTTTAAATTAAATAGAGTGCGCGATCGCTGTGGGAGCCAGTGTCCTTTGAGCGATCACGCTAATTCAGGCTTCAATTATGCAACGCCCAAAATTCGCTCATTCAAAATTAAAGACAGTTTGAGTTGGGGATGTAAACCCCAACTCAAATTGAGGAGCCAGTGTCGTGGGCGGGTTTCCCGACTTGAGACATCTGGCGTACTACGGAAAGACGTAGGGGTCTTGAACCCTTTAATGTACGATAACAGTTAACCATTTGAATTTGTCGGTTCTTGTCCAGAAACAACAGGGGCAATAGTACTCAATTTCAATTCTGGATGGTCTTCCTGCAGTTGGTGACAATTCCATTCATTGCGGAACAGTAACACTGGACGCCCCATACTGTCTTTCACCGTTGTTGTATTGAATAAACGTCCAATCTTGTTCAACGCTTCCCAACCGCCTTCAACCCAACGGGCGACACTGTAAGGCAACAATTCTAGCAGAGTTTCCACTCCATACTCGTTTTGCAATCGGAACTGTACCACTTCAAATTGCAATTGACCGACTGCTGCCAAAATTGGGTCACGTTTCGCTTCATCCACTGAGTACATAATTTGCACAGCTCCTTCTTCCCGTAATTCAGAAACACCTTTTTGAAACTGCTTGAACTTAGAAGGGTTGGGGTTGCGCAGAACTGCAAATAACTCAGGCGAGAAATAGGGGATACCCTCATATTCCAGCCTTTGACCAGTATAAATGGTATCACCAATAGCAAAAACACCAGGATTGTTCAAACCAATCACATCACCAGCATAAGCGATATCTATCGATTCTCGTTCTTGAGCAAATAGTTTTTGCGGGCGGGACAGGCGGATTATTTTGCCAGTACGGGCATGATTGACTGTCATATCTTTTTCAAACTTACCTGTACAAACGCGGACAAAAGCAACGCGATCGCGATGCTTCGGGTCCATATTTGCTTGGAGTTTGAAGATAAACCCAGAAAACTCTGGGTATATTGGGGAAACTTCGCCAAGAGTGCTATTATGGGGACCAGGTTTGAGGGCATAATCAAGAAAATATTTGAGAAACAACTCAACCCCGAAGTTGGTCATAGCACTACCAAAGAAAACGGGTGTCATTTTGCCTTGATGAACCAATTCCAAATCTAATTCTGGTCCCACTCCTTCTAAAAGTTCTAAGTCGTTTTTCAGTTGGTAGTAGAGATTTTGTTCTAAAAGTTCTTCTATTCTTGCATCGCCTAAGTCAACGACTGTATCTACAGCTTCGCGACTACCGTGGGCGCTTCTTTCAAACAGGTGTATTTGTTGTTTTTTGCGATCATAGACACCTTTGAAGCGATCGCCCATACCAATGGGCCAATTAACAGCATAGGTTTGTAAACCCAATTCCTGCTCAATTTCGTCTAACAGTTCCAGAGGTTCCCTTCCTGGACGATCCAGCTTATTCACAAATGTGAAGATGGGTATACCGCGCAGCTTACACACCTCAAACAACTTCCGCGTCTGGGGTTCTAAACCTTTTGCCACATCAATAAGCATCACAGCATTATCTGCTGCTGCCAGGGTACGATAGGTATCTTCACTAAAATCCTGGTGTCCAGGCGTATCTAATAAATTTATCTGACAGTTCTGATACTCAAACTGTAATACTGTAGAGGTAATCGAAATACCTCTTTGCTGTTCCATTGCCATCCAGTCAGAGGTTGCTTTGCGCTGCGCTCGTCTTGCCTTAACTGCGCCAGCTTCATGAATTGCTCCTCCATACAGCAGCAGCTTTTCTGTCAGTGTTGTTTTCCCAGCATCTGGGTGAGAAATAATCGCAAAGTTACGACGGTGATCAACTGCTCTGTGCAGTTCTGACTGAAGTTCAGTAGACATAATGTTATTTGATTACTTGTAACTTAACTTAACTTAACTTTTTCCAACTTTAGCGAGTCTTTTCATCTTAAAACAACAATGCTCGTGATAGGGTCGTTATAAGGTTTACGGCTTGCTCGTTGAGATAAGAATCCTCTGCCTTTAAGTTAAAATGAGCGCTGACGCGATATTGTAACAGGTAGGGGAGCGTCAAATAATTACCAAGCCAAAAAGGAGAGAAAAAAGAATGTACGACCCAGACAAACGAAAGATTTTATCAGCACTGAGTCATGGTGCAATCTTCTTGAGCGCTACCTTAGTGTCTGTAGGTCTACCCATAGCAATACTCTTTGTATCTGAAGACCCTGTTGTGAAGGAAAATGCGAAAGAATCCATCAACTTCCACTTTAATGTATGGCTTTATGGAGCGATTGTTACAGCACTGACTTGGATAACGTTAGGTTTGCTGTTACCACTAGCAGGTTTATGGTTTCTAGCTCATTGGGGACTGACAACTTGGGCGGTTTTTCATGTTCTTAGTGATCCAGATAAACCTTTTCGCTATCCCTTCATTTTCCGAGTTTTTTAGTTATTTGTCATGAGCCATTAGCTGTTAGTCATTAGACCTCTGGCATAAATATTTTTTTGTCTCACGCATTCGGCGGAGCCGTTCTCGCAGAGTAGACGAGCCTGTACTTGATGAGGGTTTCCCTCTCAATAGCCCAGACGCTACGCGTTGGCTCAAGCCTGTCCGCAGGACTTACCGTAGGTATCTGGCGTCGCAAAGACGCAAAAGTTGAGCGCGAGAAGAGCGAATGAGTGCAAAGAAGTCTATGCATCAAAAAACCATAGGCTAGTGGGTCTTTCATTCTGGACTAATTACGCGCACATCACCATTAATTTTTCATGACGCTGCGCGAACAATTTTGAATTTTGAATTCCCCGTTGGCTCACCTGTTCCGACAGGAGAAGAGGTGACGTCCAGAGGGAGAAATAGAGGGGATTTTTAAGATTTTTGTTTGACAATATAGCTGTAGAATACAAAGTTACCACACAATCTCACAAACAGTAGGACAACAGAAGCCACTGTGCTATCGCGCTCTGCTGATAGGGGCGTGCAAGTGGCGTAACAGTTAAGTACTTTTTGTAGCATGTCTGAGGACAAAGCATTTATGTCCTACTTTGTGGTGCTTTGTTTTGTGTCCATTGTCTATTATCCAGTTTACAAAAATTTATGTTTCCTACTCATCGCCCTCGTCGTCTGCGTACCCATCCACAATTACGCCGTATGGTACGCGAAACGGTTTTAACCACCAATGATTTAATTTACCCTCTGTTTGCCGTACCAGGTGAGGGAATTGCGAATGAAGTCAGATCGATGCCCGGAGTTTACCAACTTTCGGTAGACAAAATCGTGGAAGAGGCAAAGGAAGTTTATGACTTAGGAATTCCTGCCATTATTTTATTTGGCATTCCTGCAGATAAAGATGTGGATGCCACTGGCGCATGGCATGATTGCGGTATTGTTCAAAAAGCAGCGACTGCTGTTAAAAAAGCAGTACCAGATTTGATTGTCATTGCTGATACTTGTCTGTGTGAGTACACGAGTCATGGACACTGCGGTTACTTGCAAGTGGGTGATTTAACTGGGCGGGTTTTGAATGACCCAACTCTGGATTTACTTGGGAAAACAGCGATTTCTCAGGCACAAGCAGGGGCAGATATCATTGCTCCTTCCGGGATGATGGATGGATTTGTGCAAGCCATTCGTAGCGCTTTGGATGAAGCAGGATTCCAAGATACCCCGATTTTGTCTTATGCTGCTAAATATGCTTCGGCTTACTACGGTCCGTTTCGGGATGCTGCAGATTCAGCTCCACAGTTTGGCGATCGCCGAACGTACCAGATGGACCCAGGTAATTCTCGCGAAGCCCTAAAAGAAATTGCACTGGATATTGCTGAAGGTGCGGATATGCTCATGGTGAAGCCAGCTTTGGCATATATGGACGTGATCTGGCGCGTTAAGGAAGCTTGCAACTTGCCTGTTGCGGCTTATAACGTCTCTGGTGAGTATTCCATGATTAAAGCTGCAGCTTTGAATGGCTGGATTGATGAACAGCGTGTGGTGATGGAAACTCTCATTGGCTTTAAACGTGCCGGAGCAGATTTGATTTTAACTTACCACGCCAAAGATGCAGCACGGTGGTTGCGATAAGTGGTAACCTTTGCCTCAAGAGCAATAAAATTAAGTTTTAATAACTTTTGATAATCTCACATACAGCCGCAAGGGCGCAGAGTAAATCTAGGTGTCTTTGTGGCTGGGTGTGAGATTATCCTCTAATTGGGAGATAAATTTAAATGCCAAGACTTTTTCCATGACATATAGACTTACACTATTTATAGAGGCTGTTTCCTAAACGTTAGGAAAATAAGGACTTTAGGGGGTGAGGGTTATCGCCCGTTTGCCAGATACGTAAGTAATAGATTATAAAATAATATAGTTAAGAAATAATCCTCAGTTGGCTTTTTTACGTCAATTGATTTAATAAATAAGTACTATAGTTTTGGAAAGGGAGCATTAGGTATGGATATGCAAGTCCTGAGAGAGCGTGCGGGGCTTAGCCGTGCAGAGGTTGCCTTCAGGCTTGCAATTAGTGAAACTAGTGTTCGCAACTGGGAAGCGGGGCGTACAGAACCTACCATGACACCCAAAAAATATTTAGATGCATTGCGGCTGTTTAAATGTACACCGGAAGAACTGGCTACTGCAAGCGAAAAATCTATCAATCAACGACACAAGCGTAAACCAGGAAGACCCAGAAGATTTCCTGAAAATCAGGTCAATCAAACTCCTCAAATAAATCAGGTGAGTCAAGTTAATCAAGTCCCTGATTCGCCAAATTTCCACTTGAAAGAAGCTGGATACTAAGTTAAATTTATAGCTCCGAGTTTCCAGTTCCTCAAACAAGTGATCAACAAAGAACTCAGAATCATCAGTCAGACAATGAGCGGATTTTAGATTTTGGATAATGGAATTGACCCCACGGATCAATCCGCTTGCTTGGGAATGAGCGGATTTTAGATAATGGAATTGGTTCCACAGGATTTATCCGGGGGCTTGTACCATCAAGGAATCATTGGTCAAAATTACTGGAGTCATTCTGTACAGCTAAGGTGGGGTAGTTCACTTTTACTTCTATGCCACCTTCCAGAATTTTCCTAGAATTTACTATGGCTACCTTTTGCAGGTTTATAAGTAAATCCTGCTTGGAATAACAAGTTTTTTAATTCTCTAATTTTCTTGGGCATATACTCAGCTTACATTCTCACTCCCCCACCTCTTTATTTATACGCCTCTCGTCGATGAACAATAGTATTGACAATAACTTGATTTGTGTCATCATCAATCTGATAAATCACTCGATAGTTGCCGATACGATAGCGGTAGTAGCCTGCCAATTCCTCTTTGAGGGGTTTAAACAAGCAACTCGTGCGATCGCTCACCGTCTGAGAGAGCAGATGCGCGTTAAGATTCTAGAACAATAATCGCAATAAAGGTCTAATGGCAGAAACACTGTTCTTCAACGCTTTGCGGGAAGCCATTGATGAAGAAATGGCGCGAGACGCAACTGTATTCGTTCTTGGTGAAGACGTAGGACACTACGGCGGTTCCTACAAAGTGACTAAAGACTTATACCAAAAATATGGTGAACTCCGACTTTTAGACACCCCGATCGCCGAAAATAGCTTTACAGGTATGGCTGTTGGGGCAGCAATGACCGGGTTGCGACCAATCGTTGAAGGCATGAACATGGGATTCTTACTTCTTGCTTTCAACCAAATAGCCAACAATGCTGGAATGCTGCGCTATACCTCCGGTGGTAACTTTAAAATTCCAATGGTTATCCGTGGTCCTGGAGGTGTAGGCAGACAGCTTGGTGCAGAACACTCCCAGCGTCTAGAAACATACTTCCAAGCTGTACCTGGGTTAAAGATTGTCGCCTGCTCCACAGCTTACAACGCCAAAGGATTACTGAAATCAGCTATTCGTGATGATAATCCAGTGTTGTTCTTTGAACACGTTCTGCTTTACAACTTGAAAGAAGATCTACCAGAAGAAGAATATCTGCTGCCTTTGAATAAAGCAGAAGTTGTGCGACAGGGAAAAGATGTCACAATCCTTACTTACTCACGGATGCGACATCATGTGACGCAAGCGCTCAAGACATTGGAAAAACAAGGTTATGACCCAGAAGTCATTGACCTGATATCGCTCAAACCGCTAGATTTTGATACAATTGGTGCATCTATAAGAAAAACCCATCGAGTGATTATTGTGGAAGAAGGTATGAGAACAGGGAGCATTGGAGCAGAATTAATCGCTTCCATCAATGAACGCTTATTTGATGAATTAGATGCACCAGTACTACGGCTTTCTTCCCAAGATATTCCCACGCCTTATAATGGAACTCTGGAGAGATTAACCATTGTTCAACCAGAGCAAATTGTTGAAGCAGTGGAAAAGATGGTGGCTTTGCGCGTTTAGGAGTTAGTAGGATTGAGAACTCCTTAGTGGTTATTTAGTGAGCTAGAACGGCAGAGAAGCCGATCACTCTACCCCTTCAGGGTAGAGTGATCTAAAGATGAATACGCGAACAAGGAAAGTACTGATCTTCAACAAATCAAACTATAGGTTTGACGAGAAGAAGATTAGTACTTTTCTTTTTATTTTCCCGCCTGAAAATGCCCTGCATCTCTCTTAAATCTCTTGTACAGAGCGTTTTGAGCGTAATTCTTGGCTGCGATATTTAACACTCCCCATGAAAAAAATTATATTTTTAAGACTTTTTGTGACTTTTTTAATGAAAATTAATTGAGTTTTTATTGGGAACTAACATCTTGCACCAAGAAAAACTGATTCTTTCGTTGGTATGCATCTTGATAGTTGGGATAAGGAACCGTGTAAAAATAACTTGATAAACTATGTTACTGTTCTACTTTCATTTATCACGATTTTTTATCTCCGTGTCAAACAGATAATATGTCATTTATTTATCTTTAAGTTTTCGGTTTTTACTTTGATTTATCCGGCTCGTTCATCTAATTTAATAATGATGTATCAATTAAATTATTCTAAATTTTGCTCATCCAAGTGTTTTTTCTCATAAGTGAGAAATCCGGGTTAAAGTTGGCAACGGATGATGTAACGGACATAACGGACAGTTTGTCTGGTTGACTAAAAGATAACTTATCCGTTACATCCATTATGCCTTATGCCTTAGGCTATCTGTTGCTTACGATGCAACTTGAGCAGCAGTACGAGTGCGACGCCTTCTGCCATCAGAAACTTTTACTGGTGGCTCATCAGGAATTTGCATCAATAAAGTGACAGATGGTTGACAATGCAGTTCCTTTCGCAGCGATCGCGCGAGTTCTCTCTCCAATTGTGCTTGTAATCCAGCCCAGTTGACCTCTTGATTTTCATCATCAAAAGATTGGGTAAATTCTGACCACCGAACGCTAAGAATTTCTTCTATCCGCTGTTGCACCCATTTTTGCAGCAAGGAGCGCTCAACGCTCGTTACAACACCTCGTAGATGAATTTCTGGCTTTGCCATGAGCTTACCATTCCAATCTACCGCCATCGCGATTGTGACAATACCTTCTTCTGCCATACGTTGGCGTTCTTGCAACACTTTCGCACTAACCATTCCACTGCCAGAAGTATCTACTAGTTCCAGACCAGAGGGGACTTTACCAGCAACACGGATTGATTCTTCAGTGAGTTCGACAATATTCCCATTCTGAATAATGACCATGTTTTCCGCAGGAATGCCCATACTCTGAGCCGTTTGGGAATGCTTCACCAGCATCCGATGTTCTCCATGAACTGGTAGGAAGAACTTGGGTTTAGTCAGAGCAATCATCAGCTTTTGATCTTCCTGACATCCATGACCGGAGACGTGAATTCCTTTTTCCCGACCATAAACGACGTTTGCTCCTTGCATCATCAACTTATCGATGATGGTGACCACAGCAATTGTATTTCCAGGAATGGGGTTGGCTGAGAAAACGACTGTATCTCCTTGTCGAATTCTAATATGGGGATGTTGTTGATTGGCAATGCGCGTCATCGCTGACATTGGCTCGCCTTGAGAACCAGTCGTCAAAATCAACACATTCTCATCTGGCATATTGCGAACTGTATGCAATGGCTGAAGAAGATTGTCATCACACTTGATGTATCCTAGATTACGGGCATGGGCAATCAAATTCAGCATAGAACGCCCTACCACGGTGACGACACGCTTGTACTTTTGCGCCAGTTGCAAAATCATGTTAATGCGATGCACGCTAGAAGCAAAAGTTGTCACAAACAATCGCCCAGTTGCTTGAGTGAATACCCTTTCTAAATTTGGATACACAGAACGTTCTGAAGGCGTGAACCCCGGTACTTCCGAGTTTGTTGAGTCGCTCATCAAGCACAGTACGCCTTTTTCACCGTGCTCAGCTAGCCTTTGTAAGTCAAAACGTTCATCATCTACTGGCGTATGGTCAAATTTGAAATCTCCTGTATGGATAATTACGCCAACAGGTGTATTAATTGCCACAGTAAAGCTGTCAGCAATGGAGTGGGTATTGCGAATATATTCCACAAAGAAATGTTTGCCAATTCTCACCACATCGCGGGGGAGAACGGTTCTTAATTCAGTGCGATCGCGTACCCCTGCTTCTTCCAATTTTCCCTCTAGCATTGCCAATGCTAGTCTAGGACCATACATCACAGGAATTTCAAATTGCTTGAGATGAAAGGCTATCCCACCAATATGGTCTTCATGACCGTGGGTGACAATCATTCCTTTAATTTTATGACGATTTTCCCGTACATAAGTCATGTCTGGGAGAACAATATTAACTCCGTGCATCCCGTCTGTAGGAAAAGCCAATCCTGCATCTAACAGGATCATTTCGTCGTCATACTCAAAAACACAGGTATTTTTACCAATTTCATGCAAACCGCCCAATGGAATAATTTTTAGGGCGGCTAAAGTTTCGTTTTTAGTCATTTTCTCCTTAGAGTGTTCTTTGTTAATAAAAATGTGAAATTTAGAGATTGTTCTTTGTCGATAAATATGTGGAATTTAACGTTGTTGTAAAACTGACGAGACAAGTAGTCTATAAAATCAGTCTGAAAACAGCTGAATTTTTATCAGATGTTAAATTGTTATTTAATTAATTAGGCTTTAAAAGCTCAAAATCCATAAATATATTTATCCAGTTTTAGCACAAACTTTTTACCCACAATTACGGTAAAGTTAACCACTTTTTTTATAATTTTCTCAGGCAAATGAGCTAATCAACCTTCATCAAGTTTCTGCTAAATTAGACCAAGTTCTTTGAGAATTGGCTCTAACTTTTGACTGATTTGTGAATCAGATTCGCACAACGGCGGACGAGTTGAACCAACCTCCCAACCTAAAAGGTTTAGTGCTTTCTTTACTGGGATGGGGTTTGTCGTTGCAAATAAAGCTTTAAACAGAGGGAAGAGGTGGAGATGTATTTCCCTGGCTACTTGAGTTTGACCTGTATCAAAGGCTTGAATCATCTTTTGTAGCTGGTTTCCTACCAGATGAGAAGCCACACTGACGACTCCCTTTGCTCCTATTGCCAAGAGAGGTAAAGTCATGTAATCATCACCAGAATAAATCTGGAATTCTTTTGGCGTCAAGCGGCGAATTTCACTTGCTTGATCTATATTGCCAGTAGATTCCTTAATTCCGACAATATTGTCAATCTCAGCTAACCGAGCAACTGTTTCTGGTTGAAGATTTTGACCTGTACGACCAGGGATATTGTATAACAGCACAGGTAGGTCAGGCGTAGACTGAGCGATCGCCACAAAGTGCTGATAAAGCCCTGCTTGTGGGGGTTTATTGTAGTAAGGAACAACGTGCAGTGCCCCATGTACTCCTATTTTAACTGCTTTTTGGGTAGCGGCAATTGCTTCTTTTGTGGAATTGGAGCCACACCCTGCAATCACAGATGCTCTTCCTGCTACCGTCTGCAACACCACAGAAAACAATTGGTATTCTTCCTCCCAATTCAGGGTAGGAGATTCTCCCGTGGTACCACATACCACAATTGTATCCGTACCGTTGTCAGCGAGATGTGCGGCTAATGCTGCTGCAACATCATAATTAACACTGCCGTCTTCCTTAAACGGCGTAATCATAGCGGTTAGAACTCTGCCAAAATCTACCACCCTCTTTTCACTCCTAAATATTTCTCTTTGTTCTTCAGTTTTTTTGTAGGTCTTGGTGGTTTTATACTGTCATAACCTATCTGACTATTTCTTTCAAGCGTAATTTACGCATTCTTCCTAGGTTATTTGTTCTTTGTCTGGTATCTATCACAAAATCACTCATGACTGAGGATTAATGACTAGCGACTACTGCTGGTTTTAGCAGATTTCTTTCTACTAATAACTCAGCAATTTGTATTGCATTTAAAGCTGCTCCTTTGCGGACTTGATCACCACATAACCATAATTCTAAACCGCACGGGTGAGAAATATCTTGACGAATTCTCCCTACCAAAACTTCATCTCGACCTGTAGCTTCAATTGGCATTGGGAAATAATTTGCCTTCCAATCTTCTACCAATTTCACACCAGGTGCTTGACTTAGAATTTCTCTCGCCTTATCTGGGCTAAATGGCACTTCAAATTCTAGGTTAATCGCTTCCGAATGGCTACGAAGTACGGGAATCCGTACACAAGTTGCAGTAATTCTTATTTCTTGAGTCCCAAAAATTTTGCGAGTCTCATTAACCATTTTTATTTCTTCCTCGCAGTACCCCAAGTCATTCAATGGGGAGTTGTGTGGGAATACATTAAACGCCAACGGATGTGGAAAGATTTCAGCAACAGGTTGCTTGCCTGCTAAAATGGCACTTGCTTGAGTTTTCACTTCTTCCATTGCCTGAGCACCAGCACCGCTGGCAGATTGGTAAGTTGCGGCCATAAGCCGTTGCACTGGTGAAACTTTATGTAGGGGCCACACTGCGACTGTCATCAAAATTGTCGTACAGTTAGGGTTAGCAATGATACCTTTGTGGTTCGCTGCAGCTTCTGGATTGACTTCTGGAACTACCAAAGGAACTTCCGGACTCATGCGAAACGCGCTGGAGTTATCAACCACCACAGCACCAGCCGCGACAGCTTTTGGTGTCCAAGTTTTCGATGTGGAACCACCCGCACTTGCTAGTACTAAATCTACGTTTTCAAAAGCTTTTTCACTCACTGGTTCTACTGGTAAATCTTCCCCCTCAAAAGGCAGTGTTCGTCCTGCACTACGTTCTGATGCCAATAACTTTAAGTCAGAAACAGGAAAATTACGGCTTTCTAATAATTCCAGCAACTCTTTGCCAACGGCACCAGTAGCTCCCAAAATAGCTACATTGTAGGATTTAGACAAATTGGCTTCCTCCTTTACTAGATATTTATGTGCAATTTCTCGTTGGAACTCAAAGTTTAAATGGCAATCATAGTAGGCATTAAATAAGCCTTTTAATATAGCAATCCTAAATGATTCGAACTTTTTTCTCTCTCTTTCTTGGCGTCCTTCTCCTGGCGGAGACGCTGCGTGTTCGCCTTTGGCGTCGCCTCTTCTCCTAAGGGAGACGCTGCGCGTTCGCCTCTGGCGTCGCCCCTTCTCCTAAGGGAGACGCTGCGCGAAGGGCGAAGGGCGAAAGTGTCCTGGCGGTTGATAATTTCCATAAATTCAGATAGAACTGCTATAGTTTGACTTTGAGAAAGAAAATGATTTTCTTTCTTAATCTAATACATTTATTTTGTTAGTTATGCTAGTTAATATTGTAATTCACAATAATTTTTTACTAAACTTACAACACATTTAAAACTTCTATTATTATACATCTATTATACAGCAGATCATCTTTGATAACGTTTGGATGAAGCTCAACTTTTGCGTCTTAGCTGAAAACTGGTTTTTCGCCTGTAGGATGCGTTGTCAAGATGATTGGTGTACTATGTGATTCAATGGGTCTAGACCAGCAAGGCGATAAGCTGACCTATTCTCTGATACAGGAGCTAGGCAAAAGCTGTGCTCAGTCCCACTTAGCAGCTAACCCCAATGTGACAACTTTGGCGTTCAAACTGCTGACTGAAAACCAGGATATCACGGTGTTAGCCCTTTGGGAAAAAACAATTTGGAGTTTAGAGAAACAAACTCGTTTGCGCTAAAATACCAAGAATTTTGACATGAAATCAAGAATTTTGACATGAAAAGTAAACTGGATAACTGAAAGATAGGCATCTCTAGTGCACTTGGATCTGTAATGGTGCATGTAGGCACCTTTCATCCAAATCAGGAAACTTTAACTTAAAGACGCAACTCATGGCGTCAGCATGCAATTAGTAAAAAGAAATACCAATAATAGAGACAAAGCATGAAAGTCACCCAGGAAAAACTTCCCGCCAGTCAAATTGGTCTGGAAATAGAGATTACGCCAGAAAAGACCAAGGAAACTTACGAAAAAGTTGTTAAAAACTTAGCAAGTACTGCAAATATTCCTGGGTTTCGCAAAGGCAAAGTACCTCGGCAAATATTGTTACAGCGCCTCGGTGTCACTCGAATCAAGGCAGCTGCGGTAGAAGAATTAATCCAGGATGGCACTGAGCAAGCCATAGAGCAAGAAAAAATCCAGGCGATCGGTCAACCACAGCTGCGCTCATCATTTGAGGAATTGATTAACAATTATGAACCAGGTAAACCCCTAATATTTTCCGCAGCTGTAGATGTGGAACCAGAACCATTACTGGGTGAATATAAGGGCTTGCAATTCAAAGCCGAGGAAGTCAAGCACGATCCACAGCAGGTAGACAAAGTCCTGGAAAACGAACGTCAAGAAATGGCAACATTAATTCCTGTGGAAGGGCGAGCGGCGCAAATAGGCGATATTGCTGTGGTCGATTTTAAAGGTGTTTTGGCTGCATCTGAAGGTGAAGACGAAACAGCCGAACCCCAGCCAATACCCGGCGGAGAAGCAACTGATTTCCAATTGGAGATGCAGGAAGACAAATTCATTCCTGGCTTTGTCACAGGGATAGTGGGAATGAATCCTGGAGAAACCAAAGAAATCTCAGCTCAGTTTCCAGATCCTTATGTAAACGAAGATTTAGCAGGAAAACCTGCTGTTTTCACAGCCACGCTCAAAGAACTGAAAGAAAAAGAACTGCCAGAATTAAATGATGACTTTGCCCAAGAAGTCAGCGATTACGATACTTTGGAGGAATTGCGTAGTTCTTTAGAAGAGCGCTTTCAAAAAGAGGCTGAACAGAAAACAAAATCGAATCAGCAAGAATCTCTATTAGCGGAACTGCTCAAACATGTAGAGATTGACTTACCAGAAACGATGATTCAGCAGGAAGTGGATGCAATGCTGACGCAAACAGCCGTCCGGCTTTCTCAGCAGGGGCTTGATGTTAGGAAGTTGTTTACCCCAGATGTGATTCCTCAGTTGCGGGAGCGTTCTCGCGGTGAAGCAGTTGAGCGCATTAAACGTTCTCTAACGCTGCGAGAAATTGGTAACCGCGAGTCTATCGAAGTATCAGCAGATGAAATCAGAGCCAGAGTCAAAGAATTAATGGAGCAGTACTCCCAGAAAGATGTTGATGAGGATAGACTGCGTGAAGTCGTAGAAAACGAATTGTTGACTGAAAAAATTCTCGACTGGCTTCTAGAACACTCAACAGTTGAACTAGTACCTGAAGGTTCTTTGAGTGCAGCAGAAACTGAGACTGAAGAAGTCACAGTAAGTGAACCAGCCGCAGCAACTGAAACTGTAGAACAACCTCTTCCAGCCAGTGCAGAAACTTCGTCACAAGACACAGAGTCAACAGAGGGACAATAGAAAATGGGCAATGGGCAATGGGCAATACTCGATTCCTAATTCCCAATTCCCAATTCCCAATTCCCAATTGTGTACGTTACTGCCTTGGTTTGATACTGTTTTACACGATAGGAATTTATATGAGGCATAATGGTTAACACATAGTCACATCGAAAATCAGGTTATTCAAAAAGGCAGGAGTTGCTGTCTAAGTCATTGTTACACTGAGTATCAAACGTTCTTTTATGCTTATATCGCAGTCGGGAAACTACCAAGTTAATAGTTTGAATAACTTTAAACTCTACTCCCTAAACAGTCCTAGCAACATCGGGCCAATGGTGGTAGAACAATCCGGCATGGGAGAACGCGTTTTCGATATCTATTCTCGCTTATTGCGGGAACGGATTATCTTCCTAGGAACGCCAATTGACGATAACGTTGCCAACTCAATTGTTGCCCAGCTGTTGTTTCTAGACGCTGAAGATTCAGAAAAGGACATTCAACTGTACATCAATTCTCCTGGTGGCTCTGTGACAGCAGGCATGGCGATTTATGATACCATTCAGCAAATTCGTCCTGATGTGGTCACGATCTGTTTTGGATTAGCCGCGAGCATGGGAGCGTTCTTGTTAGCAGCAGGAACGACAGGTAAACGGATGTCTCTTCCTGATTCCCGGATTATGATTCACCAACCACTAGGCGGTGCACAAGGGCAAGCCGTTGACATTGAGATACAAGCCAGAGAAATTCTTTATCATAAGTCTAAGTTGAATCAGTTACTAGCGACTCATACTGGTCAACCAATAGAAAGAGTTGAAGCCGATACTGAGCGCGATTTCTTCATGTCCGCTGAAGAGGCGAAAAATTATGGCTTGATTGATCAGGTCATCTTAAGGCAAAATCTTCCCTCACCAGGGGAAAACGTTACCATTCTGAAATAAGAGGCTGGTATGTCTAAGTACGACTCCCATTTAAAATGTTCGTTTTGCGGAAAGTCTCAGGAGCAAGTGCGTAAATTAATCGCCGGACCGGGAGTCTACATCTGCGATGAATGCGTTGACTTGTGTAATGAAATTCTGGATGAAGAGTTACTCGACACGAATGGGGCAGCATCGTCGCAACCAGCACCCAGGTCAGAACCACCCCAGAAACGTCGTGCCCGCTCCTCTAATCTCTCATTTAATCAAATACCTAAGCCACAAGAGATTAAAAAGTACCTAGATGAACACGTCATAGGTCAAGAGGAAGCAAAAAAAGTGCTTTCCGTGGCAGTTTATAATCATTACAAACGGTTGTCACTAATTCAATCTAAAGGGAGTGGCAAAGCATTGGATGATGCGGTGGAACTGCAAAAGTCTAATATTTTGCTCATTGGTCCCACGGGCTGTGGCAAAACTTTGCTGGCACAAACTCTAGCAAAAATTCTCGAAGTCCCTTTTGCCGTTGCTGATGCCACAACCCTAACAGAGGCAGGGTATGTGGGAGAAGATGTGGAAAATATCTTGCTGCGACTGTTGCAAGTTGCAGATTTGGATGTTGAAGAAGCGCAACGGGGAATTATCTACATTGACGAAATAGATAAGATTGCTCGCAAGAGCGAGAACCCCTCAATTACTCGAGATGTTTCTGGTGAAGGCGTACAGCAAGCTTTGCTGAAAATGTTGGAGGGGACGATCGCCAATGTACCACCCCAAGGAGGACGCAAGCACCCCTATCAAGACTGCATACAAATTGATACGAGCAATATCTTGTTTGTCTGCGGTGGTGCTTTCGTCGGTTTAGAAAAAGTTGTAGAGCAGAGAACTGGCAAAAAGTCAATAGGTTTTGTACAACCAGGAGAAGGTCAATCTAAGGATAAGCGTACAGCAGATACTCTCCGCTATTTAGAACCGGATGATCTCGTGAAGTTTGGGATGATTCCGGAATTTATTGGGCGGGTACCAATGGTGGCGGTGGTAGAGCCGTTGGATGAAGAAGCGCTGATGGCAATTTTGACCCAACCGCGTAGTGCTTTGGTGAAGCAGTACCAAAAGCTGCTGAAGATGGATAACGTCCAGCTAGAGTTTAAACCAGAGGCTCTGCGAGCGATCGCTCAAGAAGCATATCGCCGCAAAACCGGCGCGAGAGCGCTGCGAGGCATTGTGGAAGAATTGATGCTGGATGTGATGTACGAGTTGCCTTCGCGTAAAGATGTCACTCGTTGCACAGTCACGCGGGAAATGGTAGAAAAGCGTTCCACCGCCGAACTACTGATGCACCCATCTACACTACCCAAACCAGAATCAGCTTAAGAGTTATTAGTCATGAGTCATGAGTCATTAGTAAAATACTGTTAAATCTTGACTTTTGACTTTTGACAAATGCCCTACATAAAC
The DNA here is from genome assembly GCA_019359415.1 of Iphinoe sp. HA4291-MV1. GTDB lineage: Bacteria > Cyanobacteriota > Cyanobacteriia > Cyanobacteriales > Nostocaceae > Brasilonema. Next base: position 50,180 of record JAHHHH010000013.1, on the reverse strand, counting down.
GTTCGTGGTGTTGAACATTACTACGAGTGGATAAGAAACCGATCAGATACAAAGAACAAACCTGTGATGGTTTTTATCCACGGTTGGGCTGGTTCTTGTCGGTACTGGCAAGGTATTGCTCATGCTCTCTCAGAACAATTTGATTGCTTACTTTACGATTTGCGGGGATTTGGGCGTTCCTATGGGCAACCAACCGTAGCCAAGGCGAGTGAATCTGTCGTTGAGTCTATTGAGTTGGAGTCACCGTTGGCAGAATCTGTCGCAATTCAAGAGTTAACCTATGAGTTAGAGGAATACGCTGACGATTTGGCAGCTTTTCTAGATAAGTTCCAGATTCAACGCGTATATATTGCTGCTCATTCGATGGGCGCATCCATTGCGACTTTGTTTGTCAATCGCTACTCACAGCGAGTGGAAAGAGCAATTTTAACCTGTAGCGGTATTTTTGAGTACGACGAAAAAGCATTCACAGCTTTTCATAAATTCGGTGGATATGTGGTCAAATTTCGTCCAAAGTGGCTGGAGAAAATACCGTTTGTTGACCGGATGTTTATGGCACGATTTCTGCATTGTTCCATACCAGCGGCAGAACGTCGAGCCTTCTTACAAGATTTTCTAATAGCAGACTATAATGCAGCTTTGGGCACAATTTTTACATCTGTCAGTAAAGCCGCAGCTGAGTTGATGCCTCAGGAATTTGCCAGAATAAGGGTGGCTACACTGTTAATTTCCGGAGAACATGATAAAATTATTCCAGCTGAGATGGGACGTCAAGCAGCCGCACTAAACGATAAAGTGGAGTTTGTGATGATTCCAAATACGGCTCATTTCCCAATGTTGGAAGATGCGGCTACTTACCTCAAATGGGTGCGAGAGTTTTTGCAAAAAGGTGTTTAGCCAATTCTAACAATCATCACTAGTAGTAATAAGCTTTTAATTTATTTGGTATTATTTTAGGTTTGGAACTGGAGGGCGATCGCTAAAGATAGTCTCTCCCTGCTCATCGCCAAAAATTGCTCTTCGCTGCCTTAGGTCGTGCTTGGTATCCTCTGTAACCCGGATTTCTCACAAAGCCAGAGAAAAGAGGAGTCAAAACTGCCAAAAAGTCTATTGCACATGAATTACAGCAGTTTTAAGCATGACCCCTCAGAAAACAGATTGTATAGCGGAACAGTTCAAATTTGAACAAGTAAAGTCATCTCCAATCATAGTTAATTTTCAGGGTGGAGCGGTAATATCTGATGCAGGATTAACCTTAATGACTTTGTTGGCGAAATATTTCTTAACATTAGGAATCTTACGAAAAACCTATGAAGATGGCATATGTTGGGTTTCTCTTCGTTCAACCCAACCTACGAAATAATCAAGGTTTCAAGAATTCACCAACAGAATCACAGTATCCGCCTCCAGTATTGCTCGCTGCCTTCTTCATCCCAACCCTAGCTCTCGTTTAAGCAAGTTAATCGAGTTACTACCGATAAAATTGTCACCACACATCAGCTTGGGTGGACGAATAATGTCTTCATAAACAACTTGCAGCGCTGCTTGCACTGCAGCAAAACTAGGTTTATCGGTGCAAAAAATCACTTGTGCTCGCTTAACCATCGCCTGAAGTTTGTAAGCATCTTTTGGTTGCGAAGTCATCACGAGTATTTCATCCCCTCGTAAACCATGGACGATAACCTCTGCCGCTCGCAGCCAGCCGGGACTGAGGCTGACTATGGCAAGACAGCTGTCTTTTGGCAGGTTTTTAAACAGATTGTACTCTTTGGCATAGTCTTGTATATCGAGGGGTATCACGCGCACAGCTTTGGGTGCTGCGATCGCTTCCACATCCGCAATAAAATACCGATGTGTGACTACTGTAGCTGAGGAAGTTTGATCTAGCACAGCAGCTAATTCTTCCATAGCTACCAACTGTACTGGTATTTTGAGGGCTTCTTCTAATTCATGCACCATCAATTCCCCAGCACCGATGTCTTGAGTCGGAGCCGTCACCAACACTCTTGCACTACAACGCAAACGCCAATCAATTTCGGCTAAAAATATCTCACGCGCTTGATTCAGCGAGCAGCCTTGGGAGAGCAGTTCGTCAACTGCTTGCTGGACAACTTTGTATGCTTGAGGATATTGTTTGAGAATTGGCGACTGTAGCTTACTACCGCCCTCATGACCTTGAGCGCGAACGTAAATTCCTGAGCCAGCAAGACTTTCTACAAATCCCTGTTCCTCCAACTGGCGGTAAACCTTGCTGATGGTATTGCGGTGCAACCCAGTCTGCGTTGCTAACGCCCGTGTACTCGGCAATTTGTAACCAGGAGGATATTGCCCAGAAGCGATCGCAAATTGGATTTGATTAAACAGCTGGGTTGATGCGGGGATTTCACTGTCTGGCTGAATACGAAACTGAATCATCACCAAATCTCCTGCATAATAGTGGCTGCATATAACCAGCTGTGAATGCTAACTGTCAAATATTTTACTTATATATTGAATTTCTCTATTGAAAAATTCTGGTATGGTTGTTACTTGTAGTTGATCATTTGATCGAAAATTGCCTTGAACTGTTGGCATCGTTATATCTGTATAGTCACAAAGCGCTGGTAAAAACTATTATGGCAGAGCGAGCAATAGACACCACAACAGTTAAACTTTCGCAAGATAATTTACAAATCGACGCATACCTAGCAAAACCTTCTTCAGAAGGTTCTTACCCTGGAGTTGTGGTATTGCAGGAGATTTTTGGAGTTAACTCCCACATTCGGGATGTAACAGAACGTATCGCCAAGGAAGGTTATCTAGCAATTGCACCCGCACTTTTCCAAAGAGTTGCCCCTGGATTTGAAACTGGCTACACCAAGGAAGATATAGAGGTGGGCAGAAAATACGCATTGGAGCAAACAAAGGCATCAGAACTATTGAGCGACATTCAACGAGCCATTGACTATCTGAAAACTTTACCAAATGTAAAGCAAGATAGCTTTGGTTGTATCGGCTTTTGTTTTGGTGGTCATGTCGCCTATCTTGCTGCTACTTTACCAGATATCAAAGTCACTGCTTCCTTCTACGGTGCTGGTATTCCCACCCGCACACCTGGTGGTGGAAATCCCACCATCACGCTCACCTCGGACATTAAAGGCATTGTCTACACCTTTTTTGGTATGGAAGACGCTAGCATCCCAGTGGAACATAGAGAGCAGATTCAAGAAGAGTTAGAAAAATACAACATTCGTCATCGTGTGTTCCGCTACGATGGAGCTGACCACGGATTTTTTTGCGACCAACGCGCCAGTTATAATTCTATAGCCGCAGCTGATGCTTGGGAGCAGGTAAAACAACTGTTTAAACAACTATAACTATTCAATTGATTTACGTTCTAGTTGCCTTGAGCTCCTTCCTAGTCATTTATCGTCATTACAAAGGGCAAATGACTAAGGAGAGTTTTCTCAACTGTCATAGTCACTAGAATAGTGTTGTTTGGTGTTAAATAAAACTCCAGTGGCATCAGCCAGAATAGCAATTTATCTTTAAGAGCCATGGATTCCGAAGCGAAGTTTTCTCAAAAAGCTAATTCGTCATTTACAATGGATGACTTTGCCAAAGCACTGGAAAAGCACGATTACCAGTTTCAAAAAGGACAAGTGGTACACGGCAAAGTGTTTCAACTTGATTCAGATGGGGCATATGTCGATATTGGTGGCAAATCGTCAGCATTTGTCCCCCGCGATGAAGCTTCTTTGAGAGCAGTCACTAATTTGTCGGAGGTGTTGCCATTCAATGAGGATTTAGAGTTCTTAATCATCAGAGATCAGGATGCAGAAGGTCAAGTTACCCTTTCGCGACGACAATTAGAAATCAAGCACATTTGGGAGCGACTGGCGCAAATGCAGGAGAATTCCCAAACAACCCAAGTGCGGGTGATAAATATGAATAAGGGTGGCGTCACTGTTGATGTGCTAGGTTTACGGGGATTTATTCCGCGATCGCACTTGGTTGAGCGAGATAATTTAGAAGCACTTAAAGGTCAATCTCTGACTGCTGGTTTTTTGGAAGTTAACCGCAGCACTAACAAGCTTATCCTTTCGCAACGTATAGCAACTCGTTCTGCTACCTTCAGTCTATTGGAAATTGGTCAGCTAGTAGAAGGGAAAGTCACTGGTATCAAACCCTTTGGCGTGTTTGTGGATTTAGATGGCACAAGTGCCTTGCTCCATATTAAGCAGGTAAGCCAGAAATTTATTGAAGATCTAGAAAAAGTGTTTCAAATCGGTCAGCCCATTAAAGCTGTCATTATAGACTTAGATGAAGGCAAAGGTCGGGTTGCTCTTTCCACCAGAGTTCTGGAAAATTTCCCTGGTGAGATGCTAGAAAATATGGACGAAGTTATGGCATCAGCCCAGGCGCGTGCAGAACGAGCAAGGAACAAGCTTTTGGAATAGGTATTTGTTAGTTGAGAAGATTGCGATCGCCCCAAAGAGCGATCGCAGCTACAAAATGACTCACAAAACTACCTACTTCTACTGGACAGGTGCTCTAGTCCCAAGTAATAGCCTGGTTTCACTAGCAGCTGCTTGCATGGCGCGCTCAGGAGTCATACGATTTGTCAGTGCAGCACTCAGGTAACGTTGTAAAATATCTGATGCCTGAGCATATTGGGCAATGGACGGACGTAAAATGCTTTTATCAGCTATCTTGAGTACCTGAGGATAATGAGGATATTTGCTGACAACTTGTGGATCTGTAAACAGTGAGCGTCGGCTTGGTACAAAACCCGATTTAAAAATAAATTGGCGCTGTGTTTCTTCACTGGTAAAGAATTGAATTGCTTTCCAAGCTTCTTGAGGATGTTTTGAAGATTTGCTAATTCCTAAACCAAAACCACCTAAACACGCTCCTGCACTATTGTCAGGAGTAGCAACCATTGGTTTCATGGCTATTTTACCTTTTACAGGGGAATCTTCAGCATTAGCTAGAGGCCAAACATAGGGCCAACTCCGTAAAAATGCTGCTTGACCGCTTTGAAATATACGTCTTGTATCTTCTTCAATATATGTTGTGACTCCAGGCGGAGAAATTCTTTCTTGAATAGTATCTTTGAGAAAAGCGATCGCCTTTAATGTCTCAGGTTTATCTAACCCTACTTCTAAATTATTAGAATTAATCCAAAATCCACCGAAACCTTGCAAGACTTCCAAAAACATGGCAACTAGTCCTTCAGACTGGCGACCTTGCCAAAGGTAACCCCATTTAACTTTTCCTTGCTCTTGTAAGGACTTAGAAATTCTCAGTAGATCTGTAAAGGTTTGTGGAGGTTGAAAACCCGCTTGTTTGAGCAAGTCTTTACGGTAGTAGAGAACTCCAGCACTAGCATACATGGGAATTCTGTAGAGCTTATTTTTATAACGTCCCGCTTCTACATGTGCAGGAAAAAAATCAGCTAACTCTTCTTTTGTCAAGCGATCGCTCAAATCTAACAACCATCCAGCTGCAGCAAACTTGGGTGTCCAAATGACATCCATCATGACCATGTCATAGGGAGAATCTCCCAAGATATATGCTGAAGTCAGCAGGTCTTCCTGTAAATTTGCCGTACCTGGACCTTCGATAAGATTGATACGAATGCCCGGATTTTTTGCTTCAAAGTCTTTGATAATGCTTTGCTTCCAAAGTGCAGCATCAGTTGCATTCAGCATCATATTCAAGACAACTAGTTGCTCTGATCTAGCTTGCGGGATGGAAAGCAAGATGATACTTAATAAAACAGCAAATAATATTCCTGTGAACAATTTGAGTTTTTGTAATATTCCCTGCTGTTGTTTTATTTTTTTGACTTGAGACATTTTTCGCAAAATATCTTTCTTATAGAAGAATTTATTCTTAAGGGTTTTTATTGAAACTTAAATTATCGCTACTCCCACTCACCCCAAAAATCTTGATGCGCGACGTTACAACTCAGTTTATTTTGAGCAATCATCTGTTGTTTTTCCAGCAACCAGTTGTTTAACTCATCCTGTAAAGTTGCTTCTTCAAGAATTTCTGGAATTGATTCTTCCATAAACCTTAAGAGTAACTGAAGAAAGACAGGATCGCTGCTAGTGATTTCCCACGGACTTTCTCCTTGTATGACCTTCATGCCAATACGCTTCATTGCCTCCCACATAGAGGGACCGCACTCAGGACCCATTCCTCTGCCGAAGTATTGATGGCGCTGCATATGCTGATTGTAGTATTGAATAAAGTCTGAATCGTTGTCAGTTTGAGGAATAAAATTTGTGCCAGTATAGTTAAGAGTAGCTAGAAACGGCAATTGGTACTTTTTTAAACATTCGAGTAGTGTTTGAAACTGCTTTTCGCTAAATAGATCGAACACTGCATTGGCGACAGCTAAGTCGAGAGTATTTAAGTCTATCAGATTCTCCAGATCCAAAATAGAGCCGACAATTCTGTGAATAGTAATTTGATAGACTTGATTTTTCAAGACTAATCTTGAGTTTTGCAATTGTGACTCATATCTATTTTCCTGCGCCCACACGATTAGCCTATCAAAGGCGATTTCCAAAAGTTCTTGATTTTGTTCGACCAAAAACCATTCCTGTTCCTGGGAAATCTTGCTAAGGTAGTAGCGACAGTTAGCACCCGTACCAGCTCCCAAATCAATGATTTTAACCCGTTTGCGCTTTTTCAGGTATTGTTGGCAGCTTGCTTCTACAATTGAGTTACGAGCCGTAGTATCATAGGGGATACGCAGTTCCAGCCATTCGGCTAATTTATGGTTTTTAGTCATAGAGTATCGAGAGTAAGCAGAGAACGTGCATATACATCACCGGAGTTTGCATTGACAGGTACGCTTTTGAGTTGAGTGGTCATTTCGTGAGAATTAAGCCAGTTAGCTGACTGCAATCGATACGATTCGCCGAACTTTGCCGGTTTCCAGTTGAACTCATAAGGTCCCAAATGATTCAATTGTTCAATGCATGCTAGAGCAATGTTTATTGCACTCGGAGTATATTCAAACGAAAGCGCACGAATAGGTTGTGACAAACCACGCAAAACTTCGAGTTCGTGCCCCTCAACGTCAATCTTGCAAAAAGCGGGCTTACCATACTGGGTGATGAGGTTATCAAGGGTTGTTACCGAAACAGACACGGTTGTATCCCAGCGCACATGAGCGAAAGAGTCAACCTGTTGAACAGCTTGCATCCAATCACGGGAGAGGGTGGTTACAGTTGGGGTACGTCGGCTCACCAACAAGGTTTGCGTCCCAGGAACTACGCCAACAGCCTGTTCAACAAGGGTAATCTGAGAATTATCACCGTACCAGCGTTTCAAAAGTTGCATACAATGAGGTTGAGGCTCGATTCCGACAACATGAGCACCAAGACGAGATAAGGCAAGAAGATGATTACCAACATGAGCACCAATGTCAAAACAAAGATCGCCTGGCTGAACAAACAGTGAATAAAAGCGGGATAACTGACGGATGCGAAAGGGAATACCATAGTACATTAATAATGAGCGAAGAATCCCTACCTGCTGCCAGAAAGATGACATATTAGTTGTTTCCTGATAATTCAGTAATTCTATTGACACTCCCCACAGCTATCAAAACTTGCCTTCTCCTATCCCAGAGGCTAGTTCATAGCGAAAACTAGAAAGAATACTCTGCGTACCTACCCTGCGGGAAGGCGAAGCGCCTATGCGTTTACCTCAGCGTACCTTTGCGTTTAAAAACGTTACGAATTCATGAAATACTGTACTAAGTAATGACCCAGACATGATATAATCAACCTTTTGTAAATGCTTGTAAAAAATCTCTATAAGTTTGATTCCAATCATTAAAGGATAGGTTCACAGTACGATTAAAAGTTTCTTTCCGTAACTGATTAAGTTCATTGCGATCTGTCAGCAACCTTTTGAGTGCCATGAAAAATTGTTCCTGCTTACCTAGCTCAATCAGTATCCCATTGACTCCATCCTCAATCCAGTCACCAATTGCTCCAGTTGCATAAGCTAAGACTGGTAGCCCGTGAGCAACTGCTTCAGCAGTGGCTATAGAATAACTCTCATAGGTAGATGGGGAGATATAAAGATCGGACTGGGACAACAACTCCAACATAGTCTTCTGAGGAACACTGCCATGGACAATTACGGCATCTTGCAGTTGTGCACGCTTGATTAACGCCAGAGTCTTCTCTTTGTAGTCTTCTTCTTCGCAGTCACCAATCAAATGCAGCCTAAAATTCTTTGTTTTCATCTGGGCTAACATTTCCACTAATTCAAGTTGACCTTTGCGCCGATAGAAGGTTCCTATGGTAATTAGAGTTATCTGCTCATTTTCCAAGCGGTCTTTAAGATTAGGCAAATGGCAAGTTTGAGCCTTATCGATACCTGGTAATGCTACCACGATTTTATCTGTTTCTATGCCCCCCTTTAAGATATAATTTCGCAGTTGGAAACTAGGAACGATAATACCCTTCATAGCTCTTAACCACTGAGCTTCATCACTCCAGAGCGCTTTCTTTTCCTGAGTCGAGTAGTAGGTATTCAATGACTCAAGATGGTGGAGCATGAGGTAAGTCCGTTGAGCATAGGGAAAAAATTCCTTTAAGGAAGCATTGAACTCAGGAATTGTCAAGTAGAGTGCGTCAATTACAAGGATACAATTAGAGGGCAAAGCACTCAAATGTTGAAGAAGCCCAAAAACAGATCCATTTAAAGGATAAAAAAAATTCTCTCCTTTGCCTTCCTGCTCCAAGCGCTTGACAATTTCTAAATTGTAGAGCGAGCCTCCTGAGATGAAACTTAGTTTCGGCTGAATAAAATAGATCATATTCAGTTCATACCTCTGCTTCATAGCTTCCCCAAGCTATATGGCTTTCCTCCAGAGTAATTTTGAGAGAGCCTTTGAAAAAAGAACTGACCTTTTTGCTAATTTGCTGGTGGATATAATAACCCATGTATTCTGTCGTTGTATTTATACCCTTAAATTGTTCAAGAGTATCTAGATTTTGGTAATTTAACGGTTCCAAAACTTCTTTGAGAATCGCGATCGCCTGACCGATATCAATCACTAAGCCATCTTCATCCAACTGAGGGACTTTAAATTCAGCTGTGATTATATAGGTTGCTCCGTGCAGCTTCTGAGCGGGTCCAAAAATGTCCCCTTGGAAGCTATGAGCAATCATGATGTGGTCTTTTACTGCAACAGAAAACATAATTTTAATACTCGACTAACGGTGAAACTGGATGAACTTGACGCTGATATAACAGTGACATAAATTGTGGCAAGTCTCTAAAAGAAATCACAGGTTCAAGGAGAATCTCTACAGCTGCATCTGCGAGCAAGTTCAAAACCTGTTCTTTGCGCTGGCGATAGTCAATTAGCTTTCGCATTGGTGTAGCGATCGCGGAAACTTGAGAAGCGATAATTTGTTTGCGTTGGTAATGAAAAGAACCTCCTAATTCCAAGGAAACTGATTGCGTTCCGTACCAACTCAGCTCGATACAGCGACCTTCAAAAGCCAGAGCATTAATTGCACTCTGAAGTCCAGAAGCTGAGGCGCTGGTATGGAAAACGATATTATAATCACCTTCCTTATAATCAGTTGCTAAGCGGGAATTTTGCAGCCAGGGTAGTTGTTCTAAATATTGAATTCGCTGCTTATCTTGTTCTAAAAAGTCTGCCTGAAGATTATACTCTTTGTTGAGGACAAAGCTAATGAGAATACCGACAATACCTGCGCCAACAATTAAGATGCGATCGCTTTGACTAACTTGAGCATCCCAGACAGCATTCAGGGCTGTTTCCGTATTTGGAATTAAAGTCGCTCGCTTACTAGGTAACCAATCTGGTAATTCTAAAGCATCAGAACTTTCCACGACGACTCTCGATTGATGGGGATGCATGACAAAAAATCGTTTCCCCTGATTGGAACCTTCATCCTGTTGACCGACAAGACTGTAACCGTATTTTAAAGGAAAGGCAAAACTGCCTTCCATATACCAACAGCGCATCGTTTCCCAGCACTCTTCGGGGACTTTTGCTAGACCGATCAGCCGCTCTGTACCCGGACTAATACCACTGTAGAGCGTGTGCAAAAATAGAGGTTCTCTAAGCAATTGCGTTAGTGAAGTTTCTCTAATTTCACCAAGGCTTGGAGATACTAACCAATAAGCATAAGCTGGAGAATTTGTAGACATCTTTAAGCTGTTATAAGCTGTTATACATCTCAATTGCATAGTCTTGGGCGAGAGCAAAAAACCAGTGAACAGTGAATAGGGAACAGAGGAGCAGAGGAGAAGAGGAGAAGAATAATTTTTGCCCATTGCCCATTGCCCATTGCCCATTGCCCATTGATAACTGATAACTGTTAAATGCCTGACTGCTTATTTAGAAGCAAAAGTTCCATCAGAATTTCTCCATCAAAATCGAAGTGTTTCATTTTAAAGCGGAGTCCTTTGTCGATGGAGTCTATCACTGGAAGAGTAAAACTCGACCGTCCAGAACCCAAAATCAGAGGAGAAACATGGAGATGCAGTAGCTCAATGCAATCAGCTTGCAAGAAATAGGATACGGTTTGTCCTCCACCTTCCAAAAAAATACTAGAAATGCCATTTTCGTATAAAACGTTTAAAATTTCTGAGGGAGCCAAAACAGAATTTTCATGAGAATCTTTTGTTGAAGAGATAGGAAGCTCCAAAATTTTTTCTTTGGCTGCTTGTGGTATGACTCGATGCTGCTTTTCTTGAGGATATAACACAATCATTCTTTCATGAAGCGCCATCATCTGCAAATCATCCAGTTTCAAATCGCTTTGTCCTTCAATAATCACAGGAATTGGATGTTTGCCAGTTACTAAACGAACCGTCAGTTTCGGGTTGTCGAGTGTTGCTGTTACTGCGCCTACCATGACAGCATCATGAAGAGCACGCAGACGATGGGCATGTTTCAAGTTAGCCTCATTGCTAAGCCACTGAGAGTTTCCATTGGTTGCTGCAATTCTGCCGTCCAAAGATTGTGCCAAGTGAGCCATTAGAAATGGACGCTTTTCTAGATAAGCTGCTCGTTGAGCAACTAAAAGCCCCAGATATAAGGAAAAAATTTGCCATCCATTGCTGCTCCACATTCCTTTAAAACATTGGGTATCTTGCACAAGATCGCTTTTAAAAGGGGAGCTATTTTTGAATACAATGGCATACTGTACTTGAGAAAAGACTTTACTTACGAAATTCAAATCTTGACAAAAATCATTTGTCAAATCGATGATAATCAAGAAATCACTTTCCGGGAAAAATGGTATCTTTCCGCTAGAAAACTTTTGGAAACTCCAGGGACTTTTCGCATTACCAAAAAAAGCCCAATACTCATTTCTTTGGGGAGATTCATTTTTCATTACCTCCTTGCATTCCAGCAGTGCTGACCAAATGTCTTCTAAATGTTCGTCAACTATAAGTGTATTTACTGCTAGAGGTTGTCGATGTTTTAATTTTATTAAATGCCCCAATTTTTTTGCCTTAGTCGTCAAATAATTTAAATTGTAGTCATTGGGTTCAATCACTAATGGAATCCGGTCAGCTATCTCAATACCGTAGCTTTCCAAACCAGCAATTTTGCGAGGATTATTGGTAATCAAGCGAATTTGCTTCACCCCTAAATCTTTGAGTATTTGCGCCACTATGCTGTAGTCCCGGAGATCAGCAGAGAATCCTAGGCGTTCATTTGCTTCTACTGTATCCAGCCCCAAATCCTGCAAAGAATAGGCTTTTACCTTATTCAACAAACCAATGCCTCTGCCCTCCTGCGCCAAATAAATTATCACCCCTTGACCTGCCTTTTCAATCATCCTCAGTGCTATTTGCAACTGCATTCCACAATCACAGCGCAGAGAACCCAAAGCATCGCCCGTTAGGCATTCCGAGTGTATTCTTACCATTACCGGGTTGTCGAACTTTTCCACTTCTCCCTTGATAATGGCGACGTTTTCTGAATTGTCCAGAGTATTACGGTAGCCATATATTTTGAATGTGCCAAATTCACTGGGTAACTTAGCGATCGCTACAGTTTCTGCAAATCCACTTTCAGTAATTGGTTTTTGGTCGCTCATAATTTATGACAATTTTCTCAATTCTTTCTAAGGATAGAGGCAAGGTGCGATTTATAATATTCGTCCTTGGGTAATGGCAATGTCATACCTATAGTCTTTAATTGATTACATCTGTGCGATAACTAAACTCAAATCCAACTGCTAAAAGGGTCTGGGACTAATTTTGGATAAATTTATTATCCTAGTTTGGTTGAAAATGCTGGAAAAGATAATTTTATCCCACATTCCGCCCTTTGATCTGTCACATAGAATAATTTCTGACTAAAGACAGTTATGTGGGATACAGGGTAACAAATGAGGAATGGAGAGGAGATTGAGGTACAAACTCTCAAGGCGATCGCCACTTTCCCCTTCCGTAATAACTACTGCACAACGCTCCCTCAAAAGAGAGATCACCTATCGGCTACATCCGTGACAGCATCCGTTGCTAAACTGCTTCTCCATCACCAATATCACGTTTCGGTGGGCGCTTATAAGTGAATGTGAAAGTATCACCACTAGCAATGACTTGCCGCATCTCATCATACATTGGATAATGACCAACACCACTCAGACTTGCCCAACCTCGTGCTCTAGTTAAAGCGACAAACAATTGGTTGCGACAATTCACATCATCTTCATTGCGAGCGACATTATCAAACCCAACCACATAAACCATATCAGCTTCATGTCCCTTAGCGCGATTGATGCGAGACACACTCACCCCACCTTCATGCCAGAATTTATCTGGGTCGTTGTTAGGCCATTGGGGAACCAAATCATTTAAGGTTAAAGCAGTGGGAATATAAACATCAATATTTTGGTCCATTAAGAAACCCGCAACTTCGTTTTCTAACTCCATCGCCTCAGAATTCGAACCCAATATCACGACTAAGATATCGCGGCTAGGATTAAGACCATCATGGACAATATTATGCATAATGTTCTCAGCCAGCGCTGTCATTTCTTCTTCGCGAGAACCGTAAGTTTGAAATTCCAAAACAGATTTGCCCCAAAGTTCAGGAATCGGGTTGGGTGAATGTTGAGATGGTCTATGTATTGTTATCGGCTTACCAACACGCCGAAAATCTCCTTTGACTTCGTAACCAATTTTGTTCCAATCATCTTTATTAGTGATACCTGCGAGTATCCCCTCTGGACGTAGTAAACCCATACCAATTGCATGAGCAGCTGTAAGAATCACTCCAGGAGTGCGGTAACAACGGCGCATCACCTCAGAACGTTTAATACCTCCTGAGTATTGCGGTTGCTTGCTCAAAAGATTGCTCAAATTCTCACCAAATACCTCTTTTGCTTTTGGCACTGCTATACTGTCAAGGCTTTGTGCTTCATCATAAGCCCAAATTAAACGTCGTTCCTCTGGTTTTTCCTCACTCACAGGTCGCAATGCTTGATAAGCTAACCAGTAAATCGCTTGCTTATCTTCATACTTCAAGTTATCTTCGGTGACTAAATCTTGACCTTCATCAATCAAGATGGCATCAAACATCGGCTCAATTTTTATCTCTTCCTGTAGCCGTTTGCATAACTCTGCCAAACCTCGATTAGGTTGTCCTTCTTTTGTATCGATAACCGTTCCCCGTCTTTTACCGTGATAGTCGCAGATTGTGCTATACAAACCTGGATGTTCCTTTGCTCCCCACGCATGAAGCACTCGCAGCTTAAGGTTAGTTTTCGGGTCATACTGCAACTCACCACTACTGAAGCGGCGTATCCACTGATCCAAAAGCCCAATCATCAAATCGTAGAGCGATCGCGTGAAAAATACCAAGGCAATATCCCAATCTGGATGCTTGAGGTGCATATGAGCAGCTTTTTGACACAGCAGCACTGTTTTACCTGAACCAGCAATACCACGAATCCGCTGAGGACCAGGAGGAATTTCTTTTCCTATGTGTTCTTGCTGCAAATCTATTTCATATAATCTTTGACGCAAACAGTCCATGACACTGATACGAGTTTTACCTGTCGTCGAAACTGTCGCCCGAGGAGGTTTACGAAGCACGGGAGTTCCACTCATAACTGACAGTAGCAATTCCCAGTCTTTATCTTCCAGGTTTTCCCCTGGAACCACGACAGGAATTTGTTGAATGCGTTCAATGCAACCAACTTTACCTAATTGGTCTTGGAAAATCAGAGGAGGACACTCAGGTAATTGGTCAAAACCTCTTTGTTGCCATTGTTCTTGAGTAATCAGAGGTAATGCAGCGATCGCTCGTCCGGTAACCCTACGCCAAATAGCAGATTCACGGTCTGTATATGCAATCAACGCTCGCAGTTGATGTTCAGCTCTTTGATAAGGGTTAGCTTCTGCGGTATGATAGTTTTGCAATTGCCAAATATCACCATTAAGAGCAACAACTTGGTCAATAGTGACTGACAACACCTCAACGACCACTAAGCCGAATTCTCTATCAGCAATAAGAATATCAGGTTCCTTACGAATCTCTCCCACCTTCGAGAAAATTGGATAGCGCCAGTATCCAATACAGCTTCTATCGGAAAAAGCACTTCTTATAGCATCCCAAACTTTCTGCTCACCCGCTTCACTACTAACATTTAAAGGTTCGGTCGTGATAAATTTGCTACTTTGTTCTTCGTGCTCAACAGCCATTCTGTACCTGCCTGTACTAGTTAAAGAATGATACAAAAGCATTTTGAGTAATGCTGCCAAGCTAGCACTGGCAATGGGGAATTTACTAGTGCAAATACACGGAACTACGTAGATAGGGATTTAAGTAAAAACACTAAATTGCTTAAAAAGTATAGTACTTTTATCTCTTAAGTTGTAAGTGGTAAATTAGCGTGGCATCTCGAAGTCATTGAACAAGCAAACATCGTAATACGTAGCCCTTAAAGCTCTAACCAAGCGCTGATCCAGAGTCAGTAGCGTAGCATCAACCTGCTGTGAGAGAGCAACATAAGAAGCATCATAGGCAGAAATGTTGTAAGCCAAGGCGATATTTACAGCATCCGCCATCAAATCGGCTGTCGAGACAACACGCAAGGGGAAAGCTTTAAGAGTAGCTAAATCTGCCTGAACTTCAGCAGCAGTGTACATCCTTGCACGGACATATTTCCAGAAAGTATTAGCACACTCAATGTACAACAGGTCTGGTACAAAGATTTCAGTCTGCGGATTGTCAAGATGGTCAAACAGTTGATTAACCTTGGGGGTTAGCGGATCAGCGATAAATTGCTTGATACATACGCTAGTGTCCACCACACATCTGAGGAGGGTGGTCATCTGTTACGATCTTCTCTAATTAAATCGGTGCTATCAGGTAATCCGAAGTCCGCTGGATTCACGCGGCGGCGGTAACGACTTTCCTCCAAGAGTTTTGCAACATTCTGTCGCCTGTAGTCTTCCGCTTGCTTTCTCTTAGCTGATAAAGCATTTCGTAATAGAGTGATAACTTGAGCGTTAATTGAGCTGTTTTCAGCTGTCGCTAGCTCTTGTAGCTGTTCATACAAATCATCAGGTAAATCTACGTTATGAAGGATAGCCATGTGTCAAACTCCCTGTTGAGTTTATTCAACATGGTAGCATGATGCAACTGGCTTGGGTTGGAGGAGAGATAGAGAGCGATCGCGTAACTTTTGGGATACTTTATACCTCGAAATTGATAACTCGCAACTTGGCTTATTAATGCAAACAGTAGATAGGCTTACTATTTAGGTGATTGTGCTTGAGCAGTGAGAGATAATGCATGAATACGCAATTTTGGTAACTAAATGAAGCAAACCACAATTGAAGCATTGTTGCGAGTATACGTACGGCTTGAGGAAATCACAACGGAATTATATACACTGGCAGATGCAGCTGTAGAAGTGGGAGATTTTGAGGACGCTAGCTTACTGCAAAGTAGAGCAGATATACTATACGAACAAATGGAAAATTTAGATTTTGTCATTTCAGAACTAGAGGGATGAGATGGAAGAACTCAAAATTAAAATCAAAGAGTTAAGCCGTCAAGCCGCAGTGTTAAGCCGTCAAGCTTTGGAAACTTCTAAAGTGAATCGCAAACAAGGACTTGATTTGATGCGACAAGCTAGAGATGCTAGTAAGCAATGTCAAGCACTGATACAAGAATTGAAACGTCAACAAGCTGCTTGACTACCACAATTATGGGCGAATCGCATAACTTTTGAGATGCCATACACCTCGAAATGACTTATCGGCAACTTGTATTACGAGCAATTTTCCGAAATCTTCCAAGATAGAGTAGTAGATATAACCAAATGTCCAAAATTGGTTTGAGGGCTAGTTTATGGAACCAGCAACACTCACAGCAGCTGCGATCGCTACTCTCGCATTTAGTAAAGCCATAGAAAAAACCGCAGAAACTCTGACGACGAGTGTATTAAATAAGCTAAATAATCTGCGCGAGAAAATTTGGCAGAAGTTCAAGGGTAATCAGAAGTTAGAAGAGACGCGGGCGAAGCTACAGAAAGAAAGCTCAAAGGCAGATGTTGATTTAATAACTGCTTATTTGCAAGTAGCAATAGACACAGACCACAAATTTGCTCAAGATATTCAACAACTTGCTCAGGAAATTAACCAGGAAATTAATATTGGTAAGATTGAAGGGCGGAATGTTCAAAATGTTTATGGTGGCGAAGCTTATCAAAATAATGACAGTAAAGCTCCCATCTTCCAAGGCGTAGATAATAGTCCAATTACTATTAACTACAATACTCCCCCTTCTTGACTGCAGTCGTCCGAATGGGAACGGACAAAGTTAAATCCCCCTACTGGAATACCACAGAATCTTCCCCTGAGTGGAGCGACGAAGTTCGTCGGACGTGAAGAAGAACTTGAACACCTCCATCAACTCTTGCAGGAAAATGACCGTGTGGCAATAGCCGCCATTTCCGGTATGGGTGGAGTGGGTAAAACTGAATTGGCGCTGCAATATGCAATCAAACACCGCGAAACTTATCAAGGTGGAATTTGCTGGTTACTCCCAAAAGCAACGGATGTGGGAGTGCAGTTGGTGCAGTTTGCGCGTATTCACCTTGGCTTAAACCCTCCAGAAATATCGCCGCCGGATTTTGATTTACTCGCGCAAGTTAAATATTGCTGGCAGCACTGGCGTGAAGGTGAAGTGCTGCTCATTTTAGATGATGTCGCGAAATACAAAGAAATTAAGCCGTATCTCCCGCCTTCATCTTCCCGGTTTAAGGTGTTGATGACAACAAGAGCACACTTTGGGCAAATTCCGAAATTATCTTTAGGTGTGCTGGAACCAGAAGCAGCGCTCTCGTTATTAGGAACACTCATTGGCGCAGAACGAGTTAATGTAGAGACGTTGCATGCAACGTCTCTGTGTGAATGGTTGGGATATTTACCTTTGGGGTTAGAATTAGTTGGGCGGTATCTCGCACGCAAAGAAGATTTGTCTCTGGCAGAAATGTTGGGGAGGTTGGAGAAAAAGAGATTAGAACAACCAGCCCTTGTTAACTCAGAAGACGACATGACAGCACAACTGGGTGTACAAGCAGCGTTTGACTTGAGTTGGCGGGAATTAAACAACACTGATAAACAACTGGCGTGTTTGCTGAGTTTATTTGCTCTTGCGCCGATACCTTGGCAGTTGGTAGAACTGTGTTTGCCTGATGTAGAAGCAGAGGAGTTAGAGGAAAGTCGGGATGATAAGCTGCTGAATTTGCATTTGCTACAGCGTAAGGACAAGGAAATTTATCAAGTGCATCCACTGCTGAGGGAATTTTTTCAAGCGAATCTTAAAGCCCCACTTTTTCTGGCAACTTGGGGAAATCTTCAATATGCTTTTGCTACAGCAATGATAGCAGTTGCCAAAGAGATTCCTCAAACTCTGACTCGTAAGGAAATTAACGCCATCTCTCCCGCCATACCTCATTTGGCAGAAGTCGCAAAGAATTTTATTCAATCTGTCAGTGATGAAGATTTAATTTGGGCTTTCGTTGGTAATGCTTCGTTTTATAAAGGTCAGGGGTTATATGATAAAGCAGCACCTTGGTATGAGCAGTGTCTAGAAGTTACTAAGAAGCGCTTGGCAGATGAACATCCCGATATCGCAACTAGCCTCAACAACCTGGCTGCACTCTACAACTTCCAAGGAAGATACGCAGATGCTGAACCACTGTACCAACAAGCTTTGCAACTAAGGCGACGCCTACTGGGAGATGAACATCCCGATATCGCAACTAGCCTCAACAACCTGGCAGAACTCTACAACTCCCAAGGAAGATACGCAGATGCTGAACCTCTGTACCAACAAGCATTGGAACTATACCGACGCCTGCTAGGAGATGAACATCCCAATATTGCACTCAGCCTCAACAACCTGGCAGAACTCTACCGTTCCCAAGGAAGATACGCAGAAGCTGAACCTTTGTTCCAACAAGCATTGGAACTATACCGACGCCTGCTGGGAGATGAACATCCCCATGTCGCACTTAGCCTCAACAACCTGGCATTACTCTACCACTCCCAAGGAAAATACCCACAAGCTGAACCTCTGTACCAACAAGCTTTGGAACTCACGCGACGCCTACTGGGAGATGAACATCCCCATGTCGCACTTAGCCTCAACAACCTGGCTGCACTCTACAACTCCCAAGGAAGATACACAGAAGCTGAACCTTTGTTCCAACAAGCTTTGGAACTATACCGACGCCTGCTAGGAGATGAACATCCCGATATCGCACAAAGCCTCAACAACCTGGCAGAACTCTACAACTCCCAAGGAAGATACACAGAAGCCGAACCTTTGTTGCAACAAGCTTTGGAACTATACCGACGCCTGCTAGGAGATGAACATCCCCATGTCGCACAAAGCCTCAACAACCTGGCAGAACTCTACAACTCCCAAGGAAGATACACAGAAGCCGAACCTTTGTTGCAACAAGCTTTGCAACTAAGGCGACGCCTACTGGGAGATGAACATCCCCATATCGCACAAAGCCTCAACAACCTGGCGTCACTCTACTACTCCCAAGGAAGATACACAGAAGCTGAACCTCTGTACCAACAAGCTTTGCAACTCACGCGACGCCTACTGGGAGATGAACATCCCCATGTCGCACAAAGCCTCAACAACCTGGCATTACTCTACAACTCCCAAGGAAGATACACAGAAGCTGAACCTCTGTTGCAACAAGCTTTGCAACTCACGCGACGCCTACTGGGAGATGAACATCCCCATGTCGCACAAAGCCTCAACAACCTGGCATTACTCTACAACTCCCAAGGAAGATACGCAGAAGCTGAACCTTTGTACCAACAAGCTTTGCAACTCACGCGACGCCTGCTAGGAGATGAACATCCCCATGTCGCACTTAGCCTCAACAACCTGGCGGAACTCTACTACTCCCAAGGAAGATACACAGAAGCCGAACCTCTGTACCAACAAGCATTGGAACTATTGCGACGCCTGCTAGGAGATGAACATCCCCATGTCGCACTTAGCCTCAACAACCTGGCTGCACTCTACGACTCCCAAGGAAGATACACAGAAGCTGAACCTCTTTACCAACAAGCTTTGCAACTAAGGCGACGCCTACTGGGAGATGAACATCCCGATATCGCACAAAGCCTCAACAACCTGGCGTCACTCTACAACTCCCAAGGAAGATACACAGAAGCTGAACCTTTGTATCAACAAGCTTTGCAACTAAGGCGACGCCTACTGGGAGATGAACATCCCGATATCGCACAAAGCCTCAACAACCTGGCGTCACTCTACTACTCCCAAGGAAGATACACAGAAGCTGAACCTTTGTATCAACAAGCTTTGGAAATTTGTGAACAACGGTTAGGAGTGAATCATCCCAACACTGTCACTGTTCGTGAAAATCTAGCAAGTCTTCCCGCTCAGTTAGCTTCAGACTAGGAAAACTCAAGTTCTGAGCCTCAACGTTGAAGTTCTCAACTCGGACTTTGCACTTCTGAAGCACGACGTTCCGAGTTCCAAGCACGACGTTCCGAGTTCCAAGCACGACGTTCCGAGTTCCAAGCTCGACGTTCCGAGTTCCAAGCTCGACGTTCCGAGTTCCAAGCTCGACGTTCCGAGTTCCAAGCACGACGTTCCGAGTTCCAAGCTCGACGTTCCGAGTTCCAAGCACGACGTTCCGAGTTCCAAGCTCGAAGTTCCGAGTTCTAAGCTTGAATGATGGTGTTACACACTCCATTACTCACCCAAACTTTATCAAAACACGAAACGCGATGCTCCTTTGGAGCCGCTGAGCGATCGCTCATATTGCTGCTAGACGACACGCATTATATTTAAAAGAAAGTCACAAAGTCAAATTTATGAAGATAAAAGTTGTATTAGAACCCAGTGATGAAGGTGGATACACCGTTTCTGTACCTTCCCTTCCAGGCTGTATTAGTGAAGGGGAAACTATCGAAGAAGCATTAGACAATATCCAAGAAGCGATCGAACTTTATCTTGAACCATTGGAAGACGAGTTAAGTGTTACAGAGGGAGCATTTGTGAGGGAATTGGTACTGTGAGCAAAGTACCCAGCTTACCATACACAAGTTAAATGCGTATTAGTGTACACACAAGTTGAGTTGGGAATCACAACTAATCAACCGGACATGATATTACAAATCAAAAAACAAAATAGGATTACTATAACAACTAATCACTAATAATTTTCTCACGCAGGTGCTTGAAAAGCTTAAAGGAAGTATTTTAAAAAAAACACAGTGAGAAAATTTTTATGCCTTCACATCCCGAACCATCTCTGGAGGCAGGGTTATCCGCAGTTAAGCAAGGAGATTACCAAAGTGCGATCGCCACTCTAGAAGCAGTAGCTCAAAGAGTTGGCAACAGTAACACTCTTGTACAAGCACAGATAGGGTTAGTTGTGGCTTATGCAAAAAGCGGTCAGATCCCAAAGGCGATCGCTTTATGCGAAACTCTCACCCAGAGTCCAAATCCTCAAGTACAACAGTGGGTAAATCGCACCTTGGAGCAATTGACACTCCCTCGTAAAAGTAGTGGTGATGTTACTAGTTTGATGCCTTTTGAGGAGGACAAGGGGACAAGGGGACAGGGGGACAAGGGGACAGGGGGACAAGGGGACAGGGGGACAAGGGGACAAGGGGAAGAATTTTCTTCTATCTCCTCATCCCCCTCATCTCCCCCATCCCCTCATCTCCCCATCTCGCCACCTCCCCCGCCTCCTCCTGCGATTCGTGAAAAACCGAAACCACTGACAATTCATTGGCGACAAGCACCAAGAGCAAAGACTTGGCAACAAGAGCCAAAGCTGAACTTAATACCCTTTCGGTTGCTAATAGCAGGAACATTTATTGCTCTGTTTTGGGTGATACGGGAACTAGTGGTGTTGGTGATGCGATTTATTAATACTATTTTCGTAAAACTCCCATACTTAGAGCCAATACAACTTTTATACGCTAATCCCACTTCATTGTTGCTGCTTGTTCTGCTCATCTTGATAGGCGTTTCTCCTTGGTTGCTAGACCGAATACTCACAGATTTCTATGGTCAGCGAGAACTGGAGAGGGACACATTAAATAAGTATAGTCAAGAAGCTGTCTCGATACTACAACGCTATTGTCAACAACAAGGTTGGCAGTTCCCAAAACTGAGTGTCTTGCCATTAGCAGCACCTTTGGCGCTGACCTATGGTAATTTACCCCGTACTGCGCGAATTGTGGTAAGTCGGGGACTGTTAGAGCAGCTTTGTGATGATGAGATAGCTTCAATATACGCCATCCAGCTAGGGCATATTACCCGTTGGGATTTTGTTGTCATGTCTTTGGTGCTACTGGTCACAGTTCCTACATATAAAACATACCAGTATCTTTGTCAATGGGGAGACAGAACAACGGTGCGAGTTTGGCGTTGGGTTGTGAGTGTTATGGCAGGCATTGCCTATGTGGTGTGGTGTTTGCTGACAGGAACTGCATTGTGGTTGTCTCAACTGCGGCTCTACTACAGCGATCGCTTTGCTGTTGAAATCACTGGTAATCCTAATGGTCTTGTCCGTGCTTTACTGAAAATTGCTGTTGGTATTGCTGGTGATATCCAAAAACAAGAACACACCAGTTGGCAGTTAGAAAGCTTAAATATACTAGCGCCTGTAGGCTACCAGCAAAGTATTTGTTTGGGCAGTATTGCTCCTCACACGACTTTTGAATCGTTTTTAATGTGGGACTATCTTAATCCCTATCGCTGGTGGTTTGTCATCAACAACACTCACCCCTTGATAGGCGATCGCCTGCAACGTCTGTTATCTATAGCCCGCCATTGGCATTTAGAAACAGAATTAAATTTGGAAAACCAACAGCCTTTGAGAGTCAGGCGTCAATCCTTTTTCATTCAAATTGCTCCCTTTTTAGCAATTCCCATTGGTGGTGTGCTTGCTGTTCTCATCTGGCTCGTTTGGCAAACGGCATATGCACTTAAGTTTTTGAACTTAAAGTGGATATACGATGATTGGTCTTTTGTTACAGGTTGCTTGCTCATTGGATTTAGCATCGGTATATTAATCCGAATGAATTCTTTTTTCCCAGATATTAGACCTAGCACAACCCAAACAGATGAGCGATTGCCTAACCTCTTATCCAACCCAGCTGCTCTCCCATCTGATAGTATCAACGTGCGTCTTATCGGTAAGCTATTAGGTCGCCGAGGTACAAGTAACTGCTTGGGACAAGATTTCATCCTGCAATCCAGTACAGCTTCAGTGAAATTACACTATGTTCGGTGGCTGGGGCAACAGATCAATCCTCAGGACTTGATCGATCGGCAGATTATGGTAACAGGTTGGTTACGGCGAGGAGCAACGCCTTGGATTGACATCCACACTCTGCAAACTCATAGCGGTAAAACCATCTACAGTCCTCATCCCATTTGGTCTACAGTTTTAGCTGTTGCGATAGACGCTTGGGGAGTATACATCTTGTCAAAAGGTTAGTCGAATGCCTTCTGTCTTGAAAATGGGCAATGGGCAATGGGCAAGAGGTATTTTCATAACAAGGTTTGTGAAAGCTAGTTCATGGGGGACTGTCTTGAAAATGGACAAGGGGAGGAAAATGCGCAAGAGCGTGTCCGTAAGGACTCAGGGACGAGCGCGAGGCTCATTTTGTAAACAAATGTTGCGCACTTCTCAATAAAATGTTACATTATTTCATAGTAATAGCTAAAACTGATATACCTTGGCTTTCAAGCTAGGTTATCTGTGCAGCTGCTTGCGCCAATATATACCCTTTTTCTCGCCAACACAGCAGTTAATCAGCCAGCTACTGGCTGGTTTTTGCTTCTGGGCCACTAAACTTTAGAAAAAGTGTATTTTATGCTACTATGCAATTATGCTATTGCTGGAAATGTCTAACATGAACTAGCTGCGTGTAAAATAGCGTGATAATGTAAGGAATAATGTTTGATTTTTCGGAAAAAAAGTGTAGAAGAACTTTTCAGTTGGAAGCAGTACGCTGTAAAATTCACAATTCTTAGAATAAAGGTGTTATTAGAGTTGTGCGCTTTTGTATTAAGCAAGCTTTATCCTGGTAAAAAACTGTATTGTATAGGTTAACAGTTTGGAGAAAAAAATTGGTTTGTGGCAGCGTTAGTCAACAGTATCTATCAAAAGCCAGAGCCAAACTACTGTTTTTTGCCTGGTCGTGTTCACTCAACTTGTGGAGGTGTAGTTCATGTCCATTCGCCTATATATAGGCAATTTGCCCAAAGAAGAAATAGATCGTCAGGAACTGCAAGCAGTTTTTGCAGCAGAAGGCGATGCTGTTACCACTAAACTGATAAAAGACCGAAAAACCGGCAAATGTCGTGGATTTGGTTTTCTTACAGTTAACAATGACGAACAAGCAGACCAAATTATTGAAAAGTACAATGGTTACTTGTTCAAAGACTCTCCTATCAAACTCGAGAAGGCATTACCTCGGACGAAAGGAGAGGAAAACAACGAAGAGCAACCTACTAAAGTTACTAGTCATGCTACAAGTAGCAACGCTAGTCCTACTCCAACAAGAGAAAACAATCGTAGAGAGAAAAACTCTAAGAAGTCTCGTCGGGGTGGTGGCGGTGCTAGGGAACACACACCAGCCGCAACTACGGAAGAAGCTATTCGTCCAGATCCCAGGTGGGCTAATGAGTTGGAAAAACTCAAGCAAATGCTTGCCGCACAAACGACAAGTTAATATCCAAGAAGGAGAGATTAAAAATTAAAAATCAAAAAAACTTGATTTTTAATTTTTAATTATTAGCCTGGATATCCTTTAGCTATCTAGCTCAAGGGAAGTTGCAACCATAGTTGTAAGTGCGATCGCAACTGTTGGGCGAACTGCGATCGCTGGCTATATTTTTCAGTGCGAATAGGCTTGCGTTCTTGATCTAGCGTCCAACCATAATCGCTACTCAAGCGCAGCTTGTCCTGTAAGTCTGAAATAGAAACGACAAGTCCAGATGCAGGGCTGTTATCTACACCTTGTACGCAGAATACATAATGAAAAGTATTCTGTTTGCCAGGAGCGACGGTAGAAGGTTGACCGCATTCTACCAACAATCGCGATCGCACTTGTTCGACAAGACCTGGTTTTTCCAATTCTTCCAGAGTCCGAACTGCCAAAGTCAAAGCAAAGTAAAATTCTTCAACAGGAATAAATTCTAATTGCATACAGTATATGTTCAGAGGAGAATAGAGACTAAGGGATTAAAGTCTTATGTGATTTTGTCGAAGTATTTATTGTTGTTAATTAACTTACCATCACTTGAGAGATTTCTTTCTATAAAAGGCATAAAGTGTAAATTTTCACATTAAAAGCTCAAAAATAATCGTGTACTACTCCCGAACCGCCAGAAGAATACCTATTTTTTAACCGCACCAGGCGCAGAGCAGCGCCTTTTCCTAAGGGAAACGCTACGCGTTCGCCCTTGGCGTCTCCCCTTGGGAGATGCGCGGGTTCCCCGCGTTGTGGCAACTTCGGGGTTCCCCGCTTGTTCGCATGATTGCGTCTCCCCTTCTCAGTAGCGGAGACGCTGCGCGTTCGCCCTTGGCGTCCCGTTGTGGCGACTGCGGAGGGTTCCCCCGTTGTAGCACCTGGCGCGACACAGAGAGAGGAGTAAATCATTATAGGTAATCTTAGACCGAGAAGGGAGTAGTTTGAGAAGTTGTATTCAAAAATTTAGTTGTTCGCTAGGTATATTTTGTAAATATACAACGCAACTATCAATATAGTCTTTAAGTACCTTGTACGTACTTAATTTTTAGCAAAAATAAATAGTTAAATATACATTTTGTGTTCGAAACAACAGAAACAACATAGATGAAACTTATAAATGTCATTATAATTACAAAATTTAGATTTACTTATTAAGCAGATTAGCTAAAAATATAGCAACCGTAGCATAAAAAGTTAAAGAGAAATACGCACATAAAATCTTACTTCTATGATCGGATGTATAAAAAGGTTGTTTTTACATTAAAATAAAATAAAGAATATTAAACTTTCTTTCTGCGTAGGTAATAAGGTTAGTTGCCTGAAACCTCTCGACAAGAAGACACCAACAAACTATGAACTCTAGAACTGAACAACGCATCGCCCTAATTTCAGTACACGGCGATCCAGCGGTTGAAATTGGGAAAGAAGAGGCTGGAGGACAAAATGTATACGTGCGCCAAGTTGGAGAAGCACTAGCCAAACTTGGGTGGCAAGTAGAAATGTTTACTCGCAAAGTGAGTACGGAACAACAAACAATTGTTCAACATAGCCCAAACTGTCGAACTATTCGATTAGAAGCTGGTGCTGTTGAATTTGTACCGCGAGACAATTTGTTCGGATACTTGCCAGAATTTCTAGATAATTTTCTCCAATTCCAGCAAGAGAATGGCTTCGTATACCCTTTGGTTCATACAAACTACTGGCTCTCTAGTTGGGTAGGAATGCAGCTCAAAGAAATCCAAGGGAGTAAGCAGGTTCATACATACCACTCCCTAGGAGCAGTTAAGTACAACACGATTGAAACAATTCCTTTGATTGCTAGTACCAGGCTAGCAGTAGAAAAACATGTTTTAGAGACAGCCGAACGAATTGTGGCGACAAGTCCGCAAGAAAAAGAACATATGCGATCGCTTGTTTCCACAAAAGGAAGTATCGACATTATTCCGTGTGGTACAGACATTACACAGTTTGGTTGCATAGATAGACAAGCAGCAAGAGCGCAGTTGGGAATTGATCCAGAAACAAAACTTGTATTGTATGTAGGACGTTTTGATCCACGCAAAGGCATAGAAACATTAGTGCGTGCTGTGGGAGAGTCTCAGTTGCGAGGATCTGGAAAGCTCCAGTTAATTATTGGTGGTGGTAGCCGTCCAGGACACAGCGATGGAAAGGAACGCGATCGCATTGAAAGCATAGTTGCTGAATTAGGGATGAACGACTTTACGACTTTCCCTGGTCGTATCAGTCAAGAAATCCTACCATATTACTACGCCGCTGCTGATGTTTGTGTTGTTCCTAGTCACTACGAACCATTTGGATTGGTAGCGATCGAAGCGATGGCGAGTCAAACACCAGTAGTAGCAAGCGATGTTGGTGGACTTCAATTTACAGTCGTTTCTGAAGAAACTGGTTTATTGGCACCACCACAAGATGTCGCTGCATTCGCTGCTGCGATTGACCGAATTCTTAGTAGTTCCCAATGGCGAGACGAGTTGGGTCAAGCTGCGAGAAAGCGGGTTGAAGCAAAGTTCAGTTGGGAGGGAGTTGCATCGCAGCTTGCTCAACTTTACACCAAGTTATTGCAAGAAAAATCTGAAGATACACAAAAAGAAGCGATGTTGGTAAGTTAACAGTAGATGTTAAGAAGTTAGTAGTAAGAAAACTACACTTTTTTGTTGTCAACTTCTTACACTACACCAAGCATTAATTATCTCTCACCGAGACACAGCTTGCAATTATACATTTAAGATTTTTAACACTAGGTGTTTCGGAAAAGGCTTCATAAAGAAGTCTTTTTATTTGGGGAGCATCCCAAATGTGTAAATTTATTTTATTTTATAGTGCGGGCAAGATGCCCGCACTATAAAATAAAGTAGGGAGCAAGATGCTCCCACTACCATCTTTTGTGCAAAATTGGGATGCTCCCAGTGAAATTAAAGGTACAAGAAATATAAGCAATTAAGCGAACTTGATATAAGAAGTCGGAAATCTGCACATGCGCGATTTATGCGCAAAGCGCAGGCTACGCCAACACAAATCAAATAGGATTAATATATCCAAAACGATTGTTATACTAACTATCAATACCTAAACAACAGCGACTAACCGTTGTGCAAACATTTGACTTTACAACTCTTACCGCTGTTTGTAGCGACATGCGCGATCGCTGGTTGCCATCGCGTATAGAGCAGGTCTATCAGCGTAACAGCTATACTATTGCTATAGCACTCCGTACTCTGAAACAGCGGAGTTGGCTAGAAATTTCTTGGCATCCGCAAGCAGCTCGCCTTCATATCGGCGATCCACCACCAAGAACACCAGATACCTTCACTTTTAGCCAACAACTACTGCACCAGTTGGGTGGTTTGGCGTTGGTGGCGCTTGAGACAATAGCCCCTTGGGAACGTGTCGTTGATTTGCAATTTGCCCGTCGTCCGGGAGAAAGCGCCCTATATCACCTGTACGTCGAAATCATGGGCAAGTACAGCAACGTTATTCTTACTGATGCTAATAACATCATTATTACCGTTGCCCATCAAGTCAAACAACAACAATCTAGCGTTCGTCCAGTTCTGACAGGACAACCTTATGAAACACCACCCAGTCTCACTGCTGCTATACCCAACTTGAGTGAATCTCAAGAACGTTGGCAAGAACGGGTTAGCTTAGTACCAGGAGCTATCAAGCGTCAGTTGCTCAAAACCTATCGTGGTGTCTCTCCTTCACTGATACAGTCAATGCTGCTAGTATCAGACATAGATCCAGAAAGTTCGACAGACATCCTAAAAGCCGATGATTGGCAACAGCTGTTTCACCATTGGCAAGAATGGCTGCAAAGGCTCCAAAGCGAGAAATTTGAACCTGCTTGGACACAAGAAGGTTACACCGTACTTGGTTGGGGTGTTCACAAGAGCGCGAAAGATATCCAAGAGTTACTCAACCGATACTACACCGACCAGCGAAATCAACAAATATTTTCCCAACTGCGGCATCAATTGAGTCAGAAACTGAAGAATATTTTGGAAAAATTACGACTGAAAGCTGCTAATTTTAAGCAACGCTTGCAGCAGTCAGAACAAGCAGATGAGTATCGACAAAAGGCTGATTTGTTGATGGCACATCTACATGAGTGGCGCTTAGGAATGACGGAAATTACTATCCCGGATTTTGAATCTAGCGAACCAGTAAAAATCGCTTTACAGCCAGATAAAAATGCTGTACAAAATGCTCAAAATCTCTATAAACAGCATCAAAAGCTCAAACGTGCTCGTACCGCTGTAGAACCTTTATTAGCTGAAGTCAATGCTGAAATTGAGTATTTGGAGCAAGTGGAAGCGGCTATTTCTCAAATAGAGAATTATACAACAGCAGAAGATTTACAAGCTCTTGAAGAAATCCGAGAGGAACTCATTGGACAGCAATATTTAGAAGACTCAGAATACCGTCGTCGCAGTTCAACTGAAGCCGCTAGCACTAACTTTTATCATGACTGCACCCCCAATGGTTTTGAAGTTTTAATTGGTCGTAATAACCGCCAAAATGACCAATTAACCTTTCGTGTAGCAAATGATTACGATTTATGGTTCCACGCTCAAGAGATTCCAGGTAGTCATGTGCTGCTGCGTCTAGAACCGGGTACTGTCCCAGAGGAAGCTGATTTGCAATATGTTGCTAACTTAGCAGCATACTACAGCCGTGGTCGTCAAAGTGACCAGGTACCTGTTGTTTATACTCAGCCAAAATATGTTTACAAACCCAAGGGAGCTAAACCGGGAATCGCTATCTACAAGCAGGAGCGTATCATTTGGGGACAACCGCAGTCATTAGTGCTGAATCCTGAGTCCTAAGTTGTAAAGACACACTTTTTAATTTATAGCTATTTTCAGTTAATTGAACCACAGATTTTCGTAGAGGCACGGCAAGAACAGCCCCTACGTGTGGTTTATTTCTTTGAAAAGCTGTAACTTTTGATTTTTAATTGAAATTTAAGAGGATGTTTTAAAAGTATTGGGCGAATATAATTCGCTACTACACAAGCAAAGTCCCTTCTCCTGTCACCAGACGCACTCGCGAACGGGTTCGCAGTCGCCTACGGTAAGTCCTGCGGAGGCTTGAGCCAACGCGTAGCGTCTCCGCTATTGAGAGGGAGACGTCGGTGCAGCGCTGTCTCACCACCTCCGTGGACTAACGAAAAATCAAGGTTTTTAACCCTTGCCTTGCGGGTTTTGTCTGTGTAGCCGAGCCAGTGCGTTGCGGAGAGCAGCGCCTTGCGGAGAGAAGTTTGAGCGGAGGAAACCTCCGATCAAAGCTTCGGGGGGTTCCCCCCGTTGTAGCAACTGGCGTGCGACTTCTAGTCGCCGAGGCTAGTAATAAATTAGACTTTACAAACATCCTCTAAGTGATTTCCCTGTTCTCTCTATACCATCTTTTGAATTCTTTTTAAAGATAGAGGCTAATTTTCTTCCTCAATATCTTTTTTTGATAAATGTCATAAAAAATTTGTGCTGACTGTTACAATATTGTTAAGAAAAGTATCCCGTTGCGTTTTGGGAACGCGCAAGTCGGGTTTAACTCTTTTGAGAAGACAACGCGAAGAAAAATTTTACAGACCAGCTTACTACAGCTGGTCTTTTTGTACTTCTTAAAAAGTGAAAGTAGTCCTCACTGCACCAATCACAACATCATCGTTGTTACTGTTATGATCTGGCGCAGTCAGCCAGATAACTCCGGGAGTAATAGTAATATTGTCAGTCACCTTGTATTGGTAGAACGCCTCTACGTGATAGGAAGTGTCTCTGTCTTTAGAAATTTCATTAATACTAGAACCTGTCACTTTAGGTTCCATACCGAAGATAATACCAGCTAAGTTTCCTTCTTTTCCAAGGTCGGGAAATCCTAAAGTGACAGCCCAGTTCCAAATTTCAAGCTCCCCACGGTCAACTCTTCCTCCTTCGGTGGACAAGTTACGAGCGTTGGTATATCCAACCCAACCACCCAAGACAAATTTATCGCTAAGACCAAGGGATGCTTGTACACCGTAGGAATTGCTGGAAAATGGCACATTCACTGGCTCAGGTTCTCCAGTTACATCAGGGGGAGGGGCAAGCTGAGACTGAAGGAAGGATATAGGATTTGCCCGTTGGCTACCAGTACCCAATTCCTGATTATAAGCATTGATGTAGGTCAAGCCAATACTAAAGCGCTCACTGGGTTCAAAAGTGAGCTGTGCGATCGCACCATATGGACCTTTTAACAATCCATTATCAGAGGATGGATCATTTGATGAACCTGCTAAATACCCCAAACTGACTAAGAACGCCTTACTAAGACGCTGAGTGACTCCCAGTCCCGCACCATTCATTTGATAATAAATTGAGTTTCGTGTGCCAAAGCTGGATAAAGCACCAAATGCGCCGTCCCCATCAAAAATGTTGACTGTACTGGTCAGGTCATCCGCCGCACCCGCATTGGCAATTGCGATAACCTCTGTACTTTCGCCTATGGGGAATTCGTAGTACAGTGTATCGATAAAAGCATCTGTGGTACCGTCTTCACTGCCAAGAAACAGGTTACCTTCTGGTGTTCCAATATCAGGGTTGAGAATATTATTAGTTTGTATTCTAGTGAAGAGAGTATCTTTGCCTGTGAAGCTGGTGACAAACTCCACACGCGCTCGCGCCCCAAAGGTTATGTTATTGTCCTCAACATCTACATTGTTAACTCTATCACCTCCCAGGACACCAGTGATTGCAGCAACCACTTGCCCTTGTAATTTTGTTGTTGTAGAAAATTGATTTGCCTCCAGTTCAGCAACTTTCGCTTCCAAAACATCCACACGACCTCGCAGTGTCGCCAGTTCTGCGGCAAATTCTTCTTGCAGTCTTTGTAATGTCGCTAAATCTTGTTTGTTTACCAAATCTGCTGTGGCGGTAGCAATGAGTTCGTTAACTCGGTCTAAACAAGCATTCAAACCAGCAGCAAACTCATACCGTGTCATCGCCCGATTCCCCCGATAAGTACCATTCGGGTATCCAGCAATACAACCGTAGCGCTCCACAAGAGATTGCAGTGCTTGAAATGCCCAATCTGTTGGTTGTACGTCGGACAACTGAGACACTGAAGTCACTTGTGCCATTGTCTTATTTTGAGGGGTATTCCCAGCTTCTTTGATTTCCAAATTGGTAGATGTTTCCTCTGCAATAGCAGTAGTATTCATCGCCAATATCACCCCGAAAACTACTGGACTAGTCAGCAGAGATTTCCACAATTTTGCCATTTTCTCCTCACACTAATTCTTAGTTAGTCCACACACTGTGCTTTGTAAAAGCTCATTTTTAATAGAAAGTAGTCTCATTAATTTATCAGTAATCAGCCAAATTTTTAACAAGATTTCAAAAAACGTCATTAAACCTAAATGTAAATCAAAGTAAGACCTTTACAAGACAAACCTTAAGAGTTCATTTTGGATAAATTTATACATTCAGTCAGGTTAGCTGTAGACAGCAGTACTTCCTGAAAAACTTTTTTGTTACTACTCACACTGAATCATAGCTATCTGTTGAGAATGAGAATTATTATAGTATTGGATGTAGAATAAGTCTCATTGTCAACAGAAATTTAAATAAAAAAAGCAAACAGCTTTTACCTAAGGAGAGAAAACGGTGAGCCAGGCTTATACCAGACGTAGAACAAATAAACACAGAAGAGATATTATACCTCTAATTGCTCTGCTCATGTTATCGCTGAGTGCTGGGTGTACTCAATCTGATACAAATCAGACAACGACTCCCGAACAGTCACCGCAAGCACAAGAAGCGACATCCGCTCCATCCCCGCAGTCAGAGAAAATCAAAGTAGTGACAACATTTCTGCCGATGTATATGTTCACCAAGGCGGTGGCTGGGAATACAGCAGATGTGGAAATTTTAGTGCCACCGGGAACAGAAGTACATGAGTATCAATCTACACCAGAAAATGTCAGAGCGATCGCTACGGCAAATGTATTAGTAAAAAATGGCTTGGGTTTGGAGGAATTTTTAGACAACACAATAAAAAATGCCCAAAATCCCAAATTGTCTGTCATAGATACCAGTAAAGGTATTCAACCCTTAAATGAAATTTCACCAGTTGAGAAAACTAGTCAAAAAGAGGAAGAACACGAAGACGCTGAGGGTAACCCTCATGTTTGGTTAGATCCAGTTTTAGCAAAACAGCAAGTTGCTAATATTCGGGATGGGTTAATTGCTGCTGACTCTGCAAATAAAGCGACTTATGAGGCAAATGCAGCAGCATATATCAAGCAATTGGACAGTTTAAATAGTGAATTTCAGCAAACTTTACAAAAAAATCCTAGTTGTACCTTTATCACTTTTCATGATGCTTTTCCGTACCTAGCTAAACGCTATAACCTCAAGCAAGTTGCAGTCGTAGAGATTCCCGAAGATCAATTAGCGCCAGCAGATATACAAAATGCAGTGAAGGCAGTGAAAAAGTATAAAGTGAAAGCTTTGTTTAGCGAACCAGGAGTAGATAACAAATTGTTAACAAGTCTTTCTAAGGACTTAAATTTAACTTTGCGTCCCCTGGATTCTTTAGAAACTGGCAATACAGAACCGCAGCATTATTTCAAAGCGATGAGAGATAATTTGCAAACTTTAGAAACAGCCTGTAAATAATTTTTTTCATTAGTTATTTGTCCTTTGTTAATAAAAAAATCACCAATGGCTAATGACTAATGACTAATGACTAATGACTAATGACTAATGACTAATGACTAATGACTAATGACTAATGACTAATGACTAATGACTAATGACTAATGACTAATGACTAATGACTAATGACTAATGACTTTCCTGTTTTAAAAGTAGAGAGATTGACTGTCTATCAAGGTAGTTACTTAGCTGTTCGGGATGTTTCTTTTGAATTGTTCTCAGGAACGAATACAGCTATAGTTGGTCCTAATGGCGCGGGTAAAAGTACGCTAGTACAATCAGTTTTGGATTTGATTCCACGAAGTGCTGGCAAAATTGAAATATTGGGTCGCCCAATCACACGCTTAGGTAATTTACGTCACCAGTTGGGCTATATGCCACAAAATTTTATCTTTGACCGCAGCTTTCCCATTTGTGTTAATGAATTAGTAGGGTTGGGATGGGTGAAAGAAGTTAAAAGAAAACCTCTTCAAGCCACTCCAACAAAGAGAAGTTTTGGGGAATCTAGTAGGGAAAAATCAGCAGCGATCGCTGAAGCTTTGCGGAGAACCGACGCTTACCATTTGCAAAATCAAGCAATTGGAACTCTCAGTGGCGGTCAACTCAAACGGGTATTATTAGCATACTGTTTGGTCACACCTCGACAACTTTTGGTGCTAGATGAGGCGTTTGCTGGAGTAGATGTACAAGGTGCAGCAGATTTTTATACCCTGCTCAATGAACTGAAGCAGGAAGAAGGATGGACTGTGTTGCAGGTTTCCCATGACATTGATATGGTGAGCCGCTATTGTGATCGCGTCATTTGCCTTAACCAAACCATTGTTTGCACTGGTGTTCCAGAAGTCGCTCTTTCACCCCAAAATCTTTTAGCAACCTACAGTCCTGCTTTCCGTCGCTATCGACATTATCATAACTAAGTTATGAATAAACTTCTTGCACTCATTCATTTTCTTGGTGTTCTTCTTTGCGACGCCAGATACCTCTGTCGGGAAACCCTCCTGCAGTACTGGCTCGCCTTTGCGACTACTCTGCGAGAACGGCTCCGCCGAATGCGTGAGACAAAATAACATATGCTTTTATTAAATAATTGCCAAATAGCTGAGCTTGCTCTCACCAACGTCAATAACCTGGTAACCTTACTCCAGTTTCCATTCATGCAACGTGCTATTGTGGGTGCTGTTTTGATGGGAATACTTGGCGGTTTACTTGGCAGTTTTGTCACCTTGCGCCAGTTGTCTTTTTTCAGTCATGCTGTTGGTCATGCTGCTTTAGTCGGCGTGGTGCTAGGTGTGCTACTACAGTTAAACCCTACCTGGATGCTGCTACCATTCACACTCATTTTTGGGATAGTTGTCCTCTACTTTATGGAGAAAACCGATTTAGCTAGTGACAGCGTTCTGAGTATTGTTCTGTCAGGTGCGTTGGCAATAGGCGTGATTCTCACTAGCTTAATTCAAGGATATCGCGGTAACCTAATGGGTGTGCTATTTGGCGATATTCTCGCTATTGACCTCACAGATTTGATTTTGACCCTGCTTGTGCTTGTTGGAGGCAGTGTATTCTTATTATCAACTCTCAGGCAACAAATTTTGTTAACGCTTAACCCTGCTGTGGCAAAGGTGCAAGGTATTCCAGTTCAGTCATACCGCTATGGGTTTGTTATATTGCTATCATTAGCTGTGGCTGTGGCAATTAAAGCTGTTGGCATTTTACTAGTCAACGCTTTTTTGGTTATTCCCGCCTCTTGCGCCAAACTGATGAGTCACCACTTTAATCGCTTCCTGTTGTTGTCGGTGATTGTTGGTTCTCTCAGCAGTATTGCTGGTATCATTGTATCGGGCCTGTTCAACTTTGCCTCCGGTCCTAGTATCGTTCTTGTTCAGTTTGTGGTGTTCCTGGCAGTTTTTAGCTGGGTCAAATTGAGAACAAAAGTGGCATAACTTTTTTTCTGCTAAGACTTGCAAAATGAATGTGACTTTGCTATCTTAAGTAATCGTGGCAAACAAACAAATCCACGCCGGGATAGCTCAGTTGGTAGAGCAGAGGACTGAAAATCCTCGTGTCACCAGTTCAAATCTGGTTCCTGGCATAACACACAAAACCCCGCAAACACTTGGCTTGCGGGGGTTTTGGTGGTGTCAATCTGGTAAATTTTATGCCATTTTGGACATTTTTGGACGGGGTTAGTCAAATTATTGGGGTAAAGTTGGGGTAAATCAGGGCGCGCTGATTGACCTATTTCAAGACTCACCAAGTCGCAATCGCCATCCAAGATGTAGGGCGATGGTGGCGCTAGAGGAAAAATTAAACAAATTAAGCAATCTGCAAAACACCAGCAATAGCACCTATTCAATTTATTGTACACCGCAAACACTGGTCATTATAGAAACACTAACAGCCACCGCATTGGTCAATCGCTACACCATCATCGATTTACAATAAAAGATAGATAGCTTTGAGTGAAAAAATACTGATGAGTTTGCAAGAATTGCAAGAGCAAGCATTGCAATTACCAATTAGCGATCGCTGGCGTTTAGTTGAGTCGGTGTTAGCATCGATTCAGCAAGAAACATTGTCGCCTATTTCTGAGAATCCAACCGAAAAGCCTTTAACTGAACTTGACTCTTGGACTCAAAGTTTAATTGGTGCGATTCAGCTAGGAGGAGAAAATCCGACAGAATCCTATGTGGATTATTTAGAGAGGAAATATCGTTGAAGCGGGTTTTATTTGATAGCGATGTGTTGCTAGATGTTCTAGCGCAACGTCAACCATTTGTTATAGCTTCCGCACGAGCACTAAATACCGTGACACAAGAGCAAGTCCAAGGATATGTTTCAGGTCATGCAGTAACCAATATTTTCTATATTTTGCGTCGCCAAATTGGTAGTGAGTCAGCACGCGAAGTCATTGCAAGGTTGTTGCAGCGTATCCAAGTTGCCAGCGTTACTGACGAGGTAATTCGACAAGCTTTGCAAAATGCGATCGTAGATTTTGAGGATGCAGTAACCAGTGCAGCAGCTAATATAGCAGCCTTAGAAGTAATCGTAACACGAAATACATCCGATTTTGCTAATTCTCTAGTTCCAGCAATGTTGCCAGAGGAGTTTTTAGCAACACTATCTTAGTAAAAGTAAGTTGTGCTTGATTTTATAAATAGCTGTTTGATAAGCTAAATTTTTCAATCTAACTAAACGAACAGCTTAACACTTCAACTCTCCAAACTTGGGACTCCACCACCCTTTGGGCGTACTAAAATAAGCTACATCCTTATGTTTCTGCTCATTTCGGGATTTGGGGTTTGAACACCGGAGCATTTTCTTACTCTGTGCGTCTTTCGTATAAGTGTACTCCTCCAAAGGTTGCTTACACACTGGGCAAGGATATGTGGTTATCTTAACTGGAGGCTTTTGAGGATTTGCATCTAATCGTGTTTGAGAACGAGGAGGCTCCCAAGTCTTGGTGTATTCACTCCAGAACAAGACAACATTTTCACACCCACTGACACATTTGAGAAAGTATTTCTTTTTAACCTTATTGCTGTTAATTTTGGCTAGATTGTTGTTGCACTGAGGACAGCGAGTTCTGGATGTCTCAAATTTGCGTTCAGCGACACCAGAAGCGTTAGCTCCATTTGATGAACTCACGGGTACGGTTTTTGCCTTTGCCAAAGCTGGTGCAAAGTAATTCTGGTTCCAATTTGTGAGATAATGCTGCCACGGTTGTTTCCCTGAAGCAATGCTATCCAAAGCATCTTCCATCTTTGCAGTAAATTCTGTCTCTAACAAATCCGGTAACGCCTTCAACAAAAAAGCATCAACTTCCAAACCCAGCGCAGTCGGTTGTAGGTTTTCCTTTATGAGTTGGACATAACCCCGTTTTTTAAGGGTTGCAATCGTGGGAGAATAGGTACTTGGACGACCAATGCCTTTGCGCTCCATCAGTTGTACTAGTTTTGGTTCGCTGTAGCGGGGTGGAGGTTGAGTCTGTTTCTTTTCATGACCTGCATTCTCCAAAGTCAGCATTTGTCCCTGTTGTAAGTTTGGCAGGATTGTATCTTTGCTGAGGTTTGACCAGTACCGAGCATAACCAAGAAATTCTACGACTTGTCCTCTAGCTTGCCATAAAAGTTCACCGGACTGAGTGATGATGAGAGTTTTACGGAGTTGAGCCGGACGACATTGGGATGCGATCGCTCTTTTCCAGATGAGGACATACAAGTTAAATTCATCTGCAGAAAGTTCGACTCGTAACTCAGTGGAAGGACGAAATACATCCGTCGGACGGATAGCCTCATGTGCTTCCTGAGCAGTTTTCTTACTGCGATGTCTGGCAGTTTGCTGAGGTACATTTTCCGGATCATTTTGTTCTAACCACTTGCGAGCACTATCACAAAACTCCGGACTCAACATGACTGAGTCTGTCCGCATGTAAGTAATTAAACCAGCCTCATACAACTTTTGAGCAACTTGCATGGTCTTCTCAGGAGCAAATTTTAACCTGGAACCAGCAGCTTGCTGAAGGGTAGAGGTGATAAAGGGTGGAGGTGGTTGGCGGTTGACTACCTTCCCCTCATATTGGACAATTTGATGAGGATGGCGTTTCGCTTCTTCAACTAAGCGTGTTGCTTCTGCTTCTGAAAGAACGCGAGTAGATTCTGGTGCTTCTGTATGATTATTTGCCGTGTCATCATGAACTTCTGTTTCTTGCTTTGGTGTTTCCGAAGGAGCATTTACCGTCCCTTTGTAGAAAGCGCGAAATCCCTCAGCATAGTCAACCCAGATACTCCAGTAGTCTTGGGGAACAAAAGACTCAATTTCCCTCTCACGCTGGCAAATGAGGTGTAGAGTAGCACTCTGGACTCGTCCTACACTCTTTGCTCCATTATTGAGTGCCCAAACCAGTGGACTTCCTTTGTAACCGACTAGCTTATCCAAACAATCTCGGCATAATCCCGCTCCTACCAAGTTGAGGTCAAGCTCTCTGAGATTAGCGATCGCAGAACGAACTGCGGATTCTGTAATCTCGGTGTAAACTGCTCGTTTCGGGTCTTTCAGTCCCAAAGCTTCCTTGAGATGCCAAGCAATAGTTTCTCCTTCTCGATCTGGATCAGTTGCTAAGACAACTTCTTTTACCTGCTTGAGTGCAGCCTTGAGTTGTTGAATCGTTTCCCTTGCTTGCTGATTGCGGGGTACGTAGCGACACCGCACGCTGCTACCATCCATGATAAAGCCCAAAGAATCCTCACCTTCATTGCTCAGTTCGCGAATGTGACCGCAACTAGCACGAACAATCCACTCCGCTCCCAGAATTTGACTGAGCTTTTTGACTTTACCAGGGGATTCAACAACTAGAAGGCGTTTAGACATGACATCTGATCTGGAGGATGCAACTTAACAGAAGACTTTTTAGTTTTTATAGTACACTTGTTTTGAGTTTTGTGATTTATATATTATTAACTAAAGTTGCTAAAGTCGTGACTGAAACGACTCACCCAATTTCCCTACTTCCTCTAAAAAAAGTAAAAGGAATGAGCGATGACAGAAGCAAGAAATGTACTCAACGAAAAGCTAGAAATTTGCTGCTCTTCTCCCGTGACTGGATATTACCGTGATGGGTTGTGTAACACAGGTGGTATGGATTTTGGGTTGCACGTTATTTGCGCCCAAGTGACAGCAGAATTTCTCGATTTTACTAAATCGCGAGGAAACGACCTCAGTACCCCAGTTCCTGAGTATCAATTTCCTGGTTTGAAAGAAGGCGATCGCTGGTGTTTATGTGCTGCTCGCTGGCAAGAAGCTCTTGAGGCTGATGTTGCTCCCCCTGTCATCCTTGGCGCAACTCATGCTAGAGCTTTGGAAGTGGTTTCCTTGGATGATTTAAAAAAATACGCCTTAACTTCTTCTTAAATAAAGTCAAAAAGTTTGTTTGACTGAGTAGTAGCCCACTTTGCATCTGATACACCAACATTTCAATGGCGGGGACACCCGGTGCATTTATGCATGGGATAGTTCAGTATCTACAACTTAACTATGAAGTGATTTTCATAGCTTCAATTAGAGTCATAATCTAGCAAGATTTTCAGTGGGTGCAACAAAGTTAAGCAATGGTTACAGTCGTAGTCGTCATCAACATACTTATCTCGCTAATTCTTCTCTATATGGCTTGGCGAGTGCGGCAGCTTAAGAAGCGACTAACGAGAATAGCTAATATTTTAGTTGCTGCTGAACGTAGTTCCCATGCAGTGCTATCTGGAGCGCCAGAAGCTATTTACATGAGTCAGCAAAATATTCATGATCTGCGACAGAAAGACCAACCATCACGGCTACAAATCCAGCGGCTAAGACAGATTTTCAGCCTGCTTGCACATGGACAGCAAGTCTGGCGTCGTTATTTTCTTAGATCCCAGTTAACATTAGTGAAAAAGAGAAAATAGGGAGATTTTTCCTTATCTTCGATATTAAGGCAACCTTTCTGCCTGATAGATTGTCTTTCAAAATTTAGAAAGATAAAATCTTTTGGATTTCGCAAGGCGTGAAAACCCACATAAAATGGGTGTAAGGAGCTTGAATAAGTAGCCAATTTGTTTGTTTGTTTGCTCTACTTATCTAGAGTTGGTTAGAATGGCGAAAATCAAGCCGACCAATCTAACTCATTAATTGAGAAAATTCTCAATTCATACGTAGGATCGGCTAGCTCCGAAGTTACGCCTGAGGACTGTTGATGCCATCATTCTTGGTAGAAGCACGCCCAGTAGACAAAGTAGTTGTCGTAGGCAACTATGGATAAGTTCTATATAGCAGAGGAACAAAAAGGAACAAAAAAATGTCTAACAACCGTTCTGGGTTATTTATTGGCGGTATGATGCTAGGCGCGACCATCGGTGCCTTAACCGGGTTGCTCATTGCTCCACGCACAGGACGCGAAACTCGTCAACTCTTAAAGAAATCTGCCAGTGCTTTGCCAGAATTGGCAGAAGATATTTCAACGAGTGTCCAGATACAGGCAGACCGCCTTTCTGCAAACGCACGTTCTAACTGGGATGAGACTTTAGACCGACTGCGGGAGGCTCTAGCAGCTGGCATTGATGCCAGTTTGCGGGAAAGCCAAGCTATGAAGCAGCAAAATGCTCAAGAAAAGTCTGATACTATTCCTCAACATTTAGATAATTAGTAGAAAATAGATAATTAGTAGAAGATATAAAAGTAAAAGTAGTAGAAGATATCAAAGTGATTGACCCCCTGTTTTGGCTGGGATTGTCCATACTTCTAGTCGCCGCCAGTCTCACTGCTGTTTTAGTGGCGGCGATACCAGCTTTGCAGGAATTGGCAAGAGCTGCTCGCAGTGCAGAAAAGTTATTTGACACTATCTACAGAGAGTTACCACCCACTCTCAATGCTATTCGCATGACCAGCTTGGAAATTACTGATTTAACTGATGATGTCAGTGAAGGTGTTAGAAGTGCTGGTCAAGCCGTTAAACAAGTGGACCAAAGCATAGATAGTGCTAAAAAGCAAGCACAAAATGTTCAAATAGGCACGCGTAGTTTTATGGTTGGTGTGCAAGCTGCTTGGAAAACCTTCACACGCTCCAAATCTTCAAAGCGAACAGTTGACCGTCTCTCGCCATCTCAAAAAGCGAAGCTGACATTACAAGAACGGCAAACCCTAAGGCAGGAGAACCGCTTCACACCTGCGGAAAGATACGGCATCAACAACAATAATTATGATTACAATGATTACAACGTTGCTGCTGATTGGGAAAGCAGTTTTGATGACCAAGATTTGCAGCATCAGACGGAGTCTGAGAATTGGCTTGATAAAGAATAGCGTGTGTCAGTCGGCAAGAGAGTAGGGGCATAAGGCATTGCGCCTTTGTTTTCATATACTTGACCTTACAGACAAGCTTGCTGTGGAAGTTCTGGATCTGAGATATTAGATTAGACTACAGTTAAAAAGTGTAAAGAAGTATCACTTTTCCCGTACTCTTTTAAAACAACTTGTTCACTTTTCCTGTTGAGATTTGTATAAAAAAGCTCATGCAGCAAAGTTTTTGGCAACGAATTCTGGCTTTTGTGACAGTGTTTTTCCTGGCTGGGTCAATTTGGGTGACACATTCTCCTAGCGCATACGCTTATAACAATCCTGAACTATTACCTGACACCCCAACCCCAGTTGTAGACTTAGCTAAATCTCTTACTAGCCTTCAAGAAGAAAACCTTGTAAAGGAACTAGAACAATTTGAAGTTGAAACTGGCTGGAAATTGCGAGTATTGACTCAATATGACCGTACTCCAGGTCGCGCAGTTATCCCTTTTTGGGGTTTGGATGACAAAAGCATTTTGCTAGTTGCTGATTCCCGTGGTGGTAACATTCTTAGCTTCAGTGTGGGCGACGCGGTTTATGAACTTCTACCGCGCACTTTCTGGATTGAATTGCAAACCCGCTTTGGCAATTTGTACTTTGTGCGAGAACAGGGCGAAGACCAAGCCATTCTACAAGCTATGGAAGCAGTTGAAAATTGTTTGCTTCAGGGTGGTTGCGCTGTCGTTCCCGGATTACCACGAGAGCAGTGGATTTTCACTCTGATTACTTCAGTTGTTGGTGGAATCATTTGTGGATTTGCAGCTCAACCTCGTCGCGAGGGACAAGCTGTTGCTTGGCAATGGGCTTTAATCTTCTCTCCTTTATGGGGAATCTTATTTATCTCCTTCGGTATTGGACCAGTAGTGACACGAACAAACGACTGGCTACCCCTCATTCGCAACATTTCCGGTTTTCTCATCGGTGTTTTGGTTGCTTACCTTTCCCCTATTTTCAGTCGCTCTTCTCCTAGTGCTAAGTCCTAAACCTCTGGTAAAAGTCAAAGAAGAAGAATTCAGAATTCAGCAATACAGCAGTCAGAATGCAATTAGTGGAGGCGGGTGTACCCCCAAGTCATCCGCCACTTGCTTCTCAATAGCGGAGACGCTGCGCGCCGGGAGTGCCTGTCTGCAGGGCTTACGCTCCAATTCGCACAGTGAGAAATTCAAAATAATAACTCTTTTTTTTGAACTTTGAATGAGCGAATGCGTGAATTCCCCCGTCCCTTGTGCGTGTCCGTAAGGACTCAGGGGGTGACTCCTGGCTCAGGACTCGCTGACTACTTATGCAGATCAATATGAGTGAAAATGAAACCACAGATAAACAACGGACACTTGCTTTAACGGGAACCAGCCGCGTGGTGAGTGTAAGTTCCAGGGTTACCCTGCCACATAAATGTATCAGTATTCCTAAAGGGTAAGTTAGAACAGTGAAATCGACTTTGTACATAACAACAAAAGTACTACCGGGCAATAGAATTGAGATCCAAGCTCCAGATCTTTCGGTAGGGCAAACTGTTGAAATAGTTATTCTAATTCCAGAGGCTACCATCCCTTGTTCCTCTGCTGAAGAGCAAACTCTTACCTTGGAGCAGCGTCTTGCTTTCCTAAAGTTACCAATGTCTGAGCGTAGACGTATTCTGGAAAGTCAAGCAGAAGCTATGCTTGTTCACTATCAACAAGATTCTGAATGGCAGGAGCTAATGACAGGTGACATCATCGACTACTAGCCCTGATACGCCCAAGCGTGGAGAAATTTGGTTGGTTAACTTTGACCCTACTGTTGGTGCGGAAATCAAGAAAGTGCGTCCCGCCGTTGTCATTAGTTCTGATGCAGTAGGCAAGCTTCCCATCAAACTTATCGCCCCAATTACAGACTAGAAACTATACTTCTTGCAAACTTCTTGCAAAATTTCTGGCACATCAAAATTGAACCTGATGCCACAAATGGTCTGACCAAAGTTTCTGCAATTGACGCTCTGCAACTAAGGGGTGTAGATTTACAAAGGTTCATCCGCAGACTGGGTAATGTGTCTGAGGTTACAATGTCAGAACTCACTATTGCCATTGTTGCCGTAATCGAGTGCGAGGTCTAACAAGAGCGTTGCAGCAGTTTTTCAAACCCAACTCCTTCATCTCTCCACCCTATGGCGACGGCGACGCGGTCTTTCATCTTCTTCATCGCGGCGCAAGCGGCTACTCACCTCAGTAAAGAAATCCCGTCGCACAGAAGGATAATCACTCACCCATAAATCGCGACTGGGAATATAAATATCGGAAATTTCATCAATAGTGCTTAAGTCTGGGCGATTCGACATGACTACCATTTCTGCTCTCTGACCGCGAGCAATGGCTTTGTAGGCAACTCGCAGCGGCGCTTTATACTCAGCAGTAAATCCTGTGTCATCACCTACTTCTAAGTGAATGCGTTTTTCTCGGTTTTCGACAATCACCAAATCGCCTTTTTTATCGACAGTTTCCTGCTTACCAATCAACTCTTCTGTAATCCAATAATCCAGCACTCGACCACGGAGAAAACCGCTGTACTTATAACGGCGACATTTGACATT
The DNA here is from genome assembly GCA_019359415.1 of Iphinoe sp. HA4291-MV1. Classification (GTDB taxonomy): domain Bacteria; phylum Cyanobacteriota; class Cyanobacteriia; order Cyanobacteriales; family Nostocaceae; genus Brasilonema. The sequence continues at coordinate 6,734 of JAHHHH010000013.1, read as the reverse complement.
TCGCATACTCGCCCAAAAAACTGGTCCCCACAGCCAGTAAAAAGCACCTATTAGCCCTACAAAAAATACTATTGGACCAAAATCAAGCGCCAAAATGACTTTCACAAAGAAAACCACAGCTACCGTCACGACAGAAATGAGCAGCCGTTGCAAAAAGTCTGGAAACTTCCCCCAGTAGTATTTGTACTGTGCACCAGTGGCAATGAGGGGAATGATTTGTTCAAATTTCTGGCGAGTCAGTGGGACAATCATGAGTGCTGCTAAGTGGTGAGTCTTTTAAATCAGTTATCAGTTATCAATGGGCAATGGGCAATGGGCAAAAATTATTCTTCTCCTCTGCTCCTCTGTTCACTGTTCACTGTTAAAGAATTTTTTCTAATCCATATACTAACGACTTTAACTGGAGGACTTTACGAATTGCCAGCAAGACTCCTGGCATGAAGGCAGCGCGATCGCTTGTATCATGTCTAAGAGTATAAATTTGACCAGCTGAACCAAAAATAACCTCTTGATGAGCAATCAGTCCTGGTAACCGCACACTGTGAATCCTAACACCATCAACGGTTTGACTACCCCGCGCTCCTGGTAAGTTCTCCGTTTCTTCCACAATAAGTTGGTTATATGTTTTACCTACTTCTGCTAGCATCTGAGCAGTTTGAATTGCCGTACCGCTGGGAGCATCAGCTTTTTGGTTGTGATGCAGTTCAATAATTTCAACGTGGTCAAAATATTGAGAAGCCGCAACTGCTGCTTGTTGCAACAGCACCATACCAATACAAAAGTTGGGAATAATCAAACATCCTGTACTTGCTTTATCAGCAAATTCTGCTAAGTCTTGGATTTGTTCTGGACTTAACCCAGTGGTACCCACAACCGGACGAAGACCATAGGCGATCGCACTGCGAACGTTGTCATACACTGAACTCGGATGGGTAAAATCTACCATTACTCCTGGCTGTTTTTCTTGAGATGCAAACGCCAGCATCGGTTCCAATTGATTGGTAATTGGAATTTCCAAAGGTTCACTTAAACCCGCCAGTTCCCCTGCATCTTGACCTTGATGTTCGGGACTTGTATCAATAGCACCCACAAGGTTCATATCTGCTGCTTGCGTCACTGCTTTGATGACCTCGCGACCCATTTTGCCCGCAGCACCGATGACAACAACAGGGATTGGAGTTTGATTCGCCATAAGAGAAATACTTTTTACACTATCAAAGGAATTGTAAATCCAGCAGCAGAGCTATTGCCGCAAAGAGAAAACCTGATGATAACTATTTTTAATAGCAGCCCATTTACTAGCAATAGGCATTCGCCAACCAGTCCCAAAGGCGCGATCTGTAATTTTCAATCCAGGAGGTGCTTGTCGCCGCTTAAATTCCGCACGCGCCACCAACTTAATAACTCTGTCTACGACTACTGGATCATGACCTGCAGCCATAATTTGTGCTGAGGATTGGTAATCGTGAATCAGGCGTTGCAAGATGTCGTCCAAAATGTCGTAAGACGGTAGCGAATCTTGATCGACTTGACCAGGTTTGAGTTCAGCGCTGGGTGCTTTGGTCAGAACGTTTTGTGGAATAATCTCACCATTGCGATTTAGCCAACGGCAAATCGAATAAACACGAGTCTTAGGCACATCAGCAATCACTGCTAACCCTCCATTCATATCACCATAAAGGGTAGAGTAACCAACTGCCATTTCTGACTTATTTCCAGTAGATAGGAGGAGATGACCGAATTTATTAGAAATTGCCATTAATAAATTCCCCCTAATCCGGGATTGAATATTTTCCTCTGCCAGTCCAAATTCTGTTCCAGCAAACAACTGGGCTAACGTCTTGTCATAGCCTTGCATTAACTCCCCTATCTGTATGATATGAGTTTTTATATCAAGGTTTTCCGCTAATACCAAAGCATCGCTAATAGAATGCTCAGAACTGTAGGGAGAAGGCATAAGAACACCGAGAACATTCTCTTTACCTAGTGCTGTAGTAGCAACAGCCGCCACCAAAGAAGAATCTACCCCACCACTTAAACCTAACACGACTTTAGAAAAGCCACACTTACGAACATAATCTCGCAATCCTAAAACGAGAGCGTGCCAAATTTCCTCATCCTCAGACTCATATTCTGGCGCTACGGAAGCTAACTGCAAATCTCGTTGCACCTCATCAAATTCCACAATTCCCAAATCTTGTTCAAAACCATAGGTACGACACACCATTTCGCCCTGGCGATTCAAAGCAAAACTTCTACCATCAAAAATTAAATCATCATTACCCCCGACTTGATTGGCATAGATAATCGGTTGCTGAAAACGCACTGCACTATACTTAAGCATTGCTTCTCGAAACTTCTGCTTGCTAACACTGTAAGGAGAAGCAGACAAATTTACAATAAAATCTACACCCAAAATTGCTAAATCAGAAATTGGATTAGTGATGTAGCTTCGCTTGCCCCAAAATTCTTCATCATTCCATAAATCTTCACAAATCGTGACGCCAATATGAACATTATCCAAAGTAAAATAATTAGCTTCTGAACCAGGTTCAAAATAGCGATGTTCATCAAACACATCATAAGTTGGCAAAAGACGTTTGTGAAAAACTTGCTTTACCCTTCCCTTCTCTAACAAAGCCATGCTATTAAATAAAGTTTTTCCACCAGTCTTGTGTGCTTTGAAATTCTCCTCAACAGTTCCTATCAACACAGCGAGTTCAGATGGTAAATCTCTGGCTAATTGTTGCAAGCCAATGTCCATTGCTTCTAAAAAACTAGGACTCAGCAATAAATCACGTGGTGGATAGCCACATAAAGAAAGTTCTGGCGTTAGCAACAAACGTGCACCCTCTACGACTGCCTTTCGTGCCATCTCCAGAATTTTCTGGGTATTTCCAGGCAAATCACCAATTGTAGGATTAATTTGAGCGATCGCAATCTTCATTTTCTTCTCTTCTTGTTCTTTGCCTCTTTGCCGTTAAATAAAAATTAAAGGTTTATCCTTAAATGGAGCAAAAGCTTCCGCATCAAATCTATATAAACTCGCCGGACGACCAGCACCACGCGACACCTTTATTCCTGTATCGTATAAAAAACCTAACTTGAGTAGACGCGCTCGAAAATTAGAATAATCAGAAAAATTTTCTCCTAAAACTGTAGTATATAACTGATATAAATCATTCAAAGTAAACATTTCTGGTAAAACTTCAAATGCCACTGGACTATACTCCAACTTATTTCGCAAACGCCTGTGTCCGTATGTCAGAATTTTATTATGGTCAAAAGCTAATTGTGGTACTTGTTTTACCGGATACCAAGCTATTCCAGTAACACCATCAGCAATCAATTCTGCTTCCTCAAACCGTACGAGAGCAAAGTAACTCACTGATAGATAACGCACACCATAACTATCAGTGGCTTCTCGGGGATCGCGCTCAGGTCCTCCAAAGGTGTACAGTTGCTCTAAATAAAGGTTTTTTACTTTTATTTTCTCAGCCAAAATGCGATAAGCCGCATCTTCTAAAGACTCACCTTGACGCACCAAAGTACCAGGAAGACTCCAATAATTTAAAAATGGCTCCTGTTGTCTCATGACTAATAGAACTAGCAGTCGGTTCTGTGCAATATCTACAGAGAAAATTACATTATCAACACCGACTTTGAAATCTGCTAAAGGTGGTTGTTTTAGCGGTTCTGCAGTCTTTCTTTGGTTACGTCCTGGCATAGAAACTCATTGTTCAAAGCCTTACTTTTTATTTCTAAGTTTTATCTGTGGTAAGTTTTCACGTTGAATATAGATAACTATTCCATTGGGTATTCTCTCTACATTTTCAGGATTTTACATTTCCGGGTAAACATTTGTACAAATGCTCTCTCTGAATATAATCAACGACAAGAGGTGTTAAGGCTTCGCGATCGCCATTTTCACGATACGCTGTTGAGGACACATCTGGACCAATAAAGTTGGCAACTGTGACTTTCCCCCCAAGTTTTTGTACGACCTGCAAATTAGATTCATCTATTGGATATCTTGGGCGCGGTATGACTAGAAGTTGTACTTGCTGCAACAAATCTTCAATACGATACCAACGCGGCAATTGAGCTAGCAGATCTGAACCTACCACTAACGTAAACTCCGCTTCTAGCCAAAGCTTTTTTGCTTTCTCCAATGTTTCCAGCGTTCTCAAGTGACTTAGTTCTTGTTCCAAACCAATATTGTGCTTTGATGAATCTATATCCGCAATCAACAAATGCAACATCGCTACTCGATGTTCTAAACGGGTTTGATGCGACTTAAATGGATTATTCACCGCCCAAACCGCCACCCAATCAAAATGCTCTGACAACCAGCGAATCACCGTTTGGTGTCCAGCAGTTGGCGGATCAGCACTCATACCAAACAAAGCAACTTTCATAGTTAATAGTCATTAGTCATTAGTCATTGGGAATTGGGAATTGGGAATTGGGAATTGGGAATTGGGAATTGGATTCTTAATTTTGAATTTTGAATTTTGAATTGTTTAGTCTCCTTGTCCCCCTATCCCCCTATCCCCCTCATCTCCTCTGTTTCTTCGTCTTTTCTGTCAACTCTTGCAACTGGGGAGAAATCTCCACTTTCACTGATACGGGATTATCCAAACGTCGCGTCACCTCTGGCAAGCTAGCAACCGAAGTGGTAGTTCTTCGTCGAATTTTTGCCAAAGTCTCCAGCGGTTGCACCCGTTTGCCTTCTTTAACAAATAGCTGTAGCAAAGGCACTTGTGAAGATTGAAGAAATTCTTCATTTCCATATCTTCTCTCTTGTTCAGTCATCAGGCTTAAAGAATCTACTGTCACTTGACTTCCCTCAAAAGAGCGAAAAATTTGCTTGCGTCCTGGGTAAGTCGCCTTACCACTCGAGTGCTTCATCACGGGGATGCCATCAATTTCCACCAGTTTGTAGACTCCATTGATAGCGGAACCTGTCACTAGTCGCGTTCCCAGTCCATAACCATCAATCTGGGCACCAGCAGCTTTCAGCCGCGCAATTTCCCATTCGTCCAAGTCGCCACTCGCAAAAATTGACACATCTGGAAGAAGCGATCGCACTTGTTTTGACAACGAGACTAAATCACCAGAGTCTAACCTAACCCCTGCTAATTGAATTTCTCCTGAATGAACTTTTGCAGCTAATCGCTGGGCAGCAGCTATGGTATCGTAAGTATCAATTAACAAGGGTGCACCGGGAAAATAACGATGAAAGACACTGAACGCTTGGTCTTCACTACCTTCCATTGCTGACAGCGCCATCACAAAAGCGTGAGACATCGTACCACTAGGTTTTTCTCCCAGTTGTAGCGCAGCTAACACGTTCGATGTCGCATCCAAACCACCAGCTAGCGCAGCACGCGCCGCCCACAAAGACGCTTGAGGACTAAATGCTCTTCTTGTCCCAAATTCCAGCAGTGTTGCTTGAGAAGATGCCACATCGCGTAATCTTGCGGCACGTGTAGCAATCAAACTTTGATAATTTAAGGTATTCAGAAGGTAAGTTTCTACCAGTTGCGCTTGCCAAAGAGGTGCTTCCACTCGCAACAGAGGTTCATTCGCAAACACAGCTGTTCCCTCTGGTACTGCCCAAACATCGCCAGTAAAATGTCCCTCAGTAAGTAGTGACCAAAAACTTTCGGGAACATTGTCAAAAATTCCTGTCGCTTGCAAAGCCGCTATCCCAGAGGGACTAAAATGGAATTTTTCTAAATATTCCAGTGCTTGCGCCAGTCCCATAGCAATTAAATAACCAAAATTTTGTGGCAAGCGTCTGACAAACAACTCAAAGCTTGCCCATCGTTGTTCTACACCTTCACCTGCGTAACAAGCTGCCATCGTCAACTCGTAAAGGTCTGTCAACAGGCTGTAATCAACAGCAGAAAGTGTCAGTTCTTGATTTTCTGTGTTCTGCTGTTGCTGATTGTTTGTAGATGCATAGTTCAAGCTTGGGAAACTTGTCATAGCATAGCGCCCTTGGAAGAATATTTCTTTTATTTATGGTATTTTTTACCATAAATAATGTCAACTATTGAACGAGTACTGTAAAAAACTGCTTGAACCCAGCGTTTTGACGACTACTATATTATTATTTTAGTCAATTATTTAATTTTTTTTAATAGTTGTAGTTATTAATAATAATGTTATCCTAACAAAGAGTTAAGTGAAACGTAAAAGTATCCTCCATGAAGAATGAAAGACCATATTTTTGACGACGCATTAAACCCTTATCCTTCACGCTGTATTTAGCTGTTTTCGCAGCTAAAGTATTGCAACTATCTATCAACGATTATTGCGGAGAATGTAGATATATTGCCAATAGGGTCCAAAGAGAATGTGAAGAACTAGAGTAGAGATGTTAGAAGATATATCGCAAGTCAAGCGATAACAAAAAATGGGGGTCTTATATTATGGCTATCTCCAAGATGCTTGCTAAGGTCACACAATATATTTCTGAAGCTTTCATGCGTATTTTTGGACCCAATGACGATGCATATCCCAATATTGGCGTACAACCATTTACAGGAGAGCCTTATAACGAAAGGACAGCAGACATTTGGTAAAGGATTCTCTAAAAAGAGCTTGACTAAATAGCCAAATACTTTACTAAACTTTTTCATAATTAGTCAGAAAGAGAAGTTTGACACAGTTGTAGTTTTCTGATACTTTAGTTTAGTGGCTGAAAACCAAAGCCCAAAATCATC
>JAHHHH010000012.1 GCA_019359415.1 Iphinoe sp. HA4291-MV1 | reverse complement strand
AAATTGGTATGAACTCCAAAGAAATTTATCTCTTCAAGTGGCTCGTGATTTTATTTTAGAACACCTAACACAGAAGTTGAACTTAACTGCATAGTATCAATGTTCTGTCAATGCGTAAGTTCTAAATTAGACAAGGTTTCAAACCCCGTCTAATCAAGAACGCCCTGTAAGGGCGAGGCTTTAAACCCTAATGCTCTTAGCGGCTCTGGGGTAGAAACGAGAAAAATCTTCATCTCTCCCAACAAGAGCTGCACCCTACCCCCAACAAGAGCTCCGAGCAAAGCTCGGTAAGTAGCCGGACAAAAATATTATCTGTCATTGCGAGTTATGAGATTGCCAAGCTAGATAATTAGACAAGCTTTTCAGTCCATTTTAATGGACTTGGGCTATTAGCCTGGGGTTTCAACCCTAGGCGGTTGTGCGGCTTAAACCAACAACTAACCACTAATCACCAACAATCAACGGTAAATGAATCTCACCCAGCAGAACTTCTTGACGCGCTCCTGTTGCTGTTGGTAAATTCCCAGGAGTTCCCATCTGTCGCCAGTAAGCTAAAACTGCAAAGGCGATCGCTTCTTTAAAATCAGCACTCAAACCAACTTCATCTGTCGTTAAAACTGGGACAGATTCCAAGAGCACCTGTAACCGATGTTTCAAATAGAGATTACGACTACCTCCGCCACACAATAGCACTCGCTGTGGTATTTGCGGTAAAAAAGTCCGGTAACTATGAACAATTGAAGCTGCTGTGAGTTCTGTAAGTGTCGCCAGCAAGTCGGCTGGACTAAGTTGATATCCTTCAGCGTCTTGTAAACACTGATGCAGATAATCAACACCAAATAATTCTCGCCCTGTAGATTTGGGTGGTGGTAAATGAAAGTAGTCTTGGCTCAGCCATTGTTCTACTAAAGGATAACAAGGAGTACCATTCGCCGCCCAAGAGCCATTTTCATCATACGTTTTCGCACCATCCGTTAAATATTGTACTGCTAGATCCAAAAGACTATTTCCTGGTCCTGTATCCCAAGCGCGAATTTTTTCTAGCCAATTGTCACGACGAGGTGGAATATAAGTAACATTACCAATGCCACCAATGTTTTGAATACAACGTGCTTCTTGAGGATGACTGAGCAAAGCCGCATCGATACGCGGTACGAGGGGCGCACCATGACCTCCAACCGCAATATCTGCTACACGGAAGTTACTGACTGTTGTTATACCCGTCTCATTAGCAATGACAGCACCACGTCCAAGCTGCAGGGTGTAACCAAATGGGGATGTTAGCGGAGCGAGCCGTAGGCTGGGAGATGAAGATGGGGAATCGAGCATTGCCCATTGCCCATTGCCCCTTGCCCATTGTCTAGGTGGTTTATGATATACTGTTTGACCATGAGAACCAATTAAACTGGGATTTCCGTGACCAATTTGGATATTTTGTGCAGCTTGGGCAAATGTAAAGGCGATCGCATCATCTAATTCTGCCAATTCTGCCATTGAAATAGCTTCCCCTGCACAAACTGCCAAAATGCGTTCTCTCAAATTTGCTGGATAAGGATATGTCGCACCAGCCACCAACTCAATTTTGATATCCAAGTTTGTACCAGAAATATCTACCAAGGCGGCATCTATACCATCAACAGACGTGCCACTGATTAAACCAATTATAAGAGTCATTTGATTATAAACCGCAGATGAACAAGAGACGAACGCAGATAATTATCTTAAAATTATCCGCTACAGGCTGCGGTTACAATTTTAATCTTCCATCGCTGAACGATTGGAAGTATTGTTTTTCTCAGCAGAAATAATATGTAAATCAACGTTTTTCAGTAATCGCAGCAATTTATGGGTTAAAGCACCTTTTAAGAGAATTTGCCAGCGCGAGCGCTGACTTGCACCGATCACAATTTGAGTGATACGGTATTGTTCGGCAACTTGTGCGATCGCTTTGGCTACGTCGGTGCCATTGGTACGAATGAATGTACCATCAAATTCTTTACAAAGTTTTTCACAAGTTTCAATGTACAGGCTTTCTTCCTTAGTCAGGAAGCGATCAGGCTCAGAGACATATACAGTAAACAGAGGAGCATTCATATAACTCGCAACCCTCGCTCCCCGACGTAACAATTGTACTGAGTTGGGATAAGTGGATACACACACCAAAACACGCTCATGAATGTTGCAGAATTGACTTTGTGGGGTGGAGGCGACAGCATCTTCCTCAACGTTGTCTGCGACTTCCCGCAATGCTAATTCTCGTAAAGCAATGAGGTTGCGGCGTTGGAAAAAGTTATCAAGTGCTTGTTGAATTTTTTGTGGTGCATAGATTTTGCCTTCTTGCAACCGTTCCTGTAGTGTTTCTGGTGTAACATCTATGACTACTACTTCATCTGCTTCTTCTAAAATCCGATCAGGAACGCGTTCTCGCACGACAACACCAGTAATCCGCGCTACCAAGTCGTTGAGACTCTCCAGATGTTGAATATTCATTGTGGAGTAGACATCAATACCAGCAGCTAAAATGACTTCTACATCTTGATAGCGTTTTTCTCGTAGCGAACCTGGGACATTTGTATGTGCTAGTTCATCGATTAACACCAATTGGGGCGATCGGGCGATGATTGCATCTGTATTCATTTCTGTTAGAGTCAACCCACCTCGAAGAAGTTGTTGGCGGGGTATCATCTCCAACCCTTGAGCCTTTTGCGCTGTTTCCTTGCGTCCGTGGGTTTCTAAAAGCCCAATAACAACATCAATTCCTTCCTGTTTCAGTGCATGAGCCTCTTCCAGCATCCGGTAGGTTTTGCCGACTCCAGGAGCCATACCTATGTAAATTTTATGCTTTCCTCGTTTTGCTGGACTCAAGTCAGCAGGGAAAGGTGCAGGTATTGACTGGGCTTGTGGTGTTTGAGCATTATCAAACATCTGGTGGTGTTATGAATTTTGAGATTATTTAGAAGGCAAAACTCAAAAAACGAATGATTTATAACGACTCATCTATTTTGTTGACGGTTAAACTCATCTAAATCCAAAGCATAATTCAATTTTATAACATTAACCCCAGGTTCACCAAAAATACCTAAAAATCCCCCTTCTATATACTTTTTAACAAAAAGAAATACCTCATCTGATCTAAGACCACGCGCACGAGCAACCCTCTCCAACTGCTCCTTTGCTGCTTTTACAGAAATATGTGGATCTAGACCTGATCCAGAGGTGTAAACTAGGTCAGCAATTGGTTGAATATTTTCCTCTCTAAGTTGATTTGCCTTCTCCACAATTCGCTGTAGCAATTTTGGACTGCTAGGAGCAAGATTGCTAGCTCCAGAAACCCCAGTAGGATTGCCTTGTTTTCCCTGGCTATATCTAATTGTACTAGGACGACCATGAAAATATTGGTCAGATTTGAATTGCTGACCAATCAAAGCTGAACCAATAATTTCTCCCTTAATATTTTGCACTATACTGCCTTGAGCTTTGTCTCTAAGAAAGGGAACTTGACCGACGAAAAGTATTAATAAAGGATAGATAATCGCAGTTAATAACCACAAAATTAAGGTAATACGAATTGCTTTAGCAAATTCTTTAAAAATAGACATATTTTTTTAACACCCTCTTAAATTTACTGTAAGAATTAACAAAATTTTGTTGCCGCCTTAGAATCGTTCTGGTTGAAAAACGACAACAAACAAGTAAATGACAATGACCAGTGTTACCAATCCCAAAACACCAAACGCCCAAGCAGAAAGGCGTTCAAAAGTACCGTCAGCGGCAACATAAATCATAGAGGCAATCAGCGCATTGAAGCACAGCGCTACAAAAATAGCGAGAGGCAACTTTTGAGAACGCCATTTCAACCAGATAAAAGAAATTGCCTCAACTATATTCATTGATAACAACTTACCTAACACATCAAAGTCTTTTCTCATATTCCTCTTTTTTCCTCCTTCCTTGGCGTTCTTTGCGTCTTCTCTTCTCTACGAGAGATTGCGCCAACGAGACGCTGAGTCCTGCGGACACGCTGCTTTGTTGGCGTAGCCTGTCCGCAGGACTTACGCGAAGACGGTTCGTTTCTTCCGGGTGTGGTTAAAACCTGTTGGTAAAGGAATAGACAAGGGGACAAAACAATTCAAAATGGACTGCGTCCCGCTGCGCTAACAAAATTCAAAATTCAAAATTAAGAATCCAGTTTCCCATTGCCCATTGCCCATTGCCCATTGCCCACCAACCAATGATTGACCACACCCGTTTCTTCCTAAACCAATCCCACCAAACTAATCAACATATCAATCAACTTAATCGCGATAAATGGTGCAATCACGCCTCCCAAACCATAAATAAAAATATTTCGTTGCAAAAGCTGATTAGCTGTCAGAGGTCTAAATTTTACACCTGTTAGCGCTAAAGGAATCAAAGCTGGAATAATCAAAGCGTTGTAAATTAATGCTGACAGCACTGCAGAATTAGTACTAGTTAACTTCATGATATTTAAACTTCCCAAATTAGCCGAAGTAAATAACACTGGGATAATCGCAAAGTACTTGGCAATATCATTGGCAATAGAAAACGTCGTCAAAGCACCGCGAGTTATCAGCAGTTGTTTTCCAATAGCAACAACATCAATCAGCTTTGTGGGATCAGAGTCCAAATCCACCATATTGGCTGCTTCTTTTGCCGCTTGAGTACCAGTATTCATTGCTACCCCGACATTTGCCTGAGCTAGTGCGGGCGCATCGTTAGTACCATCACCCGTCATCGCCACCAGTTTACCCGCCGCCTGTTCCCGCTGAATCACAGAGATTTTGTCTTCTGGGGTTGCTTCGGCAATAAAGTCATCGACTCCAGCTTCTTGGGCAATGACAGATGCGGTAATGCAGTTATCACCAGTTAGCATGATGGTACGCACTCCCATCCGTCGCAACTGGTCAAAACGTTCGTGGATACCTGGTTTGATAATATCCTTAAGATAAATGACGCCGTAAATTTCACTCTTCAGGGCTACTGCTAAGGGTGTACCTCCCAGTTGGGAAATTCTTTTATATGTTGCATCCAGTTCTGGTGTCTGTTGTCCATTGCGGGAACGAACAAATCCCTCAATTGCCGACACTGCGCCCTTACGTACTTGGCTTCCATTGGGTAAGTTTGTGCCACTCATACGGGTTTTTGCTGAAAACTCTATAGCTTCAGCTCTGTTGCGATCAAAATCAATCGTTGCTCCTAACCTTTGTGCTAGTCGAACAATTGATTTTCCTTCTGGTGTATCATCAAAAATGCTTGCTGCTAGAGCCACATTGGCAACTTCCTCAATTGAATACCCGTTGATAGGGATAAACTCTTCTGCCAAGCGGTTACCTAGAGTGATTGTACCTGTCTTATCGAGCACCAAGGTATTGACATCACCACATGCTTCTACTGCTCGTCCTGAGGTGGCTATGACGTTAAATTGGACGACTCGATCCATCCCAGCAATCGTGATCGCACTCAGTAACCCCCCAATTGTGGTGGGAATCAACGCAACTAACAAGGCAACCAATATTGCGACACTAATTGGACTTCTGACGTAGTTTGCGATCGCACTCAAAGTCACCACGACAAACAAAAACACCAAAGTCAAAACTGCTAATAACACTGTCAAAGCAATTTCATTCGGTGTTTTTGTACGTTCTGCCCCTTCTACCAAGGCAATCATACGGTCAATAAACCCTTTGCCTGGGTCTGCTGTGATACGGATGATCAGTTCATCAGATATAATTCGTGTACCACCAGTTACAGAACTCGCCACATCTGAACCTGTTTCCTTCAGCACTGGCGCAGATTCCCCAGTAATTGCAGATTCATCCACGCTAGCAACACCCATAATCACTTCCCCATCAGCGGGGATAATATCACCAGCAACCACGTACACCGTATCGCCTTTCACTAAGCTGGTGGAAGTGACTTCAGTGACTGAACCATCAGTGGCGAGTTTTTTGGCAATTGTTTCTGACTTGGTTGATCTTAAAGCATCAGCTTGCGCTTTACCCCGCCCTTGGGCGACTGCTTCAGCAAAGTTGGCAAATAAAACGGTGAAGAATAAAATCCCGGTAATGAATCCGTTGAAAAGTCGCAGGTTATTTCCTGATACTGGACCAAACAAATAAGGGTCGATGGTCACCACTAAGGTGATGATAGTACCAACCCAAACCAAAAACATGACTGGGTTTCTGATTGCGTACTTGGGATGAAGCTTGATAAAGGCATCTTTGATAGCTCTTCGGTAAATTCCTCTCGTACTGACGCGCGATTGTTTATGTGCTTGGCGGCGATCGCTTTTACGAGGAGAATAAGAAGGTTTGGATGAAGGATTTGCGGAGTCCATAGAAACAATTCAAAATAATGGGCAAGGGGCAATGGGCAATGGGACAAAACTAATGACTAATGACCAATGACTAATGACTAATGACCAATGACTAATGACTAATGACCAATGACTAATGACCAATGACCAATGACCAATGACTAATGACTAATTCCCACTAGCAAGTTTAAAACCTTCGGCGATCGGTCCTAAAGCTAAAACGGGGAAGAATGTCAGCACACCCAAAATCAAAATGACTCCAGCTGTGACAGCAGTAAATAGTGTAGAGTCAGTTCTGAGGGTACCTGGAGTTTCAGGTACTGGTTGTTTGTGTGTCATGCTGTCTGCTAAGAGCAGGATGGCAATAATTGGTATGTATCTCCCCACAAGAATGCTAAAACAGGTACTTAAGTTCCACCACAAAGTGCTATCTCCCAACCCCTCCAAGCCAGAACCATTGTTAGCACTTGCTGAGGCGTATTCATAAATGACTCGTGAGATGTTGTGAAATTCAGGGGAACCTGTGTATCCTGGTGGTGGGATAAGAAATGCTAAGGTATTTGGAAATGCTAAGGCAATTGCACTAGGAATCAATACTGCAATTGGGTGAACCAGCAGCACAATACTGGCAAGGACAATTTCTCGCTTTTCAATTTTGCGCCCTAAAAACTCTGGAGTGCGTCCCACCATTAGTCCTGTGACGAATACGGTGAGAATTGAATAAATGAATAAGTAAGCGGCTCCTGTTCCTTGTCCACCCCAAACTATCTGCAAAAACAAGTTCAATAGAGTGGAAAAGCCTCCGGGTGGCATGAGAGAATCAAGCATCCCGTTCACAGAACCACTCATAGTTCCAGTAGTCGTGATTGCCCACAACACCGTTTGTGCCCAGCCAAACCTGACTTCCTTACCCTCTAAATTAGGCTGTTCTAATCCCAGTGCGTCATCAACAAGGGGATTGCCTTGATACTCACCAACCGCTGTGACACCAATCAAAACCGCATAGATGGCAAAAACCATCCAAAAAAGTAGCCAAGCTTGCTTGGTGTTGTTGGCAAACAAACCGTAGGTGTAAATCAACGCTGCTGGAATACAAAGCATGGCGATGATTTCTATGAAGTTAGAAATACCATTGGGATTTTCAAACGGGTGAGCAGAGTTTGCTCCAAAAAAACCGCCGCCGTTCTCTCCCAACTGTTTGATGATTTCAAAGGAAGCAACTGGACCTCTAGCTATATACTGCGTTGCTCCTTCCAATGTTGTCAATTTCAAAGGTCCATCTAATGTTTGCGGTATGCCCAATGTCAGTAGTGCGATCGCACCTACAATTGAAATTGGCAGCAATATGCGCGTGATTGAACGGGTGAGATCAACGTAGAAATTTCCCAGTTGTCTACCGCTCAGACCTCTTATAAATGCGATCCCAACTGCTAATCCAGTCGCTGCTGAGGTAAACATCAAAAAAGCTAAAGCTGCTGTTTGGCTGAAATAACTTAAGGTTGTCTCACCAGAGTAGTGCTGTTGGTCAGTGTTTGTTAAAAATGAAATTGTAGTATGTAAAGCTATATCCCATCTGGGAGCAGGTAATCTAATGGGATTCCAGGGTAGGAATTTCTGCAAACATATGAGCAGAAAAACCACAACACCCATGATAATGTTGCTGTAAAGGACTGCTTTGGCATACTGCCAACCCGTCATGTTATCTTTTCCACGTGTACCTGACAATATATAGATAGTTCGCTCGATTGGGTTCATCACTGGATCAAGCAGCGTTTTTTCTCCCAAGAAAACACGCGCCATGTATCTGCCCAATATAGGAGTGATTGCAATCACAATACACAACGTTACCCCAATTTGAAAAAATCCTTGTCCCATTTATTCAGCCAAAATTCATTATATATGGATGATATGAAAAATTTTGCTCTTCAAAAATTCGTCAGCTATTGTTTGAGTGCTTTGAGCTTTACTTATAAATTTAATTTTTAATCTTATTTTGGTCCATCATCTATCCTAATCTCATTCTCTACTTTTTTCATGACTACTATATTTGCGTTATTTTCCAAATGTCAACATCTTTATTTATAGCAATCCTATTTGAGTTGTGAGAATTTATGAACCGCCTTCTTTGTAAGTCCTGTGGACAGGCACTCTCGGTGCGTAGCATGCCCAGAGGGCATAGCGGCTCAGGGGTGATTATCTGTTATCTCTGATTAACTTGAGCCAAAATCAGTCATGATAAAAGCGTAGGCGTGTGCTGGGAAAACCATGATAAACATCCCGCTTTTTGTTAATCGCACCCAAGCTGGTGAGCAACTGGCACAGGCGATTTATGCTATTTTGACCCAGCAAACTAACCAAGTTGCAAAACCTGTAACAATTGTCTATGCTTTGCCAAGAGGAGGACTGCCAGTCGCAGCACCAGTGGCGCGTCTCCTCAACTGTCCGTTGACGGTAGAGGTTGCGAAGAAAATTAGCCATCCAGAAAACCCTGAGTTGGCTATTGGCGCGGTTACTGCTTCCGGAAATGTTCTTTGGGATCAGCAGAAGCTGTCTTTTCGCCGTACACCGGATTGTGGGTGGCAAGAAGCATCACTAGATGCAGCTATTAGTCAAGCGAAGTCTCTTCAAGCTCAATTAAGTCCTGCTTGTCCGCAGGTGAATACTGAAGGTGCCACCCTCATCTTAGTTGATGATGGTGTTGCTACAGGTATGACAATGGCAGTGGCAGCAACATCTCTGGTGGCACTCTCTCCAGCAGAAGTTTGGTTATGTACTCCAGTAGCGCCTTTGCAGTTACTACCTTGGTTGCATCAGTGGGGCGATCGCGTAGTTGTGTTATCAACACCAAAACGTTTCTTCAGTGTGAGCAATTTTTACTTAGAATTTCCACAGATAGAGACAGAGCAAGCTTTTGAATATCTACTGCAACAAAACGAAGAGATTATGAATTAGTCATCTTAAAATATTCAGTTCTAAAAAAAAATATAAGTAGCGATTATGAACTGCATAAATCAGAACACAGTTCATGATCGCTACTCTACTTATGAATCATGAAAAGTTTCATGATTCATAGTTCGCAATTTTAAAGAACACCTACCTTTTGCCAAGAATTCTGCACTGCTTTGTGTTCTTTGCTTCCTTGACCGTAGAGTTCTTCAGCAACTTTGATAGTTGTATTGGCAGCCTCTTTAAAATCGGCTTTGGATTTCAGGCGATCGCGCAAAGCAATGTACCAGATTTTCCCTGCTTTTTCCCAAGCATAGCCGCCAATTTCCGTTGCTGTTAGATAAAAGGCATAATTGGGAATACCTGAGTTGATATGGACTCCACCGTTATCTTGCATACCAGTGTATTTGTCTTTCATATGCGCTGGTTGGGGGTCTTTACCTAGCGTTGGGTCATCATACGCTTGTCCAGGCGCTTTCATTGAGCGAATACCAACGGCTTTAACCTTGGGTGTAAATAGACCTTCTCCAATAATCCAGTCTGCCTGCTCCGCAGTTTGATTTTTGACTCGCTGTTTAACAAGAGAGCCGAAAACATCAGAGAATGACTCATTGAGTGCTCCAGGTTCTCCATAGTAGATGAGACCAGCTTCATACTGAGTAACCCCATGAGTTAACTCATGCCCTATGACATCTATAGATATGGTAAAACGTTGAAATAGCTCATCATCACCATCACCATAAACCATCTGATCGCCATTCCAAAAGGCGTTGTCGTACTTAACACCGTAATGCACGCTAGAGTCTAAACGCAGTCCCTTGTCATCAATAGAATTGCGCTCAAAAATCTCTGTGAACAAATCATAAGTTGCACCAGCGCCATCGTAGGCTTCGTTGACCACCATATCGTTGCTTGCGGGGTCGCCTTCTCCACGCACCAGTATACCAGGGAGTTGTTCACTATTTTTGGCATCATAGATGCTACGGCGCTTTTGACCAGGGGAAACCGCAAAATTGACAGCACCTACTATGTTCCGCCGTCCACGAAATTGTGCCGAAACATTTAATGTGCGAAAGGCCCACTCACGCTGCTGGGGGTTACCATTGACTGCAACGTGTTCCAGCATATGGGGTGGGACAATACAACAGATAGGGCATCTGGAGTAAAGTTGATGCTCACATTCAAACCGAACAGACTTTTTCTTTTTTCGAGTCATCTTAAAAATGTTCTCCTTTTTCAGATGAGTAATGAGATAAGCGATGGCAAACAATAGCTCTTACTCTCCATAACACAGAGCAGAGAATGATTGCAAACAGCGAACCCCTGATATTAACTACCTTCTATTTTCAGAAAGTCTATCAACAGAAGACAGTACCCTCACAGGGTACTTTGAAAGTACGCGTAGCACTTTGATATCGCAAGTACAATCAGTAAACTGTTGCGTCAATGCGTCTGGTCTGGTTCATAGACCCAACGGTTTTACATCATAGTTCCTGTCGCAGGCGATCGTGTGATTTATTACTGTTTTGTTACTCCAAATTTGATGCTCCACCCCACCCCGGTGAGTCTTCACTGACTGCTGACTTCCAAGGGAAGAAAAATCGTTAGCACTTCTCCATGACGTGGGCGATCGCGTACAATGAGTTTACCCCCGATCGCTTGAAATAAATGCTTGGTTGCTTTTAGATTCAGACTTATCGTACCTGTCTCCGGTTGGAACATGAGTAGTTGACCGAGAGCCTTACGAATTGGCGGTGTGCATCCAGATGCTGACATCTTTCCATTATCTGCCACCTGGGGTAAGGGCAATAATTGCAATTTCAGTTGATCCCCAGCGGGGATAACTTGTACTTGAATATGACTACCAGCAGGTAAACTACGGGTAAAATTCTCCATTAAACCTGTCAGAACCCGGTCCAACATGGTAGGATTACTAACTACAGTTGGTAACTGCTGGGGTAAAATCACATCCAAAGTCAAATTCCGTCGGTTTGCTGCTTGTTGCCAACGTGGAATACTTTGCTGCAACACTTGCTCCAGAGACATTGCCGTAAGTTGAGTGTTTGTGCATTTTACAGTAGCAGATGTTTCCAGTTCTGCTGCTCTAAAGAGCAACTCCATACGGTCAATTTGCTCAGTACATTCACGATCAATAAGTTCCAAACGCTTGATAACATTTACAGGCAAATCGCTCTGTTTGAGCAGTAAACGAGTGATGGTACGAATCGTTGTTAGAGGAGTGCGAATTTCGTGAGCAAAAGCTTGCAGCAGTTCTACATCAGGACGAGTATGCGCTTGTGATGACGCACATAAGGACAAATGTGGCGACACAGCAACAGTTTCTACAAATTCTGGACGTCCTCGTGTCCCTACATCCCCGTGTTTTGCTATTTCCGTATCTTCTTCTTGTTCTGGAAATTGCGTCAGTAGCAAACGACTGAACTCCATCACAATGCGGTAATCTGGAGCTACTGGACTATACTTTTGTACTAATTCTTCTAAATGGGCAAACAAATCTGGATTGCTTAGGACAACTCGCGCTCCCAGCGATCGCCATGCTAACTCAACAACTTCTGGCTCAAAAGAAAATGAAAAAGTCTTATCACCATTGGTGTCTTCAGCTAAAACCAGCACTAATCTAAATTGCTCAGTGAAAACTAAACAAAACTGCTCCCTTGCCAACGGATCTGTTCCTAATACAGGTAAAACCGATTCCCCACGAACAAATGCATCTGCTACAGTCACATTAGGAGGCATTTGAAATGGCATGAGTGCCAGGGGGTTAAATGGCTTTGCTGTAAAACTGACTGTCTGCAAGCTTTGAGCCAGTGTTGGTTCGCTAAAAACAGGTGCTGGCGCAGCTAAAACCAATCCTTGTGTGGCTTCAGGTAAAGCTGTTGATAAAGTCTTTAATACTAAAGTATTTAATAACAGTTGTTCTGTCGCTGCGACGCTTACGCGCCACTGCTGTTCTGCTTTGACAGATGAGCATTCAGTCACTGTTGATTGACTATTTGCTAAAACTTCGCTCAGACTCGGCAAGATCCATTTGTACACAAGTTTTCACCCCTTGAATCAAAGAGCAGCTGACAGCATTTTAAGCAGACATTCACTACTATTTACGTCACTACTATTTATGAGGTTATAAGCATTTGTTTGTTAGTGAAAGTCGTATAACCGAACAATTGAAGCGCAATTTCCTCTTTTAGGAACTATGGAACCGCCTTGTGCAACACACTGGCTCTCCTCCCAAGCTCACCGCAGTTTCACTCGTGAGGGAAATCCTTCTTTGAACTGCTCGCTGTCTTTCATTTTTAAACAAAGAACCAATCTATTGATAGATATTCAGCTTAACCTGCGGACGATGAAAGTTAGAGCAAAACAAGGCAAAACTATAGTATAAGCACAAAACGAAGTAAAACCTAGTAAAAGCTATATGTTTTTGTGCGTTTTTTAGCTATTTAATGGAGGAGTAAAATGGCTTTGGGCAAACACAAGCGTGCAGTCGGCGTGTTTCCTACCCGTCGTGAAGCCGAGTATGCACTCACCGAACTCAGAGAAGCTGGTTTCCCAATGAATAAGATTTCTATCATTGCTAAAGATGCTGATCGTAGCGGTGATATTGCTGGTGTCGAAACGCAAAAGCGTGTTGGCAACAAAGCTGATGAAGGAGCTGCAGCCGGAGCGGTTACAGGTGCAACATTAGGAGGTATTACTGGTTTACTCGTCGGTTTAGGAAGCTTGGCAGTTCCTGGCGTAGGTCCTATATTACTCGCAGGTGAGATTGCTACAACTCTGGCTACAACTGCTGCTGGAGCTGGAATTGGTGCAGCTGCTGGCGGGTTGTTAGGTGCACTCGTTGGTTTGGGAATTCCTGAAGAACGAGCTAGAGTATACAACGAACGAGTATCTCGTGGTGACTATCTGGTAATAGTAGATGGGACAGATGACGAAATTAGTCATGCCGAAACTGTTTTGAGAAGTCAGGGTATTCAGGAGTTTGATATCTATAATGCACCTGATATTGCAGACACTCGCACAGATTACTCTGATCGCGTTGTAAATAATCAACCTCCGGTAACTATTGTTGATCGTCGGGATACAACTGTTTAGTGAGTTATGAGTTAATCATCAAAAATAGCTTTCTCTGGATTATTGACTCTTAACTCTAGACCTCCAAAGATTCGCTCCTCAACCTCACACACAATTAACAGTGTAATGAATCTTTTGCAACATTTAGGCGGGAGAGAGAAAATGAATAAGTTTATTCCATTGATCATTAGTGGTGTCATAGCTGTTGGTGCGGTTGGTTGCGAACCCCCTTCAAGAACGAGTGCAGATGCTCCTTCAGGGACAAATGAAAACGTTAATCCTCCAGCACAAGACACTGCTCAAAAAACCCAAGAGGATGCCACTAGCCAAGCTCGTAAAGACCAAATAGAGTCTGACATTAGAGCACGCGAACAACGTAGCAATGTCACTGGTGGTGATACAGACAGAGCTGATGCTGATTTAGAAAGCGAAATTCGCGGTAAGTTAGAGGCAAATTTACCCGCCAGTCAGTTAACAATTGACTCTAAAGAAGGTGCTGTAACAGTAGCAGGAACAGTTCCAACACAAGAACAACTGAATAAAATCCCCACTTTGGCACAAGAGATTAAAGGTGTTAAAAGTGTGAAGGTCGATGCAAAAGTTGCTCCAGCTCAACCAGAATCGAACACGAACAACCAATCTCAGTAGTTGTGATTTACCTAGTAAAGCGTCTAATGCGGGGCATTAGCCACCGCATTAGACAACCACTAGAATCCCCGTGCATTTATGCCGGGGAGTGTCAATACGTTTTTGTGGCAGCAGAGGGTAAGGTTCCGGGCGGACCCAAAATCTCGTCGCCAATCTCGGCAGAGATGCGATTAAACAGCGCCATGTCCAGTGCGTCATTTTTGTTCTGTGTTCCCACCGCTACGATCAACCGAGCAAAGGCACTGGGGGCGGCAATCATCAATCCATGCGCCGGCTGATCGCTGAGTGCAGCAACGACGTGGGGCGTGCCAATCGGAATCAGAAAGCTTTCACCCGTGCTGAGTACCAGCTTGTTCTCACCTACCCAGACCGTGAACTCCCCTTCTAGCACGTATAGCTGCTCAGAGTAGCGGGTGTTGCAAAAACGAGTTATTCATTATCCTGGACAAGCTCTTGTGTTGAGATATAGCGTATTCCTTCTATGTCATCCAGTTGAAACAGACAAAGTTTTTCCCTGCAACACTGCTAAATCTTCCGCATCCAGCTCTGTTGGGGTGCCGCTGCGAATCAGCTCAGCAAAATCTTCATTAGGCACCATAACTGTCAGAGTATACAGACGGCTGTTTCCTGTGTTTTCAATGATGTGAGTGCCCGTCGGAGGCACGACAAGGCTATCACCTTCCTGAAGCATAAATGTCTTGCCATCACAGGTTGCCCGCCCTTCTCCTTTGAGGACAAAAAACAGCTCTGTGGCATACATATGTCGATTGGGAGGGGTTTTGCCACCGATATCAAAGATTTCAACACAGCAGGTGAATGGGACATCATCGTTGAGTGGATCAAAGGCGATCGCCAACTTATTGCTAGAATCAGGGCTAATTCGATATGCCTGGTATTCCTTAGGAGATTTGGCAATGGGAATCACGCAGCGAGAATCAGTCATAATCATCGGTCGTCTCCTTCTAATTTTTGTTTGAAGTGCAGGTAATGAAGTAATTGCATATTCTGAGCATGTCAACCAACTTGGTGGGAGAGGATTCAAGCTTCAATCAGTTAGGAACCAGCTTGATTGAGAAAGGCTATATCGTTCAGGTTGAGCGGATTGCAAGGATTTATAGCGGTTCTCGTTTGCATGAAGTACATTTTTCAACCTCACCCCCAACCCCTCTGTGCGAGTTTGAAGAGGGGAGCGTTTGCGTCAGCAAATGCGGGGTGAGGTGACGACTGTATTGCACCGAAGTGAGAACCGCTATATCCCTCTTTCACTTTCCGGGTATTGTGAATAAAAGAATGAAAAGAGAAAACCCTCAAAGGTATCAACAATGGTGTTCTGGTCGCGCCCGGACAGAGTGCCATTACCCGGATTCCGCGATCGCGGTACTCAACCCACAAGGCTTCGCTAAACCAGAGGATAAAGGCTTTCGTCGCAGCATAAACTGACAGATAAGGCATTGGAGAAAATGCACCCTGCGCTCCCACATTCAAGATCGCTCCGGTTCCACGCGCTAACATTGCCGGAATAAAAGCATCGGTCAAGTCCACCATTGCAACAACGTTGAGCATAATCATCTGATGATTTTTCAGCAATTCACTCTGCTCAAATGGAGCATAGATGTACGAAGCAGCATTATTGATCAGCAGATCGACTTCTAGATCAAACTGCTGCATTGCTTCCTGGACAATCTGAGTTGCTTTTTCTTGGCTCAGATCGATTGCGATTGGCTTTGCCACTGCCCCTTGGGCAATCGCTTCGGCTCGAACGTTATGGTGCTGACTTAGCTCCTGCGTGAGACGGAGCTTTGCTTCTGATCGTGCGACGAGAACACATTCATGCCCCGCGCCGCAAGTTCTCGTGCGAAACTTTCACCAATTCCTGAAGATGCACCCATAATCAGTGCTGTTTTGCCAGCGTAATTGAACATCTGATTTGCCCTCTTTAGACAGTAAATTTAATCTCATTGACCAATTGTTTTCTACCCACAATTCGTTCGCTTACTGTGTTTTCTTGGCATACCAGGCATGAGCGAGAACGGTCTGGAAAAACAATACAGGCAGATCAAATCCGCTTGTATGCCAAGAATGGTCACTCCGCGCATACCAAACTGTGTACCATCACGACGGGTGCCGAACCAGTACCACTCTGCCCAAACCGTGTCACTCTCCACTGCCGATTGCAGCAACTCGGAGTGAAAGTCTGGAATGTCGTGGAATATAGCAGACCAGTTCTTGCGGACATGCTCAATTCCCTGAAAAGCCCTCTCAGGATGGACTGGATGATCGCTCTGAATGTTCGGTGCAAAGCAGGCTAAAAATGCTTCCAAGTCATGCGCGTTCTGTGCTTGTTGCAGTTGCTCCAAGACCATGATCTGGCTGGATTTCATGATTTCTCCTTTGGTGTGAGATGTCCGATCGTCGAATGAAAGACATCATCCGGATCGTATTTCCGTTTCAGGTCAAGCAAGCGCTCATAGTTCGACCCGAAGGCGAGCGGAACGCGCTCCTGTTCTTTCTCATCCAGGAGATTGATATATCCCCCTTTGAAGGCATAGGGTGCTAGTGCCTGGGAGATGTGCTGTGCCCATTGGATATGCCGCTGCTCGTCGTCTGGAGACTGGGGTTCCCAAGCTGCGATCAACTCAACCATCAGATGATCCTGACGCAGCGCAAAAGCAGTCTCCGACGCACCCACACGACTCGCTGCTCCATGAAAGTTATGAACGTTGATCATCGAAAACGGAGAAGGAAGTGGCAGTCCATGTTCGATCAGCGCGTTGATCGTCTCAGTCTGGAAACCGTCAAGCGACTGAGTTTGGAGGTAGTAGTGGCGACCTGCTGGGGTAAACGCATCCAACCCATGAATCAGGTCATTATACGTAACAGGTTGCACCTGATCGACCAGCAGAGTGCCAAAGGTACGCAGGGGTGCAATTACCTGTTCACCCGCTTCGGGCGCACCACAATAGGTCGGTGAGAGAAACAGAACCGTTGCGCCATCGGGTGTCTGAAGGAACCCAGACGTAATCGTCAATTCATCGGGTGCAGTGGCGATAAACTCGTTAAAACGGTGTAACACGGTTCTGGCTTGATCCACAGGATACAGCAGCAAACCCGATAACACGGTTGTGAGCGGATGCAGGCGATACTCCAGGGAAACAACAATGCCAAAGTTGCCACCGCCGCCCCGCAGTCCCCAAAACAGGTCTGGATGTTCCTCAGCGTTTGCAGTCACAAGCCGCCCGTCGGCAGTCACCACCTGGGCTGACAGCAGGTTATCGGCTACCAGTCCATAGGCACCGATCAGCGGGCCATAGCCTCCTCCCAGAGTAAGTCCTGTCATGCCAACGCCGGAGATGGTTCCTGTAGCGGTTGCCAGCCCGTATTTCTCAGCTGCCTCAATCAGGTTGCCCATCGTTGCTCCCGCCTGAATCTGGGCGGTACGTGCAACTGGATCAATGGTGACGGATCTCATCTGGGACAGATCGATCACCACACCATTCTCACGCAGCGATCGTCCGAAAATCTCGTGTCCTGCTCCTCGAACCGAGAGGGGCAGCCCATGTGCGCGTGTCCAGCGCACCGTATGAATGACATCTTGCACAGTCAAACAACGAGCGATCGCAGCGGGTCGGGTCTTCACCCTGCCATTCCAGAGTTGGCGCACCTGTTCATAGGCAGCGTCATCTGGGAAAAGAAGCTGACCTCCTCTGAGCACTGCTGCAAGTTCGTTGAACAAAGTCCTGTTCTGACTAGGCGTAATTGTCATCGTTTCTCCTTTTCTTAGCGAGTCGGGTATTCGAGGATGAGGTGGATTTAGCCCATGCAATCATCGAAGGACTGGAAAGAGGTAAAAAGGGCGGATACCCTGTAAAACGTTTTAGGTTTAATTAGGTTGAGCTACTTAATCAAAAACCCACTGGCAAAACAGCTTAGAGTTTTCGTCAAGCGACCAACGAGCAATCAGTTTTTTCCGTTTGGGTTTGGTGTTGGTCGTAATCTGCCTGCTGAAGTTGGCTTCAGGATTGATTTGAGCAGGCTGTTTATCGTTCAGAGATTGAGTAGCAGGATTGATCGTGTTAGTCCATTTCATTAGTAGTGTCTTCTGAAGTGTCTAAGGTTTCATGAGTTTTTTGAAATTGAAATTTCATTTACCTCACACCGATCACAGTTCTCGACATCAATAGAACTTACGCATTGACAGAAATTCGCTTGTGTGGTTTATGCCATAGTAGACATAAAATATCTCAATTCAGTAGGGTTTTGAACCTAGAGGACATAAACTCCTTTCTACTTCTTATATAGGTGTAAGCGAAATCAACTTATGCACTTAATCAGATGGAACGTGGATTGTATTAGAACTTACGCACTGTACAAAAAGACCGGATTACGCATAATGAACGCGGACAGGTCTATTGTCTGTATCTGTGAATCAATTGCACTGCGGCTGCAAAATGTTTCAGTTATATACATAGGACTTACGCATTGACAAAAATCTGATTATGTGGGTCAGACTTATTTGCTGCTTTTCCTTCTTTAATTAGGTGCAAGCAAAATCAAATTATGCACGAGTGAGATAGAAATGGGAAATTCTTGCGAAATCTGACCATTGCAGAACCCCACGGAAGTTGGCACTCTTTGTGTTATGCACACAATAATTGATTTGTAAAGTTCGTAAGTCCTAAGATTTATCCTTTTGAACTGTATTACACATCTCATGTCGAATCGGCAGTCAGAGCAAGTAAACGTTCATCAGCCAAACATCGTTGCATAGTCGCGGGCGAAGTCTTCAAAACGGCGCGGTGCTTTGCCTGTTGCATCCTGCACCCCAGACGTGATCGCAGCTAAAGGAGTCAGTGCAAAACCCGGGTTTAAGTTGCTGTAAGTAAGTATTTGCAATTTTCGGAGATGTCTATTAAACCACAGATTTTGGTAGGGGCACGGCATGCCATGCCCCTACCCCGTGGTACATTTACTTGAAGCTGTAAAAATTCTGAAATGTCAAAATTTAGCCTTTTGTTTGCATACGCCACTGCTTGTTAGTTAGTACGTAAAGGGCAATGATGAGTAACACAAAAGGCGTTATTGTTGTTGGCTCCGGTACCTTCTTCACTTCCTGTCCAGGAGGAGAAACCACACCAGGAGTGGACGGTACTTCAATAATTTGACTGTTATCACCAGGAGAACCACCGCCTAAAGGAGGAACAGACTCACCACCAGAGGGAGGTGTAACGTTTAGTGGAGATGTACCTGAGACAATATCTGATCCCTGACCTGAAGAACTATCTCCACCACCACCAAAGGCTAGAAGAAGTAGGAGTAAGCCAAGACCACCACCAGCGAGCCAGCTTGGAAAAGAACTCCCTGCTGCTTCTGGGAATACAGCAACTTCTGCAAGGCTGGGAGGAAGCTCAACACTTATCGCTTCTGGCTCTAACGCTACTGGAGTTTCCCATGAAACGACATCTCCAGCAAGAGTCTCCTCAGTGAACCAATTAGTTGGAGGAATCCCAAGATTTGGACGTCCGAACTCTGCCCCATCTGGTGAATATGGCATGGAGAGGTCTTTGAGAATGATGTCTTTGAGAGACTGTTCATTCCTAGATTTCAACGCACGCATTGAGCTAGAAAGTTTGTTTGAATAAAACTTGGTCTGTTCTGGCGATAAACCTAGAGATTGAATCTGTTGCCCAACATTAGGAATTTTTGCCACTTCTTCAAGTAACAAGCGTCCATAGGAGTATTTCAAATCTAGTAAACCATAACGTGGATCAAGTGGGTTCCCACCTCCTTGAGGTACCCAGTAAAAGTTCTTGGTGACCTGTCCTAGACCTTCTTGAGGAGTCCGATTGACTGAAGTGCCAAGAACATAACGATACCCATCCATGATATTGGGATTGTCCTTCTGCCAGAATGAGGCGTACGGTATCTGAGAAAGATTGGGATCGTTTCCATAAAAGGAAGCAAAATTCCGGTAGTTCTCTTCCCCCCCAGCTGCTTGCATCAGCAACTGCTCATAACTCGGTCCACCATTTGACTCAACTAATTTCTGAAAAACGGCTCCTGCTTTGTTACAAGCGACACCAAATCCCACACTACATCCAGCAATACCTCGCATTTGACTCAAAGAACGCCCCGATATCTGGTATTGGAGATAGTTTTGCTCCAGTCCTGGTTGGATACCACGCTCTCCAACCATCAACTGAGCAGAAGCACTTTGAGATGCATTGAGTACTGTTGCAAAGGATGATAATGTGACCGCAATTCTTGTGACTTTTGACTTCAAGGGATTTACCTCCAACAAGTAATTTTAAATGCACCTTATGAGACTGGAGAAGAAGATAAATTCTGAGGCGCGTTGATGTTAATCGTGATTCCTGTCCCCTTTAGTTTTTCACCTGTGACAGAGTGGTATATGACAACTCCGCCGTTTGGTTGATCGAAGAGGTAACCACGATTAGAAAGTTGCACCTTACCTTGCTTCACAAAAGAAAAGAAGGCTTCTAGATATCTGCGTATACTTTCACGGTTTCCCTGATTTGTCTTTGTATGCTTCTCTATGAGCATCATGAATAAGTCTAGGCTGCGGTTGTCTTGCCCTTCAACGAGAATGCCGCCGTCTAGAAAAGAACTGGCTACAAGCTTTCCATTGATTTGTTGGACTTTTAAGAGGGTATAATAGCGTCCTTGCTTCCTAGAATCACTCATATAACAGTTCCAGGAACCATCTGGGTTCTGTGTAAAACCTTGCTGCGCCAGATAAGAAAGTGGAGAACCACTTTGCTGACTGACTGGCGGAGGCAATAAATCTTCAACTGCATCAGAAGAGCAAATTTTCTGCGTCGTTTTCTGTTGAGGAGCAGTTGGCATTTCTTGCGCTATTGCGAAATAAGGCATAACAGCAACCGCAGATATAGAAATAGCGAATGTACTAAGTAAGCGAGCAACTATATTCATGTCCTTTACCTATAAGTTACTGGTAAGTTACTGGGAATTTACTGGTATCTATAAGTGATTTAGGAATACCTTCTGTCGAAGGTATTCCTTATTTATTTCTTGGTATCTAGATACAATTATTCAGATATTGTTTCCAGATTTAGATAAAATCCACATGAATCTTTAAAAAGAGTGTATAAAACAAGCTGGATTGATAAGAACAATAGAAATTGTTAATCTTTTCATAAAGAGAAAAATTAACTGGTATCCTGAGTAAGTTCCCTGTTGTTTACCTTGAAACTAGTGACGACAAGGCTTTTAATATTTTGCTTTTAAAGAAAATCATCTTAGTTCCTGATAACTATAAGTGTTTTTACTGTTTACACTTGAGTTAACCTCTTGTCAACTCAAAGATTATTTATGAAGAAAACTTTAAGTTTTTCTAAAGAGTCTATGGTTAATTCATACAGTTTTGGGTACAGTTCCTATTACTTTTATAACTAGCTTCTTGAAAAGAATACTACTAACTTTATTACTGTTCTAATATTTACATAAAAGTTTATTAATTAGTTATCAAAACGTTAGTACTTATGTAGTTGTTTATACTAAAAAGTATAAGCTAGAATATTTTTATCAATAATTAGATCTGTCATGCAGTGACCTGAGTCACAAGATTAATGTGCATCTCTGCATTATTAATGTACATCTCCGCACAGTGGTGAAAGTCCTTAACCATAGGGATGCTAAGCACAAGGTTTGATTGAAGAAACTCATGCTAGCTATGGGAAAAATATTCAATGTAAACTTCATGAAACACTGGCTAAAATTGTCTCTGGTTATTGGAGTAATTACAATTTTGCTATTCTTAGTTCAGGCAATCAAAGGTTAATTGGACTGAGTTGAGATACTACTCAAAGCTTCTACCAATTTCTTAATGTGAGTTGGTTCATGAGTTGCCATAAGAGAAATTCGTATCCGACTTGTAGATACGGTGGGGGGACGAATAGCAGGGGCAAAAATGCCAGCATGTTTTAGCTGCTGTCCTACTGTGAGCGCATCTGCTGCACTTGGTAATTGAAAGCAGAGGATGGGTGATTCAGAGGGTAGCAATTTTAGCTTGGGTAGTTGCTGTTGCATGACCTGCTTGAGTTGTGCTATATTCTGCCATAATTTGGCGCGGCGTTGTGGTTCTTGCTGTACTATTTTTATAGCTGTTAGTGCCGCTGCTGTATCAGCACCGGAAAGCGCTGTAGTATAAATCCATGTTGGTGCGCGATTCCGCAAAAAGTCTATTAAGGTTTTACTTCCAGCGACATACCCGCCCAGACTACCCAAAGCTTTACTCAATGTACCAATTTGAATTAACTGCCTTCCTGTACATCCGAAATGTTCTACGCATCCAGCGCCAGTGTTCCCTAGTACTCCAGTAGCGTGCGCTTCATCAATGAGCAGCATACAGCTAAATTCTTCTGCTATCTCCAACAGTGCTGGCAAAGGACACAAATCACCATCCATACTGAAGACGCTATCAGTGATGATTAGGCAACGTCGATAGTTTTGCCTTTGTTGACTGAGTTTGATTCTTAATGCTTCAATGTCACAATGAGGATATTCAATAGTGGTTGCACCACTCAGGATTGCCCCATTTTTCAGACTAGAATGATTGTACAGGTCAGATAAAATAAAATCACGCTTGCCTACAAGGGCAGTGATTGTCCCTAGATTTGCTAGATAGCCGGAACTAAAAACAACAGCATCTTCTGTTTGTTTGAGTGATGCGATCGCCCTTTCTAAATCTCTGTGTAATTCCCTATGTCCGCTGAGTAACCTCGAACCAGTGCTACCTGTACCCAATTCTTGGATAGCCATCTTTGCTGCTGCAATCAGCCGCTCATCTCCTGCCAATCCCAAGTAGTCATTACTGGCAAAATTGATCACCTCTCGTCCTTCCAAAAGTACCGTCGCTCCTGGAAGACCGTGGATTGTTTGTACTGAGCGATACCAGTCAGCACGGTGAATTGTAGTTAGGGATTCTTCTATCCAAGCGTAGGGGTTTGTGAACATGTTGGAGAAATGGAGAAAGTTAAATTTCTACTCTTTATATTAGTTTTTTCCTTGTTGTCCACTGTCCATCTCCACCCTAGTAAGATAGAGAAATCAAGGAGGTGATTTGAGTGCTACACAAAACCTTACAGGTTCGTTTATACCCATCCAAACAACAGCAAACACAATTAGCTCAGACATTTGGTTCTGCCCGTTGGTGGTGGAACTATGCGCTAAACAAGAGTATTGAAGTTTACAAGCAAACAGGTAAAGGACTTGCGCAAGTAGCACTCAATGCACTACTGCCTAAGAGCCAGTGCGTTGCCGGGGTCTCCCCAAGTAGAGCAACTGGCGTTGGCGCAGCCTCTCCGGAGGAGACACCCGTAAGGGCGGAAGGTTCAGCCGTCTCTGCTGTAGGAGGGGAGGTAAGACCAAAAATGGGGCGAAAGTCTCGTTTGAGGCACTCGCCTTTGAGTACAGAAGCCCAACCTACCCTTCGGGAACGGCAAAGCCGAACAAGCGAAGCTAAGGTTGGGTAGTTCACCCTTAAAGTCTTAAATATGGTTACTTCACCTGAAATCTACCTCACCTCTGACGAATACCTCGAAATGGAGGAACACAGCGACATCAAACATGAATATATTGATGGCTACATCTACGCAATGGCTGGAGCGCTTGACCCTCATGTTACCATTGCTCTCAACCTTGCTGTACTTCTCCGTAATCATGTACGCGGTTCAGGTTGTCGTGTTTATATCGCCGACATGAAAGCACGTATCGAATCTTTAAATCGATATTACTATCCCGATGTGATGGTGACTTGCGACGAACGAGATCAGGAAACTCCTGCGTATAAGAGATTCCCCTGTTTAGTTGTAGAGGTTTTATCTAACTCTACTGAAGCCTTTGATCGGGGAGACAAATTCGCCGATTACCAAACTTTAGAAACTCTCAAAGAGTATGTTTTAATTAACACCAAACGTCAGCGAGTCGAGTGTTTCCGTCGTAATGATGAAGGGTTGTGGGTTTTACAATCTTACACAGCAGAAGATAAATCATTTCGATTACATAGTATTCGCTTTGAAGGAATGATCGCGGAGCTTTACGAAGATGTCGTTTTATTCCCAACAAACTTAGCTTAATCAAAAAAGCTCAATCGCTCTTTCCAAATCTCTGTGTATTTCTCTATGTCCACTAAGCAATCTTGAACCAGTGCTACCCGTACCCAATTCTTGGATAGCGATCGTTGCTGCTGCAATCAGCCGCTGATCCCCAGCTAATCCCAGATAGTCATTACTGGCAAAATTGATAACCTCTCGTCCTTCCAAAAAGACCGTTGCTCCTGGAAGACCGTGGATTGTTTGTACTGAGCGATACCAGTCAGCACGGTGAATCGTCGCTAGAGATTCTTCTATCCAAGCGTAGGGATCTGTGCGCATACTGAAAGTCTTGTTGCATAAGGATTTAAAAATGTGCATCTTAAGAGTTCAGGACTTAACGCAGTTCTGGAAGGGTCATTTCTTCACGTAGCTGATTGGTTAAGGAGGTCATTCTTGCTTTTCGTTCCGACGAAAAATCTTTGGTAAGTCCTGAAAATGGTTTATGCCCTGTCATAACAAGCCCTCTTTTTTCAATTCTTCTATATAGGTGTCATAGAATATATTTTGTACCAGACAATTGTAAATCGTCTGGGCTAGATGCAGAAGAATACATTATGGGAAAAGGCTTGGTAATAATAAAAATATGGTTATCAATTTCTCCTCCGTAACGCAACCTCAGTCTGAATACTTGAAGTTACATATCCTACTGGAACGTAATAATGAAGGAAATGTAATAGCTTCTGTCCTGGAATTTCCCAACACTCAGGTTGAAGCACTTACTCAAGAACAAGCTGTACAAGAATTGAAAAAACTTTTGTCAACTCGTCTTGAGAAGATAGAAATTATTCCAGTAGAAATTCAATTTGCCAAAAGCGAAGCAGAAAATCCTTGGATGAAATTTGCGGGTGTGTTTCAAGACGATGCAGATTTTGCTGAAATTGCTGATAATCTAAGAGCAGAACGTAACGCAATAGATGAAGATTAAAAGGCTAAGGGTTCGATCCAGATTGAGAAATGCAAGATGAGTCTTTATATACTCGACACAGACCATGTTTCGCTTTTACTTCAAGGGAAGCAAGCTGTTATATCTAAAGTTGCTCAAGTTTATCCCAATCTGGCTATCACCATTATCACAGTTCAAGAAGTTTTTAACGGGTGGGTAGTCAAAATTAATGACCGGGCTGAATCTGCGAACTTAGTAAACCTTTATACTAAACTGTGGACGACTCAAGAATATTTTAAAGGAGTGAAAATACTTAACTTTGATATTGCTGCCTACACTTGCTACGAGGGTTTACTTAAAGAAAACCAGCAATTAAATAAAAAAAGACTACAGAAAGATTTGCGAATAGCTGCAATCGCTCTTTCAACAAATGCGGTGATGGTTACTCGTAACCAAAAGGATTTTTCTCAAATTCCCAATTTTGTGCTGGAGGATTGGACCTGAAACGCGGTTACCACAGGTTGCATTAAGGATTGACACCTTGGGCAAAAACCTCATCATTGTAGATATTTTCTCGCCGCAGAGCTTCATCAGAGAGGTTAGCATAGCTTTTTGGAGCTGTATCTATCCATTCGTGCCAAAGTAATAATCTCTCTTCTGGTGTTTGAGGTTTACTGGTTCGTAACGTTAAATGCTTGTTACTAAGCTTTTCTTGAAAGAGTTTTTGCTCTTCGGGGGAGAGGTTTAGTACCACTTCCACGAGGGAGTTAACAAGTTGTACATTCATGGTTATATGTGCGAGTTTCTTTTGTCACGCTATGCAATGGCGACAGACACTCCTACAGAATATCGCCTGATTATAACTCTATTATTTTTTAGCGATGCAAACATACCCAAGCATCCATTCAAGCAAAAAAATGGGCGAACCGGGAGATGACACTTGAAACGTGCTAAAGCAAGGAGAGGAGACTGAGGGGTGAGGTCAAACCAACGTGAAATCAAAGCTTAAACGCTAAGTACCCAATTCATAACTGCTATAAAATGACTCGCCAAAAAAGAAATCTTCAAACCGGAATAAGGTTAAGCACAAATGCTCACCTGGTCAATTGACACTTTGGGAGCAGTGCCAGCTATCCGAATGCCCGGAATTGGCAGAAGTGGTGAGGCGAATCGCTCAGTTTAAACGTCTTTGTTACTGAGCGTGCCCTATCTATGGCTACCAGAAATTTTGGGGTTAGAGCCTCGCCCTAAAAGGGCGACTTTATTCTAAAAAGTCTCCTGGCGATTATTAGAATCTATGTATAATGTAATCAGGAGGTGATGCAAGTGTTTAATCTAACTTACGAATTTAAGTTAAAACCAACTCAAAACCAAATAGCAACGTTTGAAGAATGGTTAGAAACTCATAGACGGGTTTACAACCATGCTTTAGTTGAACGCAAAGATTGGTACAAATCTCGTAGCTGTCAGGTTAACGCTTGTAGCCTCCATAGTTGCTATATTATTCCTGCTGATGCACCACGCCCAACTTTTGCAAGTCAGTGTAAATCTCTTACTGTTGCACGCAAAGAGAACGAGTATTTAAAACGTGTCAACGCTCAATCTTTGCAGCAAACGTTAAGACGACTTGAGAAAGCTTTTGTAAATATGTGGGAGCAAAATCATGGGTTTCCACGCTTTAAAAAAGCGGGACGAATGCGGTCTTTCTCTTTTTCCCAGTTAGGACAAAACCCATTAAGTAATGGGTTTATCAAATTGCCTGTTATTGGTGCAGTTAAGTTGCGGCAATCGCGGGATATCCCTGATGGTGGAACAATTAAGCAAGCGCGTGTGGTCAAGCGCGTTTCTGGATGGTACGTGATGCTAACCGTTCAATGGAATGTGTCCGTAAAACAACCAGCGCCACGTGGTGAAGCAATAGGAATAGACGTAGGATTAACAAGTTTTATCGCAACTTCTAATGGTCTTTTGGTCAAACGTCCGAGGTTTTTTGTAGATGCCGAACGCAAGCTTAAATTGCTGCAACAGCGTGTTTCTAGAAAACGTATTGGCTCGAACAATTGGCACAAGGCACAGAAAAAAGTTGCAAAGCTACATGAGTACGTTGCCCTGAGTCGTAAAGATTTTCACAGGAAACTGTCTCATCAAGTTTGCAACAATGCTGGAATGGTGTTTGTCGAAGATTTGAACCTTGTTGGGTTATCTCGTGGAATGCTAGGCAAGCATTGTTTAGACGCGGGCTTTGGACAGTTTTTTAACATTCTTGAGCAAACTTGTTTTAAACGTGATGTCTATTTCCAAAAGGTAGATAGTCGCAAGACAAGTCAGATTTGCCCCAACTGTGGGACCCAGACAGGAAAGAAAGAACTTTCAGAACGTACTCATATTTGTTCAAATTGCGGTTACACGACTGATAGAGATATTGCAGCCGCTCAGGTAGTCGCAATACGCGGACTTGCAGCCGTAGGGCATACGGTCAAGATGCTTGCCGAGGGTAAATTCATTGGAATCCCTTTGAAGCAAGAATCCTCGTACCTTTAGGTCGAGGAGTGTCAATGACTATATTCAGTGCTGAGATGAGCGATCGCCTGTTTTATCCACTCCTCCACATAAGCATCTTTAGGAAGTCCAATATCTTCACTCACCACATGCAACGCATGACTCACCTCATTAGCAGTGTAACCCAATGCCAGGAGGGTCATTTGGACTTCTTCAAGAATACCTGGTGCTGGACCGCCTGTAGCGACGAAGAAGCCTGCTGTCTTACGCCATTCTACTAACTTGCTCTTCAATTCCAAACAGAGGCGTTCTGCGATTTTTTTACCAACACCAGGAGCTTGAATGAGTAATTGAATGTTGCCTGTGATAATCGTCTGCACTAATTCTGGTAGTTCCAAAGTGTCCAATAGCGCGATCGCTAAAGCTGCGCCAACACCACTGACACCTAACAAAAGGCGAAACACGTCTCGTTCCCCTGGTGAACCAAAGCCATAAAGCAATGGCACTTCTTCTCGAACTTGGTAATGGGTAAAAATTTGCACTTCGTTTCCAGAGTCTGGCAACTGCTGTGCCAGTCGTGCAGGGATTTGCAAATCATACCCTATACTATTCACCTCCAAAGTCAGAGTATAGCGATGACCACTATTGTTTTGAATACCAGCAACGATTCCTTTAAGATAGCTAATCATTTTAAGAAACCAAAATGTTTTAAACCTTCCAGTATTCCACCAGCACAAAAATTTGTTGCCAGGTAACGGGAACGAGCAGGATGTTCATTATGCCATTGAAGTAGCTCCGGACGAGCATTGCCAACAATAATTCCTCTTCCTGCCTCAACAGCGAATAAAGCAATATCATTACCAGAATCGCCACAAACAACCGTTTGCTCTGCTACAAATTTCCACTTTTGGCGGAGAAACTGTACTGCCTGTCCTTTATCGCTTCGACGAGGTATAATGTCAAGGTCTATACCGCTACTGTAGATTAACTTTACATCTAAACTAGATTCTTGCAACTCTAACTCCAGTTGTGGTAAAACCCTTGCTGCTGCCTCCTCTTGAAGGAAAAAACTCGACTTATAGGGACGCTGTTCTGAGTCAGGTTGCGGAACTAACTCAGGAAAACGAGTCGTCGTTGATACCACAACCTCACGGTTCCAACCAGAAGAAAGTTTTCCTGACCATTCTGAATCAGGAGCGTCACTACCGTCAAGATAAATTTCTGTTCCCACAGCTAGAATCAGGGCATCGGGTTCTAAAAGATTTTTCTCATCTTTGAGTTTTTGGTAAAGAATAGGCGATCGCCCTGTCGCATAAACAATCTTGGTACCGTGTTCTTGGCGTGTTTGCTGCAAGCGATCGCTCAGTTCAAAGAGTGCGTTGTCGTTACCTACGAAGGTATTGTCTAAATCAGTTACGAACAGGAATTTAGCCACAGCAACCTCTCTTGTTAGCTTTACCACCAAAAAGTTTATGCTGATTTGGCACCAATCTTATCTGTTTTCAGATGGGACGTCTGTTCTTTAGATATTAAATAAATATAAAAAAGTATAACCAGAACTATGAAACAAATATGAGGACATTGTACTCTGCAAATAATAAAAAATTATGAAATTAAGTAACACTTGATGCAAGCAAAGACTCGCAAAGCAATCCAGCATCGCTAGCTATCAACAGCTGTTGTTCTCATCGGGCTGTGGATGGGCGGATGTGCCCAATCAACTTCTCCACTCCTTTTTATCATCAGGGTGGGTCAGTTTTCATAAATTGATACCTGCCAGTGCCTCGGTGCTTTTCTTCAGAATTTAGGTATTTCTCAAATGCGTCTCATCAGTGGTTCCGCTTGCATTTTTTCTGGATTCCTTACCATTGTATTGACCTACTACAAGCCCAGTGCTTACTGGAATAACGCTAGTCGAAAGTTCTTTAGAAAGCTGATTGGTGACAATAGCACGGAAATTCTTCATCACGCCATAGGAGTGCTACTCATTGTCGCAGGCATTATCCTAATAGCTCGTGAGTTTAAATTAGACAGGTTGTAGTGGATGAACACAAGCCGAACTATAAGCATTTGAAGGTTTTTACTATTTCGACGTAATACTGTTTCACTTTAATTTTGATACAAATGGAAATTGGGAATTGCCCTGCGCCAACGGACACGCGCAAGGGACGCGATCGCTTAACTCTGAGTTGGTGTATTCTTCAAACTCAACCCAATCTCAAATGCAATTTCAACGCACTATCAATTAATACCATCATCTCTTCATTTAAACTACCTACTACTTCGCCAATAATTCGCTGCTTGGAAATTGTTCGCACTTGCTGTGCCTGTACTTTAGAAGGTTTTGTTAGACTACTATTCTCTGGATTGAGCAAAACCTCAAACGGATAAACACGGGTAACATTGGAAGTGATTGGTAAAATCGTCACCGTGGTAGCAGCACGATTATTTGCATCATTACTTACTATTAGCACTGGACGGCGTTTATCCATTTCTGAACCCACCGCAGGATTAAGGTCTGCGTAATAAATATCACCACGTTTCATCTGTCAAACCGTCTGCTACTGTCACATCCCAATCGCTGTCAACTTCAGCAGATGCTTGTCGGTAAGCTTCCTCTAGTTCTCGGTTTCGCAGCAATTCTAATGCTTCTTCAATCACTTGAGAACGAGACTTACATCCTTTATTCAGTTTGTAATTTTCGATAAACTCAACTAAAGACGGTGGCAAGGAAATGGATAGTTTTTCGACATTCATATTCCTATCAATTAGTAGTAAAATTTGTTCCTACTAATAGAGTAGCTTAATCTCAAACCCCAGGAGCGCGTTCGTCTTTGACGGCTCCCTTTGGGAGTATCGCTTGAGGGTGATTGCTGTGCGCGATCGCATACAGTTTATCGCCACCGAACAATGTGAACTACCAGACACCGACCGCTTAGGCGGTACGGTGCTGGCTTCCCAATTCATCAGCAACAGCCTCGACCGTTGTAGACTTACGCCCAAACGGTTTTGGTCTTACATTGCCTCCAAGGGCAGTAGCGCTGGTTCCCAACGCCAATATCCGCAAGCCTTCATCTCTGATATTTATTGCCGCGTTTACGTCTCTGTCGTGAGGTTTCTGGCAGTGAGGACAGAGAAAAGCGCGTACTGAAAGATCCATTTTTGGGATTGGTAGCAGTGTGACATTACACAGATGCGAGGACGGGAAAAATCGTCCAATTTCGAGATAGATTTTACCGTCTTGCTCCGCCTTGTACTTCAGCATGGTTTGAAACATCCCCCAGCCTGCATCAGAGATTGACTTGGCTAGGTTGTGATTTTTGACCATGTTTTTTACTGCTAGATCTTCCAACACAATCACTTGGTTCTCGTTCACTATCTTGCGGGATAGTTTGTGTAGGAAGTCAACTCTTACTCGTGAAATCTTGCTATGCACTTTTGCGAGTGCCATTTTCGCTTTGCGCCGTTTGTTTGTAGTCTTATTTTTTTTGCGGGATAGCTTACGCTGCTTCCGTTTCAGGTTGCCAGAGTGCTTTTTGAGATGCTTCGGGTTATTGAACTTGGAGCCATCAGAAGTCACAGCAAAGTCAATCAATCCCAAATCAACACCAATAGCTTTACCCTCAACACTAGATTCAGGTTTATCAATCTCGTCATCTATGAGTAGCGACGCATAGTAGCGACCATCAAGCATTCTCGACACGGTTACAGTCTTCAGTTTCCCAACACAATCCTGATGAATCTTTGCTTTCACGGTTCCCAGATTGCCAGGGAATTTGATTGCAGAATCAGTCAGAATTTTGACGTTCTGAGGATATTGAATAGACTGCCGACCATGCCGATTTTTGAATGTAGGATATTGAGCGCGACCATCAAAGAAGTTGATAAACGCCTGAGACAGATTCAGTACAGATTGCTGCAAGCATTGGGAATAGCACTCTTTGAGCCATTCATGCTCAACCTTCCAGACCGGGATTTGCTTCTTCATGCTGAGGGCAGACACGCCTTTACCCGTCTCTTTGTAAGTCGATGACATGACTTGTAAAGACTGATTCCACACCCAGCGCACACACCCAAAAGCCTGTGCTAGATGGATTTGCTGCTCATTAGTTGGATAAATTCTGACCTTAACTGCCTTCAACATGATTCGACCTTTATCACGCTTCTATAACCATGATAACAAGCACTGGCAGAAATTTCCTAATTCCAGAAAACTCGCTTCGTTGTCACGGGGTCTTACACGTATCAAAAACAACACGAGCGCACGACTACGAGTACCCACGGGGGTCTTACACGTACCAGAATCAGCACGAGCGCATTACTACGAGTATTCACGGGGGTCTTACACGTTGGCGTAGCCTCTCCGACAGGAGAAGAAAATGGAGCAGCACCGAAGCTTTGATCGGAGGAAACCTCCGCTCAAACTTCTCGCTTACTACAACGAGTACCCTACTACGACGACGAATCAACCAAAACAAAGCCTGCTCCATTTTCTAGGGGACAATGCGACAACTACGCCGACAGATCAATCAAACAAGGTGTCGCATCCTGCTAGAAAAACTGGCAGCCTTAATAGAACGAGTACCCGTATACACCGACAGATCAACAAAACAAAGGCTGCCAGTTTTTTGTCGCTTAGTCCCTCGGCATGGCTGACTCTGGCGGGGACAATGCGACGACTCCGCCGACAGATCAACAAAAACACTTTCTCTGGCTGTTTTTGTTCGCGTTAGCGTCTCCGGAGGAGAAGGGGACAATGCGTCAAGAGATTTGTTCGTTTCGTCGTTGCAGGTTTCTCTTGCTCACTGCGTTTCGCATTGGTCAACCTGCACTCCTCAACTCACTCGCATTCATCCCGTCACTCACCCGAAGCGCGTAGAGTGCGGGGCTTCTGCTGCTTCAGCTAAAACAAACTGCATTAAAATCTTCGCCCTTCTTCAATCATTTCGCGGATTGATGTTTGATCCAACGCAATCTCTTTGGCGCAGTTGTCGCATGAGAGCGATGCTCCCAAAGGGAGCCGCCAAAGGCTAATGAACAAATGTAACAATATGAGATAAAAATGATAAAAAAATGAGAATAATATGAAAAGATTCTGAAAAATAGAGAAATCTTACTGATGAACGACTTCACTCAACAGATTCAAGAACTTCAGATTTTTAAATACTGGGAGCGCTTTTGCAACTGGATTACCAGCACCGACAATCGCATTTATGTGGGTTGGTTTGGAGTGCTGATGATTCCTACTCTCCTGGTCGCTATGATCTGTTTTATCCTTGCCTTCATCGTTGCGCCGTCAGTCGATATGGACGGTATTCGAGAACCGATCGCCGGCTCAATCCTGAGCGGTAACAATATCGTCACTGCTGCTGTAGTGCCGACCTCTGCTGCAGTCGGACTACATTTTTATCCGGTGTGGGAAGCGGGAAATATTGATGAATGGCTTTATAATGGCGGTCCTTACCAACTGATCGTACTGCATTTCCTAATAAGCGTTTGGTGCTATCTAGGGCGGATGTGGGAACTGAGTTACCGACTGGGAATGCGTCCCTGGATTCCTGTTGCTTTTTCTGCTCCAGCTGCTGCTGCCACTGCCGTCTTTCTCGTATATCCTATAGGTCAAGGCAGCTTTTCTGAGGGAATGCCTCTGGGCATCAGTGGTACATTCCACTTTATGTTCGCTTTCCAAGCAGAACACAACATCCTAATGCATCCATTTCACATGCTGGGTGTTGCAGGTGTGTTTGGTGGTTCTGTACTTAGTGCATTGCACGGTTCTCTGGTGACATCAAGTTTGGTACGTGAGACTAGCGAAATTGAATCTGCTAACGCAGGTTATAGATTTGGGCAAGAGGCAGAAACCTACAACCTTTTTGCTGGACATACTAGCTTTTTCGGACGTTTGACTATTCCCAGTCTGGCGCTTCGCACCAAACGTTCTGTTCATCTTTGGTTGATGCTGCTACCGACGATAGGCATTTGGTTTACAGCTGTTGGTGTGAGCACAATGGCATTTAACCTGAATGGGTTCAACTTCAATCACTCTGTTCTAGATAGAGTAGGTCACGTCATTCCAACCTATGCAGACCTTGTGAATCGGGCTGATTTAGGAATTCAGTCAATGCACTCACCAAATGCTCACCATTTTCCAGAACTCCTTGCGGGAGTATAGCGGTTCTCATTTGCAATACCTTCGCCAAAATGCCCTCACTGTCGCAAATTCTACAGGCAGATTTAGCATCACAGTGCCTTTATTGTATGGTTCGGAACTGTTGACGAATCCAACGTAGTGGTCTCTGTCAACTTTGATTTAATGGATAGTACACTTTTCACCAAACCCGGTTTCTTCAAGAAACCGGGTTTGGTGAAGTCTCTCAAAACAAAATTGACACACTCTACTAGCTTGTTAAGATGCTTTAATGGCTATTAGCCAGAAACTTAAAGTTCCTGGCTGTTGTAGCGATCAATAAAGAATCTTGCCAGATGACGGCTTGTTTCTCAATTTACTTTTGGTGCAACGGATCAGCAATATAACGGAAAGTTGGTTCAGAGTTCCAAGGACCGCGTTCGTCCTTACCGTTAGTAGACAAGTTGTAGTAAATATCCACAGTGCTATCAGGTTGAATATTACCGAAGAATGGCTCAGTTAACTTACCCAAAGAATCCAACGCCTTCATGAACATTTGAGTATGGGAAACTTCCCGCGTCAGAAGATGGACAAGTACCTGTTTGGTTTCATCATCAGGAGCTAGCTTAACCAATTCTTCATAAGTTTGACGTGCGCCAGCTTCAGCAGCAATATCAGCACGCAAATCGCGCACAACATCTCCACCTTCATTGATATAGGCTGCTGACCAAGCTTGACCTTGACTATCTAGTAAATGCGGTCCCACACCCCGCACAGCAAACAAGGTACTTTTGTAAGCTTCGGTTTGGTCAACATTTTTGGTATGACCTTCAATGAGTCTACCAACCATCTCCAAATGGCTAAACTCTTCCAGAGCAATATCTTGCAACATATCCCGAATTCCAGGATTTTCGCAGTGGAAGGACTGTGTCCAGTATTGCAAAGCTGCTGTTAATTCACCTGTTGCACCACCAAACTGCTCTAGAAGCAGTTGAGCAAAACGTGGATTTGGCTCAGCAATGTTAACAGGTTGAATTGTTTCTTTCTTGTGAAAAAACACAAGTCTACTCCCTTTTTTCACTAATTTGTTCCAATTCTTTAAGAGTAAGTTTCGTGAATCAGACTCTTGAAAGCTGGAAATTTTCTCCTCTCACTAAAAGATGTTAAGGGTAGCAGCTTGCTGGAACCTGCATCCTGGGAAAGACTTGCTATCTAAGTCGCTCTATCCAAAGTTGTTATTATCTGGGCAAGCTATTGCTGTTGGGCGTTGTATGTGTAGAAATTGTCAAACGCTCCTACTGTTTCAAATTTATAAGATGGTACCCAATTATTAAGTTTTAAATCTGTACGGTAAATACTGAAAATGATGAAATCTTGTTTTTCAGTACTAATGGAGATAACTTGCCGCATATGTGGATTTGCTGCCTCTAGTAGTTTATCGCAATTTAACTGTATTAAATTGTCTAATAAATTTGGACTTTTTTTGCAAACATTGCTTTTCAAGTACTCGGTCAGCCTTTGTACTGCATACTCTTCGTATTTAGTCTGACTGGGATTTGTGTTTGCCATTGCCACACCCAAGACTGCTACTCCTACTACTCCCAAGCATGTCATTATAGTAAAAGCTTTCATTTGTCTCAACTGCTATTACCGTAGATATTAGACTCCAGATTAACTGAGTCCGTTCCTTTTACAAAAGCACTGGATCTATTGAGCAAATGATGTTATAATGCGA
The DNA here is from genome assembly GCA_019359415.1 of Iphinoe sp. HA4291-MV1. Classification (GTDB taxonomy): domain Bacteria; phylum Cyanobacteriota; class Cyanobacteriia; order Cyanobacteriales; family Nostocaceae; genus Brasilonema. Next base: position 83,751 of record JAHHHH010000012.1, on the reverse strand, counting down.
AATGCAATGGCGAGCGTAGCCAAGCGGTTAAGGCAGAGGATTGTGGTTCCTCCATTGGTGGGTTCAACTCCCATCGTTCGCCCTGTAGCCATAAAAATAAAAATCACAGTGTCAAGCTGGCTGTTAGTTCAGTTATCTGATTTTATTGGCAAATCGCTGAAAACCTCAAATTATTGTAGGGTGGGCAGCGCCTATCCTACGTTGAATTCGCGCTCCAGAGTCTTTATAGCGAAATCCCCCAAACTTGAGTTGGGGGATTGAATAAGCAAGGATTGTGAAGTACCCACCACCAACCGTAAGTGGTATGGTGGGGGCTTGTCTGCGACACGCTGCGCGAACGAGTTTCATATTAAAAATCATCTACTACTAGAAAATGCCAAGTAGAAAAATGAAAGTTAACCCACATAAGGCAAAGAAAGAGACAATAATGATGTTGCCTACACTGTGGTCTTGTACTGTTGCATGTTGTGAATGTCCAGTCATATGAATCGACCTTGTTTTAATAGACTATACTGAAATTATAAATATTTGAAGAAATATTTTTCCTGTTATAATAAAATACTTTATTTTAATTCAATTAAGTTTATCTTCGTAGCTAACTAAAAAATAAAAAAATAAATTTTTGTTTCAGTAATTACACAATAAAACTGAATGAGATAAAAGGACGTCTGATTGCTACCCCCTAAATTCTGTTTATGGGGAAGAACAGGAGTGTGGGAAAATATTCCTCCTTCTCTCTTTCCTACTCTCCTTCCTTTGACTTTAACAGTAGCCGTAAGAGTCTATTCTTTGAATGAGAGCGGTTTTCTGAGAAGCTCTTTAGGTATCTATACTAACAAGGACTTTATAATAACTTGATGTTTGCAATCTTATTCTCAACAAAAATAAAAAAAGAGTAAAAATAAAAAAGAGTACGTCTTTAGTGAGAGTGCAAAATACTTATAGATAAGATAAGCGTAAAAGGGTAGAGGGGTTTAACCCATATTCCGTACCTAAGACTGTCACGTAGCATAATTACTGGGATTTTTATAATTTTTCAGCAATTAATTATGCTTTTTACTTCTTTTTACTCAGTTAATTGAAGGAGACTGAGTATATTAGATAGCTTTTTCGCCTTCTAAAAAACAGTAAAAACCGATGGCAACAGTTGAGGGTGTGGAATGTGAGGTTTTAAGGATAGTAATAATTGCTAATTGCTAATTGCTAGTAGTTGTTTTTACTATTAGCGATGGGCAGTTGGCTATTAGCTATTGCTCAGTCAAGCGCTGAATCCAAAGTTTACAATTATCTCATGAGTTGCCATGTCTGAATTACTTCAAGCTGTCCTGGATAGTGAAGAAAAAAGTGATTTACGTTCCTTGATAAGTGAGTTACGTCAGCTAGAAAAAAAGTACTTGCTGCGGAACGAAATACTCAACTTATATGGTGAATATTGCTCTAAGTACGAAAAGCCTGAGCAGTTTTACGCTGCTTCTCACTTAGGAAAACTCATCTACTACACTCAAGAAATTATTCAAGAGGAATCAAGCCTCTGCTTTATTATACGACCAAAGATTGCTAGTCAAGAAGTTTACCGACTGACAGCTGACTTGAGTATAGAGCCGATGACGGTTCAGGAACTCTTGGATTTGCGCGATCGCTTGGTGAACCGATATAACCCTAGCGAAGGCGACCTCTTGGAATTGGATTTTGGTCCATTTTATGACTACACCCCTGTCATTCGTGACCCAAAAAATATTGGCAAGGGAGTGCAGTTTCTCAACCGTTATCTATCCAGTAAGCTGTTTGCTGACCCCAAGCAATGGCTAGAAACCTTGTTTAACTTCTTGCGCTTACACCAGTATAACGGTGTTCAGTTGTTGATCAATCAACGTATTCAGTCGCAGCAGCAACTCTCTGATCAAGTCAAAAAAGCCATCACTTTCGTGAGTTCTCGTCCCAGTGAGCAACCCTATGAAGAATTCCGATTTGACTTACAAGTGATGGGCTTTGAACCAGGTTGGGGACACACTGCTCAGCGAGTTCAGGAAACTTTGAGTATTCTGGATGAATTGATTGACTCTCCTGATCCTCAGACGTTGGAAGCCTTCATCTCTCGCATCCCGATGATTTTTAGAATCGTCTTGGTTTCTGCTCACGGTTGGTTTGGACAAGAGGGAGTTTTGGGGCGTCCCGATACTGGGGGTCAAGTGGTTTACGTCCTCGACCAAGCGAAAAATCTGGAAAAGCAACTGCAAGAAGATGCTATGCTGGCTGGTCTAGAAGGATTGAATGTCCAGCCGAAGGTCATTATTCTCACCCGCCTCATCCCCAATAGTGATGGTACCCTTTGTAACCAGCGCCTAGAAAAAGTCTACGATACTGAGAATGCCTGGATTTTGCGAGTGCCTTTGCGGGAATTTAATCCCAACATGACACAAAACTGGATTTCGCGGTTTGAATTTTGGCCCTATCTGGAAACCTTTGCGATCGATGCTGAAAAAGAACTGCTGGCAGAGTTTCATGGTAGACCAGATTTAATTGTTGGTAACTATACTGATGGGAATTTGGTAGCGTTTTTGCTAGCACGCAAACTGGGTGTAACGCAGTGTAACATTGCCCATGCGATAGAAAAGTCCAAATACTTGTTCAGTAACCTCTATTGGCAAGATTTGGAGGAGAAATATCATTTTTCGTTACAATTCACTGCTGACTTATTGGCGATGAATGCTGCCAACTTTATCATCAGCAGCACCTACCAAGAAATTGTGGGCACGCCGGATAGTGTAGGACAGTACGAGTCACTCAAATGCTTTACCATGCCGGAACTGTATCACGTCGTCAATGGGATTGAACTGTTTAGCCCCAAGTTTAACGTGGTACCCCCTGGAGTGAACGAGAATACTTATTTCCCCTATACGCGTACTGAAGACAGAGTTGAGAGCGATCGCGCCAGAATAGAAGAAATGCTCTTCACTCTGGAAGATGACTCCCAAGTTTTTGGTATCCTTGATGATCCAAGCAAGCGACCACTTTTTTCAATGGCGCGTCTTGACCGCATTAAGAACCTCACTGGTTTAGCCGAATGCTTTGGTCGGAGTCAAGAATTGCAAGACCGATGCAACCTCATTTTGGTAGCAGGTAAGTTGCGTGTAGAAGAATCAGGCGACAACGAAGAACGCGATGAGATTGTCAAACTTTACCGAACTATAGAGGAGTACAATCTCCACGGTAAAATTCGCTGGTTGGGTGTGCGTTTAACCAAGTCTGACTCTGGCGAAGTTTATCGGGTCATTGCTGAGCGCCAGGGAATCTTTGTGCAACCTGCTTTGTTTGAAGCATTTGGTTTGACAATTTTAGAAGCGATGATTTCGGGATTACCAACTTTTGCTACGCAATTTGGTGGTCCTTTAGAAATCATTCAAGATAAGGTCAATGGCTTTTACATCAACCCAACCAATTTAGAAGAAACAGCCGAAAAAATTCTTGACTTTGTTCACAAGTGCGGACAAAATCCCAACTATTGGAATGAAATTTCTAAACGAGGTGTAGATCGGGTTTATAGCACCTATACATGGAAAATTCACACTTCCAAACTACTATCTCTAGCACGGATTTATGGCTTCTGGAACTTTATCTCAAAAGAGAATCGGGAAGATTTGCTGCGCTATATTGAGGCTTTTTTCTATTTGATTTACAAGCCAAGAGCACAACAGCTATTGGAGCAGCATAAGTATCGTTAAGTCGTGATTGATAATTTGTAGTTCGTAATTCTTAACTCAATTACGAATTAGAAATTATTAAGAATAACGCAGAATACAGAATATCTCTCGCGTTTGAATTCGCTTGCTCTGTAACCTTTTACTCATCACTCACTCGTACAGAATTTCTTGGTGAATTGGTGAGTTGGTGAGTTCCTTCTTGGTCATTGTTTTGTCAATTCATACCAACTTCTTTGACCAACTATGCCATCTACTGCTAAATTCCGTTTGTTTTGGAAGGCTTTGACAGCAGCCTCTGTTAAGGCACCAAAAACTCCATCAACTCGAATAGTATAGCCATTAGATAATAACAACTGTTGCAGAACTCTTACAGCAACACCCGAGCTACCAAAACGCAAAGTTGGCAAAGACTGGTCAGCATTTATTTGAGGAACCGTCTGATAACTACCTTTACCAGTAGATCTCTGCTTTCTTTGGTGAGGATCCCCTGTAGGTAAACTATCGGAAGCTATTTGGAACCCTATAAAATAAGTAGAAGCAAGCATAATCTTCTTACTTTCTTTGAGCGGACTCTTTTGAAAACTTTGAACAGTGTTTCCCCACTCTGCTACCAACTTTGGGATAGTATCAAAAGACAAAAGCATTTCTGGCTCTGCACATAGATGAAAGCACTGAGTGTTTGTAATGACACTCTCTGTTGTGTCCTTTTCTACAACCTGGAAATTCTTAGCTCTAGTTACATTAGAGGAGATTTCATAGAGAATATTTATTTCTGTTGGATTCAGTATACTTTTATTTTCTATATTTATAACTGCAGTAGCAGTTCGGGCAGCCGTATCAGGCTGCATAAATTCAGGTGGTGTAATTTGAGCAGTTGACACTATCTGAGGTTGCTGCCTTTGTGTTAACTTATCGTCGTCATTGTCTTTGTGAACTAGCAGAAGTTCCGGCGCAATGGTCGGAGATAGTTGTCCTGTTGTTAACACGCCCGTCATCAGCAGGGCAATATCTGTCATTGTATTTCATTTTACTAACACCCATGTTTCCTTTGACAGGAAAAACTGCTGCTATTCCGGAATAGACAGGACTTAAAAATAAAAAAATCTCATAAATTCTTCTCAAAGAACCAGCAAAATATGATTCACCAGTGCCTGTTCTTTCTGAGGGTATGTATAAAATGCGTGAAATACAAAACATTCATGAAATCCAAAAGTTTCCTTAAAGAAATCATGAAGGGTTAATTATGATTGAATTATGAGTTATCTACAGCTTCATAATTCACAATCAATAGCATGCTAACTGATTCTTGACTAGTTTGACAACGCGCTCCAAGTTCTTGGACCAACGACTCCGTCCGCCACTAAACCGTGCGAACTTTGGAAAGCTCTTACAGCAGTCTCTGTGAGCGCACCAAAAACTCCATCAATTTGAACAAAGTAGCCATTAGATACTAAAAGTCGCTGTAGGGCTCTTACAGAATTACCTGTGTTACCAAACCGTAGAGTAGGTAGACCTGAACTGGAGGCTGATTGCATCATTATAGGTTGTGATTCAGGTTGTGCGAATGGTTGTATTTTAGGCTGCGATGCAGGCTGTGCTTGATTTGTTAATTCTTTCATACAAATCAATTTATAAAACTATTTGTCATATATTTCAACCGTATCTAGATTGCTAAAAAATTAACTCATTCATGGAAGTGATTTTCGCTCTTATGGCAGTGTGAATCTAGAAGATCAACAGCCATTAGTTGCTCGGTATTATTCTATGGATAATATTCATACTCATGAACTTTGTTTCCGCATTTTTTTGGTAATTTTCATATCAATTTTTTCTTGCTGATGAAAGCGAATTCCCTGCAAACCAGATGTTGGAGCACGAATGACTGAAAATTTTAATTTGTAGCGACTGTCTTGAAAGTCAAGTTATCGCCCATCAGTACGAATGTGAATTGCATTTACAACTCAGTCGGTCATGGCGAGATCGCCGTCACAGTGGATGAAAGTAGATGCTTGAAAGCAGAGGCACTCTTAGGCACACCACCCGCTACGAATGAAAGAAACACCTCCTTCTGTTCTACCCTGTTAAGCGTTCCCTGTGTTTCTTCAGAGTATACGTTATATTTAATGAAACATTTGAATGAAGTCCTTGCCAATGGTATCTGCATATCTGCTGGTATCTCACGGAAGTTGCGATCCGCGTCCGGAAATTGCTATGCAACATCTGGCAGGGTTGTTATGTCGTAAAATACAAAGCGATTTACATGCTATTGCAACTGGGGGTATAATTTCTCAATCGAAATGTGAAACCTTGGTCGATACAGCGTACTTGGAACTAAATCCCGAACCCCTGCATGAGCAAATAATAAAATTTGGTAAGACTGCTTTAGATTCTGGATGTCATAGTCTCAAAATCCTACCGCTATTCCTGCTGAGCGGAGTTCATGTGATGGAAGATATTCCCGCAGAAGTCGCACTGGCAAGGCAAGCTCTCAGTCAGGATATTAAGATATTCCTACAACCATACTTGGGCTGTCATCCCCTTTTAGGGCGCTTGCTAGCGAAGCAATTGATTGCGACAAAAGCAGAAGCAAAAATTCTTTTAGCTCATGGTAGTCGTCGCCCTGAAGCTAACGCTTCAGTGGAAGCAATAGCAGCGACGATAGGAGCAGTAGCTGCATACTTAGGCTTATCTCCAAGCCTAGAAGTACGGGTGCAAGAATTGATGGCTGCTGGCTATAGGAATTTACTGACAATACCATACTTTCTATTTCCAGGTGGAATGACGGATGCTGTTGCTCAAAGGCAAGAAGAGTTAAAATTACAGTTTCCTCAGGTGAACTTTCAACTTACCGAGCCTTTGGGAGCAAATGCAGAATTAGTAGAATTGATTTGGGATTTGTTGGAAAAATGAACCGCGAAGACACATTCGGCGGAAGCCGTCTCGTTGGCGCAGCCTCTCGTAGAGAAGAGAAGGACGCGTTCGCCCTTGGCGTCGCCCCTTGGGCGAACGCGCAGCGTCTCCGTCAGGAGAAGGAAGAGGAGAAGAAGTGTTTGGGTAAGGTCTACCTAGTAGGCGCGGGACCAGGGGATCCGGGGTTGATGACTCTCAAGGGGAAGGGGTTGTTAGAGTGTGCGGATGTGGTCATCTATGATGCCTTAGTCAGTCCGGCAATTTTGGCGATGATTAATTCTGAAGCTGAAAAGATTGACGCTGGTAAGCGGCGGGGGCGTCATTCAATTATCCAGGAGGAAACAACGCACTTGCTCATTGCGAAAGCGCAGGATAATGCCATTGTTGTGCGACTCAAGGGGGGCGATCCGTTTATATTTGGTCGCGGCGGTGAGGAGATGGAAGAATTGGTACAAGCTGGAATTCCTGTGGAAGTTGTGCCTGGTGTGACATCGGGAATTGCTGCTCCAGCTTACGCCGGTATACCTTTGACGCATCGGTTATATAGTTCCTCTGTCACTTTTGTGACTGGACATGAGGCAGCAGGTAAGTATCGCCCCGCAGTGAATTGGAATGCGATCGCCCACGGTTCAGAAACGATAGTAATATATATGGGTATTCACAATCTGTCTCACATTGTCCAACAGTTAACTGAAGCTGGGTTGAGTTCAGAAACGCCTATTGCTCTGGTACGTTGGGGTACGCGATCAGATCAAGAAGAATTGATTGGTAAGCTATCAACAATTGTAGAGCAAGTTGAGGTAACTGGGTTTGAAGCGCCAGCAATTGTTGTGATTGGTTCAGTGGTTAAGATGCACGCAATGTTATGTGGTTGTCGTCCGGTTTGATATATCGTGCCAAGGCAAGGTAGCACATTACGGAGGACACACTACTTGCGGTGAATCCGTCCAGTAGTCCTGTGCTTCCTAGGGAATTTCAGCTATTGAGAGAATCTGCTAACTTGCGGCTAATCTCTGTTGGTAAACTATTGATTTGATTTGTGAGTATCAAGGCTTGTGCTCGTCGCCATGCTTGCAAAGCTAACTGAGCAATTTCTTCAACTTCTTCTGCTGCTTTTAATTGTTTGGTTATTGACTTACAAAGCTCAGTAAAAGCTTGTAGCTGGAGCATTTCTCCTAAGCCACCCAACTCTATTGCCATGAGAGTAACTTCATCCTGCAAAACAGACTGTTCACTCTTCAAAATCAATGATTCTAGGCGTTGTAGACAGTCTTCTACTTCTGTTTTAAACAGTAAAGAAATAATGTCTTGTAACCCATTCTCTGGGGATAGAAGGGTTATAGTATCCTCAGAAATCAAAGAGCCTAAACGCTCTTGTAACTCTTCGAAAACTGGATAACAAAAAGTTGCTAACCATTGTTCATCAATAGTATAACCTTCTGAATGTAGTTTCACTATCTGACGCAGCCAATCTACTCCAGCTAAAAGTAAACTTTGCAAATCAGCGTCAAGTTCTAAAGAATCTTTCTGAGTTATCAAAACTTTAAAAGAATCTTCTAAGCGGTGAGCTAAAGCACTTAAAGTTCGATATCCCATCATACCTGCACTATCTTTGATAGAGTGAGCAGCTCTCACTCCAGCATCGATTTTTGGTGGAGCAATTTGACGATTAAATTTGACTTCCAATAATACAGTTTCTAGAGTATTGAGAGAGTGAGTGGTTTCCTCTAGAAACTGCAACTGAGTTTCTAGTTCTTTGTCTCGTAACATAGTGTTTGTTCGTCAATAGGCTGCGTTCTAAGTTCTGAATTCTTTTCTATTGTATTGCATACAATTCAATTGCATATAGTACTGTTGATCGATAATTTTTTTAGTTACATAGACATCAATACTCTGCTTTATCTTTCACAAACAGTTAATTGCGTGATTCTTATAACTGTAAAGAATTGATACTTAACTTTTGATGAGACTTTTGATGAACTTGATATATTTTGAAGCTGATATAATAACAAAAACTGCTCATTATGAGCATTCCTATAAAAGTAATTGTCAAGTTTTGTTTTTATTATAAGAATATTTCCACCACCTGCTTAGCATGAGTTATACTATTTTTGATTTTAGATTTTTAGATTTTAAATTTGGGATTGTGAACGCGAGTGCGTCTCGCTCCAGAAAGAGTTATTGGTAATCGCTTCTAGTGCTCCATCTGTCACAATCATTTTTCAAATGGGTATTACTTTCACACTTGGTAACTAATGTCTCTAAAATAGAATGATTCTCTATAGAATAATGAGGTATAAGTGTTAAACTTAACTCTATAGACTCCTTTCCCTATAAAAGCTTGTGCATGCATAGTCTTGCTATAGAATAAGAGTTGAAAGTTAGATCAGAACTAACTGCATTTAACCGCAAACGATTATAATGACTCGTTATTTACAATTTAATTTTTTTTAAATTGATAACTAGTCTACTAACCTGAGTAATATTAAACTTTTTAGATGCAAAGTCAACTACAGTAGATACAGCACATTGCAAGTAAATGAAGTACAGTACTGAGGTCTAAAAGGCAGACTCTAAGCCCTTTTTACTTCTCCCAAAGGGAGACGCTACGCGATCTGACTCCTGACGACTGACGCCTCTATTCTGCTGTAAGTTTAGCGCTCGTTTTACATCACTTCTAGACTACTCAATATATTGAAAAATGACTTTTAGCAAATCTACTTGTGTAAAAGGCTTGGTTAGATAGCCTGTAGCTCTAACTATCTTTGCTTTTGCTCTGTCTATCAATCCTGATCTACCCGTAACCATAATCACTGGTGTGTTCTGAAAGTGTGAATGCTTTCGTAACAAGGAACACAGTTCATAACCATCTAAGTTTGGCATCTCAATATCGAGTAAAATGAGGTCAGGTTTTATGCGGATAATTTGCGTTAAAGCTTTTAAGGAATCATTAACTCCAATCACAGAAAACATTTTGTCATCTAAAAAATGTGTGATGGAATTGATGATGACAGAACTATCATCAATACAAATAATTTTATAAAGTTTTTTTTCAGATGATTTCTGGGAATTCTGCTGACATTTCCCATTGTTATTCTTAACTTCTGCTATTTGTTCATTGTTATGATTAGTAAATTGTTGCTCAGTTTTTGGTTGTGACTGTCGGACTTTTGACGAAAAAAAGTGAAATCGTTGTTGTATACCTCGTGATTTAGTATTTTCCTGATTTTGTGACCGATTTTGACACTTTTGAACTATTAAGCATAAATCTAGATGACAGAACTTTGGCATATCATCTAAGAAACTCTCTGAGGTAAATTCATAACTTCCCTCTTTTATTTTCAGAAATGGCTCAAGAACTTCTATCGCCAATTGCTCTATCAACATTCCTGCTTGAGCAGGACTCATATACTTTTGATTAACTAACCAGCAAATAGCTAAATAATCTGGGTTTGGTACTGCTTGATTATCAAGTCCAGTTTCAAATATTGCCTGCAACTGTTCATCAATTCCACTATGGAGAGTAGGAATTTGCTCACTTAAACACTGTAAATGTCTGTAAAGTAAATCCAACATTTTCTCTGCATAGCAAGCATAAACCAGTTTCCCTTCGTCTAGATAGATTAACCAAGAAGCTGACGGGCTAAAAACTTGCCAACAACCAGTAAGAGGTTTACTAGTCATTTTTCCTAGTAGAGATAGTGGCTGTAATGCCTGAAAAAATCTGTATCTACCAATAGGAAGTGTCGTCATATTCATAAATCAACATTTTCAACTAAAAGAATGGCAAGGATATGAATATAGGTACTCGTGGCTAAATAGTAGAAAAATCATGCTATGGGTAACTAGCAAAATAACTCCATATTGTTGCCACAAATTTGTACTTTCTCTTGTTAAGAACCAGTTTAAACACTACTTTCACTTGTTTGTACAAAACTAACACAAAGCTGCAACAATGTGAGATTGTAGTAACTCAATCGCTGAAAATAAAGAGCACTCCCCCAAACAAAAGGAGAGCAATGTGTGGAGATGCTTAATTCCTGGTAGTTCTAGTAGCTCTGTGGGTTGAGAATTTTGCTTAAATTCTACTGCTCTTTATTGGAGCTAGAGATAAATGACAGATGGCTTGTGTAGAAAGTTTCAGTTTCTACCTAACTTTTATCTTGATAAACACACTTAGCAGTAGAGTTTACAGCATCATGAGATATCACAAGAAGTTTACAAAGTAGAAAACTATTTCTCAAAAGACCTTTATAAAGTATTTTCTTATACCAAAACTCCCTTGATTTACTGATATTTGTGTAAACAAGGAGAGGCATATTCTGACTTTACCTGTCATTACTATAAAACGGCTGTCCGCTAAATTTTCTCTAGTCTAAGTAGATGGCTGTTTGAACCACAAGAATAGCAAACTCCTGTTAGTAGTGATTGTACTAATAACTCATACAGAAACGTTGCATCATGAAACGCAAAGGCATCTGTCTCAATAAGATAAGAATGTAATTCCATCATACGTACTGGTAACATAATATGATGTTGTTTCGTAATGAATCGTCACCCTGGAAAGGTTTGAGTGCCACATTCAGAGACTTCTGGTGAAACTCAAAAATTTGAATACATACCTGAAAAAATAGAAAAATTCAGTTAATGGGTAGATGATAAGTAACTTACTCCTCACTAACATTTAGATTACTATAATTTTCCCAAAAAAGTTAAAAGATGTATGAAAACTACTATGAGTAAGTGAAGAAAATGTGAAAAATTGCTTTCCAGTATAGTCAGTAAACGTTGTGTAACCGAGAGCGAAAGGCAGATCACCATTACCATAATCTGCGATGAAGGTGGATAAACATAAACTAAATCTAAAAACTAAATCTAAAACTCATCGCAAAGCGATTCTTTTGGTGGATGAACAGAAGCGATCGCTAGCTGTATAGTAAAGGTAGAACCTTCATACAGCTTACTTTTGACAGAAACAGCCGCCCCACAGCGACATACCAATAATTGCACAATAGATAAGCCCAAACCAACACCACCCGGGTCTTCTATTGTGGTTGGACGTATACGATAAAAGCGGTCAAATATTTTAGGAATCTCGCTGTCGGCTATACCAATACCAGTATCGCGAAATTCCAACTGGACATAATTATCCTGAACACGTGCTTGTACCCAAACCTGTCCACCTTTGGGGGTGAACTTAATACTGTTGGAGAGCAAATTAATCACAATCTGTCTCAGTCCACCGCTCACACACCAAACAGGTGGCAGTTCAGTTGGTACGGTGTAAGCTACCATGATACCTTTTTCTCGGGCAAGAGGCTGATAAATGCTAACGACTCCAGGCACAATTTCCGAAAGACGCACAAGCTCCAAAGGCAACCGTGCTAAATTGCGCTCTAATTGTACCAAATCAAACACGCCAGTAATCAGGGCATTTTGGCGATCGCATTGAGTGTTGAGCATCTGGAAATAACGTTGTCGCTGGGTAGGTTTCAGATGAGGGGAATTTAAAAGACTCAAGGCTGTCTTCATGTGTGTTAAAGGTGCACGTAGTTCTTGACACACATTGCTCAAATATTCGTTTTTCAGTTGCAGAGTATCGTGCAGTTTTTGATTTTTCTGTTGCATCTTAGCAAGACTCTTCATCGTTATTTGACGATGAATTTCATCCTGTCGTTGGAGTTGTTTTGCCAACAGTTGACTCATGAGCATCGAACCTGCTGTTGGGGGACAAATAAAATCATCAGGTATAAATAGAGACGAACCTGGTGTTATTGCCTGTTTGATAACATCCAACACTTGTTGAATGATTCGTCCCTCAAAAGTAGTCACAGCAAGTAACGGTGGTTTTTTCCTATTCGCTTTCGCCAAATTGTTTCTGCGTCTTCTAAGTGGTCTATGAGCAAGAATGAGACAGCAAAACTGCGACGACAACACCATCAGAAAGTATTCCCGTTGTAACTGGCTATTTGGCAGGCTGTGGATCCTCAGAGGTAGAGAAGGTGAGGACTTGGGGGAAAATGGGGAAGCTTGTTCTCCCTCTACTCCTGTTTTGCTTTCCTCAATATGCAAAGTACGAATGACACCAGACACTGTCAGTTGCTGATGATAACGCTGAATTTCTGAGTGCCAAATTTCCCCAGGTGGTAGCTTTACCCACAAAGTGGCTGCAATTTGTTGCTCAATAAGTAAATCAATTTGTGACCTCAAAAGTGACAGTAGAGTAGCAGGACTATGGGGCAATAGTTGGGGAAGCGCTTGCATCCCTGAAGCCAGCTGCTGATAAACGGACATATCTTGAGCAAAGGAAAAGTTCATGGGTCAAGCACAACAAGGGAAAGAACGAACTAAAAAATCTTGCCTTAGTTTCTCATCTTAATTAAGAAAGTTGCAAAAAAACTTTGTCTTTTGATTCAAGACAGAGTACTATCTCACAGAATTATTTCTTCTCCTCGTTCCGTGAAACGGACTTGCTTAATACTCCATTGAGAATTACTTAATAAAGTTTTGCGAAGAGTTAGCGAATCAGCAGATTATTTATTAGTAGCGTAGCAGGTAGCGCTTGCCCATAACGTTATCAGTTTAATCAATTTGCGTGTTGCGTATCAACTAATTTATTACTTCTCCCTCACAATTTTTTTCAGTTCTTCTAGTGGTCTGTCCCATTAATTTTGATAGGTTGGATAAATCTTTGAAAGCTTAACTCTTGCATCTTCTGTACGAAAACGCCAATCTACACAAACCTGATTAAGATTGCGATCGCCCGTATGTGCCCAGAAAACCTTCTGGGCACAGGGCGCGCTTTGCGATCGCATTCCCAACTTGAAACCTGTTGTTCTAAAGTTTCAATATTGGGAATTCTTCGTTGAAGACATTGACGGACAAGTACAGACAATTCAGATTCAACCATATTTAGCCAACTCCCATGTTTAGGTGTATGGTGAATCTCCAATTTTTTGGCAATTCTTCTGGCTTCGGCTGGGGCAAAAACTTCATATAATGCACCGATTGTATGCGTATTTAAGTTATCCATTACCAAGCGAATCATCTCAGCATCTGCAAAGTGGATATCAACCAATTCTTTCATACAAATTGCAAAATATACTTTGGTACGGCGCTCTGTTACTTTGATGTGTCTCCATCCTAAATAGGGAGCAAAAAATGCAAACAAATTACAAATACCATTGCGTTCACATTCATCATCAAATTTTTCAATGCTTCCAGGTTTTTCTTCTGTTTTAGGTTTTGGTGGTATCGGTTGATGGACATCTTCAATCATCATGCATAACCTTTCATCAAAGCAGACTAGTGGGCGTTTTGGTTCAACTGGTTGAGCATATAAATCAAGCACATCTTCCATGCGGCAAACAAATTCAGAGTTAATTTGTGGTATGTACCATTGTTCTTTTAACCAAGGCTTTAGCTCGTTTTTTTTAATACCCTACCGACTGTACTTTTGCTCAAACTATCAACTATTTCCAGACTGACAAGTTGGTTTGCTAACATTCTTAAAGTCCAACGTGTACTGCCTGTTGGTGCATCACTACAAGTTGTTGCTATTAAGTATGCTTCGGCAAAATTAGTTAACTTCCTTGGCTTTCCTGGGCGCTTTTTCTCTTTTAATGTCGCTTCTAAATTTTCACAACAGAACTGTTTACGAGTTCGCTCAACTGTTGCTACTGATATGTGTAACGTTTCTGCTATTATCTCATCCTTCTTACCATCCGCAGCCATTAATAATGTATGTGCGCGACGAATTGTTCTGGCTTTCGCTGAACCCTTTTTGACTATATCTAGTAGTTCTTGCCTCTGCTCTTCGCTGAGATTAATTTCATACTTCTTGCTCATACACCCTTTTTCCTTATCCACGCGATCGCCTGTCAATTGGATATACTCATATTGTTATTTAAGCACGATCTGGTATCACCCCTCATAACTTATGGGACAGACCAGTAGCCTGACCAAAATTTAAGAACAATCCCTATACAAGAACTATTGATATTTATTTGACAACAGAGTTAGTATAGGGATATCCAAACAAAACATTCTATTCCAACCGTACAATAATGATGAAAGAAGAACTAGAAAATTTTATTAGTGACATAATCAATAAACTTGCGACAGCCACAGACGAAGAAACTATTAAAGAAATTGTGATGACTGGTTGGCGCAAAGCCAGAAAAAAAGTACCACACCCAAATACTTTTGCTAGGCAAGTACGCACACCGCTACGCAAAGCAATTGAGAATGCTTTTCCTTGCAGAAGTATCGAAGAACCCAAACCGGAAGGCTACTACCAAACCAAAGCAGGTAAGAACAAAGATAGTCGCTGGGAGCATCTAGCGCTGTGGTTTGCCACCACCAATGAAGATAGGTGGAGTGTCACTGGTGATGAAGCACGAGCTAAGTATTGGAACAATCTTCCACCACTACCTGAAAAACCAGTTGAGACACAAGTAGAACAACCTCCATCTGCGCAAGCACCACAAGAAGAACAGACGCAACCCACTACACTTAAACTGCAAAATATGACACTTGAACAATTAGAACTGGACACCGAAACTCAGCAAGTTGTTACCGACGCGCTAAACCACTCTGGTATGAGTCTTTTTGATTTCATCAAGCAAGCTTGTAAAGTGTATGCCAAAACCATAGAAGGAAAAGCCAAACAATTTGATGATGACTTATCCGCTGTACCTACAGAAAAACTACTCAATGTTAGTCAGGTTGTTGATGGTAAGGAAGTTAGAAGCAAGTACTTTACTCATCCAAAGCGTGCTGAAGAACTTACCAAGAGAGCGATTGCTGCGATCGCTCGACACAATATCAATGCTCCTGAGAAAAGTCAGCGATGGATGATAACTCAAACAGCGTTACAAGCACTCACTGGTTCTCGTCCTGCGACCATCAAAAAACTTTTAGAGCAGTACAAGCCGATGATTGACGACCACAACCACAAGTACGAACTCAATCCCTATGACAACCGTAAAGGAAGCGATAGAAAAATTGAAAACGAAGTTGATTTAGTTGCTTTAGTCCCAGATGGTCTTGATTAAAGATAAATACACCCATTTCCCCCCACACCCTTGTGGGGTTTTTCTTAACCCGGATTTCTCACAAGTGAGAAAAAACACTTGGATGAGCAAAATTTAGAATAATTTAATTGATACATCATTAAATTAGATGAACGAGCAGGATAAATCAAAGTAAAAACCGAAAACTTAAAGATAAATAAATGACATATTATCTGTTTGACACGGAGATAAAAAATCGTGATAAATGAAAATAGACATGACTTTACTTGTTCAAATTTGAACTGTTCCGGTATACAATCTGTTTTCTGAGGGGTCATGCTTAAAACTGCTGTAATTCATGTGCAATAGACTTTTTGGCAGTTTTGACTCCTCTTTTCTCTGGCTTTGTGAGAAATCCGGGTAGAGGGACTCTCACGCGCCATCCACCGCAAAGTGTGACCTAAACACTTACCTGCGTTCTGGGTTCTTCTTAAATACATCTTGATTTTTCATGAAAGTAGAAATTCTCTAGAAACATAGAGAGAAAAGGGAATGGAAAAGAGCGATTTTCCATTCCCGAAAATGTAACCAACCAAATCAAAGGAGAAAACAAAAAACTAAACTAGTCGTTTTACCGCGCGAACATTGACAGATTTATGCTGACACGGAAAAGTTAAAACTCTTAGTTCTTCTCCCTACTAGCAACGACTTCTACGTTTCCTTTTTTCAATGCTTCTAACGCTTCGCCCATCTGATCTTCTTGCTTTTTCTCGGCATCTTCTTGAACTTGGGCGACGCCAACCAGTTTCGCGGCATTTTCTTCACTTTCAAGAATACCGAATTCAATCAACAACTCTTCTAACTCCTCCATTTCAATGGGTGTAGGAATGGCAAGCATTTTATTGTTGATAATCTTGTCTGCTAATGTACGGTATTCGTTACCTTGATTGCTATCAGGTGCGTACTCGTTCACAGTCATCCGGCGCAATTCAGCGTGTTGCACGATGTTGTCACGGGGGACGAAGTGAATCATCTGGGTACTTAATCGGGATGCTAGTGTGCTAATCAGTTCGTCTTCCCGGTCAGTTTTGCGGCTGTTACAAATTAGACCAGCCAAGCGCACACCACCAGAGTGAGCATACTTGAGAATACCGCGAGCGATGTTGTTAGCAGCGTACATCGCCATCATTTCACCAGAGGTCACAATATAGATTTCTTGTGCCTTACCTTCACGGATAGGCATAGCAAAACCACCGCAGACAACGTCACCCAACACGTCGTAGCTAACAAAGTCCACGTCTTGGTAAGCACCGTTTTCTTCCAAGAAGTTAATAGCAGTGATAATACCACGACCGGCGCAACCGACACCAGGTTCCGGACCACCAGATTCCACGCAACGTACACCACGGAAGCCAGTGAGCATCACTTCTTCGAGTTCCAAATCTTCCACTGCGCCCCGCTCAGCGGCGAGGTGAAGCACGGTGGTTTGAGCCTTGCTGTGCAGCATCAAACGGGTGGAATCAGCTTTGGGGTCGCATCCGACAATCAAAATGCGCTGACCTTTTTCTGCCATAGCAGCGAGGGTGTTTTGAGAGGTGGTGGACTTACCGATACCGCCTTTACCGTAGAATGCTATTTGTCTAATTTTTTCGTCAACGGACATGATGAGTTTTCTCCTGCAATTGATAAATTAATCAGTGGGTCTGGTGGTTTATGAGGCGTTCACTTTTGAAGTGACAGCTGTGACCGTATGTAGAACGTCGCGCTCCATCTGCGTCGTATTTGTGCCAACCCGAGGCGATTGGCAAGCAACAGTGCTTATGGCGGCGATGCTCCAGAGGAGCCGCCCCTTTGGGGGCGATCGCTCTACCATATGTATATAAAGAGGAAATATCATGTGAGTATTTGTTGGTGATGATTAGACTCGTCTTACCCTAGGAGAAGTTACCTCAAGGGTATTTATGTAACTTATTAATGAATAGTCATTGCCTTTTACGTCGCCCAATTTAATATCTCACTCTATTAGCGACGCAACTGATAACTTGAAAAGTCATGATAAAGCTATTTTCTCAAGTCATACAGTCGATTTTCTTTAGCTTTGTTGGAGAAAGTGTTTGTAGATATCAAAAAATTGAGTAAATCTCTAAGGACTGCATTCACTTCCATTGACATCAACCAAAATCAATCGCAATCGACTCTAAATTGTTGCTACCAATTCGCCAGTTTTGCTGGTATCACAGCCACCGATAATTTGTAGTTGTGAATGGACAAACCGATGCTCTAGGGTATTGAGTAATTGCTGTACTGGTGGTTCTTCCAAGTATTCCTTGAGAATCACTAAGTCGTAGCGTGATTGATGCCAAGGGATGAATTCTAATCCAAAAGCCGCAGCAACAGACGCTGTAGAAATTCCTGCATCAGCAAATCCTGAAACGACAGCAGAGGCAACATCATGATGGCTTCTGGCGATACTATCAAATCCTCTGACACTGTGCAACGGTAATTGCTCCTCTTGCAGTTTACGTTCCAAAAGCATCCGAGTACCAGCTCCAATTTCACGGTTAACAATCTTTGCTTTTGCTTCTACTAAGTCAGTTACTGTTGTGATTTGCATCGGATTACCAGACTGCACTAATAGTCCCTCTTCCCAAATTCCAAGGGTCATTAAAACAGCTTCTTTTCCTGCTAAGGCTTCACGAACAAAGGGAAGATTATGCTCTCCCGTTTGAGGATCGTACAGGTGCATCCCAGCAATATGAGTCTCACCTCGGCACAAACTATGCAACGCAGCCATACTGTTAGCAAACTTATACTGGACTCGCAGTTGAGGATACCAGCGTTCGGTGGCTTTTGCCCATAGTGAAAGCACAGGCGCACAACCAGCAATTACAACTGTATTTTCAAATCTTTCTATATCGTCAAGAAGTCTGAGGAGGACTGTATCTGTATCTATCTGACTATCAATCTGAGCATCAGCCCCAATCATCTCCATGCGAAAAGCATCATTCCCAACTAAGGGATATGCTACCCATTGCCCCCCAATCCGCGCCAAACTCACTCGCTGTTGTTGACTGTAAGGGATAGATTTTGCCAGAACTGCTTGGACTTGAGGCAAATCCTGCTCTAGCCAGAATAAATCCTCTACCTTGCAACCAAGCGCCTTGGCTAAACGAAGTGTCATGGCGACAGAAGGAGCACATTGTCCTGACTCTACACCACTAATTGCTTGACGGGTCACACCTGCTAAGCTAGCCAATTCTTGCTGAGTCATACCCAAGCGGGTTCTGATGGACTTCAGGTTGTTACGAAGGTCGCGATCGCTCTTCATTTGGATCTATCTCTTGGTGACAAAAAGCGTAGCAAGTTGATGCGGATTTACCAGAGCAATAGACCAAGGTTGAACTAATCTTAATATCCCCTTAAGGTTTTTGCGATGCGGACTTTTTTGATTCCTATAAATAAGCTTAGCATAGATATCGCTAATTTATTTGCTTATGGAAAATTTCTTTGCTCACTGAGCATTCATTTGGTCATGTATAGCATCAATGATTACTTACTATTTATTCCTCAGTTGCTCCTATCAATTAATAAATAAGCAATCTAAGCATTTTTATAGTATGATTTACTAATATACAAATGATAAATTAGTAATTTGACATATACGAGTGATTGGATTTTAGCTTCCAGCAAAAGGGCAAGGCTGTTTCATTATGGTCTGTTCACTCATGAAATACTCTTGCCCATTTACAAATCTACCCTAAATATTCGCTACAACTTCTCCAATCTTACTGATATCATAGCCACCGAGAACCTCAAATTGCGATTGGACTAGCCGATGCCCCAAAGTACTAAGTAACTGCTGTACTGGTGCAGCTTCCAAGTATTCCTTGAGAATTACCAAGTCGTATCGCGCACGATGCAGCGAAACAAATCCCAACCCAAAGGCAGTAGCTATAGATGCCGTACTAATACCAGCATCAACAATTCCTGAGACTATAGATAAAGCAACATCTTTATGGCTGTGAACGATATGGTCAAATCCTTTAAGATTGTGGAATGGCACTTGTTCCTCTTGGAGTTTTCGTTCTAAAAGCATCCGACTGCCAGAACCAGGTTCACGGTTAACAATAGTTGCTCCTAAATCCACCAAATCAGAAACTGTTTTAATTCCCATTGGGTTTCCTGGTGCAACTAATAATCCCTCTTCCCAAACTCCGATGGTAATCAAGACAGCATTCTTACCTGCTAAAGCTTCCCGCACAAAGGGAATGTTATATTCCCCTGTTTGCGGATCATACAGGTGCATCCCTGCAATATGTACTTCACCTCGTTCTAGACTACGCAATGCTGCCATGCTATTAGCAAAATTGTAATGAACTCGCAACTGAGGATGCCAACGTTCGGTGGCTTTCGCCCAGAGGGAAATCACAGGTGTACAACCAGCTATCACGACTGTATTGTGCAGTTTGTCCATGTCATCTAAAAGCCTGACTTGGACTTTATTTGTACCTGTTTTAGTTTGTGCCTCACCATCCGCTGGAATCATTTCGATGCGAAAAGCATCGTTTCCAACGAGGGGATAAGCTATCCATTGACCGCCAACCCGTGCTAGACTAACTCGCAATTGCCGTCCCGTGGCGACAGGTTTGGCAAGCACTGCCTCAACTTCCGGTAAATCTTCCTCAAACCAGAATAAGTCCTCGACTTGGCAGCCAAGCGCTTTGGCTAAACGCAGTGACACGGCAACTGAAGGAGCATATTGTCCCGATTCCACACCACTAATAGTCTGACGAGTTACGCCAGCTATATTAGCCAAATCTTGTTGGCTCATACCCAAGCGAGTTCTAATCGACTTCAAGTTGTTGCAAAGACTTCCGTCCTGCTTCATGAGGCTGTATCTCTCCGTTACAAAAAGCCGCAGCGGACAAACTTCATCTACCGAGGCAATAGCAAGATCTTCTAGTCTACGCTGTTTTGCGTTGGAAGACGCTACATTTTTCCTAGACAAAACCGGACAACCTTGTCTGCGACACGCTACGCGTTCGCCTCTGGCGTCGCCCCTTGGGCGAAGGCAAAAAAGGCGGGTAAATCTTTCAAGAAGCACGAGTAATTGAGAATTACCGCCTTTTTTGCCCCCACCACAGATATCTGTGGGACCTTAAGGAGTACTCGTGGGGGAAGGAAGTCCTGTTTTGTCATGGTTTCACCCAACCCTGCTAGTACTTTGACAATTTCAATTATTTTACTGCAAAAATAGCATACATTTAGCTGAAATACTTGCCATTTTTTGATTACCTGCAGCAGAAATAGTATACTAATTGCTAAAATACTTGTCTAAATTTTGCTTTTTTACAGCAAGTAAGAGGACACAGCAGAGCCGAACATGGTTGATCGTGGACGTAATCGGTTATTCGTTTTAATCCAGGCGGTCGATTTATTTACGCGCTATGTGCCTTAGTAAGTATTTTTGCAAGATACATGATATCGGTGCCGCAAAAAAAAATGAAAAAACAGCAAATACTTTTGCGATATGTATGCTATACTTGCATCAAGGGGATAAAAATAGCGAAAGCATTAACAAGTCTTCCTACAGAAACGGAGAACGTTAGAAGACTTAGCTATTTCTATTGAAGGTGCTATTGAATCAGTTACGATTTTTTGTAACTCTATTCTTGAGGTATTTGACAGATCATAGTTCTTGATGAAGATGAAATTTTTATCTTTTTACAGTTAGTCTGTGGTCTTGGACAATCGTAATATCTTAAGCAATTTCACTTACTGTAATTGACTTCATGTGACATTGGAAAGTTTTGTTTAGCTTGGCTAAATAATTAGTTTTGTGACTTCTCACTGAATATAAAAGCTTGCTGGATGAGGTGCATCTAACTTTGCTGGGTTAGGTGTATCTAACTTGGGGAAAGGGAAATTTCCCTTTCCCATTTCCTCTAATTCCCACGCTTTTAGAGAACTCCCAATAAAGTTTTGAATACTTTCACCAAGATACCACTTCTGGTCACGGGGTCTAACACGTAGAAATTGAGCGCGAGCGTTCTATTTTGCTGTTCGTGTAGCGTGTCCTCCGGACACTCTGTCGGCGTAGTTAGGTACTCATTATAGTAAGGAAGCTCCCTAGGGGAGCTGCTGCGCTAAGGCTCAATTTCAGGGGACAATGCGTCACACTGTCCGATATTTATAATCAATCAACGACAAGGAAGATTATGACTTATACACTAGAGAAAAAACTGACCGACAGTGTGTCCTCCCAGGAGTTGGAAATTGCTATTTGACAGTTTTTCTGCCGATAGGGGGATGTGGGGTAAATACGCTATAGAACACCTTCTGACTCTCCAGTTAGTTACTCCTTTTACTGTCCACTTCCCTATCTTTCCTCTTCATACTAAAAACGCATTTATGACGGCAGTTGCTACAACAATGAGGAATTTTGAGATGCCCACATTAACAATTCAAAATTCGCTCATTCATAAGGTACGGCATTAAGATCCATAATGGATCAAATTCAAATTCTACACTGCTTTCTTTCACCTCATCCTATTCAGCACAAGCCAGGGACATGAAAAACACATCTGTAACAATCAACAAACTACTCAACGAGACAGCCTGCGAACATAACCAGAAGAAATTGGAGGACAAGAAAAAGAAGTCTTGCAAAAAACCACCACAACCAGGTGCAGCCCAAGGAAATTGTTCTTTTGAGGGGGCGATGGTTGCTCTTGTACCAATTACTGATGTTGCTCATTTAGTACATGGTCCCGCTGCTTGTACTCGTAACCCGTGGGAAAATCGTGGTAGCCTCTCCTCAGGTTCTGAATTATATAAAATCGGCTTCACCACTGACTTGGGTGAGAATGATGTCATTTTTGGTGGTGAAAAGAAGCTTTATCAAGCTATTCTCGATATCGCTCGACGCTACAATCCTGCAGCTGTTTTTGTCTATGCTACCTGTGTCACCGCTTTGATTGGTGATGATATGGATAGTATCTGTAAAACAGCTGCAAAGAAAACTGGTATTCCAGTAGTCTATATAGATTCACCAGGATTTCTTGGTAGTAAAAATTTAGGTAACCGCATCGGTGGTAAAGCTTTATTGGAACATGTAGTTGGAACTGCAGAACCAGAATTTACCACACCATTTGATATCAATATCATTGGTGATTACAATGTTGCTGGTGAAATATGGAATGTTTTGCCACTGTTCAATAGATTGGGTATTCGTGTTCTCTCCAAAATGACGGGTGATGCTCGCTATCAAGAAATTTGCTATGCTCATCGCGCCAAGTTAAATGTAGTGATTTGCTCGAATGTATCACTAGGAATAGCACAAACAATGAAGGAACGTTATGGAATTCCTTACATTGAAGAATCTTTCTACGGTGTAGAAAACATAAATCGTTGCTTGCGTAATATAGCAGCAATATTTTGTGAGTCTCTTGGGGATAGCTTCACTCCACACTATCTTCAAGAACGCACAGAATGGTTAATTGCAGAAGAAACAGCAGCGCTAGATATTGCCTTGGCTTTCTACCGTTCCCAGTTAAAAGGTAAACGCATTGTTCTTTATAGTGGTGGCGTAAAAAGTTGGTCGATTATTTTAGCTGCGAGAGACTTGGGAATGGAAGTTGTTGCTACCAGTGACAGAAAGAGTACAGAAGAAGAGAAAGCCAAAATTAAGCAATTGCTTGGTCAAGATGGCATGGTTTTGTCAAAGGGAAGCCCCAATGTATTACTACAGGTGCTGAAGGATACAAAAGCTGATATGTTGGTTGCCGGGGCTAGCAATCAATACACAGCACTGAAAGCACGAATTCCTTTTTTGGATGTTAACCATGAACGTCATCATGCCTACGCTGGTTATGCAGGGATGCTGAAAATGGCACAGGAATTGTATAAAGCCTTGTATAGTCCTGTGTGGGAACAAGTCAGAAAACCTGCTCCTTGGTGGAATGAAAAAATCGACCAAGCTCCTTCGGGCGGGTGTAAGGGTATGAGGGTGTAGGGGTATAAGGGGAAAGAGATTAGCGCGTTGGTTACGAAGTCTTTGGAGAAGCAAGAGTTAGAAAGAAGAAAAGAAGCTTTAGTTTTTTACCCCTACACCCTTACCCCCTTACACCCCTAGTTTTTGACAAAGTACAAAGAACAATTACCAAATTTATGGAGTCAATAAATGAAAGTAGCCTTTACCACAAGCGACGGAACCCACGTTAACACTCACTTTGGCTTGGCAAAAGAAATTGATGTGTATGAAGTCTCTAAGGATGGATTTAATTTTGTTGAGACTTTAACCTTTGAAGGCGACTTAGAAGAGGCTGCCCATGAGGATAAGATTACACCAAAAATGGAAGCAGTTCTTGATTGCAAAATTGTATATGTTAAAGCTATTGGCAAACCAGCAGGAAACAAGTTGATGAAGGAGGGTGTAACTCCGATTAGAGCACAAGAATATGATACCATACCCGATATTCTATATATGCTAGTACAAAGTTTAAACGGTGATGCCCCACCAATGTTACGTAAAGCCCTGCAACTGGTAGAGAAGAATTTAGCATATTCCCATGATGAAGAATAATGGAATTTTGAATATAGGGTTGTCTTGCATCTTTTTTTTACCCATTGAACGCTTCAAAGAAAGTTGGATGCAATTAAGTAAAAGTAGAAATCGAATGATTGATGACAGTCCTCAATCTTTGGTAAAGAAGAATATTAACCAAGATTATCGACTTTAATAGCAATTCTATTTGATTTGATTTGCAATAATTGAAAAACCTAGAACCTCAACTTCTATAAGAAGTTGGGGATTTTGTTTCTCAAAAATGATTTCTAATCGTTATAGAAAATGTCAAGAATATTTTTCATTAAAGAACTTAGTTAGAATATTACGTCTAAAAACACAAATATTTTGTTCTTAAAAAGAATATCAATAAATAGAATGAATTGTCTATTATTCCAAGTTTATTCAATTATTTATTTTGATAATTATTGACATTTTGTTATCAAAATGACGTTAAACATGTCTAATTGTAGTTACTATTTAAAAAGAGAAAAGAGAAAAGAATCTTTCTTCCCAAACAGAAGAAAAAGAAGCTTAGTTCTAGTATTAATATTGCACAAGGAGCAATGACGCCATGCCATTGAAATTATTGAAATGCGACGAAGCCATACCCGAACGTGAAAAGCACGTCTACATCAAAGAAAAAGGAGAAGACACAACACAATTTCTCCCAAGTTCCAACGTCGAAACAATACCCGGCTCACTCTCAGAGCGAGGATGCAGCTACTGTGGAGCGAAACTGGTGATTGGTGGTGTCCTTAAAGACACCATCCAATTGATTCACGGACCAATCGGCTGTGCCTACGACACCTGGCACACCAAACGCTATCCCAGTGACAATGGCAACTTCCAACTCAAATATGTCTGGTCATCAGACATGAAAGAGTCGCACGTTGTCTTCGGTGGTGAAAAGCAGCTCAAGAAATCCATACTAGAAGCGTTTGCCGAATTTCCCGACATCAAACGGATGATTGTCTACAGCACCTGCGCCACAGCACTGATTGGAGATGACATCAGAGCCGTTGTTAAAAGCGCAGAAAAAGAACTTGGTGATGTAGACATCTTCTGCGTAGAATGTCCAGGTTTTGCCGGTGTCAGTCAATCTAAAGGTCACCACGTTCTCAATATTGGCTGGGTGAATGAGAAGGTAGGAACGTTTGAGCCAGAAATCACTTCTCCTTATACCATCAATGTCATCGGCGACTACAACATTCAAGGTGATACGTTTGTCCTAGAGAAGTACATGGAAAAAATGGGTGTGCAAATCATCGCCCATTTTACCGGCAACGGTACTTATGACTCATTGCGAGGCATGCACAGAGCGCAGTTAAATGTCACCAACTGTGCACGTTCTGCTGGATACATTGCCAATGAGTTGAAGAAAAGATATGGTATTCCCCGTCTGGACGTGGATACTTGGGGCTTTGACTATGCCAAAGAAGGGTTGCGCAAAATCGGTGCTTTCTTTGGTATTGAAGATAGAGCAGAAGCTGTGATTGCCGAAGAAGTTGCCAAATATGAATCCAAGTTGGCGTGGTATAAGGAACGCTTGACGGGTAAAAAAGTCTGTATCTGGACAGGTGGACCAAGATTGTGGCACTGGACGAAGGCGTTGGAAGATGATTTAGGTATGAAAGTTGTCGCCATGTCCTCGAAGTTTGGTCACCAAGAAGACTTTGAAAAGGTGATTGCTAGAGGTCAAGAAGGTACTATCTATATTGACGATAGCAACGAACTGGAATTTTTCGAGGTGCTAGATATGGTCAAACCCGATTTGGTTCTAACTGGACCGAGGGTGGGAGCATTGGTGAAGAAATTACACTTGCCTTATGTTAACGGACATGGATATCACAATGGTCCGTATATGGGATTTGAAGGTGCTGTGAATATGGCACGCGATATGTACAATGCGATTTACTCGCCTTTGATGAAGTTGGCTGCACTCGATGTCCGTAATGATGAAACCGAAGAAGATACATCTAATCAGGAAAACAATGAAACTTTGAAGGAGAAATCTGACGAAATCGCAGCCTACATTAAAGAGCGAACCGAGGAAATCACAACCTATATTCAAGAGCGGTGTTTGTGGCAGTTCCACTCTCGTTCATGGGATAGAGAAGAAAACATCAATGGTGTGATCAACACAGCTATCAAAATCTTGACTGGAGAAGAAGTAGGTACTGAAACGCTTAACGAGAAGCTTTATTTTGCAGACGCAAAGATTCTTGTCGTTGAGCTCAAAGTTAAGTTCTCATGGTTAGCCAGCATGGAACATGCACACATAAAGGCAGTACTGGAGTTAGTTAGACAAAAGCTGATTGGTATCGCCATCACTGGTTCGCTCAATGCTGAATTGAATCATTCTCTTTATTAAAGAGGAGTTCCCTAGTATTTTCTAGCATAAGTCTGTGAGTTTGTAGCCAGCAATGCGCGTGTTTAAATAAGCAATAAATTGCTTACTACAAACCTCGTAAATTTAGTTTGGTGGGCTATTAGCAATTTCTCCCAGTGCCAATTCCACCAAACTCACACAATCACCAACAAAGAATTCAGGCAAAATTAAATTCTGTACGATAGGGTGGCAAGTTGAGTCCAACCCCACCGACAAATCTACAGAGTGTTCTAAGTTCTGCTCAAATTTCTGCTCAAAATTTTTACACTATTTAGGAGACAATTAAGATGTCTTTAGCTGTCAAAAAGAAAGAACGGACTGGGGTCATCAATCCCATATTTACCTGTCAGCCTGCTGGAGCAGAATATGCTTCCATCGGTGTCAAAGATTGTATCCCCTTGGTACATGGGGGACAGGGTTGTAGCATGTTTGTTCGACTCATCTTTGCTCAGCATTTGAAGGAAAATTTTGACATTGCTTCTTCTTCACTCCATGAAGCTAGCGCTGTTTTTGGAGGTATGCCACGGATTGAGGAAGGGGTAAAGACACTGGTACAACGATATCCTGATCTGCGGATTATTCCTATTATTACGACTTGTTCAACCGAGACAATTGGGGACGATGTCGAAGGAACCATTAACAAGGTCAACAAGTATTTAAAGAGTGAGTTTCCTGATCGCGAGGTTATTCTTGTTCCTGTACATACTCCCAGTTACCGAGGTAGTCAGGTAACAGGATATGATGTCGGGGTACAGGCGCTTGTGACTCATTTGGCAAAGAAAGGCGAACCAAATGGTAAGTTGAATATCATTACCGGATGGGTTAACCCTGGAGATGTCACTGAAATCAAGCACATCTTACAAGAGATGGAAGTTGAAGGCAACATCTTATTTGATACCGAAACCTTCAATTCGGCGACTATGCCGGATAAGTCCAGCTTTACCTATGGTAATACCACCATTGAAGAGATTGCTGATTCTGCCAATGCGATCGGCACCATTGCCTTGTGCAAATATGAAGGCGGTAACACAGCTAACTTTTTGGAAAGGGAGTTTGGTGTTCCCGCAGTTGTCGGTCCTACACCAATTGGCCTCAAAAATACCGACGCCTGGTTGCAAAATATCAAGAAACTAACTGGTAAACCAATACCGGAATCCTTGGTAGTAGAACGAGGCAAAGCTATCGACTCCTTAGCTGACCTTGCTCATATGTACTTTGCGAACAAGAGAGTGGCTATCTACGGAGATCCCGATTTGGTCATTGGGTTGGCAGAGTTTTGTCTTGAAGTTGAGTTAGAGCCAGTGCTGCTCTTGTTGGGAGATGATAACAAAGCTCCTTCCAAAGACCCCAGACTTGCTGAGTTGGAGAAGAGAGCAAACCACGCTGAGTATGACATCGATGTGATCTGGAATGCGGATTTGTGGGAACTAGAAAGCCGCGTCAAGGAAAGAGGCGATATCGACTTGATTCTGGGTCATTCTAAAGGTCGATATATTGCGATCGATAACAAAATTCCAATGGTTCGAGTAGGCTTTCCTACCTTTGACCGCTCAGGTTTGTGGAAAAACCCGATCATTGGCTATAGAGGTGCAGAATGGCTGGGAGACGCGATCGCTAACGCCTTGTTTGCAGATATGGAGTATAAGCTTGATCGCGAGTGGATCTTAAACGTCTGGTAAGAGGCTAAAAAGGACACTTACTTCCTTCCCGCTATAAAATTACCTATCTTCTTTTTTCTTCCTTAGCGTCCTTCGCGGTTTTTTAAATAGGTATTCTTTGTGCGGGAAGGGAGTAATAATTAGCTAGATTCCTGACAACTTCTGCGAAGTCGGGAATCTCATCACCCAGAGATTGGAGAGGTATTATGGCTACGAGTATAGATGCGAACGTTGTATTTTACGGAAATTTAAGCGAACTGTATCGTTTAGCAAAAGAGGGTAAGATTAAGACTAGCTTACAAGGTAGTCATACCCGTCCCTGCAAATTTTGGACTGCAACGAAGATTTTAAGTGGGATTAAAGATGCGATCGTAATTTCTCACGGTCCGAGTGGTTGTGCTTATGGAGTCAAGCGAGCATATAAGCTGACCAACAGCCGCAATAGTGGTTCCCCTTATGAACCTGTAGTCACTACAAACATGAGTGAGAAAGCAGTTATTTTTGGTGGGGAAAAAGAATTACGAGGCGCGATTCTAGAAGTAGATAAAAAATATCATCCTGATGCGATCGTTGTGGCAACGAGTTGTGCATCTGGAATTATTGGGGACTGTGTTGATGACGTGGTGAATAAAGCACGCAGCGAAATCCAGTCTGAGATCATGACGATACATTGTGAAGGATTCGCAGGGGAATATCGTAGTGGATTTGATATTGTATTTCGGCAAATCGTAGACTTTATGGAGCCGCCTACTCCAGAACGGAAAGCACAACTAGCCGATTCTGTCAATATTGTGGGTGCGAAGATGGGTCCTGAAAGGACAGAAGTGGAAGGTGATGTCAAGGAATTGAAACGACTGATCAAAGGAATGGGTGCAAGGGTTCACAGCGTAATTGCTGGTGACTGTACATTAGATGAACTCAAACAAGCACCGAGTGCGGCAGTCAACTGTACCTTATGTTTGGATCTTGGCTATACTATCGGCAAAGCCATGTCAGACAAGTTCGGTACTCCGCTGAATTCTACTATCCTTCCTTATGGTATTAGCGCTACAGAAAAATGGCTCCAAGGAGCTGCAAAATATTTAGGGATGGAAGAACAGGCGGATGCCTTGATGAAGCAGGAATATGCCGCAATCAAGACAGAATTTGAAGAAGCTAAAAAATATATAGAAGGGAAGTTAGCGATTATCGAAGGGCATGATGCTATTAAGTGCTTGTCCATTGCCCATATGTTGGAACGTGATTTTGGGATGCGTGCGGTTATCTATAACTTCCATCCTTGGAGCACGGAGGCACGGGAAACCAGTGTAGACTACTTGTTAGAAACTGGATTAGACCCAGAAATCTTGATTACGAAGGGAACGCTTGCTTTTGGTAAGTATGAGTCGATGAAACAAACTGAAGACGAATTACTGAATTTTATTGGCAGTCTTGATGCAGATTCGGTGGTATATTTTGGTTCTTCCTTGAGTTTCCCACACATTCCCGTTGTCGATTTAAATGCTATCTTAAATCGTCCTAGATTCGGCTATCGCGGAGCCTTAAAGGTAGCTAAATGTATTAAAACTGCACTTCAATACGGCTTTAGACCTCGCAGTTCGTTAACCAAGCAAATGGTATTTCCCAAAAACTCAGGGTTAGCATCTGCTCAATCACTGACAGGAAAATTAGCCCAAGACTTACCCGACTGTACTGTATATGCAGGGAAGAAGCGGGGCAAATGTTTTAACGAGTAATAACTTACGCAATTTTACCGTATATGCAAAGAAGAGAAAAGGAAAATGCTCTCAGCAATAACAAGCGAAAACTCCCAGGTACTCAATGTAATATCTTCCCAGAAAGAACAACTAACTTTTGACAATTGTGATCACAGTAAAGACCCAATTGTCGGCTGTGCTTTGGAAGGTATTGCAAATATGGTTGCTGGTATTAAAGATGTCAGTATTGTGATTCATTCTCCCCAAGGTTGCGCGTCAACTGTTGCAGCTGGCTATGATAACCATGAGGTTGATTTTACAAAGCGGAAAGTAGGTTGTACTCGTCTTTTTGAGTCAGACATTGTCATGGGAGCGTCTGAGAAACTCAAAGGTATGATTAAAGAGGCGGATCAATCTTTTCATGCTAAGGTGATGTTTGTCGTTGGCACTTGCGCAGCGGACATTATTGGTGAGGATATTGAGGGATTATGCAAAAATATTCAGCCACAGGTTAATGCTAAACTCGTTCCTATACTTGCTGGTGGGTTTCGGGGCAATGCTTATGATGGCTTAGAAATGGGTTTGGAGGCTTTACTTCCTTTCATCAAAAAAAGGCAGACCAAGAGAAGGGGAAGGAAGCCAAGGATTGTGAATATCATTGCGCCACAGGCAAATGTAAATCCCACTTGGTGGGCTGATTTGCACTGGGTAACCCAGACGTTAAAATCTTTAAGAATTAAGGTGCAGACGGTATTTTCCCACAATACCTCGTTCGCAGAACTGGAACAAGCTGGTGACGCAACCGCCAATATTCTTCTCAGTCATGATGTCGGGTATAAGTTTGCTCGGAAAATGCAACAAACCCATGACATTCCTCTTATCCTTGATGACATACCTTTACCAATAGGTGTCAAAAACACTACGCGGTGGTTACAGGCATTAGCAGCACATTTCAAAATAGAAGAAAGAGTAGAACCGCTCATCAAACAAGGCGAAGAAATGGTTGTAGATACGCTTCGCCGACGAGCATTAATGATTATTCCCCGATATCGTAACTGTAGAGTTGCTGTATCTGTAGATGGAACGCTCGGCATTGGACTGGTGAGAATGCTCTTTGAAGAATTGGAGATGATTCCCGAAGTCTTGTTGTTTCGCTCAGCAATGCGTGAATCTCGTTCAATTCTGGAGCGAGAACTGCAAAGTCTTGGTCTTTCTCCGCGTGTGGCATTTTCAGCAGATGGATATCAGATAAAACAAGCCTTAACAGAAATTGACACTGATGCCGTTCTTGGCTCGGCATGGGAAAAATACATGGCAGAGGAATTGGGCATAAAAATTGCTTTTGATGTATTCAGTCCTACTAACAGAGAGACTTATCTTGACAAGCCATATTTTGGTTATGAAGGAATGATCAATATGATGGAGGTGATTGCCAACGATTGGGATAGAGCTTTTCGTTCAAAACATATCCATTGGACATAGAGAAGTCTTCGCTAAGGTATCACAAAGTCGTACAATCTATCCATGTATGACGATACCTGTCGATTCCTTGCCGAAAACTTTTCAGCCGACTTTGCCTGTTGGCTGCTGGGAGAGTCCATGACGCTGACGGAGCTAAAACCCTCCGAACTCTCCCTTGAACCCATTCGTGCAGATGCCTTAATTCTACTTGAGTCTGATGATTCCGTCCTACACCTGGAATTTCAAACCCGTCCCAAACGGGATATTCCGTTCCGCATGTTGGATTATCGCGTGCGAGTTTACAGACGTTATCCTGACAAAACAATGCGACAAGTTGTGGTGTATCTTCAGCCCACTAAATCTGAGCGCGTTCGGCAAACCAGTTTTTCCCTAGAGCGCACTCGTCATGAATTCGATGCAGTTTGCCTGTGGGAGCAACCCGCAACCTTTTTCCTACAATACCCTGGACTGCTTCCCTTTGCTACCCTCAGTCAAACAACTGATCCAGAGGCAACATTGCGTTCTGTTGCACAAACCATCGACCAAATTTCAGACCCAATAACCCAAGCCAATTTGACCGCTGCCTCAGCAATTTTAGCTGGGATAAAATTAGAAGAAGATGTTATTTATCGCTTATTGCGGAGGGACATCATGCAGGAATCTGTGATTTATCGTTCTATTCAAGAAGAGGCAGAAGCAAGGGCAGAAGCAAGAAAGCAACGAGAGATTGCTGTTAATCTTTTGCGCCAAGGAGTAACAATCAACATTATTGCTTCTGCAACAGGCTTGTCGATTGAGGAGGTGCAACAACTACAACAGCAGATTACCGAATCTCCATAGACTTATACCGTTTCCATATGAAGATGCATAGAAAGAACCCCACCGCCTTAGCAAGGGGAGGTTAGGAGGGGTAAAAATAATATGCAGCTTCACAGAGAATTGGTATTAGGGGTTAGCGATCGCTTTTTGGGAATGAGGAGGAGCGATCGCTTTATAATCAAAATAGATTTAATTGGCCAAGATGAGTTGAGTTTTCCTCTAGAAACAGTGTTAGATACAGGCTCTCATCCTCAATTATAAGTTTCGTTGACTATAATCAAAATTTGGTTGTACAGGGCTGAAGATACTCGAAACTCTGAGGTAGCAATCAAAGCATCCATCAGAGGTTTCACAGCTAAAATTGAATTTTTCCGTTTTGCCTCAACCAAAATACCCAGTAGCCCAGTAATTTTGATTCCTAAACGGTCGGCTTCTGCTCTGCCGCGACGCTCATCAATCAGTAGTAAATCTGCTTTAAGTTCCAAAGCTAGCGCAATTGCTTCAGACTCCCCAGGATCTAATCTCACCTCACTTTGAAGTCGTTCAACAACCTCACGGTTAGCAATTAATTTGACTTTTAACCAAGTAGCTGTTTGGACTTCAGCACTTCCTGGTACGGGCGGATCGATGTCTACAAGTTCACGATACACTGCCTCTGGAATTATGACTTGCTCGTAGAGAAGAGGCAGGAGCTTTAGCTGGTCTATTGCTGCCAAATTCGTGATTGCTGATATGTCACTAATGACAATCACAATCGCCCCAACTCCTGTAAGTTTTTCAAATCCAACTCAAAATCTTCAACATCGTAGGTATACAGCGCAATTTTTCGCTGTTTCAGAAGTTGGCGAAACGCGTTGAGTGGCATATCTGCTAAACGGCTAGCGTAGCCAAGTGTTAAGCGACCACTTTGAAACAGATATATGGCAATTTCCTGGCGAAACTCGCTTGGTGTCAGTTGAGAGGCTTGCAGAATTTCATCTGAGATGACAACACTCATAAGAGAAATACCTTAAATATCGCCCTTTCATTTTAATCTGGGCGATCGCTCTTGGGGAATGAGGTAGGGCGATCGCTTTATAATCAAAGATGAAACATCAATTTTCATCATGTCAAAAATATGACACATTCTTCACCTGAAAGAATTGTCAGGCGCGGTAGAGTATTTCCTGAAATTCAATGGACAGAAGCACAAAAAGCTGAAGACAAAGCCAGGAGACAGGCATTTTATGAGCGTTGTTGGGTGATTTTTGAGCGTTTAAAACCAGAAATATTAGATAAATATTCTGGCTGGTACATTGCTATTGAACCTGATAGTGGCGATTATTTTATTGACCAGGATCAAGAAGTTGCCAGTAAAATGGCTAGAGAAAAACACCCTCATGTGATTCATCATATTTTTGGCATTAACGAAACAGGTGTTAGTGGCAGAATATGATTGAGGGAAGATTTGGAGATAAAGAACAAATTTACTTTGAAATAGATTTAATTGGCGGGGATGGCTTGAGTTTTCCTGTAGAAACAATGTTAGATACAGGATTTACTGAGTTTTTAGCTATGAACAAACAAGATGTACAAAGTCTTGATTGGTCTTTTTTGCGGCAGAATAAATTAAGAACTGCTCAAGGAGAAACTGAATTTGATGTTTATAGCGGTAGAGTCATAATAGATAATCGAGAATGGGAAATTCCTGTATTTGCTGGAGATGAAATACAGGAAATTTTATTAGGTTCTCGATGGTTAAAAGCATTTATTTTAGTTGCTGACTATAGTCAAAATAGAGTTACATTAGAGTACATATAAAATATTTGACGTTGCTGAATAAAAGGATGAATTAATTTATTTAGTACAATTTTGCGATCACATCCACGGTCACAGTCTTAAATGCGATCGTACTTTTGGTCAGTGCTGACAAGGAAAAACTAATCATAATGTGAGTGAAAGCGATCGCCATTAATTTGGAATCAAGCGCACGAATACCTAATACCTAAGCAACGATTGAGTTCAGCGGCGGCAGATTAATTTTGCATCAACTTTTATTCCGCCGCTGCAACGATTTGTTAGGCATACAAGGGAGCATAGATTCAGAACTTCCAACTTGCTAATCTTGAAAGGCTGAACTTTGAGATACACATTTTATCCTACCTATGATGTGAGGTTTACCTCGAAGAGATAGTTGTGACTCTTTCATCGCTGAGGTTCTGAATGTGAGGATTTCCCCTTTTTGATACTGCCAACAGGCTTGACGAATTATCCAACTTTCAATGAAGCCATATTCAGAGATTGATTTACTATTAGTATCTAATACTGTTGAGCCACGAATATTCAATTCCGAGCCACGAGCCTTCAATTCTAATGCTTTTAATCTATTAATTTGTTTTCTTTCAATAGAATAGGATAAGCCATTCACAAAGTCTTCAAGCTTTTGCAGGACTGAGTCATTCAGCGGTAAAGGTAAAAACAGCGCTTTTAAGTAAAGATATGATCCTCTGGTTTTGTGTTTGAGAGCAGTTTCAATACCTAAAGCTAACCATTTCGAGTTGTCGGAGGGAATTGGTATCCCAAAGATATCGCGCCATCCTAGAAAATAAGACCAATAACTTCCTGTTGGAATGATACTCATAGCATCATTCCTAGCAAGCAAACCAGAGGAAATCGTTTTTACTCTGTCAAATCTGAATGTGTACGAATCGTCGTCGTCTCTATCTACTTCTAGAACATATCCTGCATCACCGAGAAAATAATTACTGAGGAGATTATAAATCGCTATACTGCTACTCAGATCATTGGTTGCCTTTTGTTTTGGACTTACATTAATATCATCCATCATTTAAATCTGCACCAAATTGGTTCAATGCTCGATCTGTTTCTTTCCATTCATTTGCATTAGGAGACAAATTCATCGTAGAAACATTAAAGCGTATACTTTCTAGATGTTTAAACTTTGCTTGTTCAAATTCCTTCAAGAAAGCCATCTTCACCATACTTTCTTTGATGGCAATAGTACTTTTTGAAGTTGCCCAATGATCAGAAAATGATATGAATATGTGAAATACTTGTAGTCTATAAGAATTCACGTTCTTATAATTGATGTTCTCTGTGTAGTAAGAAAATATATCATTAAATATTGGTTCAAGAGCAGTTGTGATACTTTCTTGGGTATTCCCTAATTTGCCATCCAGCATGTAAATTATGCCATGTGGATCAATATCTTTTATAAGCTCCTTCCATAAGTGTCTAAATGCTTTGTCACCTGACACATCTGCAATAATTTTTGCCAATCTTTTCTTATCTGACTCGTTGTACGTTCTCACAGTGGAATCAATCACTACAGAACCAACTGTCGGTTCCGGTCGATGAACTTCGTTGTTTTTGATTGCCAATGGCTTTCCGCTTTGAAGATAGAAGATTAAAGAGGTTTTACCTGATCCTTTATATCCTAAAATAGCAATATTCCGTTTTGCAAAAATATTTTGATATCGCTGTTTTATATTGTTAACTGCAACACCTATAACCCGTTTTCCATAGTTGTTTAAGAAAAACAGATAGGTTCCCGATATCATACCCGCTACTACTGATAACAAGAGAAAAGTTGTAATTGGTTCCATTAGGTTTAATTCACTAGAACTAGAACAGCACTCTCACTAGGCACCCATGAATTAAATCGAACTCAGCAGATTAGATGATATGCCCGAAAGGATAGCCATGTAGTGTCGAGTCAGTTGGAGCATGATGATGGATGTTCGGATGTTCCAAAACATGACCGGTACCTTCGGGAATAAAAGTACTGTCTCCTTGTTCAATAAAGGTATTTCCCCCAACGTGATTTCCATTTACATCAGTG
The DNA here is from genome assembly GCA_019359415.1 of Iphinoe sp. HA4291-MV1. Lineage (GTDB taxonomy): Bacteria > Cyanobacteriota > Cyanobacteriia > Cyanobacteriales > Nostocaceae > Brasilonema. The sequence goes on along the minus strand of JAHHHH010000012.1, from coordinate 47,692 downwards.
GCTGTATTTTGAAAGTCCTGCAAATGATTTTCTAAATTTTGCCACTTATCTGCGTCTACAGGTAAAACATTTGAATCACCTGTGGATGCATTAAGTTCAGTAGACGCTTGCGTGCTTTCATCAGGTTGATTGACCATCTCAATATATCCACTCAGGGCTGAAAGAAATGCTCCTGCGGCTTCTACCGCTGGTTGATTAGATACTAATCCTAGCCCTTCTAAAAGACTGGAAGTTATCTCCAATACTTCAGGTTCCATGAATTTATTCCTTTCTAAATCTAGACATTGTTCTTGCTTGATTCTAGCCGCTTAAAAATCTAGTTGGCAGCCTTTAGTCAAAAATGGTTGCAGTTTTTCTGATTTTTCTAAATCCATTACTGAAACTGTATAGGAAGCTACGAAATATCATTTGCTCAATAACTTTCACCGTAGCAAAGACATTACATAAGCTTAACTTATCAGATTGTCGGCATAAAGACAGGGCTGCATTTTTCCCCTAATACAGCAGCTATGTATGCCTAATTATTTATTATACGGAAAGTTCCCGTATAATCTTTTTCTCAATCTTGATATATCAAGCATTACAACGAACTCCTGTCTGAATATACGGAAAACTTCTTTTTTACATCCTTATTTATTTGGATATTATACTGAATTTTTCCGTATAACTACCCTTTACAGGAGAATTATATAGAATTGTTTCGTATATCCCTTGGTGTTAGCTGGCTGGCTGTAACAACCGTACAAATCCTTCCTGTTCAAAATGTCGATCAGTTGTCAATGCTTTGGAAACTTCCCGTTGGCGCATCAAAATGAAACTGACAGCATCACAAAGTGAATAAGTTTTGTCTTGCCACAGAATTAGCAACTCAACTGCTGCTCAATGTATCGGTTCATCGACCCATACAGTCTCTATGTCGGGGCTGCTCAACAGAGCAACTACAAAATTAAGAACGTTAAAATCTCCAGAATTTATCCGTTGAGATAGAGCTTTTCATTGCAAACATATTCATTGGACTTAGGATTTAGCGATCGCTTAACTGGCGCTGAAAGTTTGGGAGGCTAAAGTACAAAACAGCAAAGATCGAAGTTTTATTATTTATGAGTATTAATGCTTGATTTGAACAATAATGAGTATTTATCCTAAAAAACAACGAAACCCAACACAAAACATTTATTGTTGGGTTGCGTTACGCTTAACCCAACCTACCTTATCCTAATTTTTTTCTGTCGTAGACTCCAACTCACTCCGAAGCGATCGCTCCCTCCTCTGATTCTTCGATTTCTGAAAAACCTACTAGGGTGACAGGTGGACGGTTGGGAAATTCCACAACTAGGCGTAATTCTCCCCCCATTGGTGCAATATACTTCCGCAAAGTTGACAGCATTAAATCAGTACGCTGTTCTAGCCGAGAATTGTAAACATCATTGCACCACAGGCAAATGTGAATCCCACTTGGTGGGCTGATTTGCAATGGGTAACAGCGATCGCTCTTTGGTAAGATACTGCCAAAAAATCAAATATACAATAGGGTGTGTCTAGCGATCGCTTGTTCCAGTAACAAGCGTAGAACTCTTTCATAATATCGTTGTAACGTTGCCCATCACCCGCCGCAGAAATTTCTTGAACTCAACAAACAACCTCTGTACGGTCGGGTGCATGGGCGTTGTTATGCTGCCGGAATCACCAAGAGCATCAAGCAACCTGAAGTGTTCTGGGTTCAGGAATCACTTCACCTTCTGCCTGCCAAGCTTCCAGATACATTTCAATCACTTCTTCACCGTTGCGAATAGCTTCTTCACGAGTTTTTCCGTGAGTACAAGGCATCACGACAAGATCAGAAAACTCTGGGATCGTGACCAGGAAAAGCTGATCTTCATCAGACCATTGAACAACCATGCTGTATCGATTCATGAATCCCCATCCTCCCTCAACTCTTCCAATTCAGTAAGCAGTTTTGCTAGTTGTTTTTCTAGGTAAAGTGGCACATCATCTCCATCCTTGCCTGGTATCGTTAGTGTTTTTCCAATTGAAGGATGTCGCCAACGCTCATGACTGCCCTTGCCGCGCTTGGGCAAGTAAACAAATCCTTCGCGCGCAATTTGAGCTTTCAACTCTCGAATCTTCCTGGGCATGAATATTACTTTGGCGTTCTACTCTATTTTCTCACTTCCTCCCTTTTCAAGCCACTGTTACGCAGCGTTCCTCCGTACCTTTGCTCGTAACTGGCTCAAATGTCGCCCAAAGTCTCCATAGAAGACGTTTTGGATTCCACTAGAAAACACCTCCAAATTATAGCTTTTCGTCAATCGAACTGTCGCTTTTTGATACTCAACACAAGCTTGTGTATGAAGCGGTTCAGTTGAGAAGTGTAGACAAAGTAATCCAGACGTATCGAGGAGCATTATTCTTCCTCATGGGTACTGGCATATTCTCTGACTAACTCAGCATCAATACTCTCGTTATCTACACCTACAGAATCATTTAACTCTAAAGTTCCAAAATGCCGCTCAAATCTTGCCCGTGCTGCATTCCTCTGTGCTTTGTCTAGAAGTAACTTGAAAGCTTGAGTGAACTGCCGCTCTAGCAAGGTTGCTGCTAACTGTTCTGGAGAAATCCCAATTGTTTGAGCTTGTCGCTGAATGGCAGCAAACACCTATTCACTTATTTCTAAAGTCAAAATTTGGCTCATAAGGATTTAACAGATATGGACATGGTCTGATTATAACTTTGTTAAAATATCCAGAATTTATCCGTTGGGATAGAGCTTTTCATTGCAAACATATTCATTGGACTTAGGATTTAGCGATCGCTCTTCGGATATGAGGGAAGGCGATCGCTTAACTGGTGCTGGAAGTTTGGGAGGCTAAAGTACAAAACAGCAAAGATCGAAGTTTTATTATTTATGAGTATTAATGCTTGATTTGAACAATAATGAGTATTTATCCTAAAAAACAACGAAACCCAACACAAAACATTTATTGTTGGGTTGCGTTACGCTTAACCCAACCTACCTTATCCTAATTTTTTTCTGTCGTAGACTCCAACTCACTCCGAAGCGATCGCTCCCTCCTCTGATTCTTCGATTTCTGAAAAACCTACTAGGGTGACAGGTGGACGGTTGGGAAATGCGTAATTCTCCCCCCATTGCTGCAATATACTTCCGCAAAGTTGACAGCATAAATCAGTACGCTGTTCTAGCCGAGAATTGTAAACATCATTGCACCACAGGCAAATGTGAATCCCACTTGGTGGGCTGATTTGCACTGGATAACCCAGACGTTAAAATCTTTAAGAATAAAGGTGCAGACAATGATTTCTCATGGTACCTCTGACGTAAAGGTCTAAAGAGACGGGGAGTGTCAACTCAGTAATTACCGATTGTGGCAGTTGGGGTGCCGAAGATGCCTAAAAAGTTAATTTTTATATAAATACTCTGTAAATTTACAGAAGATTTACTGTTAGTAGCGTTAAATATAGATAATATTGCAGAGAAAAAACTAATTAAATCAGTAGACATAAATCTTTAACAGTTTGCATTTGGGAAACCATGAATTGGATGTTAACAACACAGTTCGCTCAAAAGTCATTAATGATTGTTGTGGGGTTAGCGTTAGCTGCTTTTAGTACCGCTAAACCTTCTCAAGCTGCCGTTTTTACTTATCAAGGAGACACCACAAATCAACCGATTTGGCGGCGTGTGGCACCAGGGAATCTTCCCACTCTGATCTCTGGTGAAAACGATGGAACATTAGGAATGAGTGTACCATACAGTGTCTTCGATTTTACTGTTGATCAATCAGGTTTATATACTATAAGTGGTGTATCTGAAGCTACGCCACCTAGCAATAAAACATGGGACATTTTTTTAGCTTTATATCAAGACAGTTTCAATCCCAATCAACAATTAACTCATGTTTTGATAGCTAATACTACTACTAATGCTGGTACTGTTACATTCAGTCAACAACTGACAGCTGGGCAAGATTACTTTTTAGTAACAACAGGTCGTCGAGTAAGTGATTTTGGTGCTTTTAGCAACACAATTACTGGTTCTGGCCAAATTGTACCAGTTCCTGAATCTGATTCAGTACCTGCCATGTTAGTCGCAGGTGGTATAACTTTACTGCTGTATAAGCGAAAAGGGTTGAAAAAATAAGGAATAATATTATCCGTTCCTACTAGTCTTGCAAGTTGCTTGTTCGCTGAGTTGTTGTCAGATTTTGGCTTGGAAAGCAGTTTTGAGTGTTTATGTTTACAGTTCCTACACTTACCAATAACGAGTGACTGCATAATTGTCTAGCACTGCATCCACGCTGATGATCGGGATCTTTTCTGTGAGTGCTTGGGCAACTAAAAGCCGATCAAAAGGATCTTTATGATGGAATGGCAGAGTCACGATCGCGGCTGCATGGGTAACTTTAATTGGTAATATTTCCAATTCGTTAACTTGGATTTGATGCCCCATCCATGTTTCAAAATTTCCAGGAATTTGATACTTACCAATACTAACTTTGATCGCAATTTCCCAATAGGAAGCAGGGCTGAGCAAGATGTCATTGAGAGGATCGACAATCAAATTACAGGCGACTTGACTAAGAGCGCTATCATTGAGTACAAACCAGAGGAATGCCTGAGTATCGAGCAGAAACTTCATGGCATATAGTCGTGAAAGTCTTCCAAGTGGGTTTCGTCTTCAGACAGAATGATTAGGGTTCCGATTGCACTACCGGGCTGGCGAGGCTTGCGGGGTGGTTGGGGTTCGCCAATCAGTCTGGCGACGGTGCGATCGCCGGAAAAAATCTGCACTTCTTCACCCGGTTGCAGACTTGCAATCAGTTCTGGTAAACGAAGTTGGGCTTCTGTTAATGGAATCCGTGTCATTAGTTTTGTGCTTCTATGCGCGATCGCTCTTGCTTAATTTTACAGATGATTTTAGGCGATCACCCAAGGGGCGGCTCTCTTTGAGAGCATCACCTCTTTGAGGCGGGCGCTTTGCGCGATCGCCTTCTTTATTACCCGATGATTTTAAGCGATCGCTCTTCGCTTATTATGATGAAGGGCGATCACTTTACTATGGTAGTATCATTGGTTATTCAACAGCTGCATTGGGGTTGTTATGCCGCGACCAGCGCGACTACTTCTATTGATGCTTCAAACTGTCCAATCTTCGATCAATAATCCCGACACTTTACCAAAATCTCGGTGATTGCGGGTCAACAGAATCAACCCACGGCACAGCGCAATTGCAGCAATCCGCCCATCCATCTTTGCCAGTTGAATCCGTTGTGATTGTAATTGATCAAATATCGTGGCTGCACCTGCATCAAATGAGACGAGGGGCAGCACTTTGAAATCGCTGACAAGCCGCACCATCATTTCATATCCTTTCACTACGTCATTCAGATTACGAGCACGATTAATATAAGCGTGACTGCCAAGCATCTGTTCATGAAATGTCACAGTTGATACAGCAAAATCTGATAGGGGGTAGTGAGACATGCGGGTCGAAAGGTTGTTGTAGTCCTTCCCTACTTGACGCTGAAGAATGCTTAGATGATCTGTATCCAATAAATATTTCATCACTCGTCTTGCGCTTCGAGAAGAGACTCATCCCCTTGTCGGATGGCTCGTCCGTAAGCAAGTACCTTCTCAAAAGCAGGTTCATCTTTGAAAGATCCTGTAATTTGTTGCAGCCAATTTGTCGGTTGAGGAGCCGCAATTTGCTTCTGCAACTCAGCGATCGCTGCTTCTACTGCTGCAAGCCGTTCCTCCAAAGAAGTGTTAGTTGCCATTTGAGTTTCCCTAATTAATCCTTACTATCTAAAGAATAGCGAGTCATGTCCAAAAGAATCGTTATGCCGCATCAGTATTTCAAACAGCAACAACATTTGAGCCAAGATTATCAGCGAATCGCTGCATCAGTCTTTGAGGAATATTGTTGGAGTTACAATACCTTTGCCAAAATAAGAGCCTACAAAAATTTTGGCTTGCACTGGCAAAATGACCCATACATAGGCGTTTAACTTACAAGGTAGCTTGGAGGCTCAAACCCTTTATCATACGGGCAATACGTTAAAAAACCCTTGCGGGAAACCTTGAAGGAATTTTTTAAATTGGCGAAGGTCTTGGGGTATTATACCGATTTTTTCCGTATAACCACCCTTTACAGGAAGATTATTTTGCTCAACAACAAATTATTGTCCGTGATACAAAGGGAAATGAAAGTCGGGTGACTATTTTGCGCTGCGATCAAGGCATCGACTGTAGTGTTTTAAGGTAGCTTGGGCTGCAAGCGCGATGGGCTTTCGCCCCGCCTGAGCGCAAAGCGCACGCTCCGCGAACGGCGATCGCAGTTTGATATCAGCTTACGATCGCCCTGCCAACTCCTGAACAAACGCCTGATGTTTCGAGTCATCAATCCCTGCTTGCAGCACATTTAGCACTTCCATCATGTTGCCCTCCAATAATGCTGACACCGCCAGCCACAACCCTGGAAACACGCTACTGCGAATCATCCCATCAGCATCGGGTTCAATTAATACAAATTCCTCAGCTTGTAACCGGAACCAACTGAAGCGATTTTCAAAGGTTTGCCACACCAAATATTCCTGAACACCATTGCGGCGGTAGACGTTTCGCTTGGTCCCTAAGTCAATTGCCGCACTGCTGGTTGCAATTTCCGCCACTAATTCCGGTGCTCCTTCGATGTAGCCATCTTCACTGATAGTCGAGGTACCATCAATTTCAATCCGCAGCAAGGCATCCGGTTGAGGTTCATTGTCCAAATCCAGACGGGTTGTGGCGTTATCCGAGCCGCTTACACCCGGAGTAGCCGTGCTGTATACCCCCAGCCAGGTAATTAAATTGAAATGAGGATTGCCATGAAAGACTCGTACAGGGGATGCCACGTAAACCACTCCTTCGATCAATTCCGCTTTGAGTTTTTCCGGGGTTGCCTCATAGCGGCGCTCAAACTCAGCACGAGTTAAGCGATCGCCACTCTCTAAGGGTGGAATAGGGATAGAACGGGCAGGCTGCTGCAACACCATAATCAACCTCTAGAGAATGAAGGAGATAGAGTCATTTTAGCTTTTAGTCAACCATTACTGTACTTTTCAAAATTCCCAATATTTTCCCCACCTGACTGATAAAATATTCATTAAAATCTATCTCTATAGTTTTCCCTTCCAAACGCAAAAATCTCCAGTTAGTTCCAGTCGTTACTACACCATAAATTGTACTAATTTGGTTTTCTTTAACTTCATTAAAAATTTGAGCAGCTATCATTTCTGCCATACATTGTGCCAAACCAGATTGAATATTGTCATTTTTTGCTTCCACTAGAGTTACAACTGGTGCTTCTATAAAAATTTGCTCTGAAGAAAGACTAATTAAGAAATCACAAAATCCATTTAATCCTTTTGTAACATCTACAGTAAAATCTTTGCCAGAAAATATACTGATTTGTGATGCTAGTTGTCTTTTAATCTCTACCAAAATAGGCATGACAATCAGCTCAGAACGGGCTTTTTCTGTGTCGATCGCCAATGCTAGAGGTAAATATTCTTTAAGAGATTGGGCAAAAAAATCGCTGTAATTTATCTCTGGTATATCAGCAAAAATTCCAAATTGCTCAGATATAATTATCCCAAAGTTATTTTTGATTTGTTCGATAGTAAATTGACTATATGGCATAAATCACTAGTTTCACCTGGTTTTAACCTCTAGTAAAACTATTTTACGCGCTCAGCTCACAGCCAAAAATCATAGGCTGCTTCATAGCGGCGCTCAAACTCAGCACGAGGGTGGAATAGGGATAGAACGAGCAGGCTGCTGCAACACCATAATCAATCTCTAGAGAATGAAGGAGATAAAGTCATTTTAGCAATTGGCACCTTTTATAGTAGCTTGAAGCCTAAGTTATTCAGAACCTCACGCAAGTACTTGCATCCTTTGAGATATTCTAAAGTGGCGATGCGCTCGGCTGAGTGTTGTGACCAATCACCAGCGACATTCATCTTTTGTTCAGTATAAAAATTTTTGATGATGTCGTTGTAGTGAGCGATCGCCTCATCTTGCTCTGCCAATTTATAAGTTTCTCGATGCAGTACAGCGGACTGAGGTAACCGTGGCTTAATAGCTGTTTGTACTTCAGGATTTGGATAACCCACACACAACCCAAACACAGGGAATACCAAAGGTGGTAAATTCAATAGTGCTGCTACTTCTGACGTACTTTTGCGGATTGCGCCAATATATCCCGTTCCCAAACCAAGGGACTCAGCAGCAAGAGTGGCATTTTGCGCTGCTATCGAGGCATCAACTATTGCCTTAATCAACAGTTCCAAGTATTCTAGAGCATGATGAGATAGTCCGCGACTGTCAGCCACACGAGCTACACGAGCCAAATCTGCTAACCAAACCAAGAATAAAGGAGCCTCTTTAATATGGGCTTGTTCTCCTGCCAGTCTGGATAATTCTTCTTTGCGCTGTAGATCTTCAATTGCTACCACACTCCAGGATTGGAGATTGGCAGAAGTCGCAGCAGATTGAGCAGCTGCAATTAACAACTCTAGGGTTAAGGGCGGTAGAGGGTCAGATAGATAAGATCGAACTGAACGATGAGATATTATTGTACTAAGGAAGTCGTTCCAGAGAATATCGCAATTGAAAGGAATCTCACCATAGCGCGATCGCATTAGTTCTATAGGATTAGTCATAGTTAACTTTTGAACTCCAAAGCTTCTTTACGATTTCAAAGATAGAAAGGATGTGATTAAATGACTAAACCGAGAGCAATCCGTAAGTCTGTCCACGAACGCATCCTGAATACGGCATCAGACTTGTTTTATCGAGAGGGAATCCGGAACGTTGGCATTGACAGAATCATTGCCGAATCAGGCGTTGCTAAAATGTCGCTCTATAATCATTTCAAATCAAAAGATGCATTGATTGAAGCATGGTTACGACAACAGGATGAACAATGGTGCAAATGGCTCAAAACTAGGATTGAGCAACAAGCTTCTGATCCAGCCCAACAACTGCTAGTAATATTTGATGCCCTGCGGGAATGGTTTGAGGGACCAGATTTTCGAGGTTGTGCATTCATAAATGCCTCAGTGGAATTAGCCAATCCTGACCATCCTGGACATCGAGTAGCATTGGAGCATCAACAATCGATCTACCATTACATCAAGAGCCTCGCTCAAGCCGCAGAAATTTCGTCACCCGAACAGTTAGCTCGACAACTGCTTCTGCTTGTACAAGGTGCGATTGTGGTTGCGATGATGGAAGGAAGTTGGTCAACTGCATCACAGGCGAAAAAGGCAGCAGCAATGCTAATTCAGACTGCATCACATTCTAAACAAAATGTGCATCTCTAGGATTGAATGCTAGTTTAATCATTTCATGTTGATAGACATTGCCAGATATATGACTTTGAGGCAGTCTGGCGATTAAAGTTTGTTCCCCCACCTTAACCCAAATAGTATAAGTCCCTATGCCACGTACAATCCGTTCCACCCACCCTTTGATAGTCACCACTCCTGGCTGATATGGCACTGAAGAACTTGTATCACCAAGATAGAAAGCATCACCGGACAGACAACAGGCAGTGATTGGCGTTTTCACTTCACCAGGATATAAAAACTCTATACTATTTGCGAGCTTGATCAAATAACCACGGCTGACCCGTTCTACCCGACACGCAATAATATTATCCATCCCTACGAGTCTTGCAAGTTGCTCATTCGCTGGTCGGCGTATGAGCATTTCCAACTTATCATCCTGTATGATACAACCGTCAAACAGGGCGATCGCCCTTTCTGCAAAATGCAGTATATCGGTAAAGTTATGACTGACTAATATGACTGCCGCTCCCCTCGCTTGTGCCCATTGTCTAATTTTCTCGATGATTTGGGCGCGTATTCCCACATCTAAAGAGGCAGAAGGCTCATCTAAAAGCAGCAATTCTGAATCAGCGACTAACCCGCAAGCAATACAAACTCGCTTTGCTTCACCACCAGACAGCGAGCGAGCTGAGCGATTAGCCAGATGTTCGCAGCCAAAAGTGGCGAGTGCTGTATGTACCTTTTGCTTAATCTTGTTTGCTGGTGTGCCTCGAAATTCTAAGACTTTGGCAACATTATTAAACACAGTATCATTCAGTAGTAATGTCTCCTGAAAGACTAGGGCAGAACGACGACGCAACAATGTTTTATTGGCATGGCAAACATCTTGTCCAAATAGTTGCATTTGACCACGGTAAGGCTGCAACAAATTGATTGTTCTTATCAGGGTGCTTTTACCAGCGCCATTAGGACCAAGCACCGCTATAAGTTCTCCAGGACGGACTGTAAAATTTTCAATTGATAGGATATTTTTACGTGTTTTGCTATCGACGTTAACTTGCTGCATATTCAGAACATACTCGTTCATGCTCCTCAGATTTTCCTGTCGTGCTACAGGATAGGATTGCAAATTAACAAATGGCTGAAACTGAGTCATCATGTTCATAAAATTTTCTTATCGTATTGCAACAGAGTCAGCGATACTATAATGCTGTATGCGATGATGAGTAGAATGAAGGCGATCGCCATAGCGACATCGTAATTCCCTTTCTCCACTTCCGTGACGATCGCCGTGGTCAGCACTCTTGTCTGCCCCTTGATATTGCCCCCCACCATCATGGATGCGCCAACTTCGGAGATGACGCGACCAAAACCAGCGATGATGGCAGCTATTAACCCTAACCGTGCTTCCTTGATCAGCAACCAATTGGCTTGCCACTGTGTCGCACCCATTGATAGCAGTCGCAAGCGCAGTTTCGGATTAATAGTGAGAATTGCCGCAAAACTGAAGCCAGCTACAATTGGCAAAGCAATGATTGCTTGGGCTATGATCATAGCCGTGGGCGTATACATCAAGTCAAGGTTTCCTAACAGCCCAGACCGCCACAAAAACAGACTAACTATTAAGCCGACTACGACTGGCGGTAATCCCATACCAAAGTTAACCAAGCTAGTTAATACTTGCTTGCCGACGAAATCCGCTAAAGCTAGCCATAGCCCTAATGGTAAGCCAAGAAACACACTAATAGCTGTAGCTGTTCCAGATACCAACAATGTCATGGTCATCACTTGGAAAACGTCACTATTGCCACTGGTTAATAGTTCAAAAGCTTTTATAGCTCCTTGAATGAAAGTATCCACAAATCTTTTTCTAAACCTGTGTAAACGTATAGATTAATAGAATCACTGCAAGTACACCATAAACTGATCACAATTTGTGTGGTGCAGAGCAACCTAAAAGCCGTCTAAAAACCGTAATCTTTTTCCGTTTTACCGCCATCAACATAAAATAGCGGTTGTCCAAACTGTTTTCTTCCGTGGGCTGCAATCAGTTTTTGTCCTTCAGGAGATAAGACATAATTAATAAACGCTTTAGCCCCTGCACCATTGACTCTGGGAAATTTCTGGGAATTCACTTCCATCACATGATAAAGATTCAACAGTTTCTTGTCTCCTTCAACTAGTATTGGCAAAGACAGGTTTTTCTTCTGAAATATGTATGTTGCCCGATCCACTAGGGTGTATCCCAGTTTTTGATTAGCGACTTGCAAAGTTTGCGCCATCCCAGCACCTGTTTGCTGATACCAAGCGCCAGATGGTGTGACATTTGCCTGTTTCCATAAATCTTTCTCCAGTTTATTAGTACCTGAGTCATCACCCCGCGATACAAATAATGCTTGATTTTTAGCAATCAGGGAGAATGCTTCTACAGCATTCTTTTTCCCTCGGATCTTTGCCTTATCAGCATCTGATCCGACAATCACAAAATCATTATGCATTACCAAGTGGCGATTAATCACCGCACCGCCTGCCAAAACTTTGCCTTCAGCTTTAGGTGAATTGACGAACAGCGCGTCAACTTCACCTTTTTCAGCCAGAGCCAAAGCTTGTCCAGTACCAACTGCAATCTTTTTTAGCTTATATCCTGTTTTCTTTTCAATTGCTGGAACTAAATCATCTAGCAAACCACTATCCTCAATACTGGTTGTCATTGCTACTATGACATTTTTATTTTTTGGGGACTGTGCAGTAGCTGGCTTTTGCTTGAGCAGCATATCACTAGTTTCAGAACTCAGAGTTACCAAGCTACACGTCAAACATGCAATGAAAATTCTCCGAATCATAGAGCTTCTGAAAATGTAGGATTTACGCATTGACAGAGTAATAAAATAATCTAGTGTAAAGTGAGTCGTATTGTGTGTTTATCCTTGAGGAACTAAACTCAGGAGTTCTTCAACAGTGAGACTACGCTTGGTTTGTACTGACTTATGCCGCACAGCATCCAGCACTGATTGGATTTCTACGCCACTGAGATTGATTCCATGTTGTTGCAGTACACTAAGCAGCAGATGGCGACCGGAATGTTTCCCTACAACCAAGCGACGTTCCCAACCAACATCTTCCGGCGCGAATGGTTCGTAAGTCACTGGGTTTTGTAATACACCATGAGCATGAATGCCCGATTCGTGTGCGAAGGTATTTTCACCCACGATTGCCTTCCAGGGAGGAACCGGATAGTTGGTAGCTTTGGCAACTAACCGTGACAGTTCCAGCAGCCGTTTTGTATCAATGCCCATTTCGATACCATAGATGCATCTGAGTCCCATCACAACTTCTTCTAGCGCTGCATTACCTGCCCGTTCGCCCATTCCGTTTACCGTGGTGTTGACTGATAGCGCTCCTGCTTTTATACCAGCCAGCGTGTTCGCAGTTGCTAGTCCAAAGTCATCGTGCATATGCATTTCAACTGGAATGGATAGGTGAGAGACAAGGTGGCGAACTTTGTTGTAAGTGGTGATAGGATCGAGAATTCCTACAGTGTCACAGAAGCGAAACCGGAAAGCTCCCCACTCTTGAGCAGAAAGTGCCACATCCAGTAGAAAAGACTCATCGGCTCTGGAAGAATCTTCGCCGCCAACAGATACAGATAAACCGCGATCGCAGGCAAAATTGATCGCATCCCGCAGACGATCCAGCATCAGTTGCCATTTCCCCCCAAACTTTGCTGCTATCTGAATTTCCGAGACAGGAACGGAAACATGCACCCGTTGCAAACCACAATTGATTGATGCCTGAATATCGGACAAGTTAGCACGGTTCCAGCCAAGTAATTTAGTGTTTAATCCCAGATTAACAATCGTTCGGATTGACTCTGCTTCTTCTTGCCCCATTGCCGGAATGCCAACTTCCAGTTCTTGAACACCAATAGAATCAAGAAGAGTGGCGATCGCAATTTTTTCCTCAACATTAAAAGCTATACCTGCGGCTTGTTCGCCATCTCGCAAGGTCGTATCGTTAATCCCAATGGTATGGTTGTTCATAATGAAGTTATAATTTATGACTCTAAATATTTGCTACAACTTGCCCAATATTGCTGATGTCATAGCCACCGAGAAGTTCTAATTGCGATCGCACGAGCCGATGTCCCAAAATACTGAGAAACTGCTGTACTGGTGCTTCTTCCAAGTATTCCTTGAGAATCACCAAGTCGTATCGCGATTGATGCAGGGGGATAAATCCCAAGTTAAAAGCAGCAGCTATAGATGCCGTACTGATACCTGCATCAGCAATTCCTGAGACTATAGATAAAGCGACATCTTGATGATTGTGGACGACATGGTCAAATCCTTTGAGAGTGTGGAATGATACCCGTTCCTCTTGCAGTTTTCGTTCCAAAAGCATCCGACTGCCAGAACTCGCTTCATGAGTGACAATAGTTGCTCCAAATTCTACTAAGTCAGAAACTGTTTTGATTCCCATTGGGTTTCCCGGTGCAACTAATAATCCCTCTTCCCAAACCCCAAGAGTGATCAAGATGGCATTCTTACCTCTGACGGCTTCTCGCACAAAAGGAATGTTATGTTCCCCAGTTTGAGGATCATACAAGTGCATCCCTGCAATATGTACTTCACCTCGCTCTAGACTACGCAATGCAGCCATACTATGGGCAAAATGATAATGAACTCGCAATTGTGGATGCCAACGTTCAGTTGCTCTTGCCAAGAGGGAAAGCACAGGCGTACAACCAGCTATCACAACTGTATTGTGCAATTTATCTATATCATCCAGAAGCCGAACTAGGACTTTATTTGTACCTGTTTGATTCCGTGCTTCACCCTCCAGGTTTGGCAGCTTGCTTGTGCTGGGGAAGCCTTTCGGCAGTTCCTCCTGGGGGAAACCCCCATCGCCCTTGTCTGCGACACGCTGCGCGTGAGTCCTGCGGACAGGCTGCGCCAACGCCTCTGGCGTCGCCCCTTCTCCTAAGGGAGACGCTGCGCGAAGGGCGAAGGCGTCTCCCCTTGGGAGAAGATCGGACTGCCTCACCACTGTAACCACCTCACCATCCGCTGGAATTATATCAATGCGAAAAGCATTGTTCCCAATAAGAGGATAAGCTATCCATTGATCCCCAACCCGCGCTAGACTAACTCGTGATTGCCGTCCTTTAGGGACTGGTTTAGCAAGAATTGCCTCAACTTTGGGTAAATCCTCCTCTAGCCAGAATAAGTCCTCGACTTGGCAGCCAAGCGCTTTGGCTAAACGTAGGCAAATGGTAACAGAAGGAGCATATTGTCCCGATTCCACACCACCAATACTCTGACGGGTAACACCAGCCAGATTAGCCAGATCTTGCTGACTCATGCCCAAGCGAGTTCTAATAGACTTCAAGTTGTTGCAAATATTCATATCCAGCTTCATGAGGCTGTATCTCTCCGTTACAAAAAGCTGCAGCGGACACAGTTAATCTGACGAGGTAATAGTAAGGTCTTTTAGTGTGTGCTTTTTCTGCTGGAAGACCTGTTAATGGTTTTGTAATATTGCATACATATTACTAAAATACCTGCAAGATTTTTATTTTTGCAGCAAGTATTTCTGATTGTTTGTGTCTGACTGTTTGTGAGTGTATGACTGCTTTTTTATTCCCCCCCCTATAGCAAGATTATCATACATAACGCAAAAATAATTGCCTTAAGGAAAAATTTTTCTCCTTAGATTTTTTGCAAATAGTGTATTTATAACTACAGAAAATTTACGGGTTTGTGACTTATTTCAGCAAGTCCTCTCAGATAAACAATACAAGAGGTACAAACGCCATGACTACAGAAATCATTGTTTTCCTAGTTGCAGCTTTTGCAACATTCTTCAATAATGCCCTGCATTGGTATACACAAGTCACGACTTATCCACTCTTAAGTTGGGTTGGGCAAGCAGAGTTTGTATCGTTCCATAAAGAGTATGAGCGTAGACTGCCGCTTAGTATTTATGCACCCTATACGCTATTGATGTTCAGTACACTTCTCCTGATATTCTTCCGTCCAGCAGAAATCCGACTTGGGTGGGTGTTCATGTTGCTTATACTGAATGCGTCTATTATGGTCGTGAGTCTTGTCTTTGCTGTTCCGATCCATAGTCGGCTTGATCGTCAGGGTTACTCTGACAAAGCTGGGATTCGTGGACTCATTCGATACAATAGTGTTAGACTTATCGCCTCATCAACCAGTAGTATCATCATGTTGTACTTAACGACAGGTTTGTTGATGAACTAGACGGCAACTTCCCTTGTCGACCAGCAGGTTAACAACACAGTGGAGCGGATGGTATAGAGACTCGTGCTTGCGTTTTGAAACGCGCAAGGGACGCCTCGCAGCTATGTCCAAAGGACACGCACTCGCGTTCGGCTCAAGGGCATGCTTTTGACTGACTCGGTAACGGTACTAAGTAAGTCGATGTTAAAAAATCAACCTATGTAACAAAATGTAAAATCAGCAAGCAGCTTAGAAATGAGTCAAAATTCCACAGCTTTTACAAAACTCAACATACATTGGTTTGATCGTGCCGACTTATTTAGTCCCCAATCCCCGTTAATATGTATTAGTTGCATTTATTAAATGTATCTCAAATGTGGTTATTCAAAGTTGGGATGTTTTTGATTGCTCAGAGTACGCCATCTCCTACAGCAAGCCCAATTCCTAAACCTTATGTGTCTCCATCTCCATCAGTTGAGGTTGAGTTACTAAAAAGTCAAATTCAGTTTTTACAAGATGCCCACACACGCCTTAATAATAGTTTTGGGACTTTTGTAAGTGCAATTAATCTTTCATTTATTGTGTTAGGTATTATTCTGGGAGTTGCCGGAGCTATCAGTGTTTATCTATTTAATCAAAGTCTCAAAGAAGCAAGACAATTGATTAGGAATGAAGTAGAAAGAAGACTACAAGCAGTGGTAGATGAAGCGGTAGGAGATGAAGTTAGCAACTTAAAGACAGTTTTAGACCGTGAAAAGGTGATTGGTGGAATTAATGTAGATTACTTTCTACCTTGGCAGCAGCCTGTCTTACCTGAAGATTATCCCGAAGAGTATCAATTATTAGCAACAAGGGGATTTAAAGCAACTCGTCCTTTAGACGCGTCTAAAAAAGTCAAATTTTTGGGAGATGTTATCGTTTTAGATTTAGTAAACTACACATTAGTGGAAGATGAAGAAAAAAATAAACTTTCAGAGAGAGAAATTGCTCCACCTCTTGAAACAAGAGTCGCTGAACAACTCAACAAAATTATTAATAGGCTTCCTCCTCAAGCTGTTCTTGTTGTTTATATTCGTCCTGGGAAACAAAGAATCAATGCGATCGATGAACTATCACAAAAAGTTAAATACTATGCTTCTGCTAATACACCTGTAAATTTGATGGGAGTTGTGGTAGATTCCGCTTATGTTGCTCATGCTTGGAAGCAATAACTTAGGGGAGACAAGGATAAATAGAGAGTTGTCAACAAAGAAAAAGTTCCATCTACTCAAAAAATCCTGAGTATATTTGAATCGCATGTAAATTCAAAAAATCTTCTGCAAACAATGAATCAACTATTGGCTCACCAGCAAGATAGTAGATGAAAATATTTGTATCGTAAATATATCTCATTCATCCCACTCCTGGCGAAGAGTGTCTAAGTGAGTCAGTATTGCTTCTTTCTTATCCTTTAAAATACCTTTGGCTTTAGTGATTTTTTCATAATCCCTTTTCCAATGTAACAGGATTGACTCTGGCACATCTACCGTAATTGAATCTTCATCCTGAGACACAAGATAATGTCTTGGTATTTTGATTAGTGGCACAGTTTTCTCTCCCAAATATCCATAATTATAAAAGCACAAAAACCCTACGGATCACCTGTGGATGACGCTCTAATAACAGCGATACATGATCCGGATCTAACAACCAAAGACTCATGCAGTACCATTTATATCTAACTCACGTTCCGTCCGCAGTTCTGCCGCCAGATCCGCAAACTCTTTATCTCCTTCAAACATCCCAATAAATTCTGTCCAGGGATTATTTGCAACTTCTAGCGTCAAAACCTCAATATTCGCCAGCCTCACCCTAACCTTGGACTGTACAGCCGCGATCACCGCCTCACGGGTTTCAGCTTCGGCCACACAATCTGCCAACTCTGGCACCGATGCCATAAAATACCCCGACTCAACCCGTTCAACCAGAATATGAAGAGACATTTTATTTAAATTGGCGACGGCTTGAAGATTCATAGACGAGATATGTGTTTACCTTAAATCTGGGAATGAATCTCGGAAATTTTTCTGTAATTTTCCGGAATAGAGATGTTCTCTTGTGATTATGATCGTGGTGCTTTAAAATACCATATATTAAAGTACGAAGCACTTTCAAACATGATTGACAGGGCTATTTATCTTGATATGAACGTATAAATTTCATGAAAATTAGTCTTTACCACCGTAAGTTATACGCACTACTGCGATCGCCCATCCTACCAAATCAACAGCAAAATATTTTACACCACCTGTCATGTCTTAAGTCAGATAAAACAGAACTCAGCCAATGGTGGGGACAAAACGGGAGCAACACTCAACCAGACAACATTGCAGAACAAATCGCTGCTTCCTCTGACTGTATAAACCTGTCGGAGAATCCCACTCAACAGCCAAAAATCACTGTCAAGCATCCCATTAGCGGACAGGAGCAACAAATTGATGAGAGGAATGTCAACAACAGCATAGCTGATATTCTTGACTGGATTACTAGTGAAACTGATGAAAAAAAGGTATTTTGGTGGTTTTGGCGATTTTATCCGGAGGTGCTACAAACTCAGCAACCGGATGCGTTGCTGTATCCAGCATATAAAGTGATTCCAGATTGTCCGTTGCATAGCTACCAAAGTACGGTGTCTGCGTTATCTGGTGCAATGTTTCCCGATTCTGGTGATTCATCAAAGCCTGAAACACCTTATTTATTAATATTCTCCTTTTCCCCAGTGCAGGAGTTTATTAAGGCTTCGCGGAAGTTTTTAGATTTTTGGTCTGGTTCCTATTTGCTACACTATCTCAGCGTCAAATTGTGCTGGGAAGTTGCGACAGAACTCGGCCCTGATGCTGTAATCGTACCATCTCTATGGAGTCAGGAAGTTTTTGATGCGTTGATGCTTAAAGAATATCCAGAGTTTGCTGTTGATTTTGAGCGTTTTGAGAATGGTAAAAATCCGGTAAGTCGGTTTAACGAGAAAACATCAACTAGCTTGAGTACTGCTGGTTTTCCTAACGTGATTACGGTTTTGGTTCCAGGGAAAGAAGCGGCGAATGAATGGGGAAAGAAACTGTCAGAAAAAATTACCGAAGAGTGGGTAAGTATAGGAGAAAAAGTTAGAAAGCATATTAGACAGGAGATTGTAAAATTTCTCAACCAGCCAGAGACAAATGAAGATGAACTGTTAAAAGCAGCATTTCCTGAGTTATTTGCATCTGAAGATAGCCAAAATCTTTTAGAACCTTATCGTGATGAAATACGCAAGCTTAAAGATGAAAATAAACACGGCTGTTGGGAGTGGAAAAGTCTTTGGGAAGCACAATTAAATCATAGTTGGGAACCCTATTGGACTGCAGTTCCCTTGGGAATACCTGGTAATGATTTAAGTATTCTTAAAATTAACGATTTATTTAATCAAAAATGGATAAAGGATTTAAATAATATTACTGAACCACCAGATGAATTACCAGCACCAGCAGAAGTACTATTATATGAATCGCTGAATGTTGGTACGTGGTGGGGAAGTTTGCAACAACGCTTGCGGTTAGCTCTGCAATCTGTGAAGAATACCCGCAATTGGCAAATACCATCTGCACCTGGAGAACGTTCAACTATTTCTGGTCAATTTACTGCATTACATCCCTTATTCAACTACGCAAAATTTCAAGAGGGGGGTGGTGTATCAGCAGGTTCGATGCGGTTATTTTGGTTAATTATGTCTGAGGCTTATCCAGGTTTATTCAACGGTTCTGAAAGATTGAATGCGTTGGAGGTAACTAAGAGAATGGCGTGGGTTTATGGAGGTGTTGCCGAAAGTTTTGGCATTGATGTGGAAAAAATTATTAAGCAAATTAAGTTCTTGAAAGCAGATGAAAGCAATCAAGTCAAAATTATTAAACGAAATCAAATTATTTACGAACGACTTTTGCGCTTCCCAAATTTAAGTTCTATTGCATCAGCCAGATTTGTTAGCGATAACTACGAATTAACTCGTAAATATTGGGAGCATCTCAACCAAGAAATCAAAAATCATCTTCCAAAACATCGGAGATTTTTTGAGTTTCTGACTCGATTTCGTTCTTCCCATGTACCAAAAACAGATAAAACTATTAATCCCAAAAATCGCCAGGGACGCAACTACAACGGTGTGATGTTCTCCAGCAAATGGCTTGCGGATGATATGGGATTGGAAAAAGAAGAACTCAATACTCTCAGAGATTTAGTTGAGCAAGCACATCGCGCTACTGGTTTTGTTAATGGTAGTCCCGCAGATTGGTGGGTAATAGTCCTGGCTGATGGGGATGGGATGGGTAGCTATATTTCTGGAGAGAAATTACATCCATATAACAAATATTTTGTTGATTCAGCGATCGCAGATGCAAACAATATTCCAGAATTAGCAGCATTACGCAATACTCGAAAGCGGATGGGGCCAGCAACCCACGTTGGACTTAACCGAGCTTTACTTGATTTTTCTAACCGTCTCGTACCTTATTTAACCGAAAAACGATTCTGCGGTCGAGTGATTTATAGTGGTGGTGATGATGTCATGGCAGTACTGCCGCTGGAAGATTTGCCAGAATATATATTATCGCTGCGTGCTGCATGGTGTGGTGAAGAAGATCCTTACAAAGAACCCGAATTTAGCACTTCACGCGATCGCACTTCTTCCCATACTACAGGTTACTGGCATCCTCGCGGTGATTTAGAAGGAATACCGCCACGCCCCCATTTTACGATGGGAGCAGGTGCAACCATCAGCATGGGTGTAGTGATTGCCCACAAAAGTGTCCCCCTCCCTACTGTCCTAGAAAGTCTCTGGGATGCTGAAGGAAAACGAGCTAAAGAAATGCCTGGTAAAGATGGTATCTGCTTTCGAGTCATCTACGGAGGTGGAAACCAATTGGAAGCATTGATGAAAGCTGAATTATTGCAGAGATGGTGGGACTGGGTGCAGGACTATGAAAATTATGGGGATGATCTGAGTCCGTTATTGTATCGCTTGGCGGAAGAATTACCCCAACGTGCTTGTGTGACACCAACTAGTAGATTATTTTCCCAAGCAGCCAAGGTGATCATGACGCGACGGGATAGCAACAAGCAGTTAGATGTGTTTCCCCAAGTTGCAGCATGGTTGGATGCATGGGAAGACTGGGTGAACAAGTATCAAGATGATTCTGATGCTTTGGGTACTCAGCCTGAAGATTTAGGAAAATTACTGCGATTTACTGCTTTTTGGCTCGATAAGCGAGTAGAGCGTTATAACTGGAGAAAAATAAGGCAAAAGTAGAGACGCGATTCATCGCGTCTCTACAAAAGTAAAAAGTAAGAACTTCTATGCTACGAGCTTTTTACCTACCTCAAATAGTCTGTTTATTTCCACCAAGCTGTACTTGCAGTTGATTTTCATCTTTCATCTTTGTTTTGACTTTTAGCTTTTTACTTTTTACTTGCCCATGCACTGGTACACAATTAATCCTTTAGATGTTTTGTTATTTCGGGATTCTAAACCATTTAGTCCGGGGGATGGTTCTTGGGCTAAGGGTTCGTTTCCACCAATGCCAATTACGGTTTTCCAAGCTTTGAGATCATTATTATCGCAGCGGCTCGAACAAGCAGAACGCATCAAGCGCGATATCAGCTTTTTAGGTGTGTTTTTACTTGATGAGCAAAATACGCTCTGGCTTCCTACGCCTAAAGATTTGTTCTGTCTCCAGGAGGTTAGTCAAGAGGGAGCGCAGTCTCAGAAAGTCTTTTCTAAAAAATCTGCGGATGACTGGGATAAAATCGTGCGCTTACAACCGTGCGATCGCAACTCAACTTGGCAATATCTTTGTTTTGATGAGACAAAGCCTCAACCAATGGTACTACCACAAATAGATAAAAAATACCATCCCTGCGGCAACCCACATCCTTGGATTAAGGCTGAAGCATTGCGTAACTATCTCAATGGAAACAATCCCGAATCTCCGTCAGACTTTAACAAAAACCCTTGGAACGTACAAGTATTACCCCACATACACATGGAGAATGACTCCCGACAAGTCCGAGACTCCGAGGGATATTTTACTGAAGTTGCAGTTCGGTTAGAACCGGGATGGAAATTTGTAGCTGCTATTAGTGAACAAATTCCCGATGGTGTCGTGCGACTGGGAGGAGAGGGACACCGGGCAATGGTGACTTCCCTGAATATACCAGCGAATACAGCTTTGCACGCACAATTCCAATTAATAGAGGGAAATACAACTCCCACTGATTCACAGAAATATGCTTATTTACTCACACCTGGGCTAGCGGATGTAGGTAAAGCACTTTATGCTTCTTACCCCAGTGCTTGGAATGGGAACTTGCAAGGATGCGCCACAGATAAAGCATTACTTTGGGGAGGAGTATCAACTATTACCAGAAATCAGAGCCGCCAGTTTGGTTTATTGCCACAACGGGCATTTGTGCCACCAGGGACGGTATACGTTTTTGATGGGAAACCACCTACAACTCAACTACTTTTACCACAAGGAGATGAGAGGTGGTTGGAGACTTTTACACAGTTAAATTATGGAAAACTTTTGTGGGGAATAAATTAAATGAAAATGTTTAACGCTTATTTATATCTACTTTCTCCTTTGCATACAGGAGGTACAAGTCAGGAAGGAAATTTAGTTGGTATTGCCAAAGAATCGCATACAGATTTACCATACTTACCTTCCAGTACAATTCGCGGTAGATTACGGGCTGACACAAAGGAAAACCAGAAATTTCTCTGGGGTAATACAATTGAAGATATTACATCTGGAAGTGCAGAAAATCTTACACAGGGCGCTTTATGGGTGGGAGATGCAGGAATTTTATATTTTCCCATCTCTAGCTTGAGTCACGGTGTTGTTTGGGTAACTTCTCCCTTTTTACTCCGTCGTTGGATACGTTTAACTAATAATAATTTAACCCTGCCAGAAGTAGGAAGTTTTAGCAGGGGAAATTCAGATAATCTCTACTTGCGGGATACTATTTTTAAATCTAATGAATTAAAAGAATGGGATGAGTGGAGTTATTATATTCCTCAAGGTAGCGAAGAAACTCAAAATATCTCACAAGCACTTGTCTTATCTGAACATGATTGTAAAGTACTGATTGAGTCTAGCTTATGGCGACAAGTGCGAGTAAATTTAAATGATAAAAAAGAAGCAGATGCTTTTCGCTATGAAGAAGCAATTCCTCCAGAAACCTTAATGTTTTTCCCTTGGGGAACAACTACAACTCTCAAAGATGATGAAGTGAAAACAGCGTGTAATGGATTTCAAAGTTTGTTAGAAGATAACATTAAACAAATTGGCGGACAAGAAAGTTTAGGCAGAGGATTTGTAGAAATCTGGACAGATTATCCTGAAGAACAATTGGTGAACACTCAAAACAATCAAGAGGAAGCAGCTATATGTTAACTTATGATTCCCGAAGTATTTCTGCTAAAGTGTACGAAAAACTTAGTCAGCTTAAACAAACAGTCAATGGTGATAAAGATGCACAGAAAGAGCAAAAAACTCAGATTGTAGAACTTTATACTTATGCTGCAACTTGGGGATTGTTGCGATTAAAAGCAGAAGAATATGCCTTAGAAAATAAGCCTAATAAGCAAAGCGTCATCAAGTGTTTTTTTGAGACATTAGGTGAATTAATTTATCCAGATAATACTGATTTTCTTGGTGGTGCAAATGCCTTACAAAATTTAAGCAGTCAACAACAACTAGGCTCATCAGCATATCTGGGATTAACTGGAATTGCGTTACAAGTTGCTCGTGAATTTGCATTTTGGGCTGAAGCTCTTTACCCTAAAGAAAAACCAACTAATAATCCTGAATCATGAATTTGAGGAGATAATTAATGGTATATAGTAACAATAATCCTCCCTCACCTTGGCTGAATTCAATTGGCGAACCTAATCCTTCTAGCGATGCAAGTTTTATTGAGTATTTGCGCTGGATGCGGTTACAATCTCCAAATAAATCGCAGAATGCGCTCGATAGTGCCAAAATGTTGGAACTGCTACAACGTATCGACAAGGGAGATTATTCTGTCAACTTAGAAAAACTCACTGCCAGGACAAAAAAATTAGCTCATGACTGGTTTGTAGTCGAATGTCCTTGGCGAATTAGAGTAGGTGGAAGCACAGCACCAGAGTCAATGTTGTTACCAGCATTTGATAGTTTAGGTATGCCTTATATTCCTAGCAGCACATTCAAAGGTGTTGCAAGAGCAGTAGCAAAACGCGAAGGGATATGTGCAAAAGAAATTAGAAGAATATTCGGCGATATCAACCCTGAAACTAGCATGGGGATAGTCACCTTTTTGGATGCTTACCCACTTCCTGGTGAAGATAAACAGGGAGGACTAAAACCAGATATGGCGAATGCTATTTGGACATGGGATAAAAATAATCAACCACAGTATAAGCCTAATCCAAATGTATTTTTATCTTTATTAAAACCAAATTTTGTGATTGGCTTGCGTAAGGGTGTAGATTGTGATGATGATACACTACAAAAAGTAAAACAATGGTTACTTAAAGGATTAGTTCAAGGAATTGGTTCGCGCATCAATAGTGGTTATGGAGAATTAAAGTTGGGAAGAAAAGATTTAAATTCTCTTCCACCAGAAAAGCGTCCCAAAAAAAGTACGATTATTCTACGAGTTCCATTTGAACTACAAGGACAATTAATTCATGGGTATCAACGAATTAATTGGAATTGGGAAGAAAAAGAAAACAACTGGGAAGCAAAACCTCAAGCAGTAGCGGAAGTCCGTCCAATAGCATTTCGCTCTATGTTGCGCTACTGGTTTAGAGCATTTGCTTTGGGTGTTTTACCAAAAAAGCAAGTACGTGAGTTAGAGACATTTATATTTGGTGGAATTGAACCAAAAGCCAAAAATGGGTTATTTCAAATAGAAGTTATTAATGGTAATACCTCTCAAAATGATAACCTTCAAGATGGTATTTTAATTCTGCGTCAGTCTCTTTTCACAGAGGATAGACTTAAAAGCTCAGTTTCCAAGCTATTGAATAGTTTAACTTGGCTAATGTTTCATTTAGGTGGAGTCGGACAAGGTGCAAGACGACCTTATTATAAACGTCAAGGAAATCCTGCACGTCGAGGAGTAGATTTAATACCAAAACGCGAAGAAATTAAACCTGATATTTTACAAAATCATTGGACATTACCTCGAACACCTCAAGAGTTTCAGATATTATTTCAACAACAATTACAAAGATTTTATTCGGCTTTAGGTGTATTCTCACAAATAAATATTGATTATCGTCAACCACTACAAGATGTTATCCCAGCGACTGCACATACTTGGCTGGAAGCGGTAGATATTAATTGTGAAATTTTAGTAATTCGTAAAGCTACTAGAGATGCAAATCCTGTAAATAAGCCTTATCCTCTCGAAGTTTTACACAACCAATTTCATAATTTAGAATCTAGTAATTATACAACTGCAAAAAGTTTATGTGGAGGAATTAAAAAAGAATCTATAAAAAAGCGTGATGAGATAGACCGTGATGTAATAGCTTCTCCCATCTGGATCGCTAATTTACAGAAATATCAAGTTATTACAGTATTCGGTGCAAATCAAGACCCTCGTAAAGAATATTTAAACACCATAAAGCACTCAGTTACAAATTCTCCAAATAATTTTGATTGCTACGCTCAAATCTTCCCCATTCAAGATTAAAAAAAATTACAATGACTCGCAAAAATCCCAAAAAACGTATCCTTATCCTCACCGCCAACCCCAAGCTAACCAGCAAGTTGCGTCTAGACGAAGAAGTGCGCGAAATTGACAAAGCATTACGACGCGCTCAAAAACGCGATCGCTTTGAATTAATCCAGCGCTGGGCTGTTACTCCCAGAGAGCTACAACGGGCTATTCTAGAAGAAACTCCCGAAATCGTCCATTTTTCTGGTCATGGAGTTGGGGAAGAAGGACTGGCGCTGGAAAACGAAATCGGTCAAGTTCAGTTAGTCAACGGGGAAGCATTAGCAGGATTGTTTGAATTATTTACAGACCATGTAAAATGTGTGGTATTGAACGCTTGTTATGCAGAGATCCAAGCCGAAGTAATTAAGCAGCACATTGATTATGTCATTGGCATGAATCAACCAATTGGCGATCGCGCTGCGATCGAATTTGCTGTTGGTTTTTACGACGCAGTTGGTGCAGCTAAGGATTATGAGTTGGATTATGAGTTGGCTTACAAGCATGGCTGTAGCAGCATCCGCTTGGCTGGAATTCCGGAAGCAGATACCCCGGTTTAAAAAAAGAAAGCAGATCCCAATCTTCCTGCAAGTCTGTGGATACATGGTTGGTTAAAGCAAATTATGGCAATACACCAACGCTTGAACTTGACTGGACAGAGCATTTTGACATCAAGGCTAAACCTCGTCGGATTGCCAGCCAAGAAACTTGGGATAATATATTACTTCCAAGTCTAGAAAAAGCACGTAACGATTTAACTCAGGGAAAAAGTGCATTGACTGTTGATATCAGGGGTAGATTGCCTTTGAGTGCGGCATTTGCGATCGGTTATAGATTCCAAGATACCGAGGGATATACTCTCCAAGTTGAGCAAAGAACTCAAGGAAAAGACGAATTGTGGCGTTCTGATGTCACCGCTTCTGATGCTAAGTTTAAAGTCCCCAAGCAACAAGGTGAAGTAGGAGAGCATCTTTTATTTGCTTTCGCTATTGCTGGTGATGCCTCAACATACGTAGAAGATTTGTATAATGATTCACCAGTAAAATATAGTTCGATGATCTACGTAGAACCAGAGTCGGGAGTTGGAGATAAAGCAATTACTTCCAATGCGGATGCTGTAGCACTGGCTATTCACGCGAAAGCCCTGATTCGTCAGTATCGTCAACAGTATGGTGCAACTTGCATACACCTAATTTTATTTGCACCTGTTGGTTTTTGTTTATTTTTAGGACAGCGATCGCGTGTTATTGGTGATGTAGTTTGTTATGAGTTTGTTGCTGATAAAAATTACCAACCCTCACTAAAACTTTCTACCTGTTAATATTTTAGCAAATAAGGCAAAAGTAAAAAGGTAAAAGAAAGAAGAATAAAATTCGACTGAGAGTCAGTGAATTTATTTATGCAAAAGAAGATAAACAGTTATCAGTTTCATCACTTGGGTTTAAGTCCCTACAAAGAAAGTTGCAGGCGTTGGTTGCAGGTTTAAATTCCTCACCATGCGCCTGCTCACTGATAACTGTTCACTGATTTAAATCCCCTAAAATTATTTGGGTGCGACTCTTGGATGGTAGTTTTGGGTTTCCATTAATTCAACTTCCGGGGAAGTTTAACAGTTAAAAAAGAGAGGCAACAATTAAGCTGCCTCTCTTGTTTCCATTAATTCAACTTCCGGGGAAGTTTAACAGTGGGTGCGGGTAATCAAAATGAGGGAGTAAGAGAAGGGTTTCCATTAATTCAACTTCCGGGGAAGTTTAACAGTTCACGCTTGTTCCCCAGCGTAGCCGTGGTGGAGGCTGTGTAAGTTTCCATTAATTCAACTTCCGGGGAAGTTTAACAGCTTGCAATTGGAGCGCTTCCGAGATGCGGCATGCTGTGTTTCCATTAATTCAACTTCCGGGGAAGTTTAACAGCGCGATAGAGCCGACACCAGCAAAGTGCTGGGAGCGTTTCCATTAATTCAACTTCCGGGGAAGTTTAACAGTACCGAGTAGCATAAAGCGATAATTTTTCCGAAGGTTTCCATTAATTCAACTTCCGGGGAAGTTTAACAGGGTATCGCAGGTAAAGTTCATATTGTAGATGTAAAGGTTTCCATTAATTCAACTTCCGGGGAAGTTTAACAGTTGCTGGGTTGCGAGCCTCGCGACGAAATAATTAAGTTTCCATTAATTCAACTTCCGGGGAAGTTTAACAGATCAAGCAGTGTTGCGGCGACTTTCTTTTAGGATAGTTTCCATTAATTCAACTTCCGGGGAAGTTTAACAGAGCAAGCTTCTCAAAGCCTTGCCTAATAATGAGTCTAAAGCCGACTTGCGCGGAACGTCAAATTTTGCCAAAATAACTGCAATCATTTCTCAATAATTACCGCATCAATAAGCCTCAAACCCTTATCTGTAGGACGTTCGCGGAAGAGAACGGAAGAATAAGGCTTTTGGCGATTCCTGATCTTCCGCGCAAATGGCAGACAAAGAAAGGAAAAAACCGCTATATTAACGTAGGTGTATGACTTAGTATATGACTTAACTAACACTCTTTTTTTACTTTTTACTTGTTATGGCTAGGCGTTAGCGAAGCTTACCGAAGGTATCGCTTCAACATCGCGTGTGTGTTGCCTGGCGGCAACCCCGATTTTGGGGTGAAATACAAGTTCGCTTACCGAAGGTATCACTTCAACATCGCGTGTGTGTTGGCGTTGGTTGGTTAGATATTTGCGTTTTAGTTGTGATGTGTTCTCTAACCTTCCTAAAAATTCGCCATCTGGGGTTAAATACAAGACGGGAATTTGATGAGAAAGCACGATTTTCATGACTTCCTTTAGTAGATGTATGTTACCAAAGAGGATGATTTGACTGACGTTGCGAATCCGAATACAGATGCATTGCTTTTGTTGATGAAACACCTTTAAGTAATGATGTTGGATTTTGAGCGATGCATCTTGCTCGGTGATGTAGATTGTGGACATAATTAAATTAAGTAAGAAGGTAAAAGGTAAAAGGCAAAAGAAGTTTTCATTGGACTTCTTCTTTTGTCTTATCTCTATGTTCTCAGAGGGTTATATGAGTACGTGTATGAGTACAAAATTGGTGTATATGACTTTGTATATGAGTTATATTAGTTCATGAAAAAAGGTCGGATGTTATGATTTCCGACCTTTGGTTGTATATATTTAGGACAACTCCTAATGCATCCTACCTACATGGTTGAACTTGCTGTTTGCGTGTCTAACCAAGCGACTAAATCAGCTACATCTGAAAAATTTAAAAAAGCCACTCCTAATGCTTCTAACTGTTGAGCAGATAATCTCCGAATCCGTTCAATTATAGATGCATCAATTTGACCAAAACGGCTATTAACCTGACTTTTAATCAAATTAAAAGCTCCCTTCTGCAAAATATCCTGATAAATTACTGACTCTTGCATAATATCCTCCCTGAGAAATTGATGAATTATGTCTTTTTTAAATCTTAATCCTGCTAAAATCTCTGTACAGCCCGCAATGTTTTGTCGCTCATCTCTTATTGGGATTCTAGCGACTCTTTGGGCGATTTGGGTTAACAAAGCTTCGGGCGAGTCGGTTCTGGTTAAAGGTGCAAGAGGTAACAGTGCGGGATTATCAAGAAATAAGGCTGAATCTTGCTCCCACAGGCGAACAATTCGATAGCGATGAGTTGTTGTCTCGTCTTGATATTTTTCAGTAAAGGCAATTTCGTTACTTGTCTCCTGTAAAAAGATGACTACCTGTGTGACAGGACATCGATTTTGTCGCTTTAACCTGACTGAATAATCCAGTATCCGAAAAGGAAGCGGAGGATTAGAGATAGTTAAGGTTTGAAATTCTATATGTAAAATTCGATTAGCTGTTTGCAGGAAGGTGACGGAATCTGCACGAATTGGTTCTAGGGAAAGTTCTGTTTTGAGTATTTTAACTTCTGTTGGTTCAGTTGTCAGTAACCAACGAACAAATTCTGTGGGATATTGTTCGGCTAAAAACTTACAAACATTGTCAAATTGCACAATTGAGATCCTTTCTACATGTCAGGTTCGCTGTTGTAACCAAGCGACTAGATCAGAAATTTCCGAAAAATCCAACAACGCCTCTCCCAATGCTTCTAATTGTTCAATAGATAATCCCCGAACCTGCTCAACTAATAATGAATCAATCTCGCCATAGCGCCGATTTAGCTGACGTATAATTAGACGTTGTTCCCCTTGTTTATTTCCTTCCTGTATAGCTTGTTCCCGGTCTTGCTGATAAAGTGGTGCTAATCGCATAATTAATTCCCTATCATCTTCTTCTCTATTTTGAGTCATTACTAAGTTCTTTTGCAAGTTGTACAGCAATTCTAGCGTTGCTTTCCGAAATGGATGATTTGATGGCAGTATTTCTAATTCGTCAATTGCTTGTTTTTGCACTGTTCCTCGACCGAGAATTCTTAGCCACAACGTTTCCTGAGTACGTGGTAACTGATGGATGGCAATGATAGCTGTTCGTAAATACTCTGCGAGAAAATGTACTCCAGGTAACCAATCGACGCCTTGAGTAGCGCCGAATCCTGATAATAGCTTTGTGGATGCTGTTGGTGTAAGAATCCATAATTTTGGTACTGCTAATTCTTGAATGATGGTGTTATTTCGATTAGCTTCTCGTTGCCATTCACCTCTTACTTCTAATAATTTCAGGAGACAATCACAAATTTCTTCTTTCGATGCAGCGTTGCGAAATGGCTCAAAGATAGCAGGATGAGTTGTAAATTTTCCTAACAATCCTAGCGTTTCTAACTTAGCGTCTTGTTTTCTTGAAGGAGAAAATAAAACATCAATTTCTCGAACTTCTCCTGCAACGCGGCTGGGTGCTTGCACTTCCCCATAAGGTTTTAGTAATTCTTCAAGATAGTCTTTTGCAAACTGGTCGTGAATAAATCGCGTCATTCAATTTGTTTTTTAAACAGTAATTCAAGAGTCTAAAAAAATATAAAAAAACTATAGCCCATTTTCAATTGAATGTCTATAGTTTCCATTAATTCAACTTCCGAAGAAGTTTAGAGCGTTGGTTTGCCCCAACGAGGTTCGCAGTGCCTTTCTGTTTCCATTAATTCAACTTCCGAAGAAGTTTAAAGGATTGCCGGGTATGCCTTAGAACCGTTGGGGAAATTCCAGTTTCCATTAATTCAACTTCCGAAGAAGTTTAAAGTGGTGTTGTCAGATCTCGTCGCAGAGAAAGCACAGGTTTCCATTAATTCAACTTCCGAAGAAGTTTAAAGCCATCGGGTAAAAAAGTTTCATTCCGTGTCAACGGACAGTTTCCATTAATTCAACTTCCGAAGAAGTTTAAAGCCTAGCCTCTAGAAGCATTGCCCTGACCACAGTCTACAGCAAAATTTTGTGGGATAGAAAATTATTGCGAAATTAATGCAAGCTCTTCCTGGTAAGCTCAGAACTGAGAGGCTTCAAAACCTTACAGAGAAAGTCATTTGTGGGATAGAACGAAAGAATCAGGGTTTGGGCGATTATGTCTATCCCACAAATGGTATAGCTATGTTACACTTTCCAAATCATCGGACGATACACTTCCACCTCACCCATCAAACAAGCAATATACTCCCGCACCTGTAACTCAATGCAGCGACGATAACTAACCTTGTAACCCGTGTGAGGATGCGTCGTCTCGGTTTGTAACTTTTCCTCCCAGTGCTTGAGATATTTTTCAGTGCGCTTGCTTGTAAGTATACACCTCCACGTTCGTCGGGAGGAGTAAAATCTTCGGGAGTTAAAATTTTCTTGTTTACCAAATACCCGACAAACGAATCAACAATTTGAGCGCGAAATTCCTCCATCAAGTCAGATACCAAAGCTGGATGATTGTCACGGGGAACATGTAAATTACCAAAGTGGGTGTGACGTTAGCGAAGCTTACCGAAGGTATCGCTTGTAGCATCAGAAGCAGGCATAAAAATTGCAAAGCGAGCCTTAGAACGCCGAAGTTTAACTCAAAAAGCCTTCACCTCAGAAATAGGACTTAGTTGGTCAACAGTTAACAATTTCTTCAACAACAAACCTATCGATCGCACAAATTTTGAAGAAATTTGTAAATTCCTTGACATAAACTGGCAAGATATCGTTCAACCATTTGCACAAGAAGAGGAAACCCAACAACTGACACCCCTCGACGAACTTTGGGAGCAACTTCAAACACTAGGTTCCCCCACCGAACAAATGGGATTAGTCTTAGTCAAAGAAGAAACACTCGGTTGGAATTGGCGAACTCCTAGTCGTTATGAAAAATCTGTGAGCGTGGGTAGTCGTAAGGGGAGGGGCGGTTTTGGCGCAAGACAAAACCGGGGTGGGGTTGTGCGGGATTTATAAGCAATTAACCGGACATGATATAAAAAGTCTAAGGTAAGAAGAAAGAGGGATTTATTATGAGTGCCTTTTAACTTTATGCCGTACAGTCAATTTACCTTACCTAAAGTTATCCAAGATTTTAACCTTACTCTTATCGAAGGTGGGTCATTTCTGTCCCTTGGTGAAAGGACTGTCACACCCAGTCCATACCTCGCGGAGTTTCTTAACCGCAACCTCCAGTTAGCAGTTGCGCTCAACACGGAAAAAGCCAGATCAGAGTTAATCATCTGTCCGGTGCTGTTAGCAGTCAAAGAAGCGCTGCAAAATCGTATCAGCTTGTTTTCTGGTGAAGAATTTAACGTCGATGCAGAAGCTGGTTTAACAGGAGTGTGCGACTTTATTCTCAGCTTGTCACCAGAGCAGTTATTTGTCAAGGCACCCGTGGCGGTGGTGGTAGAAGCGAAAAAAGAAGACCTCAAAGGTGGTTTGGGACAGTGTGTTGCAGAAATGGTAGCAGCGTGGAAGTTTAACCAGCAAGCTAAAAATCCTGTAGACATAATTTATGGAACTGTGACTACAGGTACACTTTGGCGGTTTCTACGGCTGCAAGATAATACTATCACCATTGACTTGACTGAATATCCACTTCCTCCAGTTGAGTCCATTTTAAATCGATTGATTTACATGGTAGGTTTGTAGCGAAAATGCGATCGCCCTGTGGAGGTGTTGATGATGGGGAAAGAGTGCGCCAAGCGCGACAGTCAAGGGGATACCACAGCTTGTCTACCTACGAGCGATCGCAAGTGTGTGTGACGGTGGAGCTTTGGTTTGATGATATAATTTATCGGTTTATTGTTGAGGGAACGAAGCGCTTTGCACAAATGAAAATGACTCGTCCAGCCTCAAGCGTAAGAGTGAATCTTCCTGAGACAATATTCTGCTTGAAGAAAACGGGGGACAAGCAGTTTCCCAATCGCTTTCAGGTTATATTACCGAAGTGGTCTTTAAATGATTTTGATTTGTGGCGGTGGATTATTGGTTTTGGTGGATATGTGAAGGTAGTAGAACCGTTGCAATTGGTGGAAAAGGTGAAGGAGATTGGTAGAGGTATTGTTGAGGTGTATGATCAATGAAAGATTGCGCGGACCACTGGCTGTTTTTCAGAAATAGTCATTTTGGAAGTCTGAAGAACTTATCCACACTGGTTTTGGGACATTTTTCTTCTATAGGGGGTCCGCGCAAATGCTGAAAAGCTTGCTGGTGTTGCTTTTGAGGCGATTTTTTTCAACACACATCTTGACAAGAAGATGCTCAAACAGTACTTTGACTTTAGACCCGCGCAAACGAGTCTCAAAACCGAGGCTTTTAAAGCCTTCTGGTTCCCCGCTGTCTCCATTAAAATAGTGGAGACGAATTAATGGAAACGAAGCATTTATATCAATCTCCTTTGGAATAAAAATGTCTCCATTAAAATAGTGGAGACGAATTAATGGAAACAATTTCTTTTAAATAAAAACTTTCACATATCAAATGTCTCCATTAAAATAGTGGAGACGAATTAATGGAAACTTGGAAAAGGATTAATTAGATTTCTAAGATATGGGTCTCCATTAAAATAGTGGAGACGAATTAATGGAAACAAATTTTCAAGCTAAAGAAGTGCAATTAAGACCCAAGTCTCCATTAAAATAGTGGAGACGAATTAATGGAAACTTTCTAAACTAATCATGAAATTTGGTGATAATGAAGTCTCCATTAAAATAGTGGAGACGAATTAATGGAAACAAGGATTAATTCTTTTGTTTTTGGCGATTCTAGTGGTCTCCATTAAAATAGTGGAGACGAATTAATGGAAACAGGAAACCCATTGCCTCGTGCAGGGTTAGATAAAAGTCTCCATTAAAATAGTGGAGACGAATTAATGGAAACAAAGATACCTCCAAGGAAGCGTCAGATAAGGTTGTCTCCATTAAAATAGTGGAGACGAATTAATGGAAACATCAAACAGATCGGAATCATTCAAAAGCTCTTGGTGTCTCCATTAAAATAGTGGAGACGAATTAATGGAAACCCACTGAATGATTCTTCCGTGAATGCACTAAAAACGTCTCCATTAAAATAGTGGAGACGAATTAATGGAAACCTGTTAGTTGTAACCGCGATCCTTTTCCAAAAAACCGTCTCCATTAAAATAGTGGAGACGAATTAATGGAAACCTACTCGATGTGAATTCATTTCAACTGCATACACCTCAGCGTCTCCATTAAAATAGTGGAGACGAATTAATGGAAACACGCAGCCGAAGATTACTATGAATACCTAGAAAAAAGTCTCCATTAAAATAGTGGAGACGAATTAATGGAAACTAAGTAAGTGATGATCGTAAAGTTTGGCGATCGCAAGTCTCCATTAAAATAGTGGAGAAGCTTTGTCAGTAGCAACCCACCTCATCACTAACCTCTTCCGCTCAAAAACTTTGTCTTTTGATTCAACACACAGTATTGGTCTCACAGAATTATTTCTTCTCCTCGTTCTGTAAAACGGACTTGCTTAATACTCCATTGAGAATTACTTAATAAAGTTTTGCGAAGACTTCCAAAAAGAGCAAACTGCTCACAACTGGAAAGAGAAGTGAACTGACGCTGGGAATTAGGGGATATTCGTAAATCAATGGTTGCGACTCCATCTTTGACGGTGACACGATACCCAGACAGGCTAAAATCAGCGCCGTCACGTTGTTCTATGATTTTACCTACTGCACCTGTTACAGGAGCTTCAGCTGGCACTGAAACTTGTTGTGGAATGAGTTCCTGACATTGAGTATCACTTGTGAATAGAGTGATGTTGACATTTTGTTTCGTAACAGCGCCAGAACTTGAGGAAGCTTGATTTTGGGTTGGGGTTTCTTCAGTTGGTGTTTGTGCAGTAGATGCAGGTGTTTTGCTATTTGTTTTTGTACCTGGTGCTGGCGTTGTACTTTCAAGATGACGAGAGGTCGGATCAATACGACAACTGCTCAGGCTGGTAACTATTATTACAATAACAAACGAAACAACATATTTTTTGCTGGATTTCATAACTTTGTTCATCATTACTATTGCCCCTGAGTTTTACTATTGACTACAATGACGCGACAATCTAATCCACAGAAATTTGGGGCTTATGATCATTTGTAACGGCTAATATAATGTTACTTTTATTTACCAGCAATATTACTGAAGTCATGTTTCGATTAGCATACACCAGCTAAACCACTTATTTGAGAAGTAAATTTTTTTGTAATGTTACATACACCTCTATCACGAAGAAAGGAAATTCTACCTTACTAAAGAAATATATGACAACAAATTGTTTAAGCTTATCAAACGCGATGTCGTGGAATTTCGCGCTCAAAGCTATCAAATTTAACTACCCCATTCTCTTCTAGAAAGGCGTGAATCTTAACCTGGTTGAATTCCCTTCGCTTCGCTACCTAATCTTTCCCATCTAGCAAGTGACAAAAATGTTAAAGTTAAAGGCGAATCGTCTCTATATGACCCTCGCTTCTCCTAAGGGAGACGCTGCTTTGTAAGTCCTGCGGACAGGCTTGCGCCAACGCCTCTGGCGTCGCCCCTTCTCCTAAGGGAGACGCTGCGCGTTCGCCTCTGGCGTCGCCCCTTGGGCGAAGTGCGAAGGGCGAAGGGCGAACGCTCAAATTCAAAATTCAAAAATAATTAAGAAATTTTGAATTGAAAAATTTTAAATTCTTTGAATTTTTAATTTTAGTTGAATTTGAGTAACGGTTTCAAGCCCCTTAATTTTATTAATGGAGGGATAAAAATGCTTTGCAACATTATATCCAAGCCTTCGGATTCATCCGTGGGGTTCTTAATTTTGAACTTTGAATTTTTAATTAAGCGAAGGGGTGACGGCTTATGTCTCCAGAATCTGCTGTATACCGTGATTCTAGTCCAAGTAGTTATAGTATAATATCAGTCCAAAACCTGAGCAAATTGTATCCTGTCGCTGTTAAAGAACCAGGAATTGTCGGAACAATTACCCACTTTTTCCGCCGCACTTACCGAGAAATCAAAGCAGTTCAAGATGTTTCTTTTGAAATTGCACCTGGTGAGGTGGTGGGATTTTTGGGACCAAATGGCGCGGGTAAAACCACGACACTGAAAATGCTTACAGGGCTGATTTATCCTTCTAAAGGTCAAGTTAGAGTGGCTGGACATATTCCGTATCGTCGTCAGGAAGCGTTTTTGCAAAAAATTACCCTGGTGATGGGGCAAAAACAGCAACTGCTTTGGGACTTACCTGCTCTAGATTCTCTCAAGATTAATGCTGCTGTTTACAACATCTCTGATAAAGAGTTCCGCCAACGGTTGGGGGAGTTAACCGAAATGCTCTTGCTGGAAGGAAAACTGACACAACCCGTGCGGAAGCTGTCTCTAGGTGAGCGAATGAAGGCGGAACTGTTAGCAGCACTTTTGCACCGTCCACAAGTCCTGTTTTTAGATGAACCGACACTGGGGTTAGATGTGAATGCTCAGGTGGGAGTGCGTGATTTTTTGCGTGAGTACAATCAGCGATATCTGGCAACAGTGCTGTTGACAAGCCATTACATGGCAGATATTACAGCTTTGTGTCAGCGAGTCCTGTTGATTCACCAAGGACAGTTAATCTATGACGGTAGTCTAGATGGTCTGCGGGAACGTTTTGCTCCTTACCGGGAAGTTCATTTGGAGTTAACCAATGCTCTGCCCAAAGAAAAACTGGTATTATATGGTGATGTACGACAAATAGAAGGGCGAACCGTGTGTTTTATGGTACCGCAAGAGGCACTCACCCGCACTGTATCGAGAATTTTAGCAGATTTGGATGTCGTAGATTTAACAGTGACACAACCGCCTGTTGAAGAAGTGATTGGGCGAGTTTTCCAAGCGGGGGTTGTCAATTGAGAAATATTTGATTTGTCTGTTTGGCTGGTATTGACTAGCTATTTTAGGCAGGTAATGCCTATCGTATTATTTTAGGCAGGTAATGCCTATCGTATAAGGATAGTCAATGGAATCCTGCCAGAACTCCTGACTAAATTTCTGCACGCCTTGGGGAGAGACTATCAGAGGGTGCCAACAAATCTCCTTAAAACCAACACTTCTCAATGCCCATTCATACGTTGCCTTGCTAAGGTAGTAGTTGTCAAAGCTAACTTTCTCGCCATCGTCGGAAATTGTCAATGTTATGGTTAAAGGAGTACCTTCCTGAAGCGACCCGGCACAGCTCTTAGCAAGACCATATTTTTCATTTTTATGATAGAACTCTGGGGGTAGCTCTAAATTATTATTTAGAGTGACGAACCTACTCCCTGGTTTTAGGTTAGCAAATATGGTTTGACACATTCTGAGTAGTTGGTCTTTCGTTGAAGCATAATTCAGAAGAAAGGAGGCAACGACAAGATCAAAGTTTTCAATGAAGCCAATTTCCATGACATCAGCGATAATATATTCAATTTCGAGCGGTTCTTTCTCTTCTTCCTGTCTTGCGAGTTTGATCATTTCCGAGGAAATATCTACACCCACCAGGCGTGCAGCGCCATTTTGCTTGAGCAATCTTGTGTAAAATCCTTCTCCGCAAGCTAAATCAAGGATTGATTTTCCGGCAACATCTCCGATTAGATTGAGGTATGTATACGTCGTAACATACTGGATAAATGGCAAAGAGTTAACTTTTTTAAACTGCTCGGCTATGCTGTCATACACGGGTGCCATCTTTGACCTCGTTTGCAATTTTTTAATGACTATTGACTATTGACTATTAAGTACTCTTTATAATGAGGTTTTCTGTAGTGTGGGCATTGCCCACTAATATCTCAAATTCCATCATATAGGCTTTTATGGGCAATGCCCAACGCCCTTCTCCTAAGGGAGACGCTGCGCGTTGGCGGAGCCTGCGCTTTGCGCTTACGGGTTCGCCAGTCGCCTAGGGAGGGAAACCCTCCTGTAGCGCTGGTCTCACCAGATGCGGGACTGCCGGGAAACCCGTCCAACGCACTGGCTCCCCTACAATTTGTGGTCTAATCATAAGAATAAGCGCTGTAACTAATTTTTATGATGAAGCGAACTTTCAGAAAAGTCTTGGCATTTTTGTCAGTATACTACGCCTATATGCTTGAGTATCGGGCGGAACTCATTTTATGGATACTGGCAAACTCTCTGCCAATTATTTTAATGGGAGTGTGGATACAGGCAGCGCAAGGAGGGCGGTTCAATCTGTCACCTGTGGATTTTGCTCGTTACTTTATTACAGTTTTCATCATTAGGCAAATTACAGTTGTTTGGGTCGTTTGGGACTTTGAAAAGGAAATTGTAGAAGGAAAACTTTCACCTCGCTTGTTACAGCCTATTGATCCAGTGTGGCATCATATTGCTTCCCATGTTTCTGAAAGAGCGGCTCGTTTGCCTTTTGCATTGTTACTGTTAGTTGTCTTTTTTCTTCTTTATCCGCAAGCTTTTTGGTTGCCAAGTTTAGCAAATCTTTTACTATTTGTATTGGCAGCGGTGCTAGCTTTTGCGTTACGCTTTGTCATGCAATACTCATTTGCGATGCTTGCCTTTTGGACTGAACGGGCTAATGCTGTAGAAAATTTTTGGTTTTTATTTTATTTATTTTTATCAGGAATGATTGCACCTCTGGAAGTTTTTCCTGAATCTGTGCGATCAATAGTACTTTGGACACCATTTCCTTATATGATTGATTTCCCTGCAAGTATTGTGGTTGGGCTACCTGTGGATTTGGCGCGGGGATTTTTGTCAATGGTGGGTTGGATTTTGATATTTTTGGGTTGGAATCGTTTGCTGTGGCGATGGGGATTGAAACGATATTCCGGGATGGGAGCTTAACAATTCAAAATTCAAAATGGACTGCGTCCCGCTGCACTAACAAAATTCACGCATTGTGCCTCCTGTGGAGGAGCTGCGCTAACGCGCAGCGTCACGTTGGCGCAGCCTCAGAGACAGGAGAAGTGAAGATTAGGAGTTTTCCACTCCAGAATTTGCTAACTTGATATAGTTTAATAAATGTCTATAAAAGGAAACGAATGACTATAAACTGAGCGAAGTTTTACAATACTGTTTCTTTGTGAAGCTGCGCCAAACTTTATTCTGGAGAAAAACTTGCAGCACAACTTAAAGAAGCAAATTGATTTAGCGCATCTTCATACAAAATTGGTATAACGAGCTATTCAGGAGAGCACTATTCCACAAGAACAATCAACAAGTCTTACCATGAAGAAGTATTAACTTTTAATTTTTTCTCTAACCTTGTTTACATGGACTGGCAAGAAATCTCTGGTAACTGGGTCCTTGTTCCACGAAATCCTATTGCTATCATTCACTTCCTTGGCGGCGCATTCGTTGCGACTGCACCTCATCTCACCTACCGTTGGTTGCTAGAACAACTGGTAAGCAAAGGCTATGTTGTCATCGCTACGCCATTTGTGAACACTTTGGATCATAGTGCGATCGCAAAATCTGTATTGTTAAACTTTGAACGCGCTCTAGAAAGGTTACACGATGCTTCGGCAATACGCAAGCGCTACCTTCCCGTTTATGGAATCGGTCACAGCATGGGCTGCAAACTCCATTTGCTTATTGGGAGTCTCCTTGGTGCAGAACGCGCTGGCAATATCCTCATATCCTTTAACAACTACGCTGCACGGGATGCCATTCCCCTAATCGAACAGTTCAACTTAGCCGCCGTCGAGTTTACTCCCTCGCCGTTAGAAACTCACAAACTCGTGCAAGAGCACTATAACGTTCGCCGTAACCTGCTGATCAAGTTTACCAACGACACCCTCGACCAATCAACGGCTTTAACTGAACTATTGAAACAACGTTTTCCAGAAATGGTCGCCATACAGACACTAAACGGCACTCATACCACACCCTTAGGACAAGATATTAAATGGCAAACAGGGGAATCTTTCACGCCCTTTGATGCTTTTGGACAGTGGTTCAAGCAAGAAGTCTACCGTGATCTTAACCAGCTTAAAAGCATTATCCTTCTATGGCTAAACCCTCTTTCTCCCCCATAATCTTATCCATCATTTATTGGTTAGCACAAAAAGACTTCCCTGTCCCCTTGTCCCATTGCCCATTGCCCTTTGCCCAGAACTGGTCTACACCACGCATCTACGCATAGTCTAAAGTCTTAGGATATTAACTATTGACTCATGATTATTGATGAATGACTATTGATTGATGATTAGTGTGTTTCAAATCTTAGTAATTGATGATGACCTAGCAGTACAGATACTTCTTACGAGGATGCTGGAAAGGCAGGGTTATAAAGTCCTGGTAGCCAGCAATGGTGAGGAAGGAATTGCAAAGGCAACTACTTGTTGTCCAGCGCTTATTATTTGTGATTGGATTATGCCAGGGTTAAATGGATTAGAAGTTTGCCAACGAATCAAGACAGACCCTCAATTATCTACCACGTTTTTTATTCTATTAACATCTTTAGATTCTGTAGCTGATCGTGTCAAGGGGCTAGATGCAGGTGCCGATGATTTTATCACTAAACCTATTGAACACAATGAATTGCAAGCGAGGGTAAGAGCAGGATTGCGTCTGCACCAACTGAGTAGAGACTTACAAACTCAAAAGCAAATTTTAGAAGCAGAATTGGCAGAAGCAGCAGAATATGTGCGTTCACTTTTGCCTAATCCAATGACGCATCCTCTTAGCATCAATTTCCAATTCATTCCCTCGCGTCAACTGGGAGGTGATTGTTTCGATTACTACTGGCTCGACTCTGATTATCTGGCAATTTACCTACTAGATACTGCAGGACATGGACTCAGAGCAACTCTCCCTTCAATTTCCGTGCTAAATATACTGCGATCGCGTGCTCTTGCAGGTCTGAATTATTATCAACCAAGTGATGTCTTGCAAGCTTTGAATAATACTTTCCAAATGAATTATCAAAACGATAAATATTTTACTATTTGGTATGGAGTTTATAACCGGGTTACGCGCCAGTTAACTTATGCAAGTGCAGGTCATCCGCCAGCAGTTTTAATATCCGGAAAATCTCCAACTAATCCTAAAGTCAAAAGATTGAAAACTCCTGGTGTGCCAGTGGGGATGTTTCCACAGGTAAAATATGTAGATGACTGTTGCAATGTTGAAGAATCTAGTTTTCTTTATATTTTCAGTGATGGTGCTTACGAAATTACCAAGTCAGATGGCACAATTTGGACTTTGGACGCTTTCATTCAGATGCTTGTCACCTCACAGCTTCAATTTGATGGTAAACTTGACGAGATTTTAAATTACATAATCTCTTTAAACTCCAAAGAAGCTTTTGATGATGATTTATCTATAATCCAGATTAAATTTGATTAATGAGTTCTGGATATAAAAGGTAACAATGACTTCAAGATCCATGTGGCGTAAAGATTTGACCTAATTATAATAGAAATCCTATTTGATTTGTGTAGGCGTAGCCTGCGCGAACGCGAGTGCGTGTCCACATGAAGCAGCCTCTGGGATAGGAGAAGAACTCAGCGCATAAATTGCGTATATTCAGATTCCCGACTTCTCCAAGAAGTCGGGAATCTTGTTGTTCACGTTCGCCCTTGGCGTGCCCGTAGGGCTTATGATTTAGAATTGCTATAGGTCATTTATTTTCAACAACAGTAGAAAAAACAATATTATATGCTCAAAAACAACTCAGCGTTTCTATTTTAGGGCTTACGGAGTCTTTCCCATTGCGTGGTGTTTTTGGCACGACAGTTCAGACACCGACAGCCGGCGCTCTACCTATCTCGTCTTGGTGGTTTTTAAAAGCCTTATTCTGTCATAGTTTGTGCGTAAGTCCTTGATCTCAACTTATGAGAGTTGATGTAAACGTTTATTTAACTAAAGGTTAATAATTAGTTAAAATTAACAAATGAAACTGTAGCTATACCAAGAATGACAGACAAGGATGAATTTCTCTATCCTCGTAGCCGGTACCACGGTCAGGTTAAGCCGGAAGACTTGATATTTAACGCAAATTTGCAAAAATTTGCACAACAAGTTGGTTACATCGTTAGTCTTCAGACTGCTGGTAAACTCACTCCAGAAACAGCATATCAACAAATGGAAGCTCTTTGGGAACAGTTAAAACTTTCCAAGAAGCAGCTAAGAATTGGCAAAAGTCCTTTACCGACTGATGAAGGAAAGCAAGAAGACTAACTAACGAAACCTACCTTGGTATAAGTCTGAGTTTCTCAAATCCGCCTAAGCTATAGATGCTTTACACTCTTTGCGATCGCAGAGGAACTTCTGTGTTTAACCAATCTAGAAAGCCTTGATTGACATTTGTAGGAGAAATCTCAGCGATGAAATTAGTATAAGAAATGTTTTGAACAATGATTTGTTCAACTTCTTCTCGGTAATCATCCTGAGTTTTGACAATCAGTACAACTTCGGGTTCTTCAGTTATTTCTCCTTTCCAACTGTATACGCAGGTAATGGGAAACCAATTGACACAAACTGCTAACTTTTTCTCCAGCAATTCTCGACTAATCTTGCGAGCTTCTTCTGAGGTATTTAGAGTTACGTAGTAGATTTTCATTATTTTACCTGATAACAAGTCTTGCTGACGCTTCTCTATTTTTAACCAAGAAATATTATACCAAAATTTAAAATTTTGTCCTCTAAGCCAAAGTCTAGAAAGTTGTTTTTGACTACTGTTGTTAACTTTCCAAAAATAGTTCGTTTCGTCACTCCATTGTATTCGGTTAACTGAAAATTCTGCCCAAGGTTCACCATCTGCCATTTCTCGTTCTATGCGCTCAAACCACATTGCATTCTCCTAGTTAAGAAATTCAAGTCAGGAAATGTACTCCACAACTTTTAAGCTCTACTCTCACAACCTCGGTCCTTTCTGAGAACTTTGTCATTAACTGAATGTGATGAATGTTGAGGTCTTGCAATACTTGAGCAGCCAAGCTGTAGCTCTACAAATGTTGGTTTTTGGCAGATGCAATTCTGATATTTTCTTTGTGTTCTTGGTGCTCCTTAGTTACTCTCAAGGACTAGCTTTACGGTTCATTAAATATTAAGAATCACGTAATTTCCAAGGGGAAAAGTAGCAGATAAACTCAGAAATTCTTCACCTGCTACTAGCAAGTGTAGGAAAATAGTGATGGATTAATTTGCGGAAGCCAATTCTTTGACATTGGGTTGCAAATTATTCACAGATTGTGCGAACTCACTAAGAGCTTCTTTCAATCTTTGGTCAATTTCTTCATCAAATTTAACACTGCCATCTTGTTGTATTTGCAGCTGTTTATCCACTGCATAAA
The DNA here is from genome assembly GCA_019359415.1 of Iphinoe sp. HA4291-MV1. Taxonomy (GTDB): domain Bacteria; phylum Cyanobacteriota; class Cyanobacteriia; order Cyanobacteriales; family Nostocaceae; genus Brasilonema. The sequence continues at coordinate 4,637 of JAHHHH010000012.1, read as the reverse complement.
CACCGCCTAAGATGAACCGTGCTTTTAACTCTGACAACACAGGTTTCAGAGCATAATCAATTACCAATAAATGAGCGAGCGTCCCACCAGTAGCAATGGGTAGCACGACTTTTCCTGACAAGGCTCTTTGAGGTAGCAAGTCTAAAAATGCTTTGAGAACTCCTGTATAAGCTGCCTTGTAAACCGGAGTGGCAATAATAATACCATCTGCCTTTTCTATGAGTGCTTTTGGCTGTTCTAGAGCTGGGCTATCGTAGCGTCCATAGGCTAGAACTTCCGCAGGGACATCACGAACAGAGATAATATCAGTTTGAAAGCCCTCTTGCTGCAGAATTTTTGTAGAGTGTTCCAGAAGGGTGTAGCTTCTGGAGGGATGAGATGGACTGCCGGCAATTGCTATGATGTAAGCCATATTTTTAAAACATCCTTGCGTTCAAAAGTACTGGGCGCTGAGTTTTGAGTGTTAAGTATATACTACGAATTAAATTCAATGAATTGAGCAACTTTTTTTCTTAAGTACTAAGTCATTTTTATTGAGTTTGGTGGAATCTCACGTAGCAACGCCAGCCACTTGCGGAGAAAAGACTCCGGAGATTGCTGACGGGAGCAACGCACTTCCTCTCTCTAAATACTACGGTAATTTCATCTAAAGAGTGTATTTATTTTGGATACCAAAACAGAAATACTACACAGCCCGTAGGGCTAAAAGTCAATCTAGATAAGATCAATAATGCTATTTTTGTAGGGTGGGCACTGCCCATCAAAATCGCAAACCCTCATTCTAACGCTGGTAGGCAGTGCCCACCCTACTACGTTTGTTGAGAATGGTGCAAGATCTCAGTTCTAACCATTGGAGCGGCTCATTGCTCCAACTCTTTGATATTGTTCATCACTTGTTGATACAGCTGTTTATTATTTTGTTTCTCAAAGATTTGTGCTGCTCGCTGCAAGTCTTGCATAGCTTTTTGTTTATCACCTAGTGCAGCGTAGGCATTTCCTCGGTTATTGTATGCTGCAGCAAAGTTAGGAGCACGGGCGACAGCTTCGTTGTAATCTGCGATCGCTCCGTTTCTATCTCCTTGAGCAGCGCGGGCATTCCCCCGATTATTGTAAGCAGCAGCAAAGTTAGAATTAAGATTAATAGCTTGGCTGTAATCGTCTATCGCCTTGTTTCTATCTCCACTTGCCGAAAGAGCATTTCCCCGATTATTGTACGCTTCGGCATACTGAGGATTGAGACGAATGGCTTGGCTGTAATCGTCTATTGCTCCGTCTCTATCTCCTTGCGTGGCACGAGCATTTCCTCGATTATTATAAGCTTGAGCATCGTTAGAATTTATCTTTAGCGCTTGATTATAATCTTCTATTGCCCCTTGCTGATCTCCTGTATCAAAACGAGCAAGTCCCCGACTATTATATGCACTTCCATAGTTGGGATTGAGACTAATTGCTTTGGAAAAAGAAGCGATCGCACCTTCTAAATCTCCTTTAATTTGCTTATACTGACCCTGAATATAAAAGTCTCTGGCTTGAGATGGTCGTGCTGGTGAACGTCCAGCGGGACGGACTCCAATTTCTGTTACTAATACGTCGTCACCGTTACTACAAGAAACGGTTGCAAGGGCGACAAATGCGGTAAGCGCAGCTATGCAGACAGCATTCATTCTTTACCATTTATCCTTATGAGCAGCATTTATCACTCATTACTGTTTTCGTCACTTTCTTGATTATTAGGAGTCAGTCGCCAAGTAGTAGTTTTCTCAATATCTACAGATAGTTGTTCCAGGTTTTCTCCTAAATCTTTTTGTAGTTTCTGAGTCAGTGTAACGGGAAAATTTAAATCTATGTTTTGGGTTTGTACTAGTCTTGCGAGTTCTATAAACGGTACTTTTACCATTTTTCGCTCGTAAGAAGAAAGCTTGAAATAATAGCTCTCTGATAGATTTTGAGCAAGCATAGCTTTTTTTATTCGCTCTTGTAAATTTGCGAATTCTGAGTCTAACAGTTTCCACTGGTGCTCAAGCTGTGCATATCTTGTATTCAGTGATGTTAAGTTTTCTGTTGCAGGGTCTGGGTTAATTTCTTTGTTTAATTCTATCAAACGTTGATGGACTTGGGCAAGATAAATGCAGTCTAGGTAAGCATACTCTATTTGTTCTTCTGTTAGTGGTCGCCTTCCCCAGTCACTGCTTTGTTCTTGTTTATCTATATTCTTAAAATGACAAAGTTCTGTAGCTAGAGTTTTTAATTGGTAGTTAGGTAATGGTAAGGCATAGTAGGGAATTTTTTTTGCCATTTCTAAAGTGCAAGTGATATTTTTAGCTTTTTTGTTACCTAGATATTTCACATCAAAGTTAGCATTATGAAAGACTTTTTCAATCTGGGGATTGACCATAATTTTGTCAATAAACTCAGCCACAACATCAGGCTGGTCGAGTACATCCAAAACATAGATGCGATCGCCACTCAAATCTTTTGGGTCATCCAATACCTGAATCAGCGATACTCTGGGATTATGACTTTTGTATTCTGCGATTTCTGTATCAATCCACAAAGTACTAGCTTGAGTATATTCAGTAACAAGAGAACGGATTTTGCTAGCTGAAGTTAGATATGGCATGGGGTGATATTTCCTGAAAAATGGACAAGAGCAATTAAGTTATAGTTTCCCAAGTTAGCATTTAATGAGTAATCTTTCTGGCGTTGTAAGCTGTTAAACACCTAATTTGCACATTTAGACAGCAGGGGGGCAGAGGGGCTCCAGGAGCAGGGGAGAAGGATTGACCGGAGGCGGAGCGTCTCCGCCTCCGCGCTTTTTCTCCAAAATCAACAAAGGCCAAGTTAAATGCGTATTAGGCACTTACCAGTAATAAAATGTCCCGCCGTCAAACCCAGATCCTCTACACCAACCCGTTAACTTAATACACGGCGGGACATTTTATTTTTTGGATCTCCCTTAGCTTATCTACGGAAGGCGGTTAGCTCTGCCGTGAAAATTGGGTATATTGACATACTCACCGTGCTGAAGCAACGGTGATTCTTGACGCTTCGTTGACAGATGCTACCGGAGTAGTCTTATCCCGTCTCTGCGTTACCAAATATCGCCGCTCAGTGTTCACAGCAGAAAGTTTGGGATTAATTGAAAAGTCCTTCCGCGAAGTTGCTCAAAAAATGGACTTTCAAATTCTCGAATTTAACGGCGAGGACGACGCATTAATCGACACAAAACGCGCAACCCTCCCCCTTCGGGTTCGCCAGTTCCCTACGGAGGGAAACCCTCCTGCAGGACTGGACTCACCAAATCAAGCAGTTTATTAGAAGAGATTCTTAATTAATACTAAAAATCCTGCTTGATTTGGGGCACTTCACGATTAATTGTGGAGCGCACAACGAGTACCCGTAAAGGGTTGCGCGTTTTGTGCAGGTTTTTCCCTCGACAACCACGTTCACGCACTGATTGAGTATCCCCCAAAGCTGTCTGTTTCCCAAGTAGTAAACGCACTAAAAGGTGTATCAAGTCGCAGATATGGACAGGCTGGGTACAAAAAGCCTCACAAAGAAGCCTTGCTCAGATCTTGCACCTGAGTTAAAAACCGGGTTTCTTGAGAATGCTTGCTCGTAGAAACCTTAATTTCTGGTTCAGAAACCCGGTTTTTTGGGTCTTGTTGAGAATGGTGCAAGATATCAGCTTGTGGAGTCCCAGCTATTTTGCTGTTTCCGTAGGAGGTGCGCCAATAGAGGTTTTAAAACAGTACATCAAAAACCAAGAAAATCCGTCCTAGAAGGACGGGGCTTGTATCCCATTATTTTCAGTCAATCAGTTTTTGGGACTTGTGTGTACATCGTAGGAACTCGCGGGGAGGGGCGGTTTTGTCTTGCGCCAAAACCGGGGTGGGGTTGTGCGGGATTTATAAGCAATTAAGCGGACATGATATCAGAACTGGAAGTTAGCGATTCGCCTCGCAGTTTCTTGCGACGCTGGTTCTTAGGAACTCCTCCCGCCATACCGTACTCCACACTGCTTTTGCCATATCGAGTTGCAACTCCCAACAGCATATGCTCTGCCATATCTCCCAACTCGCGCTCTGTTTCCAGCATTTGTCGGTATAACTTATCTAGGTTAGAAAGGGCACTGTTGTATGCATTTTCTCTAGTTCGCATCGTCTCAATTAGGCTTGAGAAAGCAGGCAGGGTGAGTCCATTGCCTAAATCTAAATTCGGATTAATTGAGTTTATGCCAGCTGCACGGCGCACTGCTTTTTCTAACACCTGAGAGGTTCTTTTTCTACGAGTCATGATATATACCTTGCAATATGGTACGTATAACATTATTTACTCTAAAGAACTTGCGTGCTAATCAGCTTGAGAGAATTCCGGTAAAATTTGAGTAACTTTTATTACACAACTATAGTTATCATGAGTGCGTGAATTACTAAAATGAGTTAGCAAACATAGGAATTGAGAAAGCGATCTGCCTGTTTGCTTGCGGAAAATACCAAAATGAATACGTGAGTGCGATTCGTTGGATAAGGAATCTTGGTATCCAGTCCATAAATACTTATCCCAACTCATTAGAGTTGAACTCTCAGTTAGATGTAGGTGAAAGTCCTACCAGCAAAGTTCATGCTTGACTCTCT
>JAHHHH010000135.1 GCA_019359415.1 Iphinoe sp. HA4291-MV1 | reverse complement strand
AATTAAACAACTTCTATACAGAATTAATATTTTTTATAAGGTAAAGTAAGCTATCAATGTAACCGTTCACGGGGGGAGCAAAAAAACGTTCAATATGGAATAAAACGGAAACAGTACGAAAACCAGTCTAGATTTGATTTTTCCCGGTTAATTTTGAGTAGTCCAAAGTGCTACACTTGTCTGGAAATTGTCGTTTAGACATTTTAGGTACCATTAGCGCCTACTATAAATCGCCCTAAATTCCTGCTATGTAAGGGCTTTAGAATTTAGGCTAATGATCTATCCCCCGTGAACGGTTACCTATCAATTCACTTAATTAGCAAATTACAACTCTACAAAAAGTGAAATTTAATCGATAATTCCTAAACCTTGTTTGATAGCAGACACCATATCTGCAATCGCGTCAGATTAAAAACCATCACTCATTCTTACCCGCTGTCGCGCACGCTACGCGAACGCGGGATTGAGCGAGTTAAAGGTGTGCATCATACTACAATCATTTATTGGGTTAAACAATTGGGAGAAAAACTTCCAGATGTACCAAAAGAAGATATCATTCGGTGAAGTTAGAGAACTGGATGAATTAGAGACAATTAGCTGTGCTAACTCTCAAAGAGAGGTGTACCTCGTGTTTGCCCCGCTATTCATCCCCCCACCGCATTGGTTATGGAAATTTCGCGGAACTGCGTTAGAATTGTGAATTCAGAATTTCAAATCAAGAAGTATCCCACAGGGGCATTAACTCCTCAACCAACCAATCTATCCCTACCCCAATATCTGCTATGACAGTAAAAGCATGACCCAACAATTGCGATCGCACATCAAGAGATACATGTTGGAGAATCGCCCCAAAGCGAGTACCCACCACCTGGGCAACCTGAATGAGATTTATGATCGCCTCCGGTGGAGACTCTTCACCCAGCAAGGGAAGGTAAATTTTTGCCAACCAAGTTTCGTCCGATTCGAGAAGTTGTTCGCCTTGCTCTTGTGTAACACTTTTGAGTAGGTTCGCAATCAATACCCGCAATTGATTCCATCCCCCAATGTGGGACATATGTTCTTTGACAATTTGAGACATTCTTGGTTGCTTGATTGCCTTCTGTTTTGGTAACGCCGCCGCAATTTCATCAACGACATCTTGCTGCGTCGGTTTTTCATTTCCGGATAATATCTGTCTGCCAATCGCCTTGGTTAAAACAAACTTGGTTTGTTCGCCATAGTCAGCAGCCCGCCAATCTATCTCAATCGCCCGCACCCTTTGGAATTTGCACCCTGGTAATTCCTCTTGCAGGAACCCTATATCGAAATCCCCCACAAAGTAATAAATTAATTCCTCTTGGGGACGCAGGTGCGCTCGTAAACGACCTGACTCTTGGAGAATTTCAGCACGAACCAAACTATCAACAAATTCTTGAAAGCCTAGGTCTTGGAACTTTGCCGCCGCCAGGTTTTCTTCTTTAAGCAGGAATTCTGAAACTGACATATCTGATGCGATACCAGTTAATACTTGGTACTCAGCTGCCAACTCTCCAATATTTGGATAGGGAATACCCAAACTTACCAGTACGTTGTTATCTGCAAAGCGGTTAATTCCTCGCCCGTCGCGGAAGTGATATCCATCGCCTGTTTGTGCAAAAGCTTTACGTTCAATAATAGCAACTGACAAACCCAAATACTTGTTGGTAATAGTTTCTCTCAGTGCTGCTACTCTCTGTAAAAGCGAATCGCGCCTATCGCGACCCAACACACCCATACCAGTAACATGGACAATTGTCAAATTCTCATAGCTTGGGACAAGCTGCTCGATAGCGAGGATATTTTCTACTCCTACTCCCAATTTCAGCGCTAAATAGTGCACATCAAAGGTGCCATCAAGGTAAATATTAAATTTAGCTGCAGTTGCCACTTCCTGGTGGCGATTATCTTCTAAATGTATAGAAAGTGTATCTTTATCAAAATGAAACGACCCTCTAATATGTTTCGCCCACACTTGAAGTAGAGGAACTAACCAGTTGAGCAATACCTGGTTAATTTGCTCTTTGGCTTCAGTATAAGTCTGACCTCTAAGAAATTTATTTATACGCCGCCATGCCATTTTCTCTGCCTTAGTCCCGGTACTGGTATTTATACTATCTGGAGCTTCTCGCAAGAAAGATAAATCCGGACTTAAGGCAAGTTCAACCTCGGAGATTATATCAGTAATATCTTGTGGTATCTCCCCCAAACAGTAGCGAATTGCTGTATCGTTATATCCATAACGAGGAGCTAGTTGCTTGGTAAGTGTAAGCTCCGTTCTAGGAAGCACCGTGTTACGAGTTGGTAGAGTGGTACCACTTGCCCACAACATCTCTTCCCCGTACTCTTCTCCCCAAAGGACAAACCTTAATCTCTCAAATACAGGTTTAAGTTTTGTGAATAAGAACGGTGCAGCTACAGCTAACTCCCCGACAGTTTGATTGAAATCACTTATACTAACTTCAAATTTTTTGCGCGATCGCATAACTAGTGAAGCTTCATCCCAGAGTGTACCACACTCAGAATATTCATAATCATTTAAGGAAGGTAAACTATCGGGATGAGCGCGTACTTCAGAATAGCCAAGTACAGAGTGGCGTTCATACCTATAACCAAATCCCATACCCCTGTTACTGCGACAGGCATTGTAAAGGTGACAGCTAAGACAAATCGGATTAGAGGAGTTTTCAATATCAGCTATATTTTTCGACCTCAAAGCACGAAAAATGGGAGTACGATGACAATTAGAAGGAAATAACTTACCAACGTAAGTTCCAGTTGGATGCACCAAAAAAGGTTTCCCCATAGGTGTAAGTCTTGTATCGTCATAGGCTAACCCGTTATGGCGGGGAGGCAAATCAACAAAGTTCTGTTCGACTGTGAATGTTGTTGGATTGCGATGGTCAGCAGCAAGATACCACAGTTGGCGTAAGTTAAATTCCTCAGCCTTCATACTCCCAGCTGTGTGAGACTTACCCAACCCAGGAGCAGACTTATCTAATATATGCTGCCAACCCTTGGCGACGCCTTCCTTCCAGATAGTAACGCGCTCGTCCCCCTGGTAAATAATCTTGGGACAACCAAGTTGGATATATTCGTCAGGAGTAGGTAACTCGCCAGGGGTATATATAATAGTTGTCGCAGTCTGCTCTTGTCGTTGGTACTGACGCTTTTGTTGTTGGAATCCCCGGTGGGGGCGAATCAACCGTTTGATTTTCTGCAACTGGTATTTAACGTCATCCCAGAAGCGAGAAGGATTTCTTGATAAACCCTCAAACTGCGCCCAGGTGAGCAACTCGTACTTACCAGTATACTCATCCGGGTCAGCACAGGATTTATCAAGTTGTCCCCACCAAGCGACACGCATCGTGTAGCCCAACTTCCGCAATAGGACATACGTGCGGCGGTACTGGCGCATCACGTTCTTGTTGAGAATCGCCCCAGCATCTGCCCAGAGAATCAATGGACAATTATCAATTCCCAATACGGCTTTTGCTTCCGACAAGTAGCGCTTTAAAATTTCAGGCGATGAAGCGAAATTACCACCCGCAGCCCCAATCACAATTTGCGATCGCAGTTGGGAAATAATCCACGGTTTGAGAAAACCTTCGGCAAGACCAATATGTGGAGCTAGAGAAAAACTATCATCAACAGACAATAAATCTGACTGCTGGTCAGTTAAGAGAAAATTATTAATATTACTATTGCCACGTCTGTTAGTTACTGGAAAACAATAGGTAAGGGGTAATTCCCCATTAGACAAATGAGAGGTTGGACCGTTAGGGCGCTTTTTCTTTAACCGACTCGACGCCCACCGATACTTCCCTTCGTCTTCATCAGGATTATCAATGCGCAACTGCCAACTGACAATTTCTAATTTCTCATTCCACACCGGAATAAGATAACCCGAATCAAAGTTGGTCAAGCTCCTCCCTGAAATACCTACACCTGCAAGTTGGTGCGATACCTCCCGGTCAAGCTTTTGCCACGGAATCACCGACCGAAACATTCCTGCCTTAATTAGGTTATCCGAGAGTCCTCGTCGGCGCAAGTCATCCCGATGGTCTGGGAATAATGGCAGTTGAGAGAAGATATTTCGGATGTGTTTGTCTCGGTCGGATTCTGGGAGTAGGCGAGATAAACGCTCTTTTTCAGCTTTAAGACGTTCAGCTTTCAGGTGTCGCCATCGCGAAATCCACTCGCGGTGGGCTTCGTCATCAGCTTTTCCCATATCGCGGGTGATAACTCCCCACGTTCCATCTTTGGTTAACCCCCGAAAACTAAACCCACCAGGAGTGCTGTAGTCATCGGTAACTGTCATGCAGAGGAACTTGTTGGGATCGTCTCGTAGTTCTCGACAGCGTCCGCGAGCATCACCACACACAGGACAGGGTTTGGTACGGCTGGTGGAGATAAAATTACTCATACTCCACCACCAAATTTAAAAACAAAAACAAGTTACATATCTTCATACGAGTTCGACATCCACTAAATTTGTGAACTCGTGCTGCAATAAGTATTTAGCTGCTAATCTAGTAATTAATCTTAGGTTTGGGATATGTTCTCTGCTAGATTAGCCTTCGCTACCTACGCAGCACGAATATTATCCCCATTTCTATTTGTAGATTCCATTGCTTTTATCTGCTTGCTATAATCCTCCCAAGTTTTTTCAAATACATCAGACTCATACACTCGCAACAGAACCTCCTCTTTATCAGTCAAAATTGGAAGTTTCAACAACTCGGCTAAAGACACCTGAATCGGGAAAACATCACTAAACTTTTGCATCAAGCGAAATATTCTCTTCCTCTGTTCCGCAGATGGTTCATCTTGCAACTGGGCATCAATTTGTCGCGGACGTAAATTCACAACTTCAAGAGACATATTCACCAAATTTCTAAATCCAAACACAACAAATTCGTTAGTTATACTAATAACACGTCCCACGATTGCCAACTCAGGGCGCAATCTGTTCTTGAATTGATAAACGTGGTTAAGCTTAAAACGTCGAAACGGATTACGTTCACCATTCCGCATCCAAGCAATACCATCCTCAATACTACAGCAACTACCCGCCTCAATTAGGTCTATGACCTGGTCACAGATATCTTGATTGCAAACAAACTTGTACGCTGCATCAATACTCCGATTAAACTCCTTCTCCAACGCAACAGCCGCCTTAAATTTTTCAAATTTTCGTAATTGCAAAATACAATCAAATACTTTTTTCCCCTTATAATAACTACCAACACTTATTTTGAGATTATCTGAAACCTCCTGAATCACCCGCTTACCCTTATTTAATTGATATTCTCTCTCATTTAACGAATGATTCAAATTTGAATCATTCGACTGATTCAAACGCCGAGCGTTCTCCCTTTGTCTTTCTTTAGCTAAGGGACGAAGTACACTCTCCCAGTACTGCCCCTCATGAAACTTTTGGAAGTAAGTCTTCCCACCTTCTCGATGGAGATTAAAGTCAAGCACTAGCTTCAAATCTTCTTCAGGCGAGTTTGATTTAACAAATTCCACCTTGACTAAGCTGATTCCAAGTTTGCGACCTATTTGGAGCCGACACTTACCAGCCAAAACAACATTTACACCAGTACGTGCAGAAACCTTTAAAGATTCGAGAATCCCTTTTTCAGAGATACTTTTTTCCAAAGCAGGACGACTCTCATTTTCACCATATATTTCTATCAGCTTCGGATGAACAACCAATTCTGAAGGAGAAATATATGCAATATCCGGATTATGTATCTCAGACATATTTATACACCGGTTAGAAACAATTAGAAAAAATTTTGGTCTTTAATAGAATTGCATGAAAAACAGAAAACACTTAGGAGTGAGACTCTTAACACCTCTCAGGAAAAGCAACATGATTAAGAATGTTAATTTTTGTAGATAACAAAAAATTACCTACCAGAAAAACTATCAAAGGAATTTTTTGATGTAGAAAAGCCTTACCAACCCATTGAGAGCTAAGGCATTTACCTAGAAAAAAAGTGCACGAGCTTAGCGAACTCTTAAGGGGGTTGGCTTCTCCACGAGTACTCGTGGAGCATTCACGATAACCAAATACGGCGCTCGCTTTTTTTAAATGGTTCTCCCTAATACTACTGAAGAGATATGTAATGCATTGGTATCTGAATAAAAAACATCTATCTAGGGAAATATTTGTGAAATAGGGTGTAATCATGATATGATAGTTGTGGATAATTAAATCGACAAAAGAAAGTTCCGTCCCGTTCTAGTAACGGGTGGACTTGTTTTTTGCTCAAAGCCCTGTTACGAGCAGGGCTTTGAATAAACGTGCTCGATCCGGTGCTATTGGAGCAAGGGGTGCGGCAATTACTAGTGCATCACGATGCTCTTCGGCTTAGATTTGTGCGCTCTGAATCTAGTTGGCAGCAGGTCAACGCCAGCGCTGAAGAAGTTGTACCATTTACCAGGCTAGATTTTTCAGTGCTGTCACTAGATCAGCAAAAGCTTGCGATAGCGGCTGCCGCAGATCAACTCCAGTCCAGCCTGAACCTTTCAAAACTTGTTGGTAAGTGAGCGATCGCCAGGGCAAACGCATCTAAATATAGTACATAGATACTAAATTCAGAAAAAAGGTAGTGATCGCGGGTGACATATAGGTAAGCATTCAAGCTTTGATGGTAGAGTCATTGTAAAAGTAGCAATATTGCCCTACTTCGCGTGAAACTCAAGCCCAAAATCACCATTGCTGACCACTTCGCACAGATGTCAGACCCACGAATAGATCGGACGAAACGACACAATTTAATTGATATTTTGACAATTGCAATAATAGCAGTGATATGTGGAGCGGACAGTTGGGTAGGGATTGATCTGTATGGCTGTACAAAGTATGAGTGGTTGAAAACGTTTTTAGAGCTACCAAATGGAATACCAATGCCTGCGGCACGCTACGCGAACACATGATACTTTTGCAAGAGTATTTGCACAACTAAATCCGCAGGAATTTCAGGAATGTTTTTTAAATTGGATGAAGTCAATCCAGAAAATAACTGTGGGTGAGATTGTTGCAATTGACGGCAAAACTTTATGTGGTTCCTATGATAAAAATAATGAGCAAAGAGCAATCCAAATGGTGAGCCAGCGCGCCCTTGGGGGTTCCCCCCGTTGTAGCGACTGGCGTTCGCCCTTGGCGTGCCGAAGGCATACCCGAAGGGTGAGTGCATGGGCAACCACAAATAAATTGGTGTTGGGACAGGTAAAAGTCAACTCTGAATCTAATGAGATTACGGCTATCCCAGAACTACTGAAAATTTTAGAGCTTAATGGGTGTATCGTGACGATTGATGCAATCGGTTGTCAGAAAGAGATTGTGAAGTTAATCACACAGCAGAAAGCAGATTATGTAATTACCTTAAAAAAGAATCAAGGTAATCTGTATGATGAAGTAGAAAAATTATTTAAAGCAGGAGTAAGCACAGGGTTTCAAGATTTTCAACATAGCACATACAAAACAGAAGAATATGGGCATGGTCGTCATGAAATCCGCCACTATGCGATGTTAGGCATTAAAAGGTGAAGCTTCTGGTGATATTCCGATCTTCCGTAGCAGAAAAGGTGGGAAGGCATTGCACCGTCAGAATGTTGACCCCATCATCAAAGCCGCAGCTGAACGAGCAGGTCTATCAGATAAAGTGTCAGCCCACTGGCTGCGGCACGCTCACGCGACACATGCCTTGGAGCGTAATGCAAACATTGGGCTGGTTCAACGAACAATGGGACATGATAACGTAAGCACCACAAGCCGATACCTACACGCTCGTCCTGATGATAGCAGCGCTCTTTATGTGGCGGCGGTATGAAATTCAGCAAACTTTTTTATAAAACCAAATCCCCAAGAGTTTGCCGCCAATCCACTACGCTTATTCCTTCGCCCTTGAACCGTGATATGTGTTTCAAGTTTGTTGTTGCGACTATGACTTCATCAAACGCCTTCATTTGAAGAATAGCTTGGGCTGCAAGAATTACATCGCCATCTAAGCTTTCATTATTTGCTGTAGGTTGTCCTTGGTTTCTTACCCATGCCCATAGCTCAGATGCTTTTCGCATCGTTTCAGTAGTCAGTGGAATGAGGCAAGTTGCACTAAGTTTGTTAAGACGATCAATACTTTTGTGTTTTTCTTTTCTAAGTAACTCACGTCTTAGCTCGTAATCAGCTATCTCTGGTACTCGTATCGCAGTTTTAGTCTCCCGTAAGGATTGTAGCCATTGCTGGACTTGGGGGTTTACCTTTGGGTGTGTTACTTCACTTAACGGATTAGTATCTAGTAATATTACCCTGCTCATTTAGGGTTTCAAAAGGATAACTGATTTTGATTTAGAGATGCGTTAATCTCAGAATATGTTTCCTCGTCATATCCTGAATCATCTGTCATCCATTCATCAACAAACTCTATCACTTTTTCTAAAGAATCATCTTCCAATGACTGCGCTTTGTTATCTAATTTCTGGTAAAAAACCTGAATCTGTCCTACTGAAATATTGCTTTGTCCTACCCCAACTTGTTTTTTCTGGATTAACGCATCAACTTTAGCCCTGACCTCTAGCAACTGCTGCAATGAAAGGGCATCAAGTTGTTGAATGATCTCTGATGTTTGGAGCATGGCATTGCCAGACGAACTTCTCTCTCTATGCTACCCGCGATTACCATCTTCATCTACCACCGAATCAAAACAAGGTCAGTAGACCGAAAAGATTTCTAGAAGGCTTACCATTGGGGCATTCTGGCGGATTGTATACAATCCGCCAGAATGCCCGTATCATCTGCGTTTTGAGCAATAGGGTTGTAGATGAGTTCTCCTGCTAAGGTAAGCGATCGCTCGACCCTGTGCCAAAAACATCGCCCCAAACCCTCATTCTTGCGTTGACTGACAAAAGTTTTCGGTCTACTGAAGGTAGCAATATATTGTTCCAGGTCTAAGCGCTTAATCCTCCAAGTTCTACCAATCACCTTCAGTAGACCGAAAACTTTTGAAAATTGACGAAAGAATAAGGATTTCAGCCGTCGTTTTTGGGGCTGGCGATCGCGACCATAAGCGATCGCCATACGCGTCCATCCAGAACAGAGGTGCTTGAAAGGTAGATTAGAAGCTGATTTCGCCCTCTTGCATTCCCATGGAAAAATGAAGACTGGTAAAGCTTCTGGAAAACTTTTCGGTCTACTGACCTTAGCTTTTAGATCTCCTGATGCGATCGCATCACGCAGAAATTCTTTGGACAATCCCGTAAGTGCCTGTGCTTCAGCAAGTGTTAGCAATAATTTATCTGCAATTGGTACATTCGGCTTTGTCTCGCTTCTACCCAATAAAGCTTCAATAGATGATGAGTGCTGTGACCAACTTCTACGCCAGTAAGAACTTTAAGGTCATTTTCTGCGTCCTGGAATGACTCATTTGCTGCCAATAACAAGCAGCATTTTTCTAGCATCGGACTTAATCGCCGATATGGCTCAATTCCTAAACGTGACGCTTGTTTTTTAGTTATTTTTATCCTTCCAACACAACTTCTTATCGTTCGGATGCGCCCAGATTCTGTTCCCGTCTTTTCTCCGACGCATTGTCCCCTAGAAAATGAACCAGCCTTTGTTTTGTTAATCTATCAACGCAAGTCGGGTACTCGTTGTAGTAAGAGCATGTTTGAAAAGTTTTTAGAAGTTACAAATTATGCTAATCGCCTCACCATAATACGTATCATGGTAAGATAAATGAAAGTCTCCGATGTTTCAGGCAGTAACTCATAGTCTCGAACTAATCGCCGACATCCCATTAGCCAACCAAACGTTCGCTCAACAACCCAACGTTTTTTGAGCAAAACAAAACCTTTAGCTTCTTGCGATCGCAATACGACCTGCACAATCCAACGGCAAAAATTCATCACCCTTGGTGGTAAGTCTTGTAATCGCCATGAGTTTGTGGTCATCGAGTTCAATGAGAACAGTCCTCAAAAATCTCGTGAATGGTTTAAGTAGGAAGTGGATTCAGCTAGCTGAGTATTGGCAAGTACCTTGCAGCGCATCGATTAGTGAAGCGCTAGAGAGAGTTGGATGTCGAGTAATGAGTCAGTTATTTAGAATTGTGGTGCATCCTTTAGCTACACCTCAAACTCAAGGAGCTTTTTTGGGTGGATTGCGAGTTATGGCAGTAGATGGGACAGTTGTAGACGTGCCTGATAGTGAGGCTAATGCCAGAGTATTTGGTTATCCTGGGACACGTCCTGGCACTAAAGCTGCTTTCCCCAAAGTCCGCTTAGTACTGCTGGTTGAAGCTGGCACTCATTTAATAGTGGATGCTTTAATGTGCCCATATCGTATCGGAGAGCGTGTCCGGGTACAAAAACTACTCCGCTCAGTTACGAATGGGATGTTATTGATGTGGGACAGGGGATTGCACTCTTACAAAATGGTCAACGCGACACTTAAGCAATCGTGTCACTACTTGGGAAGATTACCTGCCAATGTCAAATTTGACGTAGAACAAGTCTTAGATGATGGATCTTATTTGAGTTGGATTTACCCAGACGGTGATCGCTTCGGACACAAGTTGTCGATCAAGCCGACCCATGCGCACCCCCACTGGCACAATCGGTTTTTTCGGTTTTTTGACTACAATTGACGCTATATTTTATACAACAAAAGGGAAATTTGAGATGGCGAGCGCTAATCTCAAATCTTCAATCGTTCAAAATTCGTTGTGTGACAATGCGCGGGTGGGATCAAGATGCCAGGGAATATTAACCCCCATTCCCCTTGCTCTTCAAGTATGCGGATTGAGATGCTCCGGTGAAAATCTACCTTCTTAGAACTTAACCGAGAAGTATTGACTTGTGTATGGAAATTGATTACCTCTGCCAGCGCCTTGGAATAAGTTTCATCCCGGATATACCAGGGAAAGGCAACAAGCAACGGTGGTGTTTTTACAGTGAAGTAGCGAATCAGAGTCTAAATCACTACATTAAATATTATCGGCACCCCAATCATCCAGCACTGTTTACTGCTCAACTGCCAAAATTCTAGCCCAGAAAATACAGAACATTAACACACCTTGAAAGGGCTAGTCCTATATGATTCATTTTTGATGCTAAGTATCTACCAAAAGTAATAATATTTTTTTTCTACAGGAAGTTTTTATTAAATAAATTTGAGCGTAATATCGTAATATAATGATGTAAGGTAAAAATAACCCCTAAATAACTGACTTTGGTAAAATTTTTGGTCTACTGACATTGACTACTGTGCCTTCCTAATTTTTTGACATTGGCTCGCTCTTGTATAAAAACAGCGTATTGCAAGTTCATGAGGTACACCGTCTAGTCATGATTGTAAGGGCTAATCGTTATTAGCTCCGTTGTGGGGTGTACCTCACTTACCTGAAAAGTGCTGTATTTTCACTTTCATTAGACCGAAAAGTTTTTCAAGATTATTAAATTAAACCTCATCCATGTTGAAACCTGGAGTTTTTCAAGAATGTACAGTATAGTGTATTAAGTGGGTGTAAGTAGGAATGAAACAGGGATGCTCAGAGTAGAATGCGATCGCTGGAATCAAAGTGCCTC
>JAHHHH010000134.1 GCA_019359415.1 Iphinoe sp. HA4291-MV1 | reverse complement strand
TTGGCGAATTTCTCAGCATTCTCCTCAAGACTACTGATAAAATAACGAGTTTCAACCGTTGTTTCGCCATCCACTTGACGCACAGACTCTACCATACCGACGCTATTCAATTTTGACCAAACTGAATTTTTTGAAGGGAATTGATAAATTTCATTCTGATTGTTTGGAAAATTCTCTACCTAATTTTAGAGAGACTTCTTCTAATTTTTAGAAACGACAAGTTGCGTTAATTAAAAAACTGATTTTTCCGTAGAAGTGTCAGCATTTGAAAGTTATATACTGAAACATTCTTGTTCTTTTAAAAATTTTAATGCGTTCGCCCTGTCTCCAGATCTGACTTAGATAGGTCAATGCCTGTGTAGAAAGTAATAGTGGTATTTAATAAAGCCTGGACAGCAAAACTAGCGTCCCCGCAACCGAGATCGAGCAAGGAAAAAGGCTTTTGAAAGTAACTGACTAAAAACTTATGCAGGACACCGTAAATTTCACGGTGTTTCATATAATTGTTGCTTAAGATTTTTTGATAAAGTTTCCACTGAGTGTTGAAGAACTCATTAGGATAGTCGAATGGCTCTCTACTAGTTTCTAGCTTGTTGATATCTACCATTATGCTTGTTCTCTACTTTTGATTAGCCTTATTTTGTCACTTTTGCAAAGATGTTCTTTGTTTCCAGCCCTTCCCAACTACCATAACTTTCTTTGAGCTTTCAAACTTTACACTTCATTCTTTAGTGGCTCTATTATCGATAGTTAGCGCAAATGATATTTCTATTAGGCTATCAAAAGTTTTTGCAACAAAAGCTTCTGATTAAATAGCGTTAGATGAGCTTAGACCAATTGAAATTCTTTAAGAGCTGGTAAAAAGTTTTTGTTTTCATGATTGGAACGACTGAGTTTGATAAGAGCAAAGCGCTGCAAAGACGTCAATGCAGCCCAATCTTGGAGGGTGATGGTAACACCAAATTCTTGAGCCTTTAGGAGAAGGCTAGGTGGAATAGTAGTGGCGTCCATCCAAGCTGGGTGGGGCTCAACTGGGAAAACATCTGCTGATGTGTTGTAGCGTTGTTGAATGAGCTGGTGTAGAAATTCCCTGTAAACTTGAATTTCGGGCTTTTCTGTACAAGGTTGCTCAACTAAGGTTTGACGTTCAATCACATTGAAGTGGTTCCAATGAGACAATTTTAATTTGACCCCACAAGTATCTAATTTAAAGCGTACTACCATTGGTA
The DNA here is from genome assembly GCA_019359415.1 of Iphinoe sp. HA4291-MV1. GTDB lineage: Bacteria > Cyanobacteriota > Cyanobacteriia > Cyanobacteriales > Nostocaceae > Brasilonema. Next base: position 10,448 of record JAHHHH010000134.1, on the reverse strand, counting down.
TACAACGCAGAGAGTCTACAAAGTCAGCCTCAAATTTAAAAAAATAAGTCATGTCTATTTAACCTGTCGTCTATCAAGTAGTTTTCAAAGACTAGAAAATCGTTACTATTGCTAAGTGATGCACGGTCAGATGTGAAAGCTGGCGAGAGCCAAGTGGCATTCAGTTAGTTGTGTAATCGGAGCTATCATCGTTAGACAAAGGGGAGAAGTGCTTATCCTGTCTGTCGTCACTTAAGTCACTACTTTAATAGTGAACTCTACTGCGTTGCGGGAATAATCCAAGGAAAGACATAAGCTTGCAGCATAACAATTGCACCCATAATGCAGACAAGTGCGACCGAGTGCCAAAAGACGAATTGTAGGATCGCCCTCTCCTGACCGCTTTGGTTTGTTGCAGCAGTGCTGACTACAATACTCTGAACATCGATCATCTTGCCCATAACACCACCAGTGCTGTTAGCTGTGATAATCAAGATGGAATTAAAACCGAGTTGTTGAGCTGTAATTTTCTGCAAACTGCCGAACAGAACGTTACTAGAGGTGTCTGAACCAGTCAATGCCACTCCCAACCAGCCCAAAATTGCAGAAAAGAACGGGTAAAGGACACCTGTTTTGGTAAAAGTAAGACCCAAGGTTGCATCTGTTCCGCTGTAGTGAGTGAGATATCCCAAAGCAAGCATACAAGCAATGGTGAAAAGAGGCCATCTCATCCGCTTGAAAGTTCTACCTGCTATCTTAAGTAAGGTACTCAATTGAACGCGTAAATAGACAGCCGTAACCAAAGCTGCGATGAAAATGCTAGTACCTGTTGCACTCAACCAGTTAAGCGTGTACACAGCGCTTTCAGCATACTTGCTTTTGTAGACTAGGTTCTTTACTTGGTTGACATCTACCTTAGTAGATACAACGGGATAATCACGATAGATAAGGTTGTGCAGTGATGGAACTTGAATACTGGGAGCTAGAATCTGACTACTTAGACCAGGCTTAGCTGTAGATTGGTAAGTTTTGAAGTTCTCTATGCTTCCGCTAAGGAAAGCCTTGCTTTGAGGCAATCCCCAGGTTAAAACGAAAAGGCACATAAACACCCAGGGCATCCAAGCTCGTATGAGTTGATCGAAACTGAATCTGTATTTTAGGGTTGGGTTAGGCTGAAGCTGCTCTTGAGAAAAATCCCAGTTGTCGGCTGGCTTCCACAGAGCAGCAAAAGCAGCAGTTACTACCAGGCTAATTAGTCCACCTGCGATATCAACGAGCTCAGGACCAACAAAGTTGCTCCAGAAAAACTGAACGATTGCAAAACTACTCCCACTAACCAGAACTACTGGCCACACTCCTTTCAGTCCTTTCCAACCACTCATAGTCATAACAAGCCAAACTGGAATGATTAGTGACACAAATGGCAACTGACGTCCAGCCATTTGACCTAAAATAAATGGCTCTTGTTGTGTGATTGTGCTCAAAGTCAGAATGGGAATGCCAATCGCACCAAAGGCAACTGGTGCAGTGTTAGCAATCAGGCAAAGCCCGGCTGCATGTAAGGATGGAAAGCCAAGCCCGGTCAGTAAAGCAGCACAGATAGCGACTGGGGTACCAAAGCCTGCTGCACCTTCAAGGAAGGCACCAAAACTGAAACAAATTAAGAGAGCCTGAATGCGTCGGTCGGATGTTAGGGATGCAATTGAGTTTTTGACAACCTCAAACTGGCGTGTTTCCAGAGTAATTTCGTAGAGAAATACCGCAGCCAGGATGATCCAACCAATTGGTAACAAAGCATATGCTGCACCAAAACCCACAGCAGCTACAGCGCTGTTAAAAGGCATACCGTAGAAAAGTACTGAAACAATGAAGGCAGTAACCAAGCCTGCTAGAGCGGCCCATTGGGCTGCTATTTTGAAGATAGCAAGCAGCCCAAGCAACACCACAATTGGCAGTGCTGCCAGCACTGTCGAGAGGATTGCATTACCAGCAGGATCGTAAACTTGAATCCATTCCATTGAAGAGTTTCCTAATGTGCAAACTAGACGTGGAAGTGCTTACCTCTCATGTCAGTGCTTACCTCAGTTGAGAATAATAGTAAGCTTCTTAGCTACCACTGATCGATAACTGTTACTCCTAAGGTACCGTAATGACTCATTGAAGAAAGCACGTCACTTGCTTGTTCTATAGGTACAGTTTGGTTAACAAGTTTGCCAGGAGTCAGCTTTCCAGACTCTACCATTCGCAGCATTTCTGAGTAGCGATGAGGCTGCATACCTAGCGTCCCAATTATCATTAACTCTTTGGCTACAATTAAGTCGATAGGCAATGACACTTCCCCTTTCTCCTGCTCACTGGTCAATCCAACTTGGAGGAGTCTACCTTGGTTGCGAAGGCTTAAGATGGCGTTGCGACAAGTGCCTGCAGACCCCAAGGCTTCAATAGATACGTGAGCGCCACCCTTTGTGATATCTTGGACGGCGGTAGGGGCGTCTTCTTGGGATGCGTTGACTACGTGGGTTGCGCCTAGCTCTCTAGCTGCGCTCAGCTTCTTTTCGTTGTTAGAGATAGCGATTACATTGGCACCAAGAGCGGAGGCGATTTGAACAGTTGCTAGACCAACACCTCCGCAACCGTACACTGCTACCCATTCTCCGGCTTTGACTTGGGCTTGATCTACGACCCCGTGGTATGCAGTCATAAATCGGCATCCCATGCTGGCAGCTTCAACAAACGAGATCGACTCAGGCAGTGGAACTAAGTTAAAATCAGCTTTTGGAATGTGTGCAAACTGTCCATAACCACCAGTAACGTTAAGTCCTGCAATTTTAAGATCGCTACAAGTATTCTGATGACCGGAGAGACAATATTCGCAGGAACCACAGCCCAAGTTAAAGGGACATATCACGTGATCGCCCTTTTTAAACTTTGTGACCTCGGAACCTACTTCCTCCACTACTCCACAAAACTCATGTCCGATAACATGGGGCAGCTGAAGTTGCAAGCCAATCCATCCCCAGTCTCCCATCCACATATGCCAGTCACTGCGACAGATTCCATTCGCTTTGACCTGAATGATCGCATCATTTGGACCACACTTAGGATCTGGCCAGTCTTTGTGCACTACTAAAGGTTGATTAAATCCTTCAACAACTGCAGCCTTCATAATTTATCCTCCTATCTCTTTTGGTTAAAGCAATACTTGTGTTAGGTAGCTCAACTGATGCCCTTCTTAATAAGATATTTAGTGCTTTGCTGACAAAAAGCCTAAGCGTTATCTTCCTACAGAGGAAAAGCTTCAACCAAAGATATGCCCGATGTTCATTAACTCTTGAGTAGGATTGCCAATTAGTTAGTTAACTGCTTAAATCAGTCCAATGTCATCAATTATCTCTGTGAAAATTCCCAAGTAGTCAATGTGGAAAACTTGCATTTTTGGTTGAAGCTGATTTATCTCTCCAAAGCACTTGGTCTTACTTTGTTGACCTATGAAAGTAAGCTTGATAGTAGTGCCACTTGGATTGGAGAAGTTGGAGTTGGAGGTAGATTAATTCACCATTGACATTTGCTTAGTCCGAGCCAAGTCATAGATATTGTTCCAATAAACACCCCAACTTTCTTTAGCCTTTTGATAACCAGCAGTTAATTCATCTACGCTCTCTGGTTCGGCGTCAACCATGTTGTTGATAGCCTGTCTAACTAACTGATTATGAATAATATCAGCCTCACCAACATGAATATCCCAAAAAGTCCAATTGATATCGGATTGATTCTTTTGGAAATAGGGATTCTTGAGCATATATTTATGCATAGCACTTAGGTAAACTTGACAAAGGCACTCTCCACCCATACCACGTAAACCAACAGCGTATAGTGTTGACTCGTTTTTTGTTAATTCTAAGAGATCTTCAAGCAGAGCCATGTTATCTGGGATAGCAGAGTTGTCAAGCTCATCTTGACTGACTCCTATGCTGAGGAGGAAATCGTCCCACATTTTTAAATGAGCATTTTCGAGTTGACCATTTCCTAATTCTTCAGCTAGGATTTCAGCCATTAGACACTTAAAGTTTCCGTAAGGAATTTTGGAAACTAAAACCCCAAGAGTATCAGGATAATTTTTTGTAAAATAGCGGTATTGAAGACATATTTGCTGTATGACTTCGAGGGGGGCACTTTGTAAATATTGCAGTTTTTCATCAATCAAAAATTCAGTCTCCAACCGAGTCTGATCTGCCATTGTCCAGAATTCATTGGATGTAGTCATGAGTCATGCCTCTCTTTTCAAAGTAAAACAAGGGGATAGATACTCTTATTTCTGAGTAATACTCAGAAATAAATCAGGTTAAGCCAAGTAGCATTAACTGTACGAGCTAATTAAATGTATATGTGAGGAGTGGGATTTAATGTTTATGGTCATGAATACTGAGAAGCTCGATATCAATCAAAATAAGACTCAATATAATATTTTAATTTGAGTTTTATTGAGTGATAACTAGAGAATCATAAAAATATCAATTTATGTTCTCTCTCAGTTAGCTCAAAATAACAATTAAATCTTTAGAAAAACATTTTGGAGTAGAGCTAATTGACAGGTTACAATTCACAGCCATAGGTTAGAGATTTATCTGCTATGAATGTTTTCATCCCTTAAGAATGCTCTGCATATGTACTAATTTTAGTAGATTTAGTTAGTCATAAATAAAAGTTAATGCATATTCTTCGTCACATCTAGGCACACCAATACTGTTTTGCTAGGTAAAATTGTACTTATCAATTGAGTATTAGAATACTAAGCAGTTAGATGAAATTAAAATTAGAATATTCAGTTAGATATTTCCTTTGTTAGCTCCTCTTTTTACCATCATATAAATTTTACAAATTTAAATTTATATGAAGATGGGTAATTGATGAAAATGTCAATTAAAAAATAATAGATAAATCTTGAAGATGTTTTATGTAGGAAAAATTTTTTCAAAAACTCATAATGGCTGTGACTGACTCATCTAGTGGAGTTAGGTAAGGCGTAAACGCTCTTAATCATAGTCTGTCTGTATGAGTAGTTGTTTTACAAGGTTAAGAGTTTAACGTATGTTTATTCAATGTTTAAGTTTTGAGAGTATGCAAGGCACAAAAGATGATATTACAATAACACTTGGATCTAATAGCCTTTTTGATATTGAAATTAGTTAATTAACACTAACCACACTGACGACAAATATACAACAGGCTACTGTATGGTAAATTCAGTCAAAGTTAGTCCAAACCACAGCGTGTAAACCCTGAACTTCAAAGTATGGCTATGATACGCAACTTGTACAGAATCGGTTTCTCACTGACAGCTCTCTTTGTGATAAACTTCGATCTCCAAAGAGTTCAAGCAGCTTTACTGGTTGTTAGTCTTGACAACAATAGTGTTATAGAGTACGATGAAACTACAGGGGACTACGTTAGAGACTTTATCCCTTCTGGTAGTGCTGGTTTGTCCGGACCTATTGGTCTAGTCTTTGCGCCAAACGACAACGTTTACATTACTAGTGTTAACAACAATAGTGTCTTAGAATACGATGGGATAACAGGAGCCTTCGTAAAACAACTCGTCCCTAGTGGTAGTGGTGGGCTATCTGCACCTCTTGCCTTTACCTTGGGACCAGATAAAAATCTCTATATCAATAGTAGTGAAAACAATAGCGTTCTAAAGTATGACGGAACAACAGGAGCCTTCATAACAGATTTTGTGCCTAGTGGTAGTGGCGGATTGATTGAACCTCATGACATAACTTTTGGTCCAGATAAAAACATCTACCTTAGTGCTGATAAAAACAATAGTGTTTTAAAGTACGACGGTACAACGGGAGCTTTTATTAGTGACTTTGTTGCTAGTAGTGGTGGGCTGTCTGCGCCTCGTGGCGTAACCTTTGGACCGGACAATAACCTTTATGTCAGCAGCAATGCAACCGACAGCATTCTAAAGTATGACGGAAAAACGGGAGCATTCATAGAAGAATTCGTCCCTAGTGGTAGTGGTGGATTATCCGCACCTCGTGGCGTATCCTTTGGACCAGACAAGAATCTCTACGTTAGCAGTAGTGGAAACAACAGCGTTCTAAAGTATGACGGAAAAACGGGAGCATTCATAGAAGAATTCGTCCCTAATGGTAATGGTGGACTGTCTGGACCTGTTGTTCTAAAATTTACTCCCACTAAATCTAGTGTGTCGATCCCAGAATACTCTCCTTCAGCAGGTACATTAGTAATTAGTACCTTATGTGTAGGTTTCCTACTAAAACGCAAACCGAAACAACATCCTTGGTTGTAGTTGCTTTTCTGGGGATATTGTCAATTTAAGTCACGACGGACAAAACTAAGGACTCCTCTCTCCTGTCTGACGGCGATAGTTCTGATTATGGAGGTGAGTTGATACCAATCGAGCTGTACCTACCTTCAAATATAGCTGTGTATGACTTTGGTAATATTCTCTCTTTGCACGCTGTAACCTTCTGAGCTTGTTGCTGCTCATGTAAAGAGCTTTCACCCCTGTTTAAACAGCTTGCATAAGAGTTCTTTGACAGCTGCTTTATGTTAGTCCCGGATTTCTCACCACGATTTAACAAAGGCTTATGTGACCTAGATTGACGGCAAAATAAGCCATTCAACACTCTGTCAAAATTTATTAGGCGTTAAAAATATCCGAAACCTTGTCTGGATAAAGGCTCTGACAATTGCGAGCGCATAACTTGTGAAAAATGCGGGTTAGTGACTCTGCACAGTTTCAGAAATATTGTCGTCAGATTCCATAGCCTACTACAGGTAGTAATACCAATTCAAAAAATGTTTGCGACAGATAGGGCATTCAAAATGAAATCATAGCCAGTCAGAGAAGCAGCCACTTCAGAGGTAAGCTGAGCAAGAAGTTCAGCAACCTTAGCTCGTAAATGTTCCAGATTATCGAATAACTCCCACTTCAAATCTTGTTTAAGATGTTCCCAAACTCGTTCTATAGGATTTAGTTCTGGGGAATGAGGTGGTTGAAACAATAAAATAATATTTTCTGGAACTTGCAATTTTTTGGCTTTGTGGAATAACCCATTATCAACCTGAATAATGTTGAGACTGTCAGGATTAGAGGCGGCAAATTCGTTCAAAAATTGTTGGTAACATTCAGTATCAACATGAGAGAATTGCCAAAAGAAACTTTCACTCTTTAGCGGCTCAACTGCCCCATAAAGCCTTCTGGCTTTAAATTGCCATTGCCAGTCGCCAGTCGGCTTAACGCCTTTAAGGGTAATTCTTCTTCCTTCAATAGTTTTGAGTCCAAATCGACTTTCATCCTGTACAAAATAACGGATATTTTTATAAGTTGGTAATACAATAGCCGCATATTGAGAAATCAGTTGTAAGTCGTTGCCAAGGTTTTTTTAAAAGCTTCCAGTTTTTGTATATCTTGCTTGCGATTACGCAGACGTGGGACTTTTAGTTTGGCTTTGAGATGATAACGTACTAAATGATGTACCGTGGCATATTCGGCTTCTATTCCTAAGACAGTACCAAGCCAATGCTGAATTTGCTTATACCCGGCGAATCCAATTTCAGGCTCTTCTAGAACACCGATTCAGTATTCACCAATTGTGATAAAAAACCCGGTTTCTTCTCATTGAGATAACGAAATATCGGTCTTTCCAGCAACAGAAACCGGGTTTTTGGCATTAATGAATCGGTGTTCTAGTTGTTTCTTGAGACTTTCAACCGCCCAATTCGGTATTACTCGTGTTCGACCTGGACTTACACCAAATTCAAGCATCGTCTCGATTCCAGTTTCACGATAATCTGCCAACCACCGTTGTACCGTGCTTCGATGCTTCCCAAGTATTTTAGCGATCGCACACACGCTGATACCTTGATTTTTAATCATGTAAAGCGCTTGTAACCGTTCTTTGAGTCGTACATTATTCTGTTGACGTACCATCGCCTCCAGTTCTTCGACACTTTCTTGGATATCGATATGTGTTACCCCTGCCATCACTCACCCTAAATGCTACCTTTCTATACATTTACCATCTGTCGCATTCTTTTTTCAAATTGGTATTAGTTTTGATTTAGCAAACTCAAATTTCCTCATAAACCTTTATAGGAAAGCTCGTCGGACAATATCCATGAGAAGCATGAATCAAATAGATTATCTTCGGATTAGTTTAATTGATCGCTGCAATTTTCGATGTCGGTATTGTATGCCCGAAAAGGCAGATCTGGAATATATCTTGCGGCAGCAGTTATTGACCTTTGAGGAACTGTTAACCCTAATTCAGGAGGTGTTTATACCAGTTGGATTCACAAAGTTTCGCTTAACTGGAGGTGAACCACTGCTATATCCAGATGTGGTGAAATTGGTGCAGGTGATCGCATCTTTTCCCCAAACTCAAGACCTTGCAATGACCACGAATGGATTTTTGCTTGCCGGAATGGCGCAAGACCTCTATGACGCTGGGCTGCGGCGTATTAATATCAGCCTCGACTCTCTCAACCCAGAGATTTTTGACCAAATTATCGGCAATCCCGGTCGTGCCCGTTGGCAACAAGTCTGGGATGGCATTCAAACTGCTCATCGGGTGGGATTCAGCCCCCTAAAGCTGAATGTAGTCGTAATTCCTGGCGTGAATGATAATGAAGTGCTGGATCTGGCTGCCCTCACAATTGAGCGACAGTGGCATATTCGGTTTATTGAATTCATGCCAATTGGTAATGCACAGTTGTTTGGTGACCAAGGTTGGATACCTTCAGCCGAATTGCGTCAAAGGATTCGGGATCGCTGGGGCTTGATGGAATCGCAAGTTTGTGGCAATGGTCCAGCTGATGTATTTCAGATTCCAAGAGCAAAAGGAACACTGGGATTTATTAGCCAGATGTCCGAATGTTTTTGCGATCGCTGTAACCGGATGCGCTTGTCAGCAGATGGTTGGTTGCGTCCTTGTCTATTAAATGAAAGCAATCAAATCGACTTGAAAACACCACTCCGCACCGGAGTCAACCTAGCTAAGTTGCGGGAGCAGGTCAGCCAATTGCTGGCATTGAAGCCAGAGATTAACTTTAAGCAAAGGGAATCGGGTACGATTGGTGCCTACAGCCGCACAATGTCGCAAATTGGCGGGTAGGCAATCGCGTTGATATTACCTTTGATGTCTTTGACGAACGTGTTTTGAATAAGTCTTAAATCCTCTAACTTCAGTGATGAGGATTAACTGATAACTGATAACTGTTAATGCTAGAACAAAAAGGAGTTTTTGACATGGCTCAAATCTTGGCAATCGCTGGAAGTCCTACCCATCCCTCTAGAACCTACGGCATTTTGGAATATATCAGTAAGCTTTTGCAGCCAGAAGGTTTCCAGATCGACATCCTTTCAATTCGTGATTTTCCAGCTGAAGATTTGATATTTGGACGTTACGACAGTCCAAGTTTAGAACAACCGAAAGCCTTATTAGAAAAGGCAAATAGCGTTATCATCGCCACACCCGTTTATAAAGCATCTTACACGGGTGCAATCAAAGCATTTTTGGACTTGCTGCCACAAAAAGCATTGTTAGGAAAAGTTGTGCTGCCGATAGCAATTGGTGGGACAATTGCTCACCTTTTGGCAATCAACTATGCTCTAAAACCTGTGCTATCGGAGTTAGGAGCACGACACTTCATCAACGAAGTTTACGCGCTAGACAAGCAGATTCAGTGGCAAGCAGATGGCACTATGCAGCTTGATGAGGAAATTGATCAACGGCTGAGACAATCATTGTATGATTTAGTCAAAGTTATACAATTGTATAATAAAAATTTTTCAGCCGATGATGCTAGAATAGAGACTAACAGTAGCTACAAGACCATCTATCAATGAGTGCAGCACTACGCACCGGAACTCGATAAGCGATGCCAATCAAACTTGAGACCGACCAATAACTTTTGGTAGGTTGACGAAGTCAATATTAAAGTTAAGGGACAGTGGAAATATCGTAATTGCTCACAGCAAAAAGTAGAGCTTGTTGAGAATGGGTAAAGAAACAAGCCCATGCGGTATCTCTGAAGAAACACGAGCTAAGGCACTTACCAGTAATAAAATGTCCCGCCAACCCAGATCCTCTACACCCACCCGTTAACTTATACTTTAAATGGTCATAAACTGAGCTTTAGAAAAAGTCTGAAATCGCAACGTCAGCAAGGAATTTAATTCCTGAGTATGCGTTTGATGTGCTGTATCTATAAAGCGAGAAATGGCTGTTTGAAATTCCGAAAACTCTGAATAATACTTTGAGTATAAACATTGTTTTTTGACCAACTTCCACAATCGCTCTATCAGGTTTAAATTCAGTAGACCGAAAACTTTTGTCAGTCAACGCAAGAATGAGGGTTTGGGGCGATGTTTTGGGCACAGGGTCGAGCGATCGCTTACCTTAGCAGGAGAACTCATCTACAACCCTATTGCTCAA
>JAHHHH010000133.1 GCA_019359415.1 Iphinoe sp. HA4291-MV1 | reverse complement strand
GCAGTAAGGGCTCGATAACTTCCCATTCCTTGTCAGTCACGTCGCTTGAATAGCCCATTTTCAGCCCCTAATCTTACTTTGCATCAATTTTACTTGATCGCTGAAAAGATCTTAAATGGGTTCTATACATCAACCGGAAGCTATTGGACTGTTTGAAAAGCTCGGCTTTTACATGAACAAGAGCAGAAAGCCCATCGGCTTTTAGCCGTGGGGACGCGAATAATGCGGGAGGCACAGCCACACCGCATTTTCGCTCATGAATGCGTTGCACCTTTAGGTGCAGTTTAAATATCTGTGAAGTTTTTTAGAAAATCCGTGTTTAGGGGAACGAAGTGATTGTAAATGCGTCTATATTAATAACAGGTCGATAACTAAGAACACGCCATGATTGTCTACGAATTCAAAGTTAAAGGTAAAGTTGAACAATATCGGAAAGTGGATGAAGCTATCCGTACATTTCAGTTTGTAAGGAATAAATCTATACGATTTTGGGTGGACAATCGTGGTGTCAAATTATCTGAACTCAGCAAGTTAAGCGCGGTTCTAGCCAAGGAGTTTGAGTTTGCCAATAAGCTTAATTCGCAGGCTAGACAAGCAGCCACAGAGCGAGCATCTTTTGCAATTCAGAGATTTTACGATAATTGCAAGTCAAACAAGCCAGGTGACGCATTGTCCCCGAGTCACCTACGGCGGGAAACCCGCCTGCAGTGCTCTCCTAAAAATTTGGGCAGGCTTAATAAGAACGAGTACCCACGGGGGTCTAGCACGTACCAGAATCAGCCAGCCCTCCCTTCGGGACGCTGCGCGAACATACAACGAGTACCCGATTACGAAGCAGATCAACAAAACACTTCTCTGGCTGATTCTGGCGGGGACAATGCGACGACTACGCCGACAGATCAACAGGACGTTCGCGCTAGCGTCTTTCAAGGAGAAGCCTGCCCAAATTTTTCACGTGTTAGACCCCGTAAAAAAGGTTTTCCCCAGTTCCAGAAAAACAACCGTTCTGTAGAGTACAAGCAAACAGGATGGAAGCTATCTGATGACCGCAAATACATCAATTTCATTGATAAATGTGGGATTGGAAAGCTAAAGCTGATTGGGACATATGACTTGCACTATTATCAAGTAGACCAAATCAAACGAGTTAGAATTGTTCGTCGTAGTGATGGGTACTACGTTCAATTCTGCATACAAGCAGACAGAAATGTAGATACTCAACCTACTGGAAAAACCATCGGGTTAGATGTGGGGCTATCGGCTTTCTACACTGATTCTCAAGGGAATAAAGTTGAAAATCCTCGTCATTTGAGAAAGTCAGAAAAAGCTTTGAAGCGGCTACAAAAGCGAGTTAGTCGTAAAAAGAAAGGTTCTAATAATCGGAAACGTGCAGTTAAGAAATTAGGACGCAAACATTTAAAAGTTTCTCGCCAGCGTAAAGACCACGCCGTGAAGCAGGCATTGTGCGTAGTGAAATCTAACGATTTCGTGGCTTTTGAGAAACTCCAAGTTAGAAACATGGTTAAAAACCATAGGCTTGCTAAGTCAATTAACGATGCTGGCTGGTCGCAATTCACCCAGTGGCTAGAATATTTTGGCAAAGTGTATGGGCGAGTAGTTGTCTCAGTCCCGCCCCAATACACTAGTCAAAATTGTTCTGATTGCGGAGAAGTTGTGGAAAAATCACTTTCTGTTCGTACTCATATCTGTAAATGTGGATGCGTTTTAGACCGTGACCACAATGCAGCCATTAACATTTTGAGCAAAGCACTTAAGCAAAGTGAGTATCAATTAAGTACGGTGGGGCACACCGAAACTAACGCTTGGGGAGAAACCGACCTCTATCTAATTTGGGGCAACTCAGTTAGACAAGTTGATTCGTTGAACCAAGAATCCCACGGCTTTTTGTCCAAATGAGCGCGAAGCGCGATATTTGGATAGCCGTGGGAGTGTCAAAGAATTCCTCCATTTGGTGAGTATAAACCAGATCCATTGAGTCTTTTCTTTGAAAAAAACCTTATTTAACGAAAGAATTCGTTCCAAGGAATGTTTACGGATTGATCGTGACAGACGATCGCAATCATGCTAAGTAGTAAAGGTAGGGCAGCACCGTCTAAATCGCCTCGCTTCACCATTTTTTCTATCGTAGGTCCAATAGCTAAAGCTAAGGAAGCTCCTTCAATGGTATCTTGGGGCATATATTGGGTTTTAGCAGCACTGTAGGGCAAACCTAAACCCAACAAGCGACCCATATGGCTATTACGTCCACCCTGGCAGGTTACATACAAATCTCCTGCACCAGGAAGGCTATAAATACTCTGGGGTTTCCCTCCCATCTGTTCTACTAAATACGCTGTTTCCAACATTCCCTGAGCAAAAACCGCAGCAGCGAGATTGTGCATATCAGCACCGTTCTCAGCTTTGCCTTCCTTTTCCAGTAATCCTATGACTAACCCTACAGCTAGGGCGTAGACATTCTTGAGTGCGACGCACACCTCAACACCAATTATGTCAGTACTTGTCCAAACATGATAGTAAGGTCTACGCAACAACTCAGCCAGCTGTTTCAATAAGGCTAAATTCGTACCCGTAAATACCACGCAAGTCTGACGACGGGCAGCCAATTCTTGTGCGATCGAAGGACCACCAATAGCCGCGATTTGAACATTTTGGCTATACTCAGCAGGCAACCCAGCACGTAGAGCATCTGGTAAAATATACAGTTTTTCACCATCACCTGCCAATCCTTTAGTGACAGCAAGAATGGGAATTTCCGGAGACAACACTGGACTCAGAGCTTGCGCAGCCCAATTTATACCGTGAGAGTTCACTCCCAATACAACTAAATCCGCACCTTCTATTGCCTCACTCAGTTGCTCGTGCGTACAAGGCGTAACACTCTCGGCGACACGAATGCCTAATCTGGGATGAGGGTAACCAGCCTGAAGCTTGGCAATAATATCACCATCTAGATGAGTCCCCACCAGATGAACTCTATGCCCATTATCAGTCAGAGGGACACTCAAGGCAGTCCCCATGACGCCAGCACCTAAAATAACAACTTTCGCCATCTTGTCTAAATTCCTTAGCTCATGATTGCTCAACGGTCGTCAAATCGGTCAATCGCTCCACCAATGATTGTAAAGTGGGAAATAATGGCTTGTAGACTTCACTGTAAAGTTTCTCGTAGATAACCTGCGTTTGGGAATTAGGTGTAAAACGCTCGCCAGTGTCAGTCATAGATAAAGCAGCGACACTAATGTCAGAATACCATCCGACGGCTACGGCAGCGAGAATGCCAGCACCCAGGCAAGTCGCTTCCGTGCTTGTAGAACGCACGATAGGTACACCAGTGACATCAGCCAAAATTTGACACCAGAGACTGCTTTTGCTACCACCGCCCATCACCACATACTCGCTGAAGCGTTGGTTCATCGCTGTCATCACAGCATCCCCTGCAAGTCTTTGCTCGAAAGCAATACCCTCTAAAATTGCCCGATAAAAATGTTCTCGACCATGTGTTCCTGTCCAACCAATGGTAACACCGGAAGCAGAAGGATCCCAGTAGGGGTTCATAACCTGGTTCCAGTAAGGTACTAACATTAACCCATCTGCTCCAGGGGATAATTTTGCTGCAGCGGTTTCCAGTATCTCTTCCGGACAGAGATTAAGATTAGGTAGGTGCAAGTCGCTGGCAAATTTTTCAATAAACCAGGTGATTGTAAATACACCACCTAAAAGAATTGTTTCCAAGAAGTATGATCCTGAAATGGGCGCATACATAGTACGAAAGGCACGATTCACCAAATACTCGCTGCTGATGATACCACTGGCGATCGCTGTGCCTAAATTAAGATATGCTCGACCATTGCCAACAGCATTAGCACCTAAACCTGCACACTGACCATCACCTATACCTGCAACGACAGGCAAACCACAAGGCAACCCTGTAGCTGCTGCACCGGCATCGTTAATATAGCCGATAATAGAACCTGGTGACACCAATTCAGCGAATTGCTCTTCTTGCAGTCCCAGTGAGGCGAGTAAATCTGTTGCCCATTTTTGAGCTTGCATATCCATCGCTCCCATTGAGTCAGCGGAAGCTAGACTGGTGCGGAAAGTCCCGGTCAAATGATACACCAGGAAAGCATGAACATCCAGAAATTTATAAGTTCGGGCAACAGTTTGCTGTTCATGTTGGGTAAGCCAGACAATTTTAGGTAAGCAAGGATTCATGTCTGGTGGTCTACCTGTCAACTGGTTCATGCGATCGCGCCCAATTGTCTGTTCCAAAAAAGCCACTTGCTTACGGCTGCGTTTATCCATCCAAGCGATCGCGTTACGGACAGGTTGTCCCTGATGATCTACTGGTACGAAAGTATCCCGCTGATGGGTGATACAAACTGCTTCCACTTGTGTCAGGTTTATCTGACTAAGTAATTGCTTGATAGCATTACAAGTACTATGCCACCATTGTGTAGCATCTTGTTCATACCAAGTCGGTTTTGGTTGTAATAGTGGATAAGGAGCACGTCCTTGGGCTACGGCTCGTCCTTCTCGATTCCAAGCAATTGCTTTACACGCTGTTGTACTACAGTCAATACCAATGACTAATGGGTTGTTTTGCATCATTAGACCTCTTGCATAAATATTATTTTGTCTCGCGCAGAGGAGCCAGTGCGTTGCGCAGAGTCGCAAAGAAGAACATCAAGAAAATAAATGAGTGCAAGAAGTCTATTGTCTATTAGTGTCTGTGTAACATTGAGATGATATTACGAGAAGTTATCAGAAATAATTGCTGTAATAATTAAATTTTCACAAATTGGTGCTATGACTACCGTTTCTAACTCTGATACCCGCTGGGAATTTTGGATTGACAGGGGAGGTACTTTTACTGATATTGTGGCGAAGCGTCCTGATGGGCAGTTAGTTATTCACAAGCTATTATCGGAAAATCCTGATCGCTACACTGATGCGCCAGTGCAGGGGATTCGAGAAATTATGGGAATTCCAGCTGATGCGCCAGTTCCAGCAGAGAAAATTGCAGTGGTAAAAATGGGAACAACTGTGGCGACAAATGCACTGTTGGAACGGAAGGGCGATTGCACAGTTTTAGTCATTACCAAAGGATTTCGTGATGCGTTGCGAATTGGTTACCAAAACCGTCCCGATATCTTTGCCCGTCAGATTATTTTGCCAGAAATGTTATATGAAAAGGTCATTGAGGTAGAGGAACGCTACAACGCCCAAGGGGAAGAAGTCATTCCTGTGAATATCGACGCTGTTCGTCCCCAATTGCAAGCAGCATACGATGATGGGATTCTTTCGTGTGCCATAGTTTTTATGCACGGTTACCGCTACCCTAAACACGAGAAGCAGGTGGCAGTCATTGCAAAGGAAATAGGATTTACCCAAATCTCAGTATCCCACGAAGTCAGCCCGTTAATGAAAATAGTTAGTCGAGGTGATACCACTGTTGTGGATGCCTACTTGTCGCCAATTTTACGGCGGTATGTCGATCAGGTGGCGAGTCAGTTGAATGGGGAAGCTAGAGATCAGGGGACAAGGAGGACAAGGGGACAAGGGGAAGAACTTTCTTCTATCTCCCCATCTCCCCTGCTCCCCTGCTCCTCTGCTCCCTCATCTCCAGTTAAGCTAATGTTCATGCAATCCAACGGGGGACTGGCGGATGCTGAAAATTTTCAAGGTAAAGATAGTATTTTATCAGGTCCGGCTGGCGGGATTGTGGGAGCGGTGCAAACTTGCTTGATGGCGGGATTTGAGAAAATCATCAGCTTTGATATGGGTGGTACATCTACGGATGTGGCTCATTACAATGGTGAGTACGAACGCACTTTTGAAACGGAAGTGGCTGGGGTGCGCTTGCGGACGCCGATGATGGCAATTCACACTGTGGCGGCGGGTGGCGGTTCGATTTTGCAATTTGATGGTTCGCGGTATCGGGTAGGATCAGAATCAGCAGGAGCAAATCCGGGACCTGCTTCCTACTCTAAGGGTGGTCCACTGACGGTGACGGATTGCAATGTCATGGTAGGTAAGTTGAAAGGTGAGTTTTTTCCCAAGGTGTTTGGAGCCAACGGGGATTTGCCGTTAAATGTAGAGGTGGTACGGCAGAAGTTTACTCAGTTGACGGATACGATTGGTGATCATCGTACACCAGAGGAAGTGGCGGCAGGATTTTTAGCGATCGCTGTTGAGAAAATGGCAAACGCGATTAAGAAAATCTCGCTTCAACGTGGTTATGACGTGTCAGAGTATACTTTGTGTTGCTTTGGCGGTGCAGGAGGACAACACGCTTGTCTCATTGCAGACGCGTTGGGAATGAAGCAGGTATTTATCCATCCTTACGCTGGGGTGTTGTCAGCTTATGGGATGGGTTTAGCGGATGTGCGGGTGATTCGTGAAAGGGCGGTGGAAAGTGTATTGAGTGAAGGGTTGGTGTTTGAGTTGGAGGGTGTGTTGACGGAGTTGGAGGAGGAGGAAACAAACCGCCCTACGCCGTTCGCCCTTCGCCCTTCGCCCTTCGCCCAAGGGGCGACGCCAAGGGCGAACGCGCAGCGTTCCGCAGACAAGGGCGAACGCGCAGCGTCTCCCTTAGGAGAAGGGGCGACGCCAGAGGCGAACGCGCAGCGTTCCGCAGGAAAGGCGCATGCCCAAAGGGCTTTAGACGCGAAGGAAGAAGAGAAGGTAGAGGTTTTAAGAAAGATACATTTGAGATATGAGGGGACTGATTCGACGTTGGTGGTGGATTTTGGTGAGATAACGGCGATGAAGTCTCAGTTTGAGGAATTGCATCGTCAGCGTTACGGGTTTGTTGCGCCTGAAAAGCAGTTAATTGTTGAGGCTGTTTCAGTTGAGGTGGTAGCGAAGAATGATGTGCCAGAAGAAGCAGTAACTTCACGCAATAATGAAAAAGAAATAGTTGCTGTTGCTACTGTACAGATGTACACTGCTGGTGCATGGCACTCAACTCCTGTGTATCAGCGGGATGAGTTGCAACCAGGTGATTGCATCTTTGGTCCAGCTATCATTGTAGAAGCGACGGGTACGAATGTTATAGAACCGCATTGGCAAGCAGAATTAACTTCACGCAATCATCTAGTTTTGTCTGTTGCTAAAAATCAAGTGTCAGTTGCAAAGGACAAAGAACAAAAAACAAAGGACAAAGAACAAAAACCCGATCCGGTGATGCTGGAAATTTTCAACAATTTGTTTCGGGCGATCGCCGAACAAATGGGCATCACTCTGCAAAATACGAGTTCTTCGGTAAATATAAAAGAAAGGCTGGATTTTTCCTGTGCAATTTTTGATGGTTCTGGGCAATTGGTAGCAAATGCGCCTCACATTCCTGTGCATTTGGGTTCGATGAGTGAAAGTGTGCAATCACTGATTTCTGCTTATAGCGATACTATCAAACCAGGAGATGTCTTTGCCTCGAATAATCCCTACAACGGCGGGACTCACCTTCCTGATATTACTGTTATTAGTCCTGTTTTTTCCTCCTTTTCTCATCTCCCTCTCTTCTACGTCGCCTCACGCGGACACCATGCCGATATTGGCGGTATCACTCCTGGTTCCATGCCACCATTTAGTATAAATCTTGAAGAAGAAGGTATTTTACTTGATAATTTCCAACTCGTTGATGCGGGGAAATTTAGAGAACAAGAACTAGTAGAATTGCTGACTCAAGGGATTTATCCAGTCAGGAACATAACGAAAAATCTTGCCGATTTAAAAGCGCAAATTGCCGCCAATGAACGCGGTTTACAAGAAATCCATAAAATGGTGGAACACTACAGCTTAGAAACTGTACAAGCTTACATGGAGTTTGTGCAAGATAATGCAGAAGAATCGGTGCGTCGTGTTATTGATGTTTTGAAAGATGGTAGTTTTCGCTATTCTTTGGATGATGGGAGTGTCATTCAGGTAGCGATGACTATCAACCACGAACAGCGTAGTGCAAAAATTGATTTTACTGGAACTTCACCCCAACAACCGAATAATTTCAACACCCCTGCTGCAGTGTGTAAAGCAGCAGTTTTATACGTTTTTCGTACATTGGTAGATGATGATATTCCCTTAAATGCAGGTTGTCTGAAACCTTTAGAAATTATTATTCCTGAAGGGTGTATGTTAAATCCTCATTATCCTGCTGCTGTAGTGGCGGGAAACGTGGAAACTTCTCAAGCAATAACAGATGCTTTATATGGTGCATTGGGTGTGCTAGCAGCTTCTCAAGGTACAATGAATAATTTCACTTTTGGCAATGAAAGCTATCAATATTATGAAACCATCTGTGGTGGTTCTGGTGCAGGTGAAAATTTTGATGGGACAGACGCAGTCCATACTCACATGACAAATTCGCGTCTGACAGATCCAGAAGTTTTAGAATGGCGTTTCCCCGTGCTTTTAGAAAGTTTTGCAATTCGTCCTAATAGTGATGGAAAAGGACATCATCGTGGGGGAAATGGTGTGATTCGTCGCCTACGTTTTTTAGAACAAATGACTGCAGGAATCCTCTCCAATCATCGAGTTGTTGCTCCCTTTGGTTTGCATGGTGGTGAAGCAGGTACAGTCGGGAGGAATTATGTGGAAAGGAGTGATGGAACTGTAGAGGAATTGAGTAGTAAAGCTGTGGTAGAAATGAATATTGGGGATGTGTTTGTGATTGAGACACCAGGTGGTGGTGGATATGGTTCTATACGGTTGAGTTAAGACTTATCTGAACTGTATTAGGATAGGGCAAGCGCATAAATATATCAGACTTTGTAATAAATGACAAGAAAAATATTAACTGAACTGAAGTCAGGCGCTTACGAGCATCCGTTTGATCGCAAAGCCTTGGCTTCGTTGGAAAAAATGCCTGGTATCTCGTTACTATTCAAAAAAATCAATGAATACGGTGTTGATCGCCTGCTGAGAATACAATGCACAGGTAATGACATCCAAGTCACATCTCGTAATTTTCCTGAACTCCATAGCGCATTTGTAGAAACTTGCCAAATTCTTGATGTTACTCCCTTGCCTAAACTGTATCTATTTCGAGGCACAGGTAACATTCAAACTTACACCGTTGGAGTAGAAAATCCCTATGTCGGGATCAATTTAGAGGGAATGGAATGGCTCTCCTACCAGGAGTGGCTTTTCCTCTTCGGACACGAGCTCGCTCATATCAAAAGTCGGCATTTGCTCTATCACCAGGTTGCTTATGTGCTACCACTGTTGGGAAACTTGTTAGCCAGTACCACATTGGGATTTGGTGGCTTAGCCACCCATGGAATACAACTAGCTTTGTCCAATTGGTTGATTATGGCAAGATTCACCGCTGATCGCGCTGGCTTACTCGCCTGTCAGGATACTGCGATCGCAACCACAGCGCTGATGAAACTCAGTGGATTGCCAAACAACGAATATCTGACACCTACTGTGATTGACGATTTTCTCACTCAAGCTCGCAATTTTAACACAGATGGCTTGGACAAGTTCGATAAGTTCACAAAGATGTTGAGCTTTATGGAATACAGATATTCTTCTTGGGCTGTGATGCGTACCTCTGAATTATTGAAATGGGTTGAGTCTGGAGATTATGAAAAAGTGCTGGAAGGAGATATACCAGTACATCAAGCAGAAATATCAGAAGTTTTGTCAAACGAATCATCCGAACAATCATCGGAGAATTGGAACTTCTTGTCTTCTTGGTGAGCAGAAAAATGATTCGCTTCTTCTATCCCTTCCTCTTGCACACGCGCCAAACTCCGGTTGTTGTAAGCTAAGCGGTGTAATCTTGAACTGAAAATTTGGAACTTCAAGCTTGGAACTCGGCATTTCGAGCTTTGAACTCGGAACTTCGAGCTTTGAACTCGGAACTTCGAGCTTTGAACTCGGAACTTCGAGCTTTGAACTCGGAACTTCGAGCTTTGAACTCGGAACTTCGAGCTTTGAACTCGGAACTTCAAGCTTTGAACTCGGAACTTCGAGCTTTGAACTCGGAACTTCAAGCTTTGAACTCGGAACTTCAAGCTTTGAACTCGGAACTTCAAGCTTTGAACTCGGAACTTCAAGCTTTGAACTCGGAACTTCGAGCTTTGAACTCGGAACTTCGAGCTTTGAACTCGGAACTTCGAGCTTTATGTGTACTCAAAAACTCCTAAATAGCAATCTGCACCGCCGCTAGTTTAAGCTAAATCACTTTTACCATCTGTAACAATCAATAAAATCCTTCTTAATGCTTCTAAAGTTTGTGTAAAGTAAAGCTTTGGAATATCTTATTTTATGAGTTAATAAACAGCCTTAATATGACCTCCCTATCTCCTCACAAAAAAGCCAAAGCCCTCAAACCCGGTAGCCGTCGCCCTGCGAAAGAACTCTGTAGCGAGTGCGGACTATGTGATACATATTATATTCACTATGTCAAGGAAGCTTGCGCTTTTATTCATCAGCAAATAGACAAACTCGAAGAACAGACGCACACTCGCTCCCGTGATTTAGAAAATCCTGATGAGTTGTACTTTGGTGTCCATCAAGACATGATGGCGGCGCAGAAAAAACAGCCCATTCCCGGTGCTCAATGGACGGGAATTGTGAGTACCATCGCCATCGAAATGCTGAATCGCGGTATTGTTGAGGGCGTCGTTTGCGTGCAAAACACCAAAGAAGACCGCTTTCAACCGATGCCCATCATTGCCCGTACCGCAGAAGAAATACTAGCAGCACGAGTCAATAAACCAACACTTTCACCAAATTTATCCGTATTGGAACAAGTGGAAAAATCAGGAATGAAGCGCCTGCTAGTGATTGGTGTTGGTTGTCAAATTCAAGCATTACGAACTGTCGAAAAACAACTAGGCTTAGAAAAACTTTACGTTTTAGGTACGCCTTGTGTCGATAATGTTACCCGCGCGGGATTGCAAAAATTCTTAGAAACCACCAGCAAATCACCTGATACGGTGGTGCATTACGAATTCATGCAAGACTTCCGAGTTCATTTCAAACATGAGGATGGCTCAATCGAAACAGTACCTTTCTTTGGACTAAAGACCAATAAACTTAAGGATGTGTTTGCACCCTCCTGCATAAGTTGCTTTGACTACGTCAATTCTTTGGCAGATTTAGTCGTAGGTTACATGGGCGCACCTTTTGGGTGGCAATGGATTGTCGTCAGAAATGAACAAGGTAAACAGATGTTAGACTTGGTAAAAGACCAACTGGAAACTCAGCCAGTGATGTCCAAAGGCGATCGCAAAGCCGCAGTCCAACAAAGCATACCCATCTACGATAAAGGTGTCACCTTACCCATGTGGGCAGCAAAATTGATGGGAGTGGTTATCGAAAAAATTGGTCCCAAAGGCTTAGAGTACGCTCGTTATTCAATTGATTCTCACTTTACCCGCAATTATCTGTATGTGAAGCGGAATCATTCGGAGAAATTAGAGGCGCACGTTCCAGAGTTTGCTAAGCGTATCGTTGAGCAGTATGAATTGCCGGAATAAGCTCACGCAAAGACGCCAAGGCGCAAAAAGTTTCTTCGCGTCTTGGCGTGAGATCTTATAGAACCCATTTAAGATCTTTTCAGCGATCAAGTAAAATTGATGCAAAGTAAGATTAGGGGCTGAAAATGGGCTATTCAAGCGACGTGACTGACAAGGAATGGGAAGTTATCGAGCCCTTACT
>JAHHHH010000132.1 GCA_019359415.1 Iphinoe sp. HA4291-MV1 | reverse complement strand
AACGATCGCTTGGGAGCAACGCAGAAACACTCAATCGCGAACAATCGATTGGCGCTTTACAACTGAAGATGCACGTATTAAGCTTAAACGACTCTATCCCTCATTTCAACCCTGACAGACTACTAGCAGCGCTCAACGCCTCATACCAAATTCCATTAGTTCCATAAAGGGTTACGCGCTGGCTGGGTGTCGCTTTTTCTAATTGAGTTTTCAGGGCAGAGTTCAGTTGCTCCCGTTTTACGTACCCTTCAACATCAGCAATAATTTGATTATCCTTCTTACAGTAGATGTTAAAATACCAACGATACCTCTTGCCAATCTCCAGAGGTGCTGCTTTTGATGGTAAGCTTAGGCTAATCACTCCTGGTGTCCCCGTCAAAGCAACTTTGTATATATTCTGATTTTGTGCTTCATCTTCTAGCACAAACTCTCCATAAGCAAAGGACGAGGAATAAGGAACATAGAACCAGAAACTAGGATGCTCGGCAATCGTTGTTGCAAACACTAATTCTGACTTTGAATAAACAGGGACTAAAGCTGTGAGCCGCTTTTGAGAAACAGAAGTCAGGGATTTATTCACGTCCCCTCCACAACCACGGCTACCTGCTTCCGCTCGCTTACCTGGTTCCCCGATGTCTGGTGGTGGGGGTGGCGCTGCGAAAATCAATGATTGGTTTAATTGTCCCTTGGGGTTTCTAAGCTGTGCCTGCACTTGTGTACAGCTAAAGAGTGTTAAATTGATAAGTGTTAAAAAACTGATGGCGAGGGAGAGTTGAATCTTTTGCACAGATAATTTCATCTTTATTTATGCCTCAAGTTGTAGAAATTAGTTGTCGCTGACTGTGTTGTGAAGTAAAGTAAACCGCCACTGTACCGCCAGTAACTACTAAAACTAAAGCTGACGGAACCAGGGGAACCCAAATACCAGAGCAAAACAGAATTAAGCAAAGAATGTATAAAACGCCGATTGCGCCTCCACCTGCTAGTATGAGATGTCGTCCCGACTGATAACGCCAAGCAATTGCTCCTCCAACAAAAGACCAACCCCAAATCCATAACACTTCGCCCCAAACAGGTAAAATTAATAATAAAGGTCGTCCATCTTTCACTGCACTTATGATTTGACTCACCATCTGTGCTTGCAGAATGACTCCTGGTATTTCCTGGGAAAAACCCTGCTCAGTTATGTAGGGGGTAAGACTATAATCACGGAAGCTTGGGGCAGTGGTACCAATAAGGACAATTCGGTCTTTGACTTGTTCAGGGTTAACCTTACCCCTAAGAACATCTGTGAGCGTGACTGTTGGGGCAATTTCTAAAGGAGAACCAAGGTTAGAGCGGTAATTGAGCAATATTTGATAACCCCCTGTATCTACTTGTTGATAGCCGCCCATATGAGACTGCAATCGCTTCAAAACAACTTTGCCTAACTGCAAATCCCCTCTGGGAGTATACTTGGGATAAATACCCTCCTTCTCCAAGTAATGGAATGCCAGTTGGGCATTAAGGGCGTAGCGTGCAGTACAAGGGGATGTTGGATCTGCTGGTTGCATTGCCAATAGATGACGACGCACAATGCCGTCTGAGTCTGGGACAACATCACTAAATCCTTGACGTTCTGGCGGAACCTCCTGTGGAGGTGGAGTTCCTGGATGATTTTTAGTGCGATCGCTCACTTTACAAATCGCAAAGAATTTGTCATCAGTTTTCAACCGAGTCGCTAAAGAAGCTTGCTTGGGTTGTAATGGCTCATCACGATAGATATCCAAACCAATGGCTCTTGGTTGGAGGGGTGCAAGTTTTTCCAAAAGTCGCGCCAGTGCTATATTTGAGAGCGACCCTTTTCCTTGTTGCTGTTCTTTTAGTTTCAAATCATCTTCGCTGACAGTGACTATCAACAGGCGTGAATCTTGCTTTTCCTGTAGACGCGCTCGCATGAAATGGTCAAAAGCTTGTAACTCCCATGCTTGTAGCATCCCCAGCCAGCGCACCCCCATCAACAAGCTTGTGACTATAAAACTAATCATCAAAACTGTTTTGAAATTGAGTTTGGGTTGGCGATGCTCCCAGAGGGATGATGCACTCTGGGAGCGTTCGCCCCCTTGGGGCGGCTCTTTTGGAGCATCACCCTTAGTTTTCTCTCGCAACTCTTTCCAAGTCGGTGACG
Organism: Iphinoe sp. HA4291-MV1; assembly: GCA_019359415.1. GTDB lineage: Bacteria > Cyanobacteriota > Cyanobacteriia > Cyanobacteriales > Nostocaceae > Brasilonema. The sequence continues at coordinate 10,057 of JAHHHH010000132.1, read as the reverse complement.
CCAGAGCAGGGTTTTGACAAATCACAGGTAACCAGCTAGCACCAGGAAATTCACTTTCTAAACCCTGCAACTGTTCCCGCGCTTCCCGCACTGCTAAATAAAACGATTTACCATCCGCAAACCCCCTAAGAAAGCGCTTCAAAAACTCTTGTGCCACTTTATCTGGCACTGGTTCTCGCATGACAATCATTTGGGGAATATGCAAATCATCCAGCTGCTGTGCTAACCCTAACCCATCACAAGAGTTAAAAATTGCCAATTGTAACCCGCGTTCTATTGCTTTCTTGAGGGCATTTCTTAACTGCCCAATCGCTAACCTTTCGGTAGGATTTATATGTATAAAACCTGTTTCACCATCAGCCTTACTAGAACTATGCCCTGCAAAAAATAGAATGTCCCATCCTTGCTTATCCCAAAGCTGCTCATCTAATTCTGAGCGTTTTGGCTCTACCAAAAATACCGTTTCTGTATCTGATGACAAGTTCTCCAAAAACTTTTTGTCAGCATCAGTGTCAATTCCCCTGCTATCTCCTAAAATTGCCAAAATTCTCACTCTTAAAGCCGAATTGACTACCTGATTTTCTGACTCAAACTCAATGGGACTTAAAGCAACTTCTGCCAAACGGTAATCTTCAAAAAAGCGCCAAATATGCCAGGGTAGTTTTCTTAAATAGCTGTCTTCGGTTTGAATAATAAATCGAATTTCATCCGACTTGGATAATTTCGTTCTCAATTGTAATTCAATCGGTCGAAAATCCTGATAATCCAACCAATTATTGAGGCTTTTTTGTAACTTCTTACAGACCTCATCAAATTCAGCATCGGAAACGTGAGTTATGTCAGATTCATCAATTTTGATGTCTTCATCAATGAACTCTTGTTGACGTAAACCTATACTTATAGAGCGAGCCGAATAAATTAAATCATACAGCAATTGCCAACGACGGTAGAGGTCAAGAATATTTGGAGCCGCAGGTAAACTACCCTGAAATTGACTTGTTTTGAAATTGGACTCTGACTGTAGCACAACAGTCACAAAGTGAAAGCCGTTTTGTAGAGAACCCCTTCCCAAGTTTAAGATAACTAACTTACTCATTTTTATAATCGTGCAAGTCGTTAAACCACAAAATCTTCCGTAATACTGAAATTATCGATAGTCACTTGTATTTTGAATGTTTTTCCTTTCGGGCATGTAAATCGTTTCAGTTGAATCAAGTTATCTTGAATTCGTGATTTCAATTCCTGGAGAGTTGCTCCTGATGAAGAAAGTAAAGCGAGTTTGATATTAGGTGGTAGGTAAGTTTGTCCATTAGATGGATGTAGCTGGACGCGGATACTCACTTGATGCTCATCTTCCTGTGTCAAACCAACTAGTAATGCAACAGAATGATTACCTAATTGCATTCCCAAATCAATCAACTTGACTCCATTAACAGACACTCCTCCAACAGCAAGTTCACGTTGTCTGAAAGCAAAAGCTAAATTAAGAGATTCTGTATTTAGGACTGCATTAAGGGACTGCCAACCTGTATCAAAAATATTTTGAAACCAATTGCTCAAGTTGTTAGCTGATGCCGTGTTTTTGGCAACAGCCAAGCCACCTATTCGTCGATGATACAACTGAGTACGCCATTCATCATTATCCAGCAGTGCTGCCCATTGCTCAAACGGTACATCAACTCGTAAACGGGGAAAGTAAAGAGATGAATCGCCTAACAGTTGCAACAATTTTTGCGCCTCAGCTTCAGATAAAGTAGGCAATTCTGGGATTTCCTCTTGTACAGGGAGTCCCAATATCATCAGCATCACGGAGAGATTGGCTGTTAAATTTTCTGCTGCCAACACGTAGGTGCGCTCATTCGCATTATATCTGCCAAAATTCTTAAGTAGGCGATGAGTGGTAAAACCGAGGACTCTTAAAAAACACTCATCCTCATCCGCCTCTAGATTAACCTGCACCGCTAAGTAATAATCGCCTGCAAAAGAAGGAATGTCTACCCACTCTTGGGGTACGCACAACTCTTCTAAATCTATTGTTTCACTGGGAATTAGGACTATTCGTCTCTCACCCAGTGTCATTGCTGCACCATTTACCACTTCCCAAATACTGGGTAAGCCATCTGCACTTGGGAAAATTTCGGGTTTAGGCACGGATTCGGATGTTAGCCATTCTGTAAGCCAATTAAGGAAAATATACAATGAAAGGTGATTGAGATAAGCGTTGTATCGTGCAAGCGTATTAGAATAGCTCTGAGCTTGCTCCCAGGCTTTCTTTTTGTCTGCCGATGAAATATTTAACCACAACAGATTACTAACAGCTCTTTCTAACTCATTAAAAGGAAACATCACTGGAACCTCATTATTTTTCCTCATGACTTTTCGGAATGCCAAATTGTTAACGATTCTTTTAAGACAGTATTAATTGTTGATAACTCTGTTTGTTGAATTTGTAAAATCTCCAATTTGTCATAAGCTAATTTAATTACGGCTTTAGCTACCTTCGTCAACCATAGTTGTAAATATTTATTAATCATGGTATCGATACTATTGATTAAAGCAGCCTCTAATTTAGCTTTTGTTTTCCGCAGTACGTCCAGAATTTCTGATAGGGCTATGCCAAGCAGCTTAGCAATTTCTTGTTCATCCAGTTTTTGTCCATAGGCAAGTCGCAATAGTTCTTGCTCTTGTGGTTCAAGTTTCTTTACCGCCTCAACCAAAGCAACATGAATCAAATCTGAATAGACAGGAGCTTGGTAATTACGATTTAACCATACTGCAACATATTGAGAAACCCACTCAGTCGGTTTACTTAATCCATATAAAGTTTTCAGCAGTTTGATTTCAATCGTCTTCAGGCGATGAGCAATTGCTCCCTGAGTGACTTGAAATCTATCTGCTATCTGTTTTTGATTTAGCTCAAAACCATAGTAAAGCAATAGTATTTCTTGTTGCTCTACTTTCAAATCAAGCAACTGCTCTTGTAAAGCTGGCTCAGTTCGCTTTACTATTATTTCTTGGTTTTCTCGTGAATCTTCGACTTCTGAAGAAGTTAGTAAATCTTGTGATAAAATTTCTAGAGACTCATTAGATTCAACTTGACGACCAGTTTCTGTGAGTGCTTCCAGAGAAAAGCGTGGTGTGATTGATTTGGGGTAATTTTGTAATGCAGCAATGCAAATTTCCATATTTGCTTTAAGTTGCTCGCCTGTGATATTTCCACCTAAAGCCACTTCATGAGGTACACAAGGGAGTAACATCTGTGCATTGTAGTAATTAGCTGCTTCTGCAAAATCTGCGCTATCGGGTTCTTGCCACTTCTGTCCTGTTATTTTAGCAGGATTTTGAATTTTGTTCATCTGATAAACTTGTTTAAAATATTTCCGAGCTAAGAGAAACCGAGAAATTTCCGGCTCATACCTTCCAGCTCGCAAGAGTGCTTCTTTCAGTTCTTTATAGCTCTTTTTATGCAACAGTCGCCACTTAGAAAACTTAGCGACAGCAGCTGAATCTTTAATATTTTTTATCAAGACGCCTGTCACATAAGTATCAACAGAAGAATCGTTTGAGTTATATTTAGCTAATATTTGTCTAAACTTGGTAGCTGAATAAATAAAACATCTAGAAAGAAATATATATTCTTCCCAAGATTTAGATGTGTCATCTTTCCATACCGTTACAGCAGCTCTGTAGCAACTTTCTTCACAGTAAGCGCTCAGGTGTTCCCAAGCTTTTTGTACTCGTGTTTCTGGCTCCCAATCTTCCTTTGGTGGTCTGTCATTGAAAGCCATATCTAGAAAGAACTGAACTAACCCCTTGCCGTTATCATCCTGGTTAACTAACGATGCAAACTTATAGTGTCTGCTTTTGTATAACTCAATATTGAAATGCATTTGAGGTTCTGTTTTCCATTTAATCGTTGAGTAACCCTTATTATTCTCCACAGTCATATACATAGAAAATTTCTCAATCGAATTTTGACGGCTGGGCAGTTTGGGTATGCTGGTAAACATTCTGGGAAACATCCTGACCTCTTCTTCAAAAGCCAAAGGGCTGTATTTCTACAGAAGATACAAGTGTAAAAACTCTGTTTCCGTATAGTAGCGGTCAGGATGGATTTCTTCTAGAGCAATAAATTTGAAGAATTATGTAATATTTATTACATATTCGTCAAGTTGCTTCAGGGAGATATGTCTAGTCTGGAGGTATTACTTTGTAAAGACAGGATATTAGTTATACTGCTATTGGGTTAGGGATGGCATGTAACTTATTGGGCATAGTGACTATAAGGTGGCTTTATCAAGTAAGTGTGCTACTTGTTTATTGGTATTGCTTGAGGAGTTTTATGAGGGGTTCTCTTACGGTTGGGGAAAATTAGTCGTAAATAGCTGTCGCATTGAATCCGACAAAACAGACAAGTTTTTCATTTACGCTGTGCAAGCGTATGTTTTCTCCCACGATTGTTATATTTTTAACAGTTACCAGTTACCAGTTATCAGTTATGAATGGGCAATGGGCAATGTTCGTTAATTTAAAGTACTATTGCTTATTGACAAATACGCTATAGTCTGAAGCAAATGGTGCTAAACAGATTCTTGCAAAACTCCTGAACTTGATGTAGGCGAAAATAGAAGGTTCGTGTCATCAGGTGCAGCCGGTGGCTAGAACACATGCTAGATATGGATTCTAGCCTCTGAATAACTTTTCTCTCTTAAAGTAAAGAATTTCTCAAAAAAAAATACAGATACCCTCATATTTCCTCAAGGGTGTTTCCAATGTAATTAATAGAAAGTTGATTCCAAAGATAGTTTTTTGAAGTGACAATAATTCAGCCACTTATTAAAAACTATTTGGCAATCAAGAACAGAAACATTCACACTTAATTAAGGACAAAACAGATGAAAGATAATCAGCATGAACAACTGTTTACAGAATTAACTGCTGAATTTGAGGCTCCTGCCTTCACAGAACTTGACAATGAGGTGGCTGCTAGCTGTAGTGGAGGTACTGCATATTTATACGAGAATGCTAACTTTACGGGGAAGGTCTGGATTTTTGAGAAAGGTAGTGCCGACCTCCGTGGTCAGAATTTCAACGACAAAACCTCATCTATTATTATTACAGGGAATGAAAGATGGGCGTTTTATAGAGACATAAACTATGGGGGTCAGCGTGTAATTCTGGGACAAGGAAGATACTCTTTTGTTCCTGATGTTGGTATTCCAAACGATTCAATTAGTTCTCTCAAACGCGCATAGATTTGACTTCTGTGCATCCGTTCTAGGAACTTTGCTTAGATAGTAAAACAGCCTCAGAATATTCATCCATTTTTGAGGCATTTTATTACTCAATCCTCTGTTAAAACGTCCTTCATCCCCTCTCTCACAAGTTAGATAGATGCCGCAGGTGGGGTATGAGTTTTTGTATCCATCATCCGAACTTTATATGACTTCATCCTCTATATTGCCTCAAAGGCATTAAACAATTCAGTAATTTAACAATGAAATACAATAGTGTACTACAACACAGTGAAGAAGACTGTGGTGCTGCCTGCATTGCCACGGTTGCCAAATACTACAGACGCACCTTTGCCCTTAGCCGCGTGCGGGAAGCAGTTGGTACGGGAGCGCGAGGAACTAGCCTACTAGGCTTGAGACGGGGAGCCGAAGCTTTAGGATTTAATGCTCGCCAAGTCAAAGCTTCTCCACAACTGCTCGACTCTTTGCATAAAGTTTCCCTGCCAGCTATCATACACTGGAAAGGCTACCACTGGGTTGTTTTATACGAGCAAAAAGGAAAAAAATACGTAATTTGCGATCCAGCCATTGGTATCCGTTTCTTCACCCGTGAAGAGTTAATCGGTGGTTGGGGCAATGGCATCATGCTATTGTTAGAGCCGGACGACAGCCGCTTTTACGAACAGCCAGACGATAAAGTTGGTGGCTTTGGGCGTTATCTCAAAAGGGTTTTGCCCTATCGCAACATCTTAGCTCAGGCGATCGCTATAAATATTGCGATCGGACTTCTCTCCCTCGCCTCTCCGTTGATGATGCAACTTCTGACTGATGACGTGCTGGTGCGGGGAGATACCCAACTGCTTACTACTGTAGCAATTGGGGTCATCGCTATGAACTTATTTAGCAGTGTCATAGGCTTGGTACAATCTCACTTGATTGGTCACTTTGGTCAGCGGCTGCAATTAGGGTTAATCCTGGAATACGGGCGAAAACTCCTACACTTGCCCCTTAGTTATTTTGAAGGACGGCGCAGTGGGGAAGTCGTCAGCCGCATTGCCGATGTTCATGCCATCAATGCCCTAGTTTCCCAAATTGTCCTCGGTTTACCCAGTCAATTTTTTATCGCCTTGGTTTCCTTGGGCTTCATGCTCTTCTACAGCTGGGGACTCACTTTAGCTTCCTTCGCCGCCTTTGTTATCGTCACCTTCGTGAACCTGCTTTTTCTCCCTGCTTTGCGCCAGAAAACCCGCAACCAAATTGTCCTAGGCACAGAAAACCAAGGCTTTCTCGTCGAAACTTTTCGTGGTGTCCAAGTACTAAAAACTACCCAAGCGACTCCTCAAGCTTGGCAAGAGTATCAGACGAATTATGGTCGCCTAGCTAACCTGGGTTGGAGTACGATGAAGCTGGGACTTTACAGCAGCACAATCACTGGAATTCTTTCCACCTTGACTAGTATTGCCTTACTCTGGTTAGGTAGCTATCTAGTGATTAATCGCACTTTAAGCATTGGTCAACTGCTGGCGTTTAACGGCATGAGTGGTAACTTTCTCGGTTTTCTGAGTTCGGCAATTGGGTTAGTTGATGAGTTTATCACCGCCCAGATTGTCATCCAGCGACTAACAGAGGTGATTGACGCTACCCCGGAAGACGAAAACGACTTCAAAAAGCCCATAGCAGAAATTACGGGCAATGCGGATATTGTCTGTACCACTCTTAACTTCCACCACGCAGGTAGAGTTGACCTCCTACAAGATTTTTCCCTCACTATACCTGGCGGTCAAGTCATTGCCCTCATTGGTAAATCTGGCTGTGGCAAAAGTACCCTTGCCAAACTGATTGCGGGTTTATATTCCCTACAATCTGGTAATATTCGCTACGACATTTATAATCAGCAAGACCTTTCCCTAGAATGCCTGCGACAGCAGGTAGTGCTAGTACCCCAAGAACCCCACTTCTGGAGTCGCTCAATTATTGACAACTTCCGCTTCAGTTATCCGCACATCAGTTTTGAACAAATTGTGAAGGCTTGTCAGATAGCAGGTGCAGACGAGTTTATTAGTAAATTGCCCGACAAGTATCAAACCGTTTTAGGAGAATTTGGCGCGAATCTTTCTGGTGGACAACGGCAGAGATTAGCTATAGCCAGGGCAATAGTGACTGAGCCGCCTGTACTGATTTTAGATGAATCTACTGGCGCTCTCGACCCAGTCAGTGAAGCCGAAGTGCTAGATAAATTGCTGTACTACCGACAAGGGAAAACCACAATTATGATTAGCCACCGCCCGAAAGTCATCGGGCGAGCCGATTGGATTGTGCTACTTGAGGAAGGACGCTTGAAAATCCAAGGCACTCCAGAGGAGCTACGACTTGTTCCTGGTGACCACTTAGACTTTTTAGACGACTTTGCCCCATCAAGAAATGGTTTGCTGGTGAAATCTTCCCATTCTGAATCTAACGGCAAATCTCCCGCAATCAGTAAATAAAATCATTATGCTTAGTCACTTCAACTCAGCAGACTCTCTTCCACTAATTCAAGAAAACGATTTTCTACCGCCAATTAGTCGTTGGACTACTGTTGGCGGAATGGTTATGCTCACTGCAGTGGCTCTTGCTGTTGCTGTTTCCTCTGTCACTAAATACAAAGTCACCGTCAAAGCACAGGCGAATCTCCGTCCTGCTGGTGAGTTGCGGATTGTTCAAGCTGCAACGGAAGGTCCAGTTATGCGCGTCTGGGTTAAAGAGAATCAAGTTGTCAAAAAAGGAGATATTATTGCCACTCTCGACGCCAGTCGCCTTCAAACCAAACATAGCCAACTGCAAAGTAACATCCAGCAGTCTCGCTTACAACTGGTTCAAATCAACGCTCAGATAAGTGCTCTTAATAACCAAATCAGAGCCGAAACCGATCGCATAAACCGCGTTGTCGCCGCAGCCGAAGCTGAATTAAGCGGTCGCAGTCGCGAATATCAAGATAAAAAAGTTACTACCACCGCTGATGTCGAAGAAGCCGAGGCGAACGTCAAGATAGCCCAGAAGGAATTGCAAAAAGCGGCTGCAGAATTAAGGTCAAATCAAGCTCACTTAGGAGCAACAGTCGCTACCTTAGCAGCAGCTCAGTCAAAGCGAAACCGATATCAAAAGGTCGCCAAACAAGGAGCGCTCTCTCAGGATCAATTTGAGGAAGCACAACTGGCTGTTGAGCAGCAATCCTCAGCGGTGGAAGAGCAAAAAGCAGTCATTGAGGCGCAAAAACAAACAATTGAGCGGCTACAACAAGCTGTCTCGGCAGCTGTTGCTAGAAGGCGACGCGCCATAGCTATCCTTAATCCGAGTCAGGCAGAAGTTGCGATCGCACAAGAGCGCATTGCCCAAGAAAAAGCCACAGGACAAGCCAGCTTAGCGACTTTAGACAAAGAACGTAAAGCTCTTATTCAAAAACAGATTGAAACCCAAAAACAGCTAGAGCATGACATCCGGGAACTCCAACAAGTAGAAATCGACAAGAACCAAACCGTCATGACTGCCACAGCAGATGGTATTATTTCTAAGCTCAACCTACGAAACTCTGGTCAAACTGTGCGCCCAGGAGAAGAAATTGCTCAAATTGTCCCTAGTGATGCTCCCTTGGTAGTCAAGGCATCTGTACCATCCCAGGAGAAAAGCAAGTTGAAAGAAGGACAAAATGTCCTTGTGCGGGTTTCTTCCTGTCCTTATCCAGATTACGGCACTCTTAAAGGTAAGGTCAAAACGATTTCCCCAGATGCTTTTGTTCCTCAAGCCAATAGTACGACTGCTGCTGCTCCCACAACAGCGACAAGCCAAAAGGCAGTTGTTATCGGTGCTTTCTATGAGGTTACAATTGAGCCAGAAAACCTTTCTTTATATCAAGGTAAAAAACAGTGTTCTGTGCAATTGGGGATGGAGGGCACAGCTGATATTATTTCTAGAGAAGAGACTGTACTGCAATTCTTTCTTAGGAAAGCAAGGCTAATCGCAGATTTGTGAGGTGATTGATAACTGTACGTTCGCCCCTGGTTGAAAGGGTGAGAGGAATTAATGCCTGACTAGGTAAGGAAACAATAGGATTGTGGATCTGCTAAAACCTAACCCGTGTATTACTTGGAAAAAGCTGGGTGAGCTTAACCGCGTATTACATGGTATCAGCTTAATTCTTTAGATATCATACAAGCAGTATGAGTAGACCCACTCAACCTTTGCCAAATATTTTTTGCTTTTCCAATGTATAACTGTAGCGGACCGCAATACTAATCGTTCCAGCCCGCAATCAAGACAATTTTGAGACCACATTAATTGCAACCAAGACGGCGTTTGAGACCAGATTAACTACAACGGAGACCACATTAACTGCAACCAGACCGCAATCATCCAACTGGGACCACATTAATTGCAACTGTACGTTAATTGCATATGTGTATGCAATCTTGCTCCTCAAATTGGCAGTCCCGCAGCCAGCATTTGCTCCTGTAGTTCGCGGGCACGCACTGGTTCAAGCTGCCCGCGAAACAGTGATTTGATTTCAGCAGATTTGGCATTGAACTGTTCAGCCAAGCCTTTGGCATCATAGCCGTGCCTTGTTAGAGTGGGTTCCAAATCGTCAATTTGCTTCGATAAAACTGACTCAACAATCGCCGCTGTAACAGGTTTTTCTCCAAGTTGGTAAGCAGCTTCAAAGGCTAGTACAGCACGGCGTAAGTTAACCAGGTATTACTGTGGGAGAATGAGTAATTAGATTAAAAGTAGTTTTTGCTGAGAAGCGGAGGATTAGGATGTGGCACGATTAGCTCCAAAACAATTAAACT
>JAHHHH010000131.1 GCA_019359415.1 Iphinoe sp. HA4291-MV1 | reverse complement strand
TCTCCCACCAATCCAACATCACCTGTCACCTTTAACACCCGATTTCAACTACTGTACCGTATATACTGTACTTTCTCCAGAATCCTTTGTGAGCAAGCTTTTTGAGACTTAACGGGAAAAGTCAGATGGCACAATCTGGTGTTGATATTGTCAGTGTAGACTGGACAGTTGATATAGCAGTGGCACGGCAGCGACTTGGCACCACTGTTGGAGTACAAGGAAATTTAGATCCATGTGTTTTGTTTGGTTCCCAAGAATTTATCCGCGATCGCATTCTTGACACTGTGCGCAAAGCCGGGAACCAGGGGCATATTTTCAATCTTGGTCACGGAGTTTTGCAAAAGACTCCAGAAGAAAAAAAGTTACCTTGGCAGACTACTAGATGCAACGGGTGCATGGCATGATTGCGGTATTGTGCAAAAAGCTGCTACTGCTGTTAAAGTTGCAGTACCAGAATTAATCGTCATTGCTGATACTTGTTTATGTGAATACACTAGTCATGGACACTGTGGCTATTTGGAAGTTGGTGACTTGACTGGGCGTGTCTTAAATGACCCGACGCTAGAGTTGCTCAAGAAAACAGCAGTTTCTCAAGCCAAAGCCGGTGCAGATATCATCGCTCCTTCAGGAATGATGGATGGGTTTGTGCAAGCGATTCGTATTGGGTTGGATGAAGCAGGCTACCAAGACACGCCCATTCTGTCGTATGCTGCTAAGTACGCTTCGTCTTACTATGGTCCTTTCCGTGATGCTGCTGATTCAGCACCACAATTTGGCGATCGCCGCACTTACCAAATGGACCCAGCTAATGGTCGTGAAGCCATTAGAGAAATAGAACTCGATATTGCTGAAGGGGCTGATATGCTGATGGTCAAGCCAGCTTTGGCTTATATGGACATTATTTGGCGTGTCAAGGAAGCAACCAACCTACCAGTTGCCGCCTACAACGTCTCTGGCGAATATTCCATGATTAAGGCTGCTGCACTTAATGGCTGGATTGACGAACAACGCGTAGTGATGGAAACTTTGACTGGCTTTAAACGCGCTGGCTCTGACTTGATTTTGACTTATCATGCCAAAGATGCAGCTCGTTGGTTAAGTTAAGCTTTGCACTCATGTCAGTTTTTGGCGTTGCTGAATTGAGGTATGAAATTTTCATTCTTTATTTTCACAACCCTTACCTTCGCGCCTTTGCGACGCCAGAGCCCTAGGTCGGGAAAGCCATCATTCGTACTGGCTCGTCTTTGCGTGAGGCTAAATTCATACTTTGAATCAGCAACGCCCAGTTTTTAGGTGAGTGCAGTAAAGTGCTTGCTGCATTCACCCATCACTGGAGCTATGGTAATGCTCTGGTTTCCTCAGAAATTTAGTTTTTGAAAAATTAAGTTGAGATTATGACAACTACTTCAGCTTCCAAAACAACTCCATCAAAATCTCTACCGCCAGTTGATGCCAAGGCTAGAGTCAGCCAGTTAATGAAACAGTTACAAGACGAAATCTGTGTAGTTTTAGAACAACTTGATGGCGTAGGCAAATTTCAGGAAGATGTATGGGAACGTCCAGAAGGAGGTGGAGGACGCTCACGAGTGATCCGAGATGGTGCTGTGTTTGAACAAGGTGGAGTCAACTTCTCTGAAGTCTGGGGTTCTCATCTACCACCCTCAATTCTGGTGCAACGTCCAGAGGCAAGCGGACATAGCTTTTATGCCACAGGCACCTCTATGGTGTTACATCCCCGCAATCCTTATATACCAACTGTCCACCTCAATTATCGTTACTTTGAAGCAGGACCCGTTTGGTGGTTTGGCGGTGGTTCAGATTTGACACCCTACTATCCCAATGCTTCAGATGCATCTCATTTCCATTCAGTACTTAAGCAAGCTTGTGATACTTATCACCCAGACTATTACCAAGTGTTTAAACATTGGTGTGATGAATATTTCTATCTGAAGCATCGTCAAGAAAGCCGTGGTGTTGGTGGTATTTTCTTTGACTATCAGGATGGTCAGGGTCAACTGTATCGGGGACCGTACTCAGATACCCTAGCTGCTATCTATAGTAACCAAATTGGCACACCAGCACCACGCACTTGGGAAGAAGTGTTTGCATTTGTGCACGGATGTGGAAAGACTTTTGAAAAAGCTTATGTGCCGATTGTGGAACGACGGCGATCAATGGAATATGGCGAGCATCAGCGTCAATTCCAACTGTATCGTAGAGGGCGGTATGTAGACTTTAACTTGGTTTATGACCGTGGCACAATCTTCGGTCTTCAAACTAATGGACGCACCGAGTCAATTCTGATGTCTCTACCGCCTTTAGTGCGTTGGGAATACAGCTATCATCCAGAACCCAATACGCCAGAAGCCGAATTATATGCAACTTTCTTAAAACCTCAAGATTGGGCTAACTGGACATCTCCAGTCACCTAAAAGAGAAAGAACTTCATTATGTCAAGCCAACGCAAGCGGTGAACTCGCCATCAACTTCAGATAGTAAATTTTGCCTGTGCCAAGGCTTGACGCTATGCCCTCTAATATCGTATGCGGTTAAAATTTTAGTATTATATGCTACAAAATAGGTCAAGTTTAAACAATGGTAGACATTTTACCAATTGTTTGGTAAGTTAAAGCATATTTAGTATAGTTTGTACTGCTGATTCAAAGTTTTGTAATGTGTGATAAGCTTATGACGCAAAAATTTCGACTCGGTGTTCTGCTACTCACAGTATTAGGAAATTTAGCGATTCCATTCAGTGCCAGAGCAGATTTAATGAGCAATTTAACTGTTGAGATTGATGGATTGAGAGATCGTAAAGGTCAGCTTTGCGTAAGCGTTTTTGCAAGTAGTAAAGGTTTTCCAAGTAGTGCTGCAAATGCATTGCAAAATCAGTGCGTGCCCATTACTGATAAGTCCATGCTTGTGACTTTTAGGAATTTGAAATCTGGAAGTTATGGTGTGTCAGTACTACATGATGCAAAAGGCGATGGCAAACTTCATCGAAATTTCTTGGGAATTCCGACTGACGGATTTGGTTTCTCTAGAAATCCAACAATTCTCACAGGTCCACCCAAATTTGAAGATTCAGTATTTTTGGTAGCAGGTTCAAGCACAAACATTCAAATTCAATTGATGTATTTGGGTGGTTAAACAGAAGGAAACAACCCCCAGTATACTACTTAATACCATACTCATTCCCAAGTCCCCGTTGGACTAGCTAGACAGTCTGTGCTAAAAATTTCCATTAGTGATAAAAGTGTTAACTATAAAATCCTTACTATCAAGGGTTCAATATTAATGTCCAAAAAATAAACTATGTAAAAAAAATGCTTGAGCATGTTGAGCAAAGCAAAATACCTTGTCATATTTTTCACTCCACGGCGTTTTTTATAGAATGAAATAATGTTTAGTTTACCAAACAGTTGGTAAACTAAACATTGATAGATACAATAAAATAGTTTTACAATTTTGTCAATAATTCATTTAATTTATGCGATTATTATTAGGATCAAAGTTATGAGTGCTACCTATGAACGCCTGCTTGAGACAGCAGAGCGTCTATTCAGTGAACGAGGTTATGTAGCAGTCACCCTGCGTGACATTGGGACTGAATTGGGAATCACTCATGCATCCCTCTACTACCATGTACCTGGTGGAAAGGAAGAACTTTTCATAGAAGTGACTCAACGAGCGCTTCTTCGGCATCGCTTAGGATTGGAAAAGGCTATCTCACAAGCAAGATCAGTCTTACAGGAACAACTGCATGCAGTAGCACTGTGGTTTCTTTCCCAACCGCCAGTTGATTTGTCTAGGATGAGCCGTTCGGATCTACCTGCGCTTGATCAAGCCGAAGCAGAACGCCTTACACAAGTTGCCTACGAGTCAATTATTCTACCTATCGAGCAAATCTTTGTTTCAGCAAGCTTTCACGAGCAGTATCGATTGCTGTATCCGAGTCTACTTGCTGTATCATTTCTTCAGATTGTCAGTGGTATTCGAGAAGCACAGCGCTACACAACCACCTCAATAGAGGATATGGTCGAAGAGATGATTGAGATTCTGTTGCGTGGTATCGAACTACGTTCTGAGATCAAAAACGAAGGTTAATCAACAGTCAGTAGACCGAAAAGATTTCTAGAAGGCTTACCATTGGGGCATTCTGGCGGATTGTATACAATCCGCCAGAATGCCCGTATCATCTGCGTTTTGAGCAATAGGGTTGTAGATGAGTTCTCCTGCTAAGGTAAGCGATCGCTCGACCCTGTGCCCAAAACATCGCCCCAAACCCTCATTCTTGCGTTGACTGACAAAAGTTTTCGGTCTACTGACAGTAGTGAAAATGCTTATTAAGCTAATAGAACTTTCCGCACCTCCTGAGCTATCTTATCCCAATTAAAGTTTATAGCGGCGTACTGACGACATGCTTCCCGTGAAGGCATTGCCACTTTTCCCAGTAGCACCTGTTCTAATCTTTCTACAATGGCTGCAACTTCTGTGGAGGAGGTAATTAAATCTGGCGAGAATGGTTCTAAAATTTCTGGCATTCCTCCAACTGGAGTACATACAACAGGAGTACCGCAGGCTAAAGATTCTACTATAGCCAATCCAAATCCTTCAAAAGACTGGCTGGGCATAATACTCAAGTTAGCAGCTTGGTAAGCAACAGGTAACTGCCCGTCAGGTATGAATCCTAAAAATTTCACATGGTGATGAAGTCCTAATTCTGTAGCCTGCTGTTGTAGTGTAGCTTGTAGTGGTCCACGTCCTGCGATCGCAAGCATAATATCTGGTATCCTTGGTTTCATAATAGCCAAGGCTTCCAGTAATTTGTCCAGTCCTACTCGATTGACCAAACGGCGCGATGTAAATAAAATTGGACGGTCTTGGGACCAGCCTAGTTTTGCGCGAGCCAATGCAGGTGATAGATTAGGTTGAAACCGGGTAACATCAACTCCACCTGGAATGATGTGAATTTTGTTCCAAGGAATCTGGTATTGTTTATGCAATATATTACCAAATGCTTTGCTAAGAACAATGAAGCGATCGCAACGGTTATATGTTCTTTGTTCTACTAGCTTAGCTTTGAGAAGAACACTTAGTTTCCTCCCTTCGCGTTCCTCTTGACTCTCAAAAGCCCAAGGACCATGAAAGTTAAAGATGATAGGCACTCCTTTTGGTAAAAGATCCAAAATTGGAAAGCTGTATAATGCAAAATGTAAATTAATGACATCTGGTTTTTGAGTTCTTGTTTTCTGAAAGTTAGTACGAATGCACCATAACCGTTTCAAAATAGAACTACTTGGTGATGCTAAGTTAGTCAATTTTATTGGCAAGTTTGGTTCAGCTTCTGGTAGACCAACTCCACATAATTCAACTTGGTCTTGATTTGCTGCTAGTTTCTGGGTTAGTTCATAGATATACCGTTCCAATCCTCCAGGGGTTTTTGGAAACCAGCCTACTCCCATACAGAGAATAGACGCAGAACCTGATGCAGTATTTTTTATATTATCTTCCATCTAATATTTCTCCAAGTAGAGGTTGTGTGTATATCTTTATAATTTAATTTTTAACGCCTTTTTATTGAGGTCAGTACGCCCATTAAGGCTGAACTGTACATATATTCTGAAACTGAATAAATAATCAGAATTTTTTATGCCATACTATGGATAGATTTTCCCTAAAACCATCTATCCAAAGAATAAAATTTTCGTAGCAATACTAGATGAGTCGTTAGAATCCAAAACCACCAACACGAGGCAGCCAGCGCTCTGACTGCCGTACCAAGAACGTTGAGAGAAACAATCATAAAATCTCATAAATGATTTAGGACTGCTATGCTAGATACACCTATATAACTTTTTCATTATATGTTCAAATTTTTATGTTATTTAAACCATTTAGGAGATTTCTGTCAACAAAAATCTTGACATCTATGTTGTTAGCATATAAGGGGAACACACGCAAGTTGCTCGGCTCATGCACACCTATACTGAACTGCACTTTTTCCTATTAAGGCAGTTAATAGTTAACATTTTATATAAACCATGGATGCTTCTCATAAGTAACGTAATATAGCGTTTCCCGCTTGGGTAAGGTACAAGAAGAAAGAATTAACCGCACCCTTGACGCAGATGGAGCAGATAAATTTGTACCTCATCCGGATGAGAACCGCTATAAGTAATGTAATTTTAATGCATCAAAGCTTATCTTCCTTATACCCCTGCTAGAAATTTCTCTTCTGTCACAAGTTACGTAGTTTTCATCAAAATCTCATAATCTCATAAATAGAATAGAATCGATACAAAAATTATTTATGTTTTTTTGTAAAGATGATGCTTGCATGGTCAAATTATTCCTAGCTATATTCAATTATAAATATAGCTAGGAATAATAGAGATAAATTTTCTATCTTGATAGCAAAATAGAGACAAAATGAAAAAACAATTTTTATTTTTTAATTCTTTACAATATGAAGATATCTTTATATAAATATTTAAATATTTATCAAAATAATTCATGGTAATGATTGAAGGATGAATAAAAGTCAGTTATTTTGAGAATTTACGAACAAGCAGTTACTGCTGCTTAACTACTAGATATACTAAAAGCAAGGAATCAAAATGCTACTCCTTAATCAGTACATAAGGAATTTATCTCAAATTGGTTTTCGTTATAAAAAAATCTTTAAGTTGGTACTTGGTCTGAGTATCGGAGTTATTGCTTCGATGCTAATTGGAATGTACTTTGTTGCAAAAGACACGTCGGCTGCAAATTCATACATAACATCTTGGATAGGTAATACATTTGGCGGTGGTAGCAAATGGGTACAAATTCAATTGAGTAGTATTTATGTTGCTCCTGATGGCACAGTATATACGAATAGTCCTTGGGATGAAGCTGGTCGGGAAGTTGGAATTTATAAAAATGGGGAAGTTCTTGGCAGGGCTGATGACTTACATGGATGGGAAAGGTTTGGTGGAGTTGCTGTCACGGCTGATAATAAGTACATTTATGTAGCCATGCAACAAGGTCTTAGTGGAAAGCCAGGGGAAGATTATCCACCAAAAGGAACAACTTGGTATTGCGTAAGACGCTACGATTTGTCTGGAAAGCCTGCACCCTTTCCTGGAGGACGTGGTTGGGACAAAAGTATGTTAATTGTCAGCACGAAAAGCCAAGTGACTGGATTAACAAATGCAGGTGGTGATTTGTATGTTAGTGATCCTGCAGCCAACAAGGTTCGCGTCTACAACACCAACACAATGAAGGAACTACGAAGTTTTTCAGTTCCAAGTCCAGGACAGATCACAGTCAATAAACAAGGGAATTTGTGGATCATTCAAAGCAAAAATGGCAAGACTCCTGCTAGAATTTCGCATTATTCCAAACAAGGGAAGTTATTGCCTGAAGTCATTGCGGATGTTGCTCAACCTAGCGCGATCGCTGTTGATAATCAAGGCAAACTTTTGATAGCAGACAATGGACGCCGTCAGCAAGTACTGATTTATGATGTTACAGGTAAGAAGCCAGCGCAAGTAAAAGCTTTTGGCATTCAAGGTGGAATTTATGCAGGTGTTCCTGGTGAAGTCGGGGATTTGAAATTTAATGGAATTAGCGGAGTCGGTGTAGATGCAGCAGGCAATATCTACATTGCTAATGAGGGTTTCAAGCATTCTGGGGCAGATTTGAGAAAGTTTTCCCCATCAGGAAAGCTACAGTGGCGGCTGTTGGGTTTGGAATTTATAGACAACGCTGATGGAGATCCAGCAACTGATGCTGTAGATGTGTACACCAAAGAGGAACACTTCGTCATGGATTACAGCAAGCCCTCAGGCAAGCAATGGACTTATAAGGGTTACACTTTGAATGCCTATAAATATCCTCAAGATCCGCGCTTGAATGTGGGAGGAGATGCAGCCATTTTTCGCCGCATCAAAGGCAAGCCTTTTTTGTTCCTGACAGATATGTATGGTGTCGCTCTGCAAATCTATCGTTTTGACAAAACTAAGAATGGGGAAATTGCCATTCCGTCTGGATTTTTTGTTGGTACTCAGGTTAATGGTAAACAGGCGTTAGGTGAAGATTGGCCACCAAATCAACCGAAAACGGGAGAGTGGATTTGGCGTGATAAAAACGGTAACGGCGCGTTTGATGGTGGCGAATACGATATCAGCAAAGATTATCCCTACATTGGTGGATGGTGGGTGGATAGCAAAGGCGACGTGTGGAAAACTCTGCGAAGTCAAGATGGGATCGGCGTTCGGCATTATCCCGTACAAGGATTAGATGACCAAGGTAATCCCATCTACACCTATCGTTCAATGGAAAAGCAAAAGACTCCTAGCATATTTACCGATTTGCGGCGGATTGAGTACTTTCCCGAAACAGACACCATGTATTTATCAGGTTTTACCAAAGACAACTCTGCAATTAATGGTGATTATGCGAAGTTGGTTGGCTCTGAGATTGCACGTTATGACAATTGGAGTAAGGGAAATCGAAATCCCCGTTGGCGGATTGTTTTTCCGGTTGATAAGAGTGCGCCTCCTGAAGTTTTGCCTCCAGCAGCAATTAGTGTAGCAGGAGATTATGTATTCGCTGTAACTATAAAAAAGGCGGAGGTGTATGTCTATAACGCCAAGACTGGAAAGATGGCAAGAACACTAAAACCTGGTCCAGAAGTTGCCAATGAAAGTGGCTGGGTTGACATACCATACGGCATCCGCGCTTTTCGCCGCTCAAACGGAGAGTACCTAGTGTTTGTTGAGGAGGATGCGAAGGCAAAGGTCATTATGTATCGGTTGCGAGGATAAGCGCAAAGTGTTTCTTGATAGGTAGCTAGATAATAGACGAGCCTCATTGGTGAAAAAGGCGATCGCTTGCTGGAATTATATCAAGTGATACAGTTAGCCTTCGGCATGCTACGCGAACGCAGGCTAAAGATTTGACGCATCTTCATAAAGAAACGGTATATAGCTATTCTCATTTGGCTAAGGTACAGATTTATCTGCGTCCATCTCTTGTTCATCTGCGGTTAATTCTTTCTTTCTGTACCTCACTAAGCGCGGGAAACGCTATAACGTTTTATTTTATCTAAAATAATGGCAGTTTTGATATCATCTAATAATACAAGTTACTAAGTACTAAGAACGACCCCGCGCTCGTTGATGTGCAACTCATAGCTTACCACAATGTATTTTTTTGTTTTGTTAGCTTTATTTATCTATATATAAAAATCTGATGAATCTTGAAATTCTCCTCTCTTTCGTCTATGCTTTCTGTATCCTTTACGTTTTTTGAAAAAAGTCAAGTTCAAAAATCAAAGGAAACTGCTATATTTATTAAATCTTTATAATATATTTTTTGTAACAACAACTATATACCCAAATTGAAGTATTAAGGACTACTATCTAAATATTAGGGATATGAACTTAAATAAGTAAAAATATAAATACGAAAAATCTTTCTTAAGAGGGTTGCATTATCTATCAAACTAAATTAATAATAAATACTTTAAACAAAGTAGAAGAATAGTCTTCAAACAACTGTTTGTAAAAAAATGGAACCTTTTCAGCGTGCAATTGATTTTTTCGAACAAATTGCTACCGATCTCTCGGTAGACATTGAAATTTTGAGACCAATGCTATACTCTTTTTCTCTATAATCTACATAAAAATTCTGTGTTTTGAGGGACACAACCATTATGTCTGCTAAAAAGACAGACGTACTAAGAAATTGGTTGATAGTAATAACAGCGATGTTGACTTTATCACCAGTGGTATTGTTTATAACGTTTTCCAAAATGGAGGGATTGTCAAATCAACAAAAAATAGAAAATAGAACTCAAGCATTCTCAACGACTGCGACCCTTTTCTTAGGATTGGCGTTGATGATTCATGCATATGTGGCAGCAAAACGAGTCCAAGCCGCTCAAAAAAGTGCGATCGCAGCCGAAAATAGCAATGAGATTGAAATGAAGAATGTCTATCTAGCCCAAGAACGGCTGATTGCAGAACGCTTTATGACGGCAATTACTCAGCTTGGGCATGAAAGTGTTGCGACACGGACAGGCGCAATTTATGCCTTGGAAGAAATTGCTCAGAACTGTCCTCAAGAATACTGGACAATCATGGAAATTCTGACAGCTTTTGTACGAGAGAATGCTGCCAGTAAGCTGCAAGAGGAAGAAACACAACAGACACCAGCAAGAATTCGTATAGATATTCAAGCAGCCTTGACTGTTATTGCGAGGCGTGATGGAGAAAAAGATCAGCCAAATCATAAAATTAATTTACGGTATGCTGATATGAGGGGGGCAGACCTGCATAAAGCAAACCTGCAACAAGCTGACCTGCGGGGAGCTGACCTCTGTGAAGCTGACCTGCGGGGAGCAGATCTGTGTGAGGCAAATTTGGATGGCGCTAAACTCTCTGGGTCAATTCTCTATGAAGCCAACTTGCAATCAACCAGCTTAACTGATGCTAACCTTTGTGGGGCAAACCTCAATTGTGCTCGAGTCTGTGGAGCAAACTTGCGTGCAGCTAATCTTACAGGGGCAAGTCTGCGTGGAGCTAATCTACAAGGAGCTAATCTATATAAAGCCAATTTGCAAGGGTCTAATTTAAAAGTTGCTAACTTACA
Organism: Iphinoe sp. HA4291-MV1; assembly: GCA_019359415.1. Lineage (GTDB taxonomy): Bacteria > Cyanobacteriota > Cyanobacteriia > Cyanobacteriales > Nostocaceae > Brasilonema. The sequence continues at coordinate 1,838 of JAHHHH010000131.1, read as the reverse complement.
AGGAGCAAAGCTGTTTTTAGCGAATTTGCAAGGGGCAAAGCTGGGTAAAGCCAACTTGCAAGGAACAGGTTTGATTGGAGCCAATTTGCAACAAGCAAACCTCAATGGGGCAAACTTGCAACAAGCAAATCTCAATGCAGCCAAACTACCACAAACAGAAGTGTTTTTTGCCAATCTTTCTGAAGCAAGTCTTAGAGAAGCAGACCTCTGTGGAGCAAATCTCATGGGTACCAACCTACAAATGGCAATTCTCCATGAAGCAAACCTCTGTGGGGCAAACCTTATGGGAGCTAACCTTAATATGACAAACCTGAGTCATGTCAAATTGGAAGGGGCAATCCTCACAGGAGTCAAAAACTTGAAACCGCATCAGATTACATTGGCAGAAGGTGATGTTACAACTCGCCTACCGGAAAATGTAGAATCACCAGCGGATTGGACACAAATTAGTTAACTGACAGTAGGTTAAAAGCACAATTAGCTGCCTCATAATTCATTTGCATTTCATCTTCAAACAGGGTGCATCCCTACTTTTCAATACATCCAAAGTGACTTACTTGAGTAAAGATTTTTAATTACCAAAGCAAAATGTGAGCGGTTGTTGTTGCGTCATACAGTGAATTCCGCCGCCACCCCTCAATATGTCCAATGACGGGATAGTGAGTACCGTTCGCTCAGGAAATAGCCTCGCGAGAGTGTCAACCGCTTCCCTGTCTTTGCGATCGCCCTTTGGGCGGCTCTCCGGAGCATCGCCGAATTCGGGCATGATCACAGCGCCGTTTGCCAAGTAGAAATTGACGTAGCTCAAGGACAGCCGTCGGGTGCCGTCGTAAATTGGTGTTGGTTGGCAAACTGTCACGACTTCGAGCGATCGACCTTGAGCGTCACGCGCATGGGAGAGCCGCACGATATTGTCTTTAAGGGCTGCATAGTTAGCGTCTGCTGGATCATCGCAGTCCAGAGCTAACACCACACCTGGACTGACAAAGCAGGCGAGGTTATCGACATGCCCATCTGTCAAGTCGTCGATCAACCCTTGCCCGAGCCAGATGACTTGTTCAACATTTAACCACTGCTTCAGGTTTACTTCAATCTCGCGTCGTGAAAGAGCAGGGTTCCGATTCGGGTTGAGCAGACAGCTTTCGGTAACCATTACGCTACCGGCTCCATCAACATGAATGGAGCCACCTTCAAGGACAATCGGCGCAGCGAAGCGAGGCAAGCCAGTAGAGTGCAACAGACGTTCGGCAAATGCGGCATCATCAGCGTAGGTTTCTAACTTGTAGCCCCAGGAGTTAAATTGCCAGTCGATCCCGGCGATTTGCCCATGAGCATCAACAACGAATGTCGGTCCGATGTCGCGGCTCCAACCACCATCGAACTCCACCTCCCAAACTGTGACAGCCGGATCGAGCAGCATCCGTGCAGTTTCTACGTCAGAAGGTCGCACAGCCACAGTGACTGGTTCAAAACCGCTGATAGTTTTTGCGAGTGTGGCAATCGCCTTCTGTGCTGGTTCGAGCCACTCACGCTGCCATGCTTTTTCTGAAGTCCACGCGATCCAGCAGCGCTCGTGGGGTTCCCATTCAGCTCGCATGCGATAACCCGCCTCTGCTGGTGTCTTGCCAATCATCTGCTCAGACTCACCACGCGGCGACCCTCGTCTTTGCTCGAAACTCATTTCAATCCCGATTGTACACGCCAAAGAATAGTATAGAACCCATTTGATATCTTTTCAGGTGGTAGCTGTAGTAGTTAGTCTTTTGAGCATCAATCTGATAAAACAAAGATTGAGCTTTGCATTGGCACGCTCAAGCGTGCGATCAAAATTTTTGACC
>JAHHHH010000130.1 GCA_019359415.1 Iphinoe sp. HA4291-MV1 | reverse complement strand
TGAGTCTTTTTGGACAGACTAATTACAGATCAAATGCACTACACCTCAAACCTTGACGTTTATAACCTTTATCCAGTAAAGCTTTCAGCCTTAGCGTAAGTTTCTGCACGATTGCTACAAAAACCCCTAAATAAGATGCGTTCGCCCTGGTTTGAGCGATTAGTATTGCAGGTCGTTACAATTATCTTGCCCACAACGACTATGCATAGTAGCGCTGATGTTCTAAAAACGACTCACACTGCATGAAAAATACTGAAAAAGCCCCCAGGACAGTATCTTTGATGCTGTAGCGAGTCGCATTACTGCTTTGCCTGGGGTCTTTCATTTCAGCGATCGCTCCTTGGAGAAATCCCAGCATTACTCCAAAGCTCAGTGTCATCGGCTCCATCTCGATGCCCCTTGAAGAGATACTCCTTCATCCTCAAGCTAAACTGTACCCCTTGTCAAAATTTGAATTTGGAATTGCTGGCCCTGCCTATACCCTCAATAGAGACAGCGTAAATTATCCATCTTTCCGGTCCCCTGCCGACTAGCGATCGCGAAGCGGCTCCCTGCTGGAGCATCGCCTCAGATCTTGCACCTAACCGTATAAGTCCGGACTTAGTTAAAAGTAGCGCCAGAAAGTGACAGGGTTTTTCTTGTCTTTTTTCGTAATAATAAGGGCTTGAGGCTTCGTACTGAGTGTGAAAATTCAATCAAATTTTCTTGGTGCAAGATGTGAGATCGCCTATGTTTTTCAGTTTTTTTCTTACTTCATTTATTGTCTCTTTTGTCAATGCGTAAGTTCTGAAATTAAGAAAAGTTTTTTTTTGCAAAAAATTAAAAAAATTATTTAACATAAAAATAGAAAAATAAACTAACAACATAATCAGTTGACTTTTCAACAGTTAAAAAAATATTATTGTGAGCATGGTTGATTTATTTCAATCATGAAAAACCGCAAGAAGAACGGACAATATACCGGCTCTTTACTTGGTTAATCTCTCCAGATTAATCAGTAAAGTTTGCGCTAGCAACTCATCGTCGCTTATAAATCACTCAAGGATTTAAGTCATGAAAAACCGCAAGAAGAACGGACAATATACCGGCTCTTTACTTGGTTAATCTCTCCAGATTAATCAGTTAAAGTTTGCGCTAGCAACTTATCATCGCTTATAAATCACCCAAGGATTTAAGTCATGAAAAATCGCAAGAAGAACGGACAATATACCGGCTCTTTACTTGGTTAATCTCTCCAGATTAATCAGTTAAAGTTTGCGCTAGCAACTCATCATCGCTTATAAATCACTCAAGGATTTAAGTCATGAAAAATCGCAAGAAGAACGGACAATATACCGGCTCTTTACTTGGTTAATCTCTCCAGATTAATCAGTTAAAGTTTGCGCTAGCAACTTATCATCGCTTATAAATCACTCAAGGATTTAAGTCATGAAAAACCGCAAGAAGAACGGACAATATACCGGCTCTTTACTTGGTTAATCTCTCCAGATTAATCAGTTAAAGTTTGCGCTAGCAACTCATCATCGCTTATAAATCACTCAAGGATTTAAGTCATGAAAAATCGCAAGAAGAACGGACAATATACCGGCTCTTTACTTGGTTAATCTCTCCAGATTAATTAAGTAAAGCTCATCATTCCAGCATATAAAAAAATAGATATGCTGGAATTAAACTAGACATATAGCATTTTGTCGTAAATACTTTCACTTTTTTCATAGTTGCACAGTTATCAACAGATAATCTTTCTTAAAATCTGCAGGTGATATTATGAAGACAATATCCATTTATCCTAGTCTTTTTCGTCAGCTTGGTGAATCAGAAGGAAGCACTTTTTACTTTGTTACTAATTCTCATTTAGTCGATGTATTTAAGATAGAGCCAGATAAAAATTACAAAGATTTTAAAATCATCAGCTATGATCCAGGTGATAGCTTTACTAAAATATTGAAAGAGCAAATTAATCAACCTGCTCACATTCTTGTAATTACACCAGATTGTTTATTTGAATCTGTACACCCTGATGATTTGGGTCAGCATTGTAAACTTTTAATCTTTGCTTGTAATTCTGCTCCAACTTCAATAGAAGCTGTTGAACACTTTTTAAGATGTGGAGAAAAAACAGATCCTGAAGAACAGGAAAAGATTGCAAATCAGTTTTTTGAACAGGGTGAGGCTGCTGATATTTTAAAACTAATTGACGAAGAATATGGAACAGTAGTCGAATTTAATCATCTAAGTGATAACTATGGGTGGCATGAGCAATTGGGTATGTTAGGTTGGGGAGAACAGCAAATCTTTCCATCAGGAGAAATAGCTTGTTTTCTTGTACCTTTAAAAGGTATAGATAGGTTGCCTGATCTCAAATTTGAATTAAATGGGGAAATCCCTCTCAAAGGTTTTCCAGTAGTTCATTCAGGTCCCCCATCTTTTCTGCGTGAAGACCAACAAAGAATTTATCAAAAACTTTCTAGTTTCAAGGAACATGCTGTTATTGCAAGCATCAAAGATGGCATAGTTGTTAAAATGAAAGCAACACATTCATCTGCCCAACCAGCTTTAGAAATTCTTGAAGCTATGTTCATGGTTGATTCCAGATTCAGACAGATATTTGAGATTGGTTTTGCCATTAATCCATATATTGAGTTACTACCACAAAACTCAGCTATGAATGAAGTTTACGGTGGTGAAAAAGGTTGCGTCCATTTTGGTTTTGGAATGCTACCTTACACTCAATATCATTTGGATCTTATCTGTCCAAATATCAAGGTCTTGGGCAAGAATGATGAATTACTCCTCGGTGGCAATTGGATCAGTACTTATAAAGACAAACAAAAATCGGACAGAAAAATTGTACCTCAAAGAGTAGCACAATGCCCATGTCTTGGATGAGAACTTTGATAGAACGATTGTGCAAGAAATTAGGAGGATTATTCCGATGTCAAAGATTGCTATACGTCCAGGACGTTTGCAACAATTTGGTGACACAGAAGAAAACACGTCATTTTGTGTTGTGACTAACTCTAGCTTATTAGACAATATCAAAATTGATTTAGAAAAAGACTACAAAGACTACAAATTAATCTCCTATGATGCTGGCGATGATTTCTCAAAAATACTAAACGAGCAAATCCCAGAGTCAGCACACATTCTTGTGATTGCACCAGATTGTTATTTTCGTTCACCGGAACCACAACATCTTGGACCACAAAGAAAACTCTGTATTATGGCTTGTAATTCTACACCTACATCAATAGAAGCAATTGAGCATTTCCTTAGATGTGGTGAAGATACAGATCCTTATGAACAAGAGAAAATTGCTGAACAATTTTTTTCCAAGGGAGAAGACGCAGGTCACTTTAAATTTGTGGATGAGGAACATCAAACTGTTGCCATATTCGAGCATTTAGATAATAGCCTACAGTGGCATGAACAAGTAGGGCTATTAGATTGGGGAGAACAGCAGTTATTTCCCTCAGGAGAAATTAGTGTGCTACCTGTAGATGTTTTTGCTCTCAACCTGAATGTCAGACTGAATATCAATGGAAAGTTGGCATTTAAAGGAGTTCCCGTACTGCACTCAGGTATACCTTCTTTCCTTCCAGAGGATCAAGAACGCATTTTTCAAGCACTGTATACAATGCGAGATCACGCTGTAATTGCAACTTTGCAAGATGGTATCATCACTCACATAGAAGCATCTAATCCAGTCGTGCAACCTGCTATAAATATCTTGCAAGCTATGTTTGAAGTAGATTCTAGATACAGGATCATTATCGAGATTGGTTTTGCAGTGAATCACCATTTAAAGCTATTTCCTGGCAATTCAGCAATGAATGAGGTTTACGCTAATACTAATGGAACAGTCCATTTTGGGTTGGGATTGATTCCTCACACTCAATATCATTTAGATATCATTTGTCCATCTATAAAAGTGCTTTCTCAAAATGGCGAATTGATATTTGGAGGACAACGATAAATTAGCTTGGAGACTAAAAATAAAGGATAATATCCTACAGAACTGTCTGATTATTCTTGACACCACTCTTAGGGACAGTGAACAGTCTCGAAGCACAAGCATAACTGTTAATGAGAAAGTTAAATTTTTAACTTCCTTGTGAAATTTCTCAGAATACAGGAGTCAGAAGTGTTAAAGAATCGGGAGAAAACAGGAGCACTAGAGAGCATGCTACAGATACCAAACTCCTATACATTCTAAATTCTAACTCCTGACTCTTGAATTCTTACTGGAATTTATTATTGATTGTTAGTAAATTACAATCTCTAAACACAAATTAGGTGAAAGCTAATAACTCTTGGATCATCCGATCTAAATCAAAACATCAACTCCCTCTTCTGCGTCTATTTTGCATTCCTTATGCTGGTGGTCATGCTTCCATATTTCACCATTGGGCAAACCAATTACCACCAAATATCGAAGTTTGCGCGATACAACTTCCTGGGCGGGAAAAGCGCCTAAAAGAGCAACCATTTACTCATCTATTACCTCTAATTCAAAGTTTAGCTCCTGTATTGCTTCCTGATCTAGATATACCTTTTGCCATCTTCGGTCACAGTACAGGAGCTTTAATCAGCTTTGAATTAGCTCGTCAACTCCGTCATCAAAAAGCACCTAACCCTGTTTATCTGTTTGTTTCAGCTAGTCGCGCTCCCCAATTACCTATCACAGAACCACCTATTCATCAACTACCTGATGCTGCTTTTATAGAAAAATTAAGTCGTTACCAGGGTACACCAGAGGAGATACTGATAAATCCAGAGCTTATGGAAATCTTTTTGCCTACCCTACGTGCTGACTTAGCAATTAATGAAACCTATATCTATAGTCATGAACCCCCTATTGACTATCCTATATCTGCCTTTGGCGGTTTGCAGGATAAAGAGGTGAGCCGTGACGACCTTGCTGCTTGGTGTGACCAAACGCATAGTACTTTCACCCTGCGAATGTTTCCTGGCAATCACTTCTTTCTTCATAGTGACCATCAAGCGTTACTGTCGTCTATATCCCAAGATTTGATCTCAGTTTTATCTCTTTAAACAATGTGATGAACGGAGTTAATGTATATGTCTAAATCACAATCTCTTTTAAATACTTTTTCTCAGATTTCATTGTGGATAAAGCAAGATCTAAAATTACCAAAAAAGTTAACTGATGCTATAGAAGTACTAAGTCATAGGGAAGGGGTAACTCTGTTCATCACCTTACTAACAGCATTTAAAGTCCTACTCTACCGCTATACAGGTCAAGAAGAAGTGGTTGTGTGTTCTCCCATTGCTAACCGCAACTACCCGAAAGTTGAAGGGTTAATAGAAAATGTGACCAATACATTGGCAGTGCGAACTTACCTGGGTGATAATCCAAGTTTTAGAGAATTGCTAGCTAGGGTTCATGAAGTGGTTCAAGGTGCCTATGGTCACCCAGAGTTATCTATAGAAAATATTGTGGAAGGACTCCAACTAGAACAGGACGGGAGGCGTATTGCTCAATTTCAGGTCATGTTCAATTTCCAGAACGCTCTCAGGCCAGTTTTGGAACTTCTCAATCAGAACCTCACTTCTGTACAATTTATTAACAGTGTAGCCTATAATTTAAGCCTGTCTTTGGTAAAAAGTCAACAAGAACTGATTGGATTTTTGGAATATAATCCTGAGTTAATTGATGCAGCTACCATCGGTAGAATGATCGGTCATTTACAGACTCTGCTAGATTCTGTTGTGGCTGATCCCCAGCAGTCTCTAACAGACCTGCCGCTTTTGACAGTAGCAGAACAGCATCAATTGTTGATTGAGTGGAATGACACCAAGACAGATTATCCTCATGATAAATGTATTCATCAGTTGTTTGAGGAACAGGTGGAGCGGACTCCCAATGCGTTGGCAACGGTGTTTCAAGACCAACATTTAACGTATCAGCAGTTGAGCCAAAAAGCAAATCAGTTAGCCAATTATTTGCAAAAACTGGGTGTAGGACCAGAAGTATTGGTAGGAATTTGCGTTGAGCGCTCCTTAGAAATGATGGTGGGAATCCTTGGAATTCTTAAGGCTGGTGGTGCTTATGTTCCTCTAGATCCAGAATACCCACAGGAACGTTTAGCCTTCATGCTGAAGGATATGCAAGCATCGGTGTTGTTAACTCAGCAGCACTTGGTTGAACATCTTCCCCCACACCAAGCAAAAGTTATCTGTCTGGACACTGACTGGAATGTTATTGCTGCAGAGAGTAAAACTCTACCCTTGAGTTCAGTGCGCCCAAACAATCTAGTCTATGCAATGTACACCTCTGGTTCCACAGGAAAACCGAAGGGTGTTCTTGTTCAGCATCAAGGATTGTGCAGTGTCATCCTAACGTCGGTTGCAGCTTTTGGAATTAACCATAATGACAAAGTTTTACAGTTTGCTTCCTTCAGCTTTGATGTTTCTGTATGGGAAATCTTCTCTGCCTTGATTAGTGGAGCCACCTTATACTTAATTGATCGAGAGACAATGCTTTCAGATCAACAATTGCTCCAGTTAATCCGCAATCAACAGATGACTACAGTCTTCCTCTTACCTTCAGTTCTCAAGCGACTTCCGTCACAAAACTTGCCCAAGCTAGGCAGGGTAATTACAGGGGGAGAGGGATTTTCTCAAGATTTTATTACCCGTTGGGCTAAGGGACGCCACTTTTTCTATGTTTATGGACCAACAGAGGTAACTATTCTTCAATCTTTTATTGACTGTAGTGAAGTCTGTCCCCAAAAACCGCTACTCGGTCGCTCAATGGCTAATTTCCAGTATTATGTACTAGATCCTAACCTAAAGCCTGTGCCGATTGGAGTGAGTGGAGAACTCCATATTGGTGGTGTAGGTCTAGCCAGAGGCTATTTGAATCAACCCGAATTAAATGCACAAAAGTTTATTCCCAATCCCTTTAGCCAAGAAGAGGGAGGGCGGCTTTACAAAACTGGCGATTTGGTTCGCTATCAAAGTGATGGCAACTTAGAATTTTTGGGTCGCAGCGATCATCAGCTAAAAATCCGAGGCTTTCGCATTGAACTGGGAGAAATTGAGGTAGCTCTAGCTCAACATCCTCAAGTGCGGGAAACTGTGCTCATGGGTCGCGAGGATATACCTGGTGACAAGCGGTTAGTGGCTTACGTAGTTCCTGTTAGCAAGCAAGCTGTAAATATCAATCAGCTACAAGACTTTTTACGCCAGAAATTGCCGGAATATATGATGCCGTCTGCTTTTGTCATGTTGGATGAGCTACCCTTGATGCCCAACAAAAAGGTCAATCGTCAAGCACTTCCCGCACCTACCCAAGCACGACCTGAGCTAGATGAACCCTATGTAGCTCCTTGTACCTCAATTGAAGAATTACTAGCTGAGATTTGGGGGGAAATTTTAAACCTGGAAAAGGTTGGTATTCATGATGACTTCTTTGAGTTAGGAGGACATTCTCTATTAGCTTCTCAAGTAATTGCTCGGATGTGCGAAGCTTTTGAGATGGAAATTCCCGCACGAACTTTGTTTGAATCTCCTACTATTGCTGACATAGCTGCGGTAATTACAAAAAACCAAGGTCAAAAAAATTGAATTTCTTTTATGTTTTTAACAATGAGGTCAAACACATGATTAACACACCAGTCAGTTCCTTCTACCTCACAGACAAAGAAAAGGCTTTTTTTAATGAAAACGGCTATGTTGGTCCTTTTAAAGTCTATGAGCCTGAGGAGATGAAAGAAATTTGGAAGAAAGTTAGAGTGGATCTTCTCGATACCAGTCGTGCGCCGTTTCTGAACAGCAAATTGAATTATGACAGGCACTTAGATGTCTCAGATTTGAGCAGGCTGATTGTGCAACCGAAAATTGTCCATCGACTCCAAAGCATTCTCGGATCAAATGTTCTGTGCTGGCGATCAGAATTTTTTCAAAAGAACAGTGGCGATGGAGGAACTGGTTGGCATCAAGTTGAACTCTATGGTGTTGGTGAGAAAAATCAACCTGAGTTAATGCCCATTGAGAGACCTGAAAACAGACCTATTGAACTGGCAGCCTGGGTTGCAATGACTGATGTACCAAGAGAGATGGGTCCTCTAAAGTTTATTCCAGGTTCTCATAAACAGTGGTACTTCAATGAACTGGTGGATATAACCCATCATCCTGAAAACATTAACAAAGATGGATGGTTTTATGGATACAATTACAATGAATTGAGGCTTGACCCCAACTGGGAACCGGATAAGTCAAAAATGGATGTAGTTGAGATGAAGGCAGGAGAAGTTGTTTTATTTACATCTAAATGCGTGCATGGCTCGTTGCCAAACAAGGCAAGAAAGAGTCGGGTAGGCTATGCGATTCGATATGTTCCCACAAGTGTGATAGTTTACCCAAATATAACTACCTTTACTGAATTTGGCGAAACTTTAACAACTGAGAAAACAGGTTGTGTTTTAGTTGCAGGAGAAGATACATATAAACATAACAATATCAAAATAGAAAATGCTCTTGGCGAGCCATTTGTTCCCCTAGAGCGTCAGTCCACTAGAAGTATTTGACGTAAAATGCAAAATATGCATGTTGTTTAAATTGAGCATGTAGGCTTTCTGTTTTAATGCGATCGCTAAAAACCAAACCTAAATATTTAGCTCAAAATAGGTGTTTTATGCTAATGCATATACTAAAGTTTTTGTCAATCTATATTAGTGGACTGGCTCTCTAGTGTAATACTTGTCTCTTTTTTTGAATATGTCAATTATCTAAAATTTACTGCAATTTTTCGATAAGTCTAATACCTCTGAGTTGTCTACTTTGAGCAATCTTCCAAAGGTATTTTCATTTTTCATACTAGATGAAACTACTTTGAAAGAGATCATGATACATTAGTTACTGTTCATTTAAAGCTCATCAATCCTTACCGTTTTTCAGTTAACTAAAAAATATGTATTTTACTAAAGAAATTTCAAATCTGTGCAAGAAATCACTATTTCAATTAGAGAATGTTCACTATCTCAATTGCGCCTATATGTCTCCACTGTCTAGAAGTGTGGAGGAGGCAGGGATAATCGGTATGCAGCGAAAGAGAATTCCTACTACTCTAAAAAGAATTGATTTTTTTGAGGATAGCGAAAAAATTCGTCAGCTTTTTGCTAAAATGATCTGTGTTCCAGATCCGTATCAGATATCAATTATTCCTTCCATTTCCTATGGAATGGCAATTATCGCAAAAAATACAAATTTCCAACGTGGTCAAAACATTGTTGTCACATCTGAGGAGTTTCCCTCTAATGTTTACACTTGGCGTAGAGTATGTCAGGAACACGGGTTAACATTAAAGATGGTTGAGCCTGACAAAAAACTTAATAATTATGGTCGCCAATGGAATGAAAAAATTTTAGAGGCTATAGACAAAAATACGGCCCTTGTAACATTGGGACATGTCCATTGGACGAATGGAATACTTTTTAATCTTAAAGAGATCGGTCAGCGTGCTCGTGAGTGTGGAGCAGCTTTCATCATCGATGGCGCTCAATCTGTTGGGGCACTGCCGTTAAATGTATCAGAAATTCAACCAGATGCCCTTTTCTGTCCAGGCTATAAATGGCTGATGGGTCCTTATGCAAATGGCGTCGGTTACTTCGGTTCTCGCTACTTAGATGGAATCCCTCTTGAGGAAAACTGGCTCAATCGGTATCCTCATAAAAGCGATAGTTTTCAGGATCTAGTTGTTTATAGAGATGAATATCGTCCCAAGGCAATTCGCTACGATGTCGGTGAAATGAGCAATTTCATCTTAATGCCCATGTTTGTTAGAGCACTTGAGCAACTAATGGAGTGGGGTATTGAGAATATTCAAACCTATTGCCGCAATTTAGTCAATGATAAATTTATTAACCAAATGGGTGAACTTGGGTTTTTGGTAGCTGAAGAAGACAGCAGAGCATCTCATCTAGTTGGTATTCGTTTGCCAGAGAATATAGAACTGGAAAAGTTGCGAAGTATCCTAGATAAAAACAAAATTATAGTTTCTATTCGCGGTCAGTCAATACGACTTGCGCCAAATATCTATAATGATGAAGATGACATGAATGCATTTGTTGATGCATTGCGTCAGTCTCGTAATTAATTTGGACTTTGGACCACTGCATGAACAAGTAAAAAATTGGTTTGAGGCAGCACAACCAATTGGATTTGAAGGTATCGATATCAGCATTAGTCAACGGATCGAAAAAGGACATCACCGCATCGAAAAGCGTACAGTTTACACCGTACCTGTGTCGCAGATTCCTGGACTTTATCAACTAGATTTATGGGTAGGACTAAAAACAATAGTGATGGTAGTACGTTCGATTCAGCATTGGAATAAAACAACACAAGAGGTACAATTTTACATTACTAGTCTTGTCAGTGATGCTAACAAGATTGGTAGTGCAATTCGACAGCATTGGGGAATCGAAAATTCTGTTCATTGGACATTAGATGTTACTTTCCACTCTTGATGAATGCCGAATTCATTCTTTACACAGCCCACAAAACTTTGCTTTACTACGTCACATTGCTCTCAATGCCTTAGAACGAGAATCTTCTTTTCATCGCAGTATCCGCCAAAAGTCACGACGGGCTGCTATGAACGATCGCTACATGGTTTCTGTGTTGGCTGCGGCTCTTCCAAACTTATACCCTCTGCCATAATCCCCATGTCAATAGGGTTTGAGACGCGCTAACCCTGTCCTATTCTCCACAGTTAAATTTAATTGAGCGTTTTTGGAAGTTTATTAGAAATGAATGTTTATACGTAACCGTTCACGGGGGATAGATCATTAGCCTAAATTCTAAAGCCCTTACATAGCAGGAATTTAGGGCGATTTATAGTAGGCGCTAATGGTACCTAAAATGTCTAAACGACAATTTCCAGACAAGTGTAGCACTTTGGACTACTCAAAATTAACCGGGAAAAATCAAATCTAGACTGGTTTTCGTACTGTTTCCGTTTTATTCCATATTGAACGTTTTTTTGCTCCCCCCGTGAACGGTTACGTTTATACTCCAAGTATTATGAGAGTTTCGCTGATTTTAAAGCAGCAATTTCTAACTGCATCGCCACTGCGAATACTGATAAACACTCAAAACTAAATAGCTTACTGACTCTCAAATTTCAGACATTCAAGAAAGTCCCGGTTTTAACCGTTTAGAGTATAACGGGAAAAATCAGATACTATATTATCTGAGAACAAGAACAAATCAGGAATTTCTTTGTAGCTGATATTACTAATATATACATATGACTAACGTAATTGAATTACCAGCCGAAAAGACAGAGCAAAAGCCTACTGCAATTGCTTATTTTTTGATGTTGATCGCAGTTTGCATCCTTGCTCTAGCCCCGATACTTATCCGCATCTGTGAACAGGAAGTTCCTCCCAACGCTATAGTTTTTGATCGCTTTTGGATGACAGCTGTTATCATTGGAATTTGGGAAGCTATAGTAACGATTTATAGTCGGGTATCCAATTCCGTGTCTGAGCCACAGGAGCCTTTAACGGTTAGTGATGTCGGACTGTTTTTTCTGGCAGCTGGTTTCGGTGCATCGAATATAGCAGTTTGGACTTGGTCGTTAACTCAGACTAATATTGCCACTGCTAATTTGCTGCACAATCTTACCCCATTTTTTGCAACGATAGGTGGCTGGTTGTTTCTTCGTCACAGTTTTGACAGAAAATTTTTGATAGGTTTAGTCTTGAGCTTAATAGGATCAATCACCATTGGCGTTGAAGATTTTCAAATGTCTCCCGATAGTTTAATGGGTGATGGGCTAGCCTTACTCTCGGCTGTCTTCTACGCTGGTAACGTGTTATCTGCAGAAAAACTAAGAGTGAAGTTTTCCACAACCAAAATTATGTTTTGGAGTTGTTTGTTGAGGAGTTTGTGGATGCTCCCAATCGTTTTTCTTTTCAAGAACAACATTTTTCCAGTTTCGCTGAATGGATGGTTGGCACTCATGTCCTTGGTCATTTTATCTCAAGTACTTGCTCTAGCAATTATACTTCACTATCTGAAATGCTTCTCCTCAGGGTTTGTCTCTCTTTTCTTTTTGTTCGATCCAATCCTTGCTGCAATATTAGCCTGGATCATATTTGCAGAGAAGTTAAGCGTTATCAACTGGTTTGCTTTAGTTGTTGTTTTGTTTGGTATATACTTAGCCAAATCTGGTCAAGGACACGAGAAAACAACAAATGAAACAATCAATGCAACAATCAATGAAACAGTAAATGAATCTTAAAATCTATGTAATTGCTCAACTAGAGTGCCAGTCCAGTCAGCAATTCCAAATTCAAAAATTTAGGATGAGTTAGTGACTGGGGAGAGAGCCGAATCCGAGAGCATGAAGTCAATCAAATGCTGCCAACTGTCAATAAGTAAAAGAACTTAAAAATGCTACCAAAAACGTGGTAAAAAACATAACATAATTTTTGTGGGAGCAATTTTCGTATCGGCTCAATAAGTCGGGGTAGTGGTAACCGTTCAGGGGGAGCGCCCTTGAAAATACTCGTTGCTTAATTAATCGGTAAAGTCCAGATCTGAAATGAAAATCGACCGATGTCGGTTGAGGAATA
>JAHHHH010000129.1 GCA_019359415.1 Iphinoe sp. HA4291-MV1 | reverse complement strand
CAACTGTCGGGGAAGTAAAGACGCTTTGTAATGGCAGTTCTACTTTGAACGTGCTGCGAATGCGTGAAATTAGTTGGGTTGCTAGTAGTGAGTGTCCACCCAAGGTAAAGAAGTTGTCATGTATGCCCAAAAGCTCTATTTTGAGGACTCCTGCCCAAATAGCGGCAAGCATTTCTTCGATGGGTGTGCGTGGGGCAACGTATTTGTCTAATAGTTCACGATCTAATTCTGGTGCTGGTAGGGCACGGCGATCTACTTTGCCGTTGGGTGTCAATGGCAACGACTCTAGCATGACAAAAGCTGAGGGCACCATGTATTCTGGCAACTTTGAACAGAGGAATTGCCGCAAGTCGCTGATGGTGGGTGCTGTGTTTTGTTGTGGTACGATGTAGGCGACTAAGCGTTGAGCACCTGGGGTATCTTGGTGGGCAATGACGACGACTGAGTGGATTTGGGGGTGTTGGTTTAGTACTGTTTCTATTTCGCCTAATTCGATGCGGAAGCCGCGTATCTTGACTTGGTTGTCGATGCGTCCTAGGTATTCTATGTTGCCATTGGGCAGATAACGGGCTAAGTCCCCTGTTTTGTAGAGGCGGGAATCTCCGTCAGTGCTAAAGGGGTTGAGGATGAATTTTTCCGTTGTTAATTCGGGACGGTTGAGGTAACCGCGTGCTAGTCCAACGCCTGCGATGTGTAACTCTCCTGGTACACCCACGGGTACTGGTTGTAAGTGTGAGTCTAGGATGTAGATTTGCGTGTTGGCGATTGGACGACCAATGGGAGGAAGTGTCGGCCAATTGTCCACTGAATTAGTGAGGGTAAAAGTGGTGACGACATGGCTCTCCGATGGTCCATAATGATTGTGCAAAGTACAATCAGTTAGCTTGCTCAACCAGCTGGAAATGGCGGGAGTAATCTGCAACTGTTCGCCAGCGGTAATGATTTCCCGTAGATTATTGGTAACTGATTCACTGCCAGCAGCTACCTCAGCCAGTTGCTGTAAGCCAACAAAGGGGAGAAACAGTCTCTCAACAGCTTTTTCTTCGAGTAAACATAACAAAGTCAATGGATCTCGTCGTAATTCCTCTGCAATCAAAAGCAATGTGCCTCCAGAACACCAAGTAGAAAATATTTCTTGGAAGGAGACATCAAAGCTGATAGGAGCAAATTGTAAAGTTTTTGCCCCACTAGAGATTGTTGTATTTTGAAGTTGCCACAAGATCAGATTGCAAAGAGGAAAATGGTTCATTGCCACTCCCTTGGGAATACCAGTAGAACCGCTCGTATAAATCACATAAGCCAAGTTACTAGCTTGCACAGCAGTAATAGGATTATCCTGAGGAGATTGAGAAATCACTTGCCAATCAGTATCCAAACAGACGATTTGTCTTTGATACTCAGGTAATCTCTCCACGAGTGATTGTTGCGTCAGCAGCACAGAAAGCGCCGCATCTTCCAGCATGAAGCTAAGCCGCTGTTGAGGATACTGTGGATCAAGCGGCACATAAGCCCCACCCGCCTTGAGAATCCCCAGCAGTCCCACCACCATCTCAACTGAACGTTCCACACAAATACCAACCAACACCTCAGCCCCAACACCCAAACCCCGCAAGTAGTGTGCTACTTGATTGGCACGACAGTTCAATTCATTGTAGGTAAGCTGTTGATTCTCATACACCACAGCCACTGCATCCGGTGTACGTACCACCTGCTCCTCAAACAACTCATGGATACACTTATCAGTCGGATAGTCTACAGTTGTATCATTCCACTCTACCAGTAACTGTCGTTGCTCAACTTCACTCAGCAGGGGCAATTGGGAAATCGGCTGATGCGGATTGGCAACAATTGCTGATAGCAACGTCTGGAAATGCCCCAGCATCCGGGTAATCGTGGCATCATCAAACAAATCAGTGTTGTATCTCCAGATACCCTTGAGCGATTCTGTAACATCAAAAATGGTCAAAGTTAAATCAAAAGCAGCCCCTTTTGACTCCGGAGTTATAGACTCCACAATTAATTCATCACTATCCATGAGCGATACTTGTCCCTCATTCTGGTGAGAGCGATCCCAGACGAACGCCACTTGATAAAGTGGTGAACGGCTTGGATCACGTAACGGTTGCAGTCGCTCCACCAGCACCGGGAAGGGATAGTCTTGATGTTCTAGCGCACTTAACACACAAGAGCGCACTCGGCAAACCAACTCTCGAAACGTCGGATTTCCAGAAAGATCCGCTCTCAAAACAACGGGATTAGTAAAATAACCAACAATTCTTTCAAATTCACTCAGGCTGCGACCAGCCATTGGAGTGCCAATTAGGATATCTTCAGTATTTGTATACCGTAGTAATAATACCTGGAACGCTGCTAGCAGAATTGTGTAAAGAGTGACACCCTCTGCTTTTGCTAGTCCCAACAGCTTGTGATTTAGTTTTTCTTCCAGAACGAAAGAGTAGGAAGCACCTTCATAAGTCTGCACTGGAGGTCTGGGTCGATCTGTTGGCAAATTCAGTATCGGCAACTCCCCAGCTAACTGCTTGTGCCAGTAACTCCACAGCCGCTCTCCTTGCTGAGTTGCTAGCATTTGGTTTTCCCACTGCACGTAATCAAAGTATTGCAGTTTTTGGGGTGGGAGTGCTACCTGTCTCCCATTCTTGAAAGCTTCATAAAACACCCTAAGTTCACTGACAAGCAATTCCAATGACCAGAAATCCACTACTATGTGGTGTGCCGTCATGAGCAGAATCACTTCCTTTGCCACCGATGCATCTGTAGTAGTGTTTTTAATCAACAGATTAAAGCGTATTACAGGTCCATTGCTCAAGTCAAAAGGGCGATCGCCTTCACTCACAAGCCAGTTGTTCAAGTCATCAGTGCTCCAATTAACAGCTTCTTGCACACTAAAGCAGACTTGTTGATTTTCTTGAATTGTTTGCACTGGTTCACCGTGGTGTGCGGTGTAGGTAGTTCTCAGAACTGAATGGCGCTCAATTAAAGCTATCGCTGCCTGTCGCAATGCTGGAATGTCTACATTCGACACCAAGCGTGCTGTATATGCAACGTTGTAAGCAGCACTATCGGGTGCTAGTTGGTATAAGAACCAAAGTGCTTTTTGTCTATGGGAAAGACAAAAAGCTTTTGCAGTGTCAGTAGGCTTTTGCAGCAGGTGGATAATTTCTTCTTTATATTGCTTAATTTGGGTCAATAACTCAGGGGTTAATGCATCTTCGGGAGCTTCATAGCACAATTTGTCACCCTCAACCCACAATTCTATACCTGTTGCCGAAATATTTTGGACGAACTCTACTAAATTCATAATTCACCTCTAATCCTGCTGTTTTTACTCGATGTAGTTGTGGGTGCAACAAATGGCTTTGAAGTGGAATTAACCTCGAAAATTTGCTCGCTCACAAGTTTTGTTAAACCAAGGACACTCAAACCATCCAAGAATTTTGCTACCGATATATCCACTCCTAACTCTGCTCGCAGACGATTCCTAAGTTCGATAACCATCAGGGAATCAAGTCCCATTTGGTTTAAAGGCTCATCGATATTTAGCTCAGATGTAGTTATTCCTACAGCTTTAGCAATCTGTTGTTGAAGGTAAGTAATTAACAGTGATTGACGTTTCTCTGTTGAAGCTGTGTTTAATTGGTCTAAAATTTGGGGTAGTTGGGCTGCTTTTTGCTTGGATAGTTCTAGTTTCTGGACTTTTGGAACTAACTCAGCAATCAAAGCAGGGTACCCACCCAATTGAAATTGCTCAAGAAACTTCGACCAGTTAATGTGTATGACTCCGACTTGAGGGCTATCTTTTTGTACTAGTTGTTCAAGAATATCTAGCATCTGCTGCGATTCGATCGGCTCTACTCCTTGAGCTATCAACTGGGCAAACCCCCTCCTGTTATCAACAGTGTTTGTCATACCTACATTTGACCACCATCCCCAGTTGATACTTAGTCCTGGTAAACCTAGTAACTTTCTTAGATGTGCCAGAGAATCTAAAAAGGTGTTTGCCCCTGCATAACTACCTAACCCTGAAAAACTATCGGAAAAACTAAATATAGACGCAGCTGAAGAAAAAAGTACAAAAAAGTCCAAAGGGATATCTTTGGTAAAGGTGTGTAAATTCCATGCACCGCTCACCTTGGGTGCAAAAACTTTGGCAAACTGTTCCCATTGATGTTCTTGTAGCAGGCGAGCATCATAGATGCCTGCAGCATGGATAACGCCTCGCAACGGCGGTAGAGATGTTTTGATTTGAGTGAGCAAAGAAGACACTTGCTCTTGTTGTGATACATCAGCTTGAACGACTACAACCTGAGTTCCAATCTCTTCAAGTGCCTTCAGCGTTTCTATAGCAGCTGAGTTAGGACTGCTACGTCCTACTAGAACTAAATGCTTTGCCCCATGCTCTACCATCCATTTCGCTACCAGTAAACCAATTCCACTAAGACCACCTGTGATTAAGTAGGTAGCATCCGCTTTTAGCTGCAGAGATTTTTTGATAGTTTGATTGTTGACAATTTTATCGCTGCGTACTAATCGGTTAACATACCGTTGCCCATTGCGAAAAGCTATATGAGTTTCACCACTAGTTGATTTATGTGAATAAATTTCTGCAAAAAGGCTCTGTGCATTGTTATTTCTTACCGGGTCTAGATCTACCAGAGTACAGTTAAATTCTGGATGCTCATTCGTAATTACTTTTCCTAATCCCCACACAGGCGATTGGGCTACCCCAACAAGAGTAGATTCTACACCGACTCGTTGTGCTCCTTTTGTCACCAGCCACAAGGTAGGAGGCGGGGAAAATTCTTTACTAATCAAAGACTGGACTAGGGACAAGACACCGCCACATCCTGTTTGTGAGGCAACCTCCAAGTCTGCTACTGTTAGGGCGTCTGCCGAAACTGTATCTAAGCTCCACAAATAAACTACTCCACGCCAGGGAGTTTTATCGCAAGGCACTCGTTCAAGTAGTAATTTCTGAAAATCTTCTGGTAAAGCAGGGTTGATACTGAACTCTTGCTCTGCTATCTGTTTGTACTCCGTACCAGAGAAGACAAGGATACAAGCTTGTTGTTGCGATAAGCCGGGTACGGCTTGCGCCAAGGGCGATCGCAACAGTTGACTTAACTGCTGACCAATACCTTGATTGTCAGCAAAAATTAACCAATTTCCTGGTTCTGTTTTCGTTTCCTTATATAATTTATTATGCTGCGACGCCAACTGCTCTGCTTGAGGCTCTAGGCGATTCTCGTGCCGAGAGGCTGCGCCAACGCCAATTTCTCTTGGAGAAGGTATGTCATCTCCAAGGGACTGCTGCTGTATACTCCCTTGCTCTCGCCAAACTATCTCATAGCACAAGTCTTGGATGAAGTCTGGTACATGGTGTTGCTTGTGTTCCCTGACTAAAACTGATAACAGTTCGGGCAGTAATTTTATCTGTTCCGGTGAGAAATTCCCCGCCTTTTGCACAATTCGAGTTAATTCTTCAGTATTTCCCAGATCAAGCAAGTTAGTGACAGGACTCTGAATATTTTCTGGCGAGAAAGACTCTGCAAGTTGATATTTTTGTTCAGAAGTTTCAATCCAATAGCGTTGCCGTTGCCAGGGATAAGTTGGCAAGCTTATTAACTCTCGCTCATAGTCCCTGTCAAAACCAGACCAGTCTATAGGTACTCCACAGGTATATAATTTTCCTAAACTTTGGAGTAAAAGCTGCCAATCATCCTGCCCTTGACGCAAACTTGGCAACCAAACGCCTACTTCTTCTGGAAGACAGTTGCGCCCCATCCCCAATAAGGTAGGTTTTGGCCCAATCTCAACAAACGTCTCATAACCCAAGGCGTGAAGCGTTTTTAAACTATCGGCAAATCGCACACAGGATCGTAAATGGCGACACCAATACTCAGGCGTAATATCTTTTTGAGTTAATCTTTGTGCTGTCAAATTGGAAATTAAGTCAATTTTCGGAGCAGCATATGTGATACTAGCAGCAATTTGATGGAATTGAGCCAGCATTGGCTCCATCAGCGGTGAGTGGAAGGCGTGGGAAACCTGTAGCTTTTTTGTCTCAATTCCCTCTGTTTCCAGAGCACTACAAATTGACAAAACTGCCTGCCGTTCTCCAGAAATTACAGTATTTTCGGGAGAATTCAAAGCAGCAAATGCTACTGTTTCATTGTCTATTACCGTAATATCTCGTATAGTCTCTGGCGTTGCAAACACTACTGCCATTTCTCCGTCTGGTGGTAAACCCTGCATCAAACGGCTTCTTGCTGCAACTAGCTTCAGTCCATCTTCTAAACTCAAGACTCCCGCCACAGTTGCAGCAACGTATTCTCCTATACTATGACCGATTACGGCAGTGGGTACGACACCCCAAGATTGCCAAAGCTTGAAGAGTGCATATTCAATGGCAAATAAAGCAGGTTGGGTGTAAGCTGTCTGGTTTAATAGCGAAGTCTCTCCTGATTCGGGGTAAAGAACTTCCAGCAGAGATTTTTCTAGGTAAGGACGTAAAATTTCATTACAAAGGTCTAAAGTTTGCCGAAAGATGGGCGCAGTTTCGTATAACTGGCGTCCCATGCCAAGATATTGCGAACCTTGTCCAGTAAATAGAAATGCGACTTTTGGACGCTTCTTGCTTTTTACCTGACCACTGACAACTGTGGTAGTCTCTTGATTAGCAGTAAAAGCAGATAGTTCTTTTTGCAACTGCACCCTAGATTCAGCCACAACAGCGAGGCGGTAGTCAAAATGCGTACGCCCCGTGTTAGCAGTAAAACAAACATCTGCTAGCGACACTTCAGGATGATTCAAAAGAAACTCCTGATAACGTTGCGCCATCTCCAACAGAGCATCCTCACTTTTAGCTGACAGGGTAAGAAGATGCAATTGACGTTCAATTGAATTTTCTTTTTGAATTTTGAACTTTGAACTTGTGCTGAGCGGAGCCGAAGCATTTTGACTTTCTTGTGGTGCTTGTGCCAAAACCACATGAGCATTTGTGCCGCCAAAACCAAAGGAACTTACCCCAGCCAATGCCAAACCATTTCCTTGCGGCCAAGGGGACAAGGTTTGTTGAACTCGTAGCGGCAGTTTATCAAAGGGAATATAAGGATTTGGCTTTTGGAAATGCAGGCTTGGTGGAATTTGTCGATGTTTGAGAGATAATGCCACTTTAATTAACCCGGCAATTCCCGCTGCTGCTTCTAAGTGTCCAATATTAGTTTTAACTGAACCTACAGCACAGTAGTTTCCAGGCGGTCGATCCTGGGAGAGCACCTTTCCTAAAGCCTTTATTTCTATAGGGTCTCCGAGACTCGTACCTGTACCATGAGCTTCAATGTACTGCACCTGACCAGGTGAAACCCCACAGAGTTGGTAAGCAGAATGCAGAACAGCTGACTGTGCTTGTGGATTTGGAGCGGTAAGTCCATTACTACGCCCATCCTGGTTGACTGCGCTTCCTTTAATGACAGCGTAAATGCGATCGCCCTGGGCCAAAGCTTGCGATAGGGGCTTCAAAATGACCACACCTGCTCCCTCACCCCGAACATAGCCATCTGCTCGCTCATCAAAAGTTTTGCAGCGATCGTCAGGAGCTAAGAACCCTGCTAGAGCGAAGTTAGCTGTGGCTTTTGCCAATAACAGGACATTCACTCCTCCAGCTACGGCAAGAGTAGACTCTTGGTTCCATAAGCTCAGACAAGCATAGTGAACTGCAACGAGTGAAGAGGAGCAAGCTGTATCAAACGCTACGCTTGGTCCAGTGAAATTAAACACATAGGAAATGCGGTTAGCTGCTATGGAATGAGAAGTCCCAGTAGTCATATAGATGTCTTGACTGGAATTGCCCCATGTCAACACAGAAAAATCTTGGTTTGATATTCCAATAAAGACACCTGTTTGCGTACCTGCTAGATGCTTCGGTATTTGCCCAGTATCTTCTAATGCTTCCCAGATCACTTCCAGCAACAACCGCTGCTGGGGGTCCATACTAGCGGCTTCCCGTGAAGAAATACCAAAAAATTTGGGGTCAAACTGATCCACCTGCTCTAGAAAACCGCCCCAAGGAGTATTTATTTTCTCTAATTTTTCTCTGTCTAGATCTAAGTCCCACCGAGAAGCAGGCATTTCTGTAATAGCATCCACACCGTCGAGTAGCAAATGCCAAAAAGCTTCTGGACTAATAGCTTTTGGAAAACGACATCCTATTCCAATGATGGCAATTGGTTCTCTATTCATTCTCAGTTAAGATAGGTTACCTACAAGTGAAAGTTACGGGGAGAGTCTTTAAACCCCGTAAAACAATGTTCTTCCGCCACTCTAATTTGTCTGAAGCTAACTTTAAATCAGGGAATTGTTGAAGCAATGTGTTAATAGCAATTTGAGCCTGAGCGCGTGCTAACGCAGATCCCAAGCAATAATGAATACCATCACCAAAGGCAAGATGGTTATTCTCAGTTCGATTAAGATTTAACTGCTCGGGGTTAGGAAACTGAGCTGGATCTCGGTTAGCAGACCCTAGACAAATAATTATCTTTTCGCCTGCTTGAATTGTCTGGTTACCTATTTCT
Organism: Iphinoe sp. HA4291-MV1; assembly: GCA_019359415.1. GTDB lineage: Bacteria > Cyanobacteriota > Cyanobacteriia > Cyanobacteriales > Nostocaceae > Brasilonema. The sequence continues at coordinate 4,277 of JAHHHH010000129.1, read as the reverse complement.
ATATTGTCAATGGCAATACGTGTTGTCATCTGAACTGGGCTATCGTAGCGAAGTATTTCTTCAACAGCATTTTGGATAATTGTTGGTTCCTGGATGAGTGTTTTCAATTGCTCAGGGTGATTTAGCAATGCCAGCATACCATTGCCTATTGTATTCACAGTGGTTTCTTCACCTGTCATAAATAACAATATGCAAGTTGCCAATAGTTCCTCTTGACTCAGTCTTTCATTTTCCTCTCTAGCTGCAATTAAGGTACTAATGAGGTCTTCTTGTGGATCTTTTTCTCGTTCGGCAACCAGGTTACGTAAATACTCCTGAAAGTCTTCAATAACTTTATTGATAACTTCGTACTCTTCTAACGACACTAAAGAATCCAAGATACGAAACAAAACATTAGACCACTGATGAAGCTGGTCTTGAGCCTCGTTTGGTATTCCCAACATCTTACCAATTACAGTGACAGGAAGTGGACTGGCAAGATCGGTAATAACGTCCATAGTACCCTTACTCTGAATTTGACCCAGCAAATCATTCACAATCTGCTGGATACAGGGACGCATACGCTCAACTACTGCAGGAGAAAAGGCTTTAACTACCAATCCGCGTAATCTGGTATGGTCTGGCGGATTCATATAAAACAAAAATTTGTTGCTGGCATGATCAAGAGCATTCAGATTCTTCCCCTGATTTTGGAGGTATTGGTTCTTTAGTTGGAGCAATTCTGGCTGATTGTGAGTGCGAACACGTCCACTTCTCAAAATAGCTTTCACATCAGCATAGCGGGTAAGTACCCAATCATCTTCAAGAAAGTATCGGTGTACGGGATCTTCAGAGCGGAGACGATGGTAAATTGGATAAGGATTAGCGTGAAACTCTTTGTCAAAAGGATTGAATTTCAATGCTTTGGCTGACCTTAGTTTTTGGGTATTGTCAGTATTAATAATGTCTTTGTTCATGTTATTGGTATTGTTAATTGTCTCCATTACATAGATTTCCTTAAACACTAACTGGAGAGGTTATTGATTGCAATAACAAACATTGGGCTGCTAAGTGCTGAACAAGCGCTTCGATGTTAGGGTACTCCCAGAAAAGAGTGGGTTCAAGTTCATAACCAAGCCATTGTGCCAATTCAGCCGTCATGCTTACTGCTACTGAGGAATTTAGACCGTATGCAGCAAAAGGCTCCTGAATATCTATCTCATCCGGGGACATTTGCAGCGACAGGGCGAGATGAGAAACCAGCCAGGTGGCGATTGGCTCCGCCAGTGCCCCTTGGGCGATCGCTTCTTCTGTAAAAGCTGGTTTCAACGATTCCCCATCGGCAGGCGACTCATCTTCTGAATGCACTTTCTCCCAAAGCGTTTCTACAACTTCTTGAAGTTGTATTAATTCTATTTGTTGGAGATTCGCTGTCCAATCTCCAACTACATCCAAACTTCCATTCAAAAAACCATCCCGACAAGCGAGGCGCTGAATTTTACCACTCGATGTTTTCGGGATACTGGCTGTTTTCAGTAGCACAACAGCATAAACTTGTAGCTGGTACTGCTCGGATACCGCTTGACGAACGGCTCTAACTACCTCATCTACATCTAGCTTTTGTAAGTAACTCCGTTCTACCTCTTGAACAATGACTAACCGTTCAACACCTTCTACCTCTACAGAAAATGCAGCAGAGCAATTCGGTCGCAGTGCTGGATGACTCTTTTGGACTGTTAATTCAATATCCTGGGGATAATGATTTTGCCCCCGGATGATAATCATGTCTTTGATACGACCCGTGACGAATAACTCGCCATCAAGCAAAAATCCTAAATCTCCAGTCCGTAGAAACGGTCCTTCTCCCGTGTCTTGCAGTTGTGCATTAAAAGTCTGTTGAGTCTGTTGAGGTTGCCTCCAGTAGCCACCAGCCACACTCGGTCCCGAGACCCAGATTTCTCCTATTTGTCCATCTGGACACTTAGTTAATGACTCAGGGTTGGCAATGACAATTTTTTGGTTTAACCAACTTCTACCTACACCAACAATTGCCTTAGTATCCTCTTCATCTGGTGTAGCAGTCTCTACCAAGTTTTGCTTCAAAGCTTTATCCTTAAGGGAGCGAATAACTGGTGGAGCTGTCTTCAAACCCCCAGACACAATTAAAGTTGTTTCAGCCATTCCGTAGCAGGGGTAAAAAGCACTTCTTCTAAACCCACAATCTTCAAAGGTGCCTGAAAACCGCTCAATAGTCTGGGCACGCACAGGTTCCGAACCGCTGAAAGCAACTTCCCAACTACTCAAATCAAGCTGGGAGATCTGTTCGGGGGTAATCTTCTCAACACACAGGTCATAAGCAAAATTGGGTCCACCGCTGGTAGTTGCTTTATAGCCCGAAATTGCCATTAGCCACCGCAAAGGTTTCTGGAGAAATACCGTAGGTGACATGAGAAAGCTTGGTATCCCTAAGTACAAAGGCTGTAGTACATTCCCTATCAATCCCATGTCATGAAATAAGGGCAACCAACCAACAAATATAGTTTCTTCTGTATGCTGGAATGCTGTCTTGATCATTTCCTGGTTGTGCAGTAAATTACCATGACTCACCATTACACCCTTTGGCGTTCCCGTAGAACCCGAGGTGTACTGTAGAAATGCCAGAGAGTGCATACTTATTTTTAAAGGTTGCCAATCTTGTGCAAAGTTGTTCGTAAGATTTTCGGTAGCTATGCAATGCAAAGCTGCTAGTTCTGGTTCTTGTTTTAAGCTTTGTTCAATCTTGGTCAAAACAGATGTCGTTGTCAGGGCGAAACTCGCGCTTGCATCTTTCACAATCGCTTGTAGTCTTGTCATGTGCTGATTGCGACGTGGCGGATACACTGGGACAGCAATGACTCCTGCGTACAGACACCCGAAAAAAGCCACAATGAATTCCAGTCCAGCCGGGTATAAAAGCAGCGCTCTTTCTCCAGTCGCTTTCATGCTTTGTAACTTTGCGGCAAGCGATCGCGCTTTTTGGTCTAATTCTTGATAAGTTAAGCTAACTTCTTCTGTTTCCCCATCTACCAAAAAGGTATATGCTACTTGCCTTGGTTGCTGTAGTGCTCTTTTGCGTAACAGGTCAACTAAAGTCGCTTCACCAAGAGTCGATACTGAAAACAAATTGTTGTTTCTTAGTCCTTCTGACTCGTCATGAGTAAGCATTAGTAAACTCCCTGAAAACTTTTGTAGATCAACCAAACAATCAGGCTTTCAACTGACGTTTTTGGGCTTGTGATTGCGCAAAGCGCAGACGACGCATTAATCGACACCGAAAGTGCCAACTCTCCCCCGAAGCTACGGTGTACACACAAGTTTGCTCAGAGCGAGTTTCCAGCCAAAAAAGGTAGATTCAAACTGCTCAAGTCAGCGAACTAAAGTAATAACTCCCGGTTCGCCCATTTTTTTCGGAGTTTGAGAAATTGCCGAAAAACCGAAAAATCTAGGTATCGTAATAGTTATAGCGATTTACCTTAATTTCCATCAAGCTATTACCCTGCGCTAAAAACTCTAATTTTTATGCGATCGCATAAAGTCTATATGATGGTACATTTGTATCAAAGTCGAAAACCCTTTTAAATCGTTTAGGTTTTTTGTAACTCGATTTTAAATGAGCGAACCGTGAGTTATTTGTCGAATACTTACTGATTGATGTTTTCCCATTGCTGAGTACAATGCTGCCCCCTTTTTATCAGTCGCGGGTCTCCAAATGCTTTTCCCCTAACTGCTTGAGCGTGTATTCTGATTGGATTTTCCACCACCTTTTTCTCCCCACAACTCCTTCTGTTATTACTTTACTTGGACTTGTGTGTACACCGTAGCCCCCGAAGGGGGCACTATGCCTGCGGCACGGCTACGCCTATCACGATTAATCGTGGGGCGCACAACGAGTACCCGTAAAGGGTTGGCACTTTCGGGGCAGGTTTTTCCTTCGACACAATCATGCGTATTGCGATTGCAGACAGTTCCAACAGAAGCCACTAGACCTCTCCAGAAATTAAAGATTAGCCCAAACAGTGCAAGGGTTTAAGATTAGTTTTTGCAGATGTCTACTAGAATCCCCATTGCTTGAAAAGCAAAATTACAAATAATTTAGCTAATTGTGTACACTTGATCAAATCAATGGTCAGTAATAAACCTCGTCTACGTTGAAACCCGTAGTTTTTCCTCGTCAGGATCAAGGTGATTTTTCACCCATAGGCGATCGCTAATTTCAAAGAGGTTAGAATGAATGTCTTGTTCAAATAAATGAACACGTT
>JAHHHH010000128.1 GCA_019359415.1 Iphinoe sp. HA4291-MV1 | reverse complement strand
AGCATCTTGACACCCAAACTCGCCCTTATATCTTGAGGATACATCGAAGTTGTACCTCAGATTCCTGACTGGCACAGGGTTTTAGATTTCAAAATCCTAGTTCATTTGTTCGCGTTGAAAGGGCTGGGACAAGATACCCCCTGATTTTATCTAGAACGGACCAGGAAACAGGTCGTTCCTCACTGGTTTGAGTTCCCTGTTAAGAGTTGCCAAATTGTTGATTGTTTTCATTGACGATCGCATGATTGCGGTTTTGTACATGAGCATCGCCTCCTTGGGCAATCGCCCCCCTGGTTGGTTAGTATTTTGGCGATATCTCATGGATGGGTAAAGGTTGCCCACAAGAAAACACGCTAATTTCACCCAACCCCAACCAGTGATTCAGCAACTGGGGAAGATTAGGCGACTCTTCCGAGTGCGGGGGTGTGGCCTGAGTTGCTCATACTTGGTCTTGCTAGCCCGTACTTGGCATCGCCCAATCTACCGTTTCACCAAACCCGGAAAAATCTGCCTTAGCGTAGCGGCTCCCCTTGGGAGCTTCCTCATTACAAGTAACGGGTTTAGAGCCAATGTTGTTGGCGGAAAAATCGCCCCAATTGTCAACTGGTATACAAAAATCACGACTTTTCATGGGGCGATTTTTCCGGAGGCTGGCAGATTTTTCGTTGGTATTAGCCCAACCGTAGCATTCCCCAGTTACGACACTTACCCCCCTGAACGGTTACTATACAGTTAGCTCTAAAAGTCCTGGCAACTATTCTTTAAATACTCCCCACACTAATAGAAAACTTTGTATGCTGAGGTTAATAGGTCTTAACAGTTCTTTTATTGGTTTGTGCAAGAAGATTTTAGGCTAATAGTTGATTTAGTTTCAGTTTTCGCCGTTGCTGCCTGTGGCGGACTTTTGGCAGCGCTTTTAAGACAACCCGTTTTACTAGGGTATCTCATTGGTGGGATGGTCGTTGGACCAACCGGACTGGGAGTTATTAAAGAATTGATTCAAGTAGAAACTTTGGCTCAGTTCGGAGTCGCCTTTTTACTATTTGCCTTAGGAGTGGAGTTTTCCTTTACAGAACTTAAGAAAGTTCAGGCGATCGCGCTTGGGGGAGGAGCACTACAAATTGCCCTGACAATCGTGATCACGGTTTTGGTCTGTGGAGCCGTAGGAGCTTGGGCATATCTACCAGCTAAAGGCATATTTTTGGGAGCAATTTTGTCTTTGTCTTCCACTGCAGTTGTTCTCAAGTGTTTGATGGAGCGTAATGAAACGGAAACGCCCCACGGACAGGTTATGCTGGGAATTCTGGTTGTTCAGGATTTGGCGCTAGGACTGATGATCGCAGTCTTACCAGCTCTTCACCAACCTGGAGAAACACTTGTCATAGCAGTTTTATTGGCACTATTGCGGATTGGTTTATTTGCTGCTGGTGCAGTTGTTGCAGGGATTTGGCTCATCCCTCATTTATTACGAGTGCTTGCTCGTACTGAAAGCCGAGAATTATTTTTATTAGGCGTGGTGGCGCTGTGTTTAGGTATTGCCCTACTGACAGAGTATTTGGGTCTTTCAATTGAAATGGGGGCGTTTGTCGCTGGCTTGATGATTTCAGAAGTGGAATATGCTGACCAAACCTTGACATATGTTGAGCCATTGCGAGATATTTTTGCCAGTTTATTTTTTGCCTCCATTGGGATGTTAATCGACCCAGTGTTTTTATGGAACAATCTGCAATTGATTCTGGGACTGGTGACACTGGTATTGATTGGTAAATGTTTAATTATCACGCCACTCGTAAAATTGTTCCGCTACCCGTTGAAAACGGCATTAATTGTCGGGTTAGGACTAGCTCAAATTGGGGAATTTTCCTTTGTTCTCGCCAGCGAAGGACAAGCACTGGGTTTAGTTTCACGACGAGTCTATTTGTTGACTTTAGGAACGACAGCGGTAACATTAGTGCTGACACCCTTCGTGCTGCGTTTGGTTCCAATTGTATTTAACTGGCTAGAATCAATGCCTTGGCTAAAGCCCTATTTCAACGGAGAGGGTAAGCCCTTAGAAGTTGCTGAAGAACTGCCTATGAAAGACCATGTGGTTGTCTGCGGCTATGGGCGAGTGGGACGCAATTTGGTGAAATTGCTACAGCAGCACAATTTGCCTATCGTGGTGGTTGATCAGGCAGAAAGCCAAATTCAGCAGTTGCGCGAAGCTGGAGTTCCTTATATTTATGGTAATTGTGTAAGTTTTCACGTTTTAGAAACTGCTGGAGTCAACACAGCACGAGGAATGGCGATCGCACTTCCTGACCCTATGAGTACTCGTCTTTGTCTCAAACGCGCTTTAGAAGCGTCTCCTGATTTAGATGTTGTTGTTCGCGCCACCAACGATAAAAGTATTGAGGTACTTTATCAACTGGGAGCGCGAGAAGTTGTGCAGCCAGAGTTTGAAGCTAGTTTGGAAATGGCGGCTTACATGTTAACTGATTTGGGCTTGTCACCTGCTGTCGTGCAGCGAGAAATGCAGGAAATTCGCAATCGTCATTATTTGGATCTGCGACCGGAGCAATCGGCGTCTGAGGTTTCTCGTGATTTACGACAAGCAACTCAAGACCTTAATAAACGTTGGTATCCTTTACCATCTGGTTCACCTCTGGTCGGTATGACCTTAGATGAAGCGGATATGCGCTACTTAACAGGGGCGAGTTTGATGGCAATTCGTCGTGAAGGAGGTGAGGAAATAGATTATCCTCCATCTCAAACTAAATTGGAAGAAGGCGATCGCCTTTTGGTTGTTGGTTCTGATGAAGAATTGGCGGCTTTGGATGAATTCGCCAAAGGTCAGGCTGCTGTTCCGGGAGAAAACAGTGCTTGTCAGTGGGTCACCATCAGTACTGATAGTCCAGTGGTTGGGAAAACCCTTGCAGATTTGGATATCCGCAACAAATATGGGGTCATGGTGCAGTCGATACGACGAAATGGTAAGTTTATCCGTTTTCCCGATGCTAGCAAGGACTTGCAAGTCCGCGACCAAGTTTTATTGTGCGGAAATTTGCCTTCTCTGAATCAACTTGTACACTTGTTTGCTCCAGGAAGCGAAATACCGCTATCTATTCCAGTCGTAAAAGCAGGCGAAGCTGAAGCACTGAAAGAGTTTTTGCCAATGGATAGTTTGTTGGATTAGTTTAACGTGAGTTCAACGGAGCTAAAAAATAGCAGGAGGTAGAGCAGGTCAGTCTTTGGGATAAATATCGAGAGATGGTTTTTGAGGAAGATAGGTATAAGCACCTGCGGGAAAACTTTTCGATTTACTGATGATCACTCATCAGTCATTAGCTATTTTCCATTCATCAATGTTCCAGAAAACTGACCCTAAACTAGAATATTTGATTGGCTCGATGCGATCGCGCACTGCTTGAAATGACATAGGATTCACTAGGCAAAACACAGGTAACTGTTCGGCAACAATTTGCTGGAATTTGCCATAAATCGCTTTGCGCTTGCTCTCATCTAGTTCTTTCTGACTTTTCCCGTTATCTCTTTGATGGAGCCATCGCTTACTATACCCTTAGCACAAAGCCCTATTCTCTCGTGATTTATTGTCATTAAACTTAAGTTGTTGAGAATAAAAGATATTTTGAAACCCTTGCTATTTCGTTGTTTCACGACTTAACGGGAAAAGTCAGCTAGTTCTTTGGCTCCTGCGCTGAAAAGACTGTCTATTTCCCTCTCCCAATCAGAAACTACCCACCCTTTGAGCGGTGGTTCTCCTGGTTGAGTACCTTGGTTGAATTGATGAAACGAGCCAAGGCTCGTCCAGAACAATGATAGAAAGTTAGGTTCCACATCTGCACCAGGAACGCCAAATGCACCTACATAACAATCCCAATCTCGACTGGAGAGCAACTTTTTCAGCACGACGTTAAATTTGACTACCTGCAGATCAGCTTTAATACCGATCTGGCTTAAATCTTGTTGGATTTGCACGGCTGTATCTATCCGTGGCTGATCCTCTGATTTCACCAGGAGGTTGAATTGTACCCGCCTCCCATCCTGATCTATCAATTCTTTTTGAGAATTGTACTTGAAACCAGTCTCTAGCAACATTTGCTTTGCTTTCTCTGGATTGTAATCGTAAACCTTTAACCCTGCTGTTGGTGACAGGTAATAAGGACTTTGCACCGCTATGGTCGAATGTTGTACTTCACCTAGCCCTTGATAGATATTAGTTTTCATGCGTTTACGGTTAATAGCATAGGCGACTGCTTGCCTAAAAGCCAAGTTATTAAACCACCGAGACTTGATTGGGTTTACAAAAGGCTGTCCTTTGGCATTGCGAGCTTGATTGAGATTGAAACCAACAAACGAAAAACCACCATCAAGTCCGCCGTTATAAATAGTGTATTTTCCTCGCTTTTCCTCCTTCTTCAGTAACCTGAAGACTGATGGTGTCACATTCAGACTATCCAGTTCCCCAGAGCGGAATTTTAGCAACTGGTTGTCAGTTGATGAAATAATTTGCCAGATAATGCGTTCAATATACGGCTGAGGATTTCCCTGAGCATTTTGCCGCCAGTAGTGGGGGTTGCGTCGTAAGATGACTCGCTCAGATGGAGTATAACTTTCTATCTGGTAGGGACCATTGCTAATAATTTTTTCAGGAGGGGTGTTGGTTCCCCAAGTTGATAAAAATTGAGGATTGCCTTTAGCATCAGTGGTTAGCACAGAGGAGCGCAATGCATGATCTGGAAGAATTGCCAGTTTTTCTATGTTTCTTAAAAAAGGAGCAAAAGGTTCTGGTAAGGTAAACTCAATTCGCTGGTCGTCGAGTTTGTGCACCGTTGGAAAAGCTTCTTTATTGCCAATACGCAGAAAATCTCTATATACAGTGGGAATTTTTTTGTTGAGGTAAATATCTCGATAAGTAAAGACAATATCATCTGCTGTCAGAGGTTTGCCATCTGACCACTTTAACCCTGGTTTGAGTATAAAAGTAATTCGCTGGCGATCCCTAGAAATTGACCAAGACTCTGCCAATCCTGGCTCCAATTTATTAGTAAAAGCATTCTCATTAATCAATCCCTTGTAGATGAAAGGAAAAATACTATAGGGAGAGTCATTAGTGGCATAGTTAAAGGTAGCTGGATCACTCAGAGAAACTAAAACTACTTGAGATACCTGAGCCGCTTTGGTTTTAAATTTGCTAGGGTGACAACCTTCTAGCAGCAAACAACAAGATAGTGCCAAAGCAACCACCAACTTTAGAGGTCGAAAAACAGGATCAACCATCTTTAATACCAAATTGGGAAAGGATGTCTTGTTTCAGATAAAGAAGAAAGTATTGGAAACCGGAAATCAGCTGACGGTGTTACGCTGTACAACCCTGGACAAACAGGTCATATCATGTCCGGTTAATTGCTTATAAATCCCGCACAACCCCACCCCGGTTTTGTCTTGCGCCAAAACCGCCCCTCCCCTTACTAACGGGAGGGGATTAAGGGGTGGGGTGCAGATATTGCGGGAATCACAACTAATCAACCGGACATGATATAATACACGATAGCAATGCTTTCGCTGCTAATAGCTAGAGCAAAGGAGCCGTTCCTCAAAGCTTGGAGCATAATATTCCGCCGAGTGCCACCCCAATCTCTATCATAAGATTTTCACAAGCCTAGAAGTCTGTCAATATTCTTGAGGTTGGATATATGCAATAGCATGCTTCCAAACAGTCGTCTGTTGGCTGCTTGTATCCATAAGACACATACACTGAGAATCCTGCCATATAATTCTCCCAGTCAATATGTCGCCAGTTAGCAGTTTTATTTGAATTGTGACTGCCTGTTGTATCAGATTTTGTACTTGCCGAAAGCTAGGCAATGAGGTATCAAATTCCGTAATCATAGTCATTAGTCATTGGTTATTAGTCATTAGTTATTAACTAACAAAAGGCAATACACTAAGACAAGTGAAACTTAAATATAATTCATCGATTTTGGCAATGGCAATAGAATTTACTAAGTATCACGGTCTGGGCAATGACTTCATATTGATTGACAATCGCTCGTCAGCAACACCTGTCATCACTCCAGAGCAAGCAGTTTGGTTGTGCGATCGCCATTTTGGCATTGGTGCTGATGGTGTCATTTTTGCCTTACCTGGAGAAAACGGTACTGACTACACCATGCGAATTTTCAATTCCGATGGTTCAGAACCAGAAATGTGTGGTAATGGAATTCGCTGTTTGGCAGCTTTTTTGGCTGATTTGGAGGGTAATGCCAAAAAAAGTGACCAATATCGCATTCATACTCTAGCTGGTGTGATGACACCTCAACTCATGTTAGATGGTCAAGTTAAGGTGGATATGGGTATTCCCAAGCTACTCGCTGGTGAAATTCCCACTAATCTTTGCCCATCTCAAGAAAAAGTCATAAATCAACCGCTAGAAGTAGCAAGCAAAACTTGGGATGTCACTTGCGTTAGTATGGGAAATCCTCACTGTATCACCTTTGTAGAAGATGTTGCAGCAATTCCTCTGGAAGTCATTGGTTCGCAGTTTGAGCATCACCCAGCCTTTCCTCAACGAACAAATACTGAATTTATCCAAGTTGTGCGTTCTGATTACGTGAAAATGCGCGTATGGGAACGAGGGGCTGGTATCACTTTGGCGTGTGGTACGGGTGCTTGTGCGTCGTTGGTGGCGGGTGTGTTGACGCTAAGGTGCGAGCGTAAAGCGACGGTGGAACTTCCTGGAGGATCATTGCAGATTGAGTGGTCAGAAATCGATCAGCGGGTTTATATGACTGGACCAGCAAAGCAAGTTTTCACTGGGAAAATTAAATTCAGCTAAATGTAAATGTCAGTAGACCGAAAAGATTTCTAGAAGGCTTACCATTGGGGCATTCTGGCGGATTGTATACAATCCGCCAGAATGCCCGTATCATCTGCGTTTTGAGCAATAGGGTTGTAGATGAGTTCTCCTGCTAAGGTAAGCGATCGCTCGACCCTGTGCCCAAAACATCGCCCCAAACCCTCATTCTTGCGTTGACTGACAAAAGTTTTCGGTCTACTGAATGTATATGAGAAAAGTAGTTTTTTATAAATTTCTAAGCGAATACCAAGTTGCGTTCTGTTATGGTAGTTTGTGTTATCGAGATTGCTTTGCTCCACTTCGTTTTGCTCGCAATGACGGGTTCTACCTGGGAATTGCAACTTGGTATGAAGTTTAATTTGGCTGCTCTACTTTAGAAGCACTCCTGCATTCAGCTGATGCTAGACTTTCTATGTACACCGTATTAATAGCAACACGGTTTGTACTTAAAAATATATGGTAGGTGCAAAAGGGAAAGTATAAACGCAGATTCGCCTTTAGGTTTTTCCCATAGAGAATCTAGTATCAAAAACTTCTATGCATGCGTAGAGAGTAGTCGCTACTCATATGACGAACCTCCTCCACCTCCTGCTCCAAATGCAGAAATCTGAATGCTTAGATTCTTTATATATATTAAAGGACCATAAGGTGCAGAGTCAGAGTCAGAAGAACCACCGACTACAGCCATTAAATCTGTATCATCCAGTTCTGAGTCCCATTCCTCCACTTCATTATTGACTTTAGTTACTGTTTGCTTTTGTACTTGATACATAGTTCTCCTTTCGATTGTTACGTAGAGTTTGTTAACTCTTTGAGCTTTTTCTTATTTCAGATGATATCTGTCTTGCGATTAATAATTGTATCTACCGAAAGATAGATATACGCAGTTATTTTTTTTACCTTTTAAAGTCTTATAGCTTTAACCGTATAATTTTGTAATTTTTATCAGTTGTTTAGTAATGAACTGACTTTTCCTACTCGCAATAAACTAAAAATTATGATGCATGGTTAACACATCTGTAGTAGCAATAACAGCAAGTAGTCATCACAAAGTACTCTATACAGTTCAGATAAGCTCACTGGCTAGAGTATGGATGGCTGTTGCAACAACGAGGAGCTTCAGAGTTCCATTGAAGAGTCAGGTATCTAGGTGAGTTCCCTAACGCGTAGCTCTCTTTCTGGGCTTACGCTTTGCAACGCACCACTGCCTCAGCTACAGATACTAAGCTTGCCAGAGCAGCTTTTATGTGTATGCCTGGAAACTCTGTATAACAGTATTACTAAGGAAGCAACGGGTGCAAAGTATGCGTAGTACATTTTTATTTTGCATACCTGCAAACCCCGCAATTTTTCATTACTTAGTGTTTTCTATGACTTATTATATCATGTCCAGATGAAATAACCGTCATTGCGAGTGAAACGTTCGCTGCGGACATATTATGGGTAATTTACCGGACATCATATTAGTAGCTAGACTTGACGCGCTGCTAAATATTCGTACATCTGCCAACGAGCATCGACCTCGGCTTGCGCTTCTTCCAACAAGCGTTTGGCAAGAGTTGGTTTACTCTTAGTGAGTATTTTGAAGCGATTCTCTTGGTACATCGACTGATCTACTGCTTGTTTGGGCGATCGCATATCCAATTGCAAAGGATTCTTACCCTCTTTGCGTAAGTCAGGATTATACCGATATAGCAACCAACGACCTGATTCTACCAACGCCTTTTGATGACTCATTGCTGTAGTCATGTCGATACCATGAGCAATGCAGTGGCTATAGGCAATAATGAGTGATGGTCCATCGTAAGCCTCTGCTTCCAAAAATGCCTTGAGGGTATGTTCATCTCGTGCACCAAGTGCTACACTTGCCACGTAAACATGACCGTAGGTCATAGCAATTAGTCCCAAGTCTTTCTTAGCTGCTGGCTTGCCATTAGCGGCAAACTTAGCAACTGCTGCTCGTGGAGTCGCTTTGGAAGATTGACCACCTGTGTTAGAATAAACTTCGGTATCCATAACTAAGATATTTACGTTGCGATCGCTAGCAAGTACATGGTCGAGTCCACCGAAATCAATGTCATATGCCCAACCATCACCACCGACAATCCAAACACTTTTCTTAACTAGGTAATCAGCAATTGATTTAAGATTTTGAATTTGAAATTTGAGATTTTGAACCGCAGATGGACGCGGATGGACACAGATATTCATGTGTTGTATCTGCGTATATTTATTTAGTTTTGTAGGTACAATTTGAGATGTTAAAGTTTGAACTACAGATGGATGCGAATGTACGCCAATATTTGGCTGTTGCATCTGCGTGTATCCGCGTGCATCTGCGGTTATGATTTGAGATTTTAAATTTTCGATTGTAAAACTCTCCACGTCCTGATGTTTCGGCGTCTTTGCGTCTCCTTCACTCTCTAGCAGCTGATCTAACCTTTGTTTTAGCAGCTTAATCCGTTCCCGTTGCTCATAGGTATCTGCTTCGGTTTTTTGCTCTTGCTTGAGGATAGACTGAACAAGGTTATCGTCGCCAATTTCAGCACTTAGTTTTTGCAGAAGTTCAGCAGCAAATTCGGCATGTTTATCTAAGGAGAGGCGGAAACCAAAACCAAATTCAGCGTTATCTTCAAACAAGCTATTAGACCATGCAGGACCTTTTCCTTCGGCGTTTGTTGTCCAAGGAGTTGTCGGTAGGTTTCCACCGTAAATTGAAGAACAACCTGTAGCATTGGCAATAATTGCGCGATCACCAAACAATTGTGTTAACAATTTTAGGTAAGGCGTTTCACCACAACCAGCACAAGCACCAGAAAATTCAAACAATGGTTCTTGAAGTTGTTGTTGGCGAACTTGATTGCATTTAAGTTGCCGACGGTCAGGATTTGGCAAACTTAAGAAGAAATTCCAGTTTTCGCGCTCTTGCTCCCGCAAAGGCAACTGCGGTTCCATATAAATTGCCTTGCGTTCTGGCAAAGATTTATTCTTGGCAGGGCAAACATCTACACAGATACCACATCCTGTACAGTCTTCTGGGGCGACTTGAATCGTAAACTTCTGTCCCGGAAAGTCTTTGTCTTTGGCGCTGAGTGATTTAAAAGTTGCTGGAGCGTTAGCTAATTCACTCGCTTGATAAACCTTACTACGAATGACACTGTGAGGACAAACGATAACACACTTGTTGCACTGTACACAAACATCAGGGTCCCAAACAGGAATTTCTTGTGCCACATTGCGTTTTTCCCATTTGGCAGTCCCTGTGGGAAAAGTGCCATCTGCAGGGAACGCACTGACGGGTAATTCATCCCCCTGCCATGTCATGATTTTACCGAGAACTTCCCGTATGAATTCTGGTGCACTGACGGGGAGGTGAGGGAATGAGGGGGATGAGGAAGTAATCTCTCCTGTGTTTACTTCGACTTTATGCAAATTTTCTAAAGTTTTGTCTACAGCTTCTAAGTTTTTGCGGACAACTTCCGTTCCTTTTTTGCCGTAGGTTTTTTTGATCGCTTGCTTGATTTTGGCGATCGCTTCTTCTTGTGGTAAGACACCTGCTAAGGCAAAGAAGCACACCTGCATTATGGTGTTAATCCGTCCCCCCATACCACTTTCACTGGCAACCTTGTTGGCATTGATGACATACAACTTAAGTTGCTTGCTAATAATTTGCTCTTGCACTTCCACTGGGAGATGTTCCCAAACAGTATCAGCATTATGAGGACTGTTAAGCAGGAATGTTGCCCCAACAACAGCGGACTTTAGCACATCAATGCGTTCTAAGAATACCCACTGATGGCAACCAATAAAGTTGGCTACCTCAATGAGGTAAGTTGAGCGAATTGGTTGTGGACCGAAGCGCAGGTGTGATACAGTTATTGAACCGGATTTTTTTGAATCGTAAACAAAGTAGCCTTGGGCGTAGTTGTCGGTTTCTTCACCAATAATCTTGATTGAGTTTTTGTTTGCCCCAACTGTACCATCGGAACCTAACCCATAGAACATTGCCCGCACAACGTGATCCGGTTCAGTAGAAAAGTTGGGGTCAAATGTCAAAGAGGTGTGACTGACGTCGTCGTTAATACCGATGGTAAAGTGATTTTTTGATTTCTCCTGAGTCAGGTTTTCAAAAACTGCTCGCACCATCGCTGGGGTAAATTCTTTGGAGGAAAGACCGTAACGACCACCGATAACTCTAGGAAGAAGAGAAATTCTTCCACTCCCCCTCTCTCTATCTCCCCAAGTTTCGTGAATAGCAGTGACGACATCTAAATAAAGGGGTTCACCTGCGCTCCCAGGTTCTTTGGTCCGATCAAGGACTGCTATTGCTTTGGTGGTGATAGGTAGAACTTCTACAAACCGTTTGACATCAAAAGGACGGAAGAGTCTGACTTTGAGAACACCAACCTTTTCTCCACAAGCGTTGAGATAATCTACCGTTTCATGCACTGTTTCACAAGCAGAACCCATGAGTACGATAACTCGTTCTGCATCAGAGACACCGTGGTATTCAAAGATGTGGTAATGTCGTCGTGTGAGTTCCCCAAATTTATCCATCGCTTGTTGGACAATATCGGGACAGACGTTGTAATAAGGATTAATGCCTTCGCGAGACTGAAAGTAAACATCAGGGTTTTGGGCGGTTCCCCGCAACACTGGACGATCTGGGGTTAAAGCGCGATCGCGATGGGCAAATACCAGTTCATCATCAATAAGCGCTTGAAAGTCGCTGTCTTTTAGGAGTTGAACTTTCTGAATTTCGTGAGAGGTGCGGAAGCCATCAAAGAAGTGCATAAATGGCACTCGAGCCTGAAGGGTGGCGGCTTGAGCAATGAGGGCAAAGTCGTGACTTTCCTGGACTGAAGCGGAACACAACAAAGCAAAGCCAGTCGCACGGGCAGCCATTACATCACTATGGTCACCAAAAATTGACAGAGCATGGGTAGCTAAGGAGCGAGCTGCAACGTGAATAACGGCACTGGTGAGTTCACCTGCTATTTTGTACAGGTTGGGAATCATCAACAGTAATCCTTGGGATGATGTAAAAGTCGTCGTCAGACAACCCGTTTGCAATGCTCCATGCACTGCAGCCGCTGCCCCGCCTTCACTTTGCATTTCGATCACACTTGGAACAGTACCCCATAGATTAGGACGTTCTTCAGAGGACCAGGTATCTGCCCATTCACCCATTGACGATGAGGGAGTGATAGGATAAATAGCAATCACTTCATTTAAGCGGTAAGCAACACGGGCAACAGCCTCATTTCCATCTATTGTTGCAAAGGTTTTTTCCATGATTTCTCCTGTTAGATAACCGCCTGCTGTGATAGCTACGCGGTTATCTGTTCCTACTAGCGTGATGCAAGTTTTGTTTTCTTTTTGAGCAACGAGCAATACAGACTATGAGCAGCAGTCATATCAAAACGGATGTAATGCACTTGTGAGACGTAAGTAGCTACTACACTTTTTGGCTCACTTGATTGAAACGTAATGAATCTAAAACTTATGACTCGCCGAAGACAAACCAGATTGTGCAGTTGCTACCAATAAAGCAAAATCTTAAATCAATATTTGTCTTCAACCTTTGTTTCATTCTAGGTTATATAATTCATTTGCTACGTTTAGCTGTTTTGAAGAAAAACTAATCTTGCCTTTTTAGTATCTCATTAGAAAAATTAGGCGAATTAATGTTAATTACTTATGTACTCAAACAAAAAAGCTTCGACTTGATAAGACTCTCAGAACTTCAAAAATTTTTATGAGGGTATGGGTTCGAGAATTTAATCAGCGCTTTGATTTCATCATAGGGGTTACAAGTAACAATAAGTAGTCGCACACAATTAATTACACAAAATCTGATCTGAAATTCTTGCTCCGTCAAGAATCAATATGTAATTAATTCTGTTTGGTTACTTACAATAACCGTCTTGCATAAACATTCTGCTTAAAAAATAGCGAGTTTAACCCCAACACCAGTTCCCTACAGCGGGAGACGCCTACAGCACGCTTACTCAGCCTAAGAGGCTGTTTGAAAAGTCGGAGAAATAGTAAAAAAGCTCTCTCAGTATACGCTGTTAATAGATAATAGACAGCACTGAGAGAGCAACATGAGTAAAGCATACCCTAGCAATCTGACCCGTGT